>CASEMQ010000039.1 GCA_949289005.1 uncultured Lentisphaeraceae bacterium
CGATGCGCCCCAGACGCCCTGGCAACGCCTCAACGCCCTCCTTCCCCAACCGCCGCCACCCCACCTCAATGCCATCCTCCTCCGCCAACAGTGCGAGAAAACCCTCCGGAGGCTCTTTATGACGCAAAACCCCTGACCTTTTCCCCTCTCTGTCCCTCGGGGCGGCATGCCGCCCCGAGGGACAGAGAGGGCCGGTGTACTTTTCAATGACACTTCAACCAACCATCTATCCCTCCTTCGGTGCACTTTTCAATTGACACATTACGGACAACTTGCGCGAGGCGACCCAAATCGAGCAAAAAGGGACAAAAGAAAGGCAAAGTCGCGCATGTGCGGGTGGAGCGAGGGACCTAGGGAGCCGGGGGAACGCCACCGGTCGCGCCGTTTCGGGAGCAAAGCGTGGCGCGTCATCGTTTCGGGTCGCGGCCGGCCGCTTCGCCCCGGCAGGCCGTCTCGTCCGCTTCGCCCTTCCCCACCCATCGGCAAGCCTGTCGATAACTTTGCGAAATCTGTTGAAAACCTGTTGAAGACGAGCGCGTGCGAAGACGGGGAAAAAGCAGGTTTTCAATCAGGGAGCGGGGTCATTTTCCGAGACACGCCGTACCTCCGATCGCGACACGGCGTATCCCGGGACGAGATACGCCGTGTCGCGCAATGGCGGGAAGCGGGAAACTTTTCAACAAAGGAATGCCACCGGTGACCGCCGGGATTTACCGTGCCGCGGTGGCGGCAGCCCGGAAGAGGCAAGTGCCGGGCATCAAACCCAAGCGGATGCGGCGCGTGCCGGCGGGGGCGTCGGCGGGGGTGGCGTCTTCCTGTTGCAAGGTCGCCTCTCCCTCAGTCGGGACAAGCAAAACGGCGGTGCCGTCGGCGAAATCCGCGGCGCCGATAGGCGAGGCGAGTGTGACCGTGACCTCGGCGGTGTCACCAACGATGTCAATCGCGGTGACGTCGAAGTCGTAATCGAGCGTGAGCGTGCCGGAGGCGGCATCCGCCGCGACGACGCCCACGAAGCGCTCCACGGCCTCCAGGGTCGTCCCCTCGGCAAGTGCGAGGGTGGCGGAGCCCAGATTGTTGGCCGCCGCGATTTGGCGCAGGATGGCGGCCTGCGCGGCGGTCGCACCCTCGGGTAATGCCACCAACGCGGGCTGGGCCAGCGCAAGTGTGAGGGGACTGTCCTCGAAACCCTTGACACGATAGGTCAGCGTGCCCCGCGCGCCACCCGCGATGGAGGCGGGGGCGACGATGGAGACGGCGTTGCTCTCGGCGATGGGGACGACCTCCCACCCCTCGGTGGCCTCGGCACCGGCCAGAGCGACCGTCCCGCCCGCGATGAGCGTAAGCCTGCCCTGCTCCACGAGCTGTTCGCCGTCCAGGCAAATCGCGGCTGCGGCGTAAGGCGTTTGCGCGGAAACGACCGTGTAGACCGCCGCGTTGAAGGGAGCCTTCGTGGGGTCGCCCACCGTCGCGTCCGTGAAGGTCGCCCCCTTGTCCAAGACCGCGCACGTCTCAATCGCGCTCACGCCCTCGTTGTCATAATACCCGACCAACGCGCCGACGCCTGAGGCCGATCCGCTGCCCGAGAGCGTGGCGCCGTGCTCCAAGGCCACGCGCACATTGGAGAGCGTGCCCCCGCCATTGCGCATGGCGCCGAGTGCGCCACCCACGCCACGATAGCCATCCTCGCCGACAATCTCGCCCCCGGCGAGCACGCGCACGGAGGAATCCGCGATTCTGCTGTCGCCGGATCCGTAATAACCGCCGACGAGCCCGCCGCAGGAACCAAACCCTTCGAGTTTGCCGGTGCCCGCGATGGCGACATGGACATTGGCGAGCGTGGTGGCGTACCCCGAGCCCGAGTAACCGACGATTGTGCCGAGGTTGCTCGTGCCGCCGGAGATGGTGCCCGCGACGACGACCTTGAGGTCGTGGATTGCCGTGCCGCCATTGGCCCTGCCACGCGTGGCAATCAGGCCAATGTCCGCCTCCGCCCCGCGAAGTCGCGCATTTTCGGCAAGGGTCAGCGTGTGCCCCGCGCCGTCAAACTCCGCGACATTGTCCAAATCCGCCTCGGCGACACTGTAATCGCCCGTGACGGTGACATCGGCGCCGAGGCGCACCTTGGCGTTCTCGGGGCAGGAGGTGAGGTACCAGGCATAGTCCGCCTCCGAGTCCAGCACGGCGAAGCCATCCTCGGTGAGCGCGGAGAGCGTGCAGGTGCCGCGGAACAGATTGTCGTAGACGGCGCCTTCAGGCGGGGTGACGGCGGGGACGGCAACGGCGTAGTTCAGCGTGTCCGTGGCATCGGGCGTGGCGGTGGTGCCCGCGACGGTCAGACCTTGGCCGCCGTCACCCGTGAACGTCCAGATGCCCGCCTCGGACGCGCAGTCCGCCACAGTCAACCCCGCGCCTTGAAGGATGGGCGCGAGCACCCCCACCCCACCCATCGCGACCGTCCCGGAGAGCAGCTCGATCGGCAGGGGTGAAACGTTCCCCGGCGCGGCAACCGCACCGGTCGCCTGCCACGTGGCCGGCGTGCCATGCGCGGTGATGGCAAGGTTGTCGCCCGCCGCGCCAAGATCCACCACCGCACAGTTCTCGACGGTGCCGGTTTCGTCGAAATAACCCACCAACAAAGCGCGACCGGAAGCCGTCGCCCCCTCCACCCGGGCACCGGCCTGCGCGACGACCAGGACATCGCGTACCGCGCCGCCGCCCCCGCGCAGCGCGCCGAGCACGCCCCCCACGCCTCGATACCCATCCTCGCCATAGAGCGTGGCATCGGCAAGCAAATCGACTCGGCAATCGGCAATGCTGTTGGCGGCAGTCGCCCAATAACCGCCGACAATGCCGCCGCAGGAACCCAAGCCTTTCAGATTGCCCGAGACGATGACATGGACATTGGAGACCGAGATGGCCGAGCCATTGCCCGCGAAGCCGACGACCGCGCCAAGATTGCTCGTGCCGCCGGCGATGGTGCCCGCGACGACGACCTTGAGATTTTTGACGGCGGTGCCATCGGGGCGCGCCTGCGTGACGACCAGGCCGATGTTCGCGCCCGTCCCGGTGATGGTCGCGCCCTCGGCAAGGGTCAGCGTATGGCCGGCGCCATCGAACTCAGCCACCTGCGACAAATCCTCGTCGGCGACTTCATAGGATTGGGCAATGACGATATCGGCCCCAAGGCGCACCTTGGCGTTCTCGGGGCATTGGGTGAGGTACCAGTCGTAATCCTCGGGTGTGTTGAGCACCCAAAACCCTTCGGTGTCCTGCGTGATTACGCGAACGGTGAAGGTGCCCGCCTCCGGGTCGATGGCCAAGAGCTCGGCGTTGGCGGCGGAGGCCGGGAGCGTCACGGCGCCGGGCGCAACGGTTTGCGTGCCGTCGGGGACGACAATGAGGCCGTAATCCCCGGTGGTCGTACCTGCGGGAATGCCGGCAATGGCAAAGGCAAGCGAGGCGGAGGGCGCCGCCGCGGCGGCCTCGGTCGCGATGGTCGCGCCGAGCGGCGCGGAGACGGTCAAGTTCGTGCCCGCCGTGAGGGTGAAGGTCTTGGGTTCGGCTTGGGGCGCGGCGGATTGCGCGACGACCGTCGCCGCGCCAAGCGTCAGCGTGCCGGTTCCGGAGATGACCACGTCTTTGCCGTTCCACGCCGCGTCCCAAGCAGTTGGGATATCCGCGTTGAGCGTCACGCGCACGGCATCCTCCCCCACGGCGACGGCGAGGGCGGAGCCGGTCTCGATGGCGGACGCGTCGAGCGCCTCGTCAAAGACGGCGACATCGGCGTAAGCGCCGCCCGTGAAGTAGTGGCCGGCATTGCCATTTTGAGGATCGTTCATGCGGCCGGAGAGACGCAGATGGGTGATGGCGGCCCCCTCCTTGAGCGTGGGGATGCCATCACCCTCGAAGTCGACCTTTTTCCCGTCGAGCCAGAGGGCGACGGAGCGGTCGGCGGCATTGTAGACGAGGGCGATGGCGACCTTGCGACCCCCGTCGCTCCGGGTGTTAAAGGTGGCGGCGGGGACGTACCAAGTGCCGTCCATGAGCCCCGCGGAGGAGATGTAGGGGCGGCCATCCGCGTTGTGGCCCGGGAAGGTGAGGGTCAGTTGCGTCTCGCTTGGGACGCCGAGGCTGATGGCACCGGCGTAGTCGCGGAAGGTTTTGGGCGTTGTGAGGGTGGCCATGACGGTGAAGGAGCGCGCCGAGGAGAGTCCGGTCTTGGCCGTGTCGGAGGCGAAGACGCCACGCAGGTCCTCCAGAAAATAGTTGGTGGCGTCGGCCATGCGCCAGCCGGCGAAGTCAAGGCGGTGGCATTCCGCGAGGAGCGGGAGCGCGACAAATACCGCGAGGCCCAAGGCGATAAGACGGTGTTTCATGATTTCTCCTTTGGACAAAAGTTTAGGCGTGCGCGGGCGGGGTGTCGCGGAAGGGGATTTCGGCGTCTTGGATCCATGGCACGAGCGGGCACTTGTTGAACGCGAAGTCGGGATCGGCCATACCAAGATCCTGCGGGGTCGGCGGCAGGAACTTGCCTTTGACGCCCGTGAGGTGGATGCCGCGCGCGTCCACGCGCACCACGGCGTAGAGCGTGCGGTCGTAGGTGATGGAATTGTTCATCAGCGAGTATTTGTCGACGATTTCCGGCGGGTAACGCTTGGCGACCTTGGAGTCTTGATTGATCCAGACGTAGGAGGCGGAGTTGATCTGGATATAGCGGATACCCTCGATGGCACGGTCGTAACTGCTGTGGTTGTGCCCCGAGAAGGCGGCCACCACCTTGCGCCAACCGGCCTTGCGGTTGACGTCGGCCAAGAGCGCCCGCGCCTCCGCGCCGTTTTCCAGTTCGTGGTCGAGACTCTCGTGGGAGAAAAGGACGCAACGGCCGGCCGCCGCCTCCAAGTCCGCACGGAGCCACGCCATCTGCGCCTCCGTGAGGCGGAACTTGGTGTTGGTCTCGTTTCCGTCGAGGATGACGAAATGGAGCCCCTTGTGGTCGAAGGAATAGTAGGGCTTGGCCTCGGGGGTGTAAGGGTCGGACGTGTCGGTGTAGGCCGCGCAGAAGGCCTCGCGCCCAACGGCATCGAGGTCGTGGTTGCCGATGGCGAAATAACGGCCGCCGGCAAAGCCCGTCGCCGGGTTTTTGTTCTCCCAGATTTCGCGCAGGGCGGTGGCATCCGGACGGATGAAGTCGCCCATCTGGATGATGAAATCCGCGTTTTCCCGCCGCGCGGCGTTGACGATGTCGCGGATGACGGTCTCACCCTGCGGCACGTCCTGCGCGTGCAGGTCTGAGCACAGGATGAAGGTGAAGCCATCGCCCGCCGCGCCCGTCCCCGCGCCGAAGGCCGACCCCGCGGCAAGGCCAACCATTCCGCCCAAAAACGCGCGCCGCGACAAACCGGAAAATCGCAAATCCGCCATAACATGCTCCATTCCAAGATACGGGCGAAGGCCGACCCCTCGCCACTAAGCATTGCCAAAGTAACACAGCGCCGCGCAAAAAACAGCCCTCGCACACGCCAAAATCATGGATGCATACCGCCGTGCGCAGCCCACGCCCTTGCCGCGCACACGCACTCCGCACGACAAACGCGCCGTGCGAGGTTGCGTTTTGCGTGGGAGATGTGGTATGTTATGCGCTTATCGAACGGGAAGGCAGCCTGCGGGCGGCCCGTTCGTGGGTTTTTAGCAACTGCAAGGACAAAGCAATGCCGAACATCAAAAGCGCCGCGAAGCGCGTGAAGACCGCCACCAAGGCCAACCTGCGTAACCGCTCGGTGAAGAGCGAGTTGTTGACGTATCGCAAGAAAGTGGAGGCCGCGTTGGCCGCCGGGGACAAGACGGCCGCGTTTGAGGCGATTTCCAAATACGCGTCGAAGCTGGACAAGGCCGCCAAGAAGGGCGTGATCAAACGCAACACGGCCGACCGCAAAAAGTCGCGCACGGCACAGGCCTACGCCAAGATGGCCTAACGCCGGGCAACGCCCACGCAAAGCCTTGGGGACGCCTCTCGGAGGGGAGGCGCCCTTGGTTTTTTGCCTTTGACGGGAAGCCGTCGCATCCGTGTATGCTCAGCGCTTATAGTGGCGATACATTCTTTTGCGCGATGCGGCGCGATGTTCGCGGCACAACGGACGGATTTTCCCCTTGGGACGCGGTTGGCGCTTGCCATCCGAGGCGGGGAGTGGTATACTGTGGGTAACATGAGAGGGAGGACGGAATGATTGCTCAGGAACCGAACGCGGGCTCAACCTTGTTGCGCTGGGTGGGGGATGTTTTGGAAGTTCGCGCCACGCGCGAAGGCAAGGGCGCGGGGCGCATGGTCTTCCGGACAAATCTGGGGGCGGCCTCGGTGCATCAGCGGGAGGTGTTGGCACACGTGGACGAGGCGCGGCTGATCAGCGGCGACGACTGGCATGACATCCCGATGGATCCATGCGGTCGCGGGGCGTGGCGGGTGCGTATCCCCTTGTTGGAAGTCGGGGTTTTCGCGGGCAAGATTTGTTTCATCCCCAACCAGACACCTGTGCCGGAATGGGCGGAAGGCGGCAATCTCATCGTCAAAGTCGCCCCCGCCCACACGGCGGCCGACAACACGATTTACGCCGCGTTCACGCGCCAGTTCGGCGCAATCATGGCCGCGCCCTTCGTGCCCAAGACCTTTGCCGACGAGGAGAAGGCGCTGGATGCCGCGGGCTACACCGTCATCCCGCCGAGCGGGACCTTCCGTTCGTTGGCGCGCCACCTCGACCACATCTTCTCGGGGTTGGGCTTTCGCAACCTGCTCCTGTTGCCCATCCACCCCACCCCAACGACCTACGCACGCATGGGGCGCTACGGCTCGCCCTTCGCGGGGCTTGACTTTTTGTCGGTGGATCCGGCCTTGGCGGAGTTCGACACCTCGGCCACGCCGCTGGACCAATTCCGCGAACTGGTGGCGGCGGTCCATGCCCACGATGGTTTCCTCTTCATGGATCTGCCGGCGAACCACACCGGTTGGGCGGCAACTTTCCAGATCCATCACCCGGAGTGGTACAAGCGCAACGCGGATGGCTCCTTCCATTCGCCCGGCGCGTGGGGCGTCACGTGGGCCGATTTGGTGGAGCTGGATTATTCCAAGCCGGCGCTCCGCCGCAAAATCGCGGATGTCTTCCTGCACTGGTGCCGCCTGGGCGTCGATGGGTTCCGTTGCGACGCGGGCTACATGATTCCCAAGGCGGCGTGGGACGTGATCGTGGCGCTGGTGCGGCGCGAGTTCCCCGACACGGTCTTTCTGTTGGAAGGGCTTGGCGGCCCGATGGCAACCACCGAGGCACTCATTGGCGATTCCGGGCTCGACTGGGCTTATTCCGAAGTCTTCCAGACCTATGACCGGCGCGCCTTCGAGGCGATGTTGCCCAACACCCTGCGCCTTTCGGAGCAACGCGGCCCCCTCATCCATTTCGCCGAAACGCACGACAACAACCGCTTGGCCGCCACCTCGCCGGCATGGGCGCGTCTGCGCCTGGCGCTTTCGGCCATGCTCTCCCAGCAGGGTGGCTTCGGCATCACCGCCGGCGTGGAATGGTACGCCCAGGAGAAAATCGACGTCCACGGTTGCGGCGGCCTGAACTGGGGCGCGGCCGACAACGCCTGCGCCTTCATCCGTCGCCTGAACGCCATCCTGCGCACGCACCCACTCTTCGGCCCCGACACGACAATCGCCATGGCGCAACGCGGCGGTGGCAACGTCCTGGCCTTCACGCGCTCGCGCCCGAGCCATGACCCGCTCCTGATCCTGGCCAATCTCGACTGGAAGCAAACGCAAAGCGTCAGTTTCGATGCCTCGGGCTTCCCCTATCGCGAAGCCTACGACCTCATCGAGGGCAAGCCCTGCCTGGTGAACCCCCTGCGCATGCCGCTCAAGCCAGGCCAAGTGCGTTGCCTCTCCTCGCGCCCCGGCGACCTGACGGCCGTGGACGGCGCGACCCATCAGCGCGACGCCGCCCCCATCGCCGGCCTGACCAAGCGTTACCGTCTGGTCATGGCGCTGCGTACGCGCCAATGGACGGAGCAGCCCGTCGACCTCTACAAAGACGACCTGAACGCGCTGGCCAACCGCTTCATCGAGGATCCTTGCGCCTTCGCCAACCACCGCGCCGTCACCCTGAGCCTCCCCTCGGATTTGCGCCGCGAAGTCATCGTGCCCACGGGGGCGCTCCTCTTCGTCACCGCGGCCACACCCTTCCGTGTGACGCTCTTCGATGTCGAGGGTGCGGCCGTCAGCACCGGGCACTCCCTCTCCCTGGCCAACGGCGGCCAAGGGCTCATGTTGCCCGTGCGCCGCGCGTTCGATGCCTACCGCGGCCCCCAGCGCAACACCGTCCGCCTGACGCTTGCCGCGGAACTCTACACCCCGGCCGGCGCCCAACGCCACCGCTCCACCGTCTGGGCCCTCGGCCAAGGCGAGACCACCGGGCGCGTCAAGCGCCGCTTCTCCGGTCTGGAAGTCAAAGACCTGGCCACCGCCCGCGCCCTGCTCACCAACGGCACCGGCGCCATGGCCCAACTCCGCCTGAAGTGGAGCGACATCCGCTCGCAATATGATTGCCTGTTGGCGCTCAACCGTCACCCCGGCGTGCCCGTCGACCGCCAAATCTTCCTCACCCGTTGCCGCGCGTGGATTCTCTGCAACGGCTTCTCCGCACCACTTGTCGGCTCCTGCCTGGTGCACGTCACCGTCGCGCCAGACGGCTCCGCCGCCGAATGGCGCTTCTCCGCGCCCTGCGGCATGGGGCGGCGCGTGCCCATCACCCTGCGCGTCGCCCTCGAGCCGGGCGCCAACCGCGTCGTGCTCCGTTTCAAGCGCGAACGCAACACAGGCCCCTTCCGCGACCCCGCCGTCTCCGTCGGCCTCATCCTCCGCCCCGACATCGAATGGCGCAACTTCCACTGCAAGACCAAAGCCTACACCGGCCCCGAGCGCGACTGGCCAAAAGCCATCGTCAACCGCCCCGACGGCTTCGACTTCACCCCCGAGCCCAACGCCCGTCTCGCCGTGACCATGGCCGGCGCCGACTGGAACCCCGAGGCCGCCTGGGCCTACAACGTACCCCACCCCGAAGAAGCCGCGCGCGGCCAAGAAGGCGCCGGCGACCTCTGGAGCCCCGGGTGGTTCCATATCGAGCTCGACCGCGGCCAAGAAGCCTCCCTCGTGGCCGGCGAGCCCACGCCCGCACTGCCCCCCATCCCCGCACTGCGCGGCGTACTCCCCGCCTCCACGCTCCCCATCAAAGACGCCATGCGGCTGGCGCTCAAGAACTACATCGTCCGCCGCGATGCCCACAAAACCATCATCGCCGGCTACCCTTGGTTCCTCGACTGGGGGCGTGACACCCTCATCGCCCTGCGCGGCATCGCCGCCGCCGGCGATTGGGACATCGTCTTTGACGTCTTGCGCGAGTTCGGCCGCTTCGAGCGCAACGGCACCATCCCCAACATGATCCGCGGCGAAGACGACGCCAACCGCGAAACCGTCGACGCCCCTCTCTGGCTCGCCGTCTGCGCCGACGACGCCATCGCCGCGAACGGCGCCCAAAAGGTCCTCGCGCTGGACTGCGGCGGCCGCACCCTCCGCGACATCCTCGTCTCCATCGCCGAACACTACATCTCCGGAACCGAAAACGGCATCAAGGCAGACCCCGAGACCGGCCTCGTCTGGGCTCCCGCCCACTATACTTGGATGGACACCAACTACCCCGCCGGCACGCCGCGCAACGGCTACGCCGTCGAAATCCAAGCCCTCTGGGTTCGCCTCCTCGACCTCCTCGGCCGCGAAGTCGCCCCCAAATGGAAACGCCTCGCCACGCGCGTCCGCCGCGCCTTCCGCACCCTCTTCCCCCTCCCGCAAGGAGGCCTGTCCGACTGCCTCTACGCCGAGCAAGGCATCGGCGCCCGCCAAGCCAAGCCGGACGATGCCATCCGCCCCAACCAACTCTACGCCATCACCCTCGGCCTCCTCCGCGACGACCCCGACCTCGCCCAATCCGTACTTGGCGCCACCGAATGCCTCCTCCTCCCCGGTGCCATTCGCACCCTCGCCGACCGCCCCGTCAGCCATGCGCTCCCCATCGTTCGCGACGGGCACCTCCTCAACGATCCGCACAACCCCTACTGGGGGCGCTACGAAGGCGATGAAGACACCCGCCGCAAACCCGCCTACCACAACGGCACCGGCTGGACTCTTCCCTTCCCCCTCTACGCGGAGGCCCTCTTCCGCCTCTACGGCGAGCCCGCGCGCCCCATCGCCCACGCCATTCTCGCCTCCGCCGAACGCCTCGCGAACCAAGACTGCGTCACCCAGCTCCCCGAATGTGTCATGGGCGACGCGCCCCACGAACCCTGCGGCACCGGCGCCCAAGCCTGGGGCGTCTCCGAACTCTACCGTGTCCTCACCCTCATCGACCCCGACCCCAAAGCGCAGACCATCTGAAATGCCCCGCCTCCACCGCCACGCCCCACTCCTGCTTGCAGGGCTCCTTGCCGTCACCATGCCGGCGCGCGCCTTCAACCACATCGGCCTCTGGCCCGAAAACCACCTCTGCGGCCCCGCCGTGCGCCCAAGCGAACTCACCGGCAGAGTGACGGTGGTAGTGGATTGGTCCATCGAAGTCCCGGAAAGCCTGGCTTGGCTCAAGTTATTCAACAACCTCGCCCACGACTACGCCGACGACCCCCGCGTCCTGTTCCTGACCTCCTACGTCCGCGGCACCCCCAAAGAAACCGTCTTGTCACTCTCCCAAGCCTCTGGCAACCGCCTCCCCACTTATTACGACTTCAGCCTTGTCGATGTGCGAAAATGCAGCGGTGCGCACTACGCCTACATCGGCGACCAAACCGGAAAAATCGTCTGGGCCCAAACCCCGAAAACGGACCTCTCCGACCTCAAGGCCGCCCTCCGCCAAACGCTCGCGGCCATCCCCCCGCCCACGCCTGGCTCCATCATCGACGGCATGGCGCTCAAAGTCGACAAAACGCTCCCGCGCCGCCTCATGATCGGAAGCAACATCGAAAACACGTTGATGCGCCTGCGCGCCCAAGCCAAACGCACAGGCTCCGCCGCCGAGGAAGCCGCCGCCGTCTTGGAACGTTGCGAATCCTGGTCTGCCGAACAGGAAACGGCGCTCCGGAAGGCCCTCCGCTTCAAGCCATCCCAAGCGCTCGTCCTCGCCCGGACCTACCTTGCCACCCGCCCCTCGCGCACCGCCGAGTTTCGGGACGACCTCGCCGCCGCCGCGAAAGACCCCTTCACCAAACGCCTCGCCGCCGCCAGGCAGGAATTGGCCAACTTGCGCACAGCCGCCCAAAAGGCCACCACGCCCCAACGCGAACGCCTGTTGCGCCACCTGAACGCCCGCATCCAAACGCTCGCTTCCCTCCGGGCCGATGACGACCACGCCGAAGACTGGCGTGATGTCTGCGACGCATGGCAAACCTTCGCGGCGGAATTGTCGCCCACCCCGGCAGGTCGCGTACCCGACGAGGCGCCACGCCCATTGCCCGACGTCCCCGATGACCTCTTCACGACAGACACCGAGGGAGCCACCACGCCCTAAACGCAACAAAAAAGCCGCGCACGGACGCTGGTGTCCGTGCGCGGCTTTTTTGTGCCCGGCGAAACGCGACTTACCGCATAAACACGCCTCTGAAACGCAATATCGCCCTAGGCGCTAAGCGCGAAGAAGATGTTGGCCGGCATCCACATAGAGGATTTGGCCGGTGACTGAGGGGGTTTCAAGAAGAAAGCGGACGGCGCGGAGAATGTCGTCCACCGTCGGACGCGGCGTGAGGCAATCGCCGGCCTTTTCGGTGTGCGCGCGGTCTGGCGGGGGCAAAACGGGGCCGGGCGCGATGGCGTTCACGCGTGCACCGGTGGCGCGCCCCCAAGCGTGGGCGGCACCGAGCGTCCACCGCGCCAGACGGCGCTTGCTTTCCAGATAGGCGCGCACGGAAGGGAGGGTGTCGGCCTCGACGCGGCGGATGCGCGCGTCCAAAAAGGTGACAAACGCGGCGCGGGGAAAGCGGGCGTGTAGCGCCTCGGCCACGCGGATGGGGCCGGTGGCGTTGGCCTGGCCCATACGCTCGGGGTCGGCGTTCAGCTCGAAGCGCCCTGCCAGGAGCAGTGCGGCATCGCACACGGGCAACCGCGCAACAGCGGGGCCGGGATTGTACGCGGGCGAAAGAAAATCGCCATACTCCCTGCGCGAGAGCACGGCGACGGTGTGTCCTTGCCGTTGGAGCGGCACCACGAGAGCGGTGCCGATGCGACCGGGGCCAACGAGCAGGAGGCGCATCAGCCCTGGGTAGGGTGGAGACCGGTGGCAGGGCGCGAGGCGCCACCGGTGGGGCTCAACCCGGGCACGGGGCGAGGCGCGGCGGAACCCGCCTCGCCGGACTGCGCCTTGCGGGCGCCGCCTTTGGTGGACTTTGGGGCCAGAAGGGCGGAGAGGTCGCGGCCGACCAGCTTGGGCGCCTGCTCCACGGTGGTTTTCTCGGCGCACATCTCGATGACACGCTCGATCATCTCCACACCCAGCTCGCGGTGAGCGTTTTCGCGCCCGCGGAACTTGAGGGAAATCTTGACCTTGTTGCCCTGCTCGATGAAACCGAGGATTTCCTTGACCTTGCGCGTAAGGTCGCCTACGTCGGTGCCGGAATGGAACTTGATTTCCTTGACCTGGGTGGCCTTGGCGTTCTTGCGCGCCTGCTTTTGGCGGATACTTTCCTCGTAGCGGAACTTGCCGTAGTCCATGATTTTGCAGAGGGGCGGCTGGGCGGTGGGAGTGATTTCCACCAAGTCCAGGCCGGCGGCCTCGGCCAACACCTGGGCCTTACGCGTGGGCATCACGCCCAGCATCTTGCCGGTGGCATCGACCACGCGCACTTCGGGCACGCGAATCTTGTAGTTGGTGCGGATGAAGGACGCGCTCTTGCGGGCGTTCTGTTCCTGCCGGGGTTTAGGGGTAAGTGCCAAGGCGGCGACTCCTTTTCGTGGGTTTTCTTAGGGTTCCTCGGAGGTCTCTTTGCGGACCATCTCGATGAAGGCTTCCGGGGTCATGGTGCCCAAGTCGCCTTTTTCGCGGCTGCGCACCGCGACGACGCCGGCTTCCGCCTCGCGGCCGCCGATGACAAGCATATAGGGGACTTTGGCCAAGGTGGCCTTGCGAATCTTCGCGCCGATTTTGTCGCCTGCCCAGTCGCCCTCCACGCGCAGGTCGGCCGCGGCCAGTTTGGCAAGAACCTCCTTGGCGGCGGGGAGCTGCGCATCGGTGATGTTCAACACCTTGGCCTGCACGGGCGCGAGCCAAGTGGGGAACGCGCCGGCGTAGTGCTCGATGAGAATGCCGAAGAAGCGCTCCAACGAACCAAGCAAGGCACGGTGCACCATGTAAGGTTGGTGCTCCTGGCCATCCTCGCCGGTGTAAGTGAGGTGGAAGCGCTCGGGCAAGTTGAAGTCGAACTGAATGGTGCCCAACTGCCACTCGCGCCCCAAGGCATCCTTGATCTTCATATCGATCTTCGGGCCATAAAAGGCGCCTCCGCCCTCGTCCACCTCGTAGGCAAGCCCCTCGGCCTCCAACGCCTGACGCAACGAGTTCGTGGCCTGCTCCCACTTCGCGGGGTCGCCCACCGCCTTCTCGGGCTTGGTGGAGAGATAAGCCGAGATTTCCGTGAAACCAAAGCGCCGCAACACGCGCAGGCAGAAGCGCACGGTGAAGCGGATCTCGTCCTCGATCTTCTCGGGCGCGCAGAAGATGTGCGCATCGTCCTGCGTGAAGCCGCGCACGCGGAAGAGGCCGTGGCGCACGCCATCCTTCTCGTAACGGTAAACCGTGCCCAACTCCGCCCAACGCAACGGCAAATCGCGATAGCTCCACTTCTTGAAGAGATAGGCCTGAATGTGGAAGGGGCAATTCATCGGCTTGACGTAATAGGCCTCTTGGACGACCTTGCCACCCTCGCCCTCCGTCACGCTCATCGCGGGGAACATGCTGTCCTTGTAGAAGCCCAGGTGCCCGGAGGTCTCCCAAAGATTCGCCCGCCCGATGTGCGGCGTGAACAGCATCTCATAGCCGTGGCGGAAGTGCTCCTTGCGCCAATAATCCTCGATGGCCACGCGCACGCGCGCGCCTTTCGGCAACCAATGCGCCAAGCCCGGCCCCACGCTCTCGGTAATCGTGAAGAGTTCCAGTTCCTTGCCCAGCTTGCGATGGTCGCGGCGCTTCGCCTCCTCGATGCGCCGCACGATCGCGTCCAGCTCCTTCTGCGAAGCCGCCGCGATGCCATAGACGCGCTGAAGCATCTTGTTGTGCTCGTCGCCGCGATAATAACTCCCCGCCACACTCATCAGCTTCACCGCGCCCACGCACCCGCTGTGCGCCACGTGCGGCCCGCGGCACAAGTCCACATAGTCGCCCGTGCGGTAAATCGAAATCGGCTCACCCTCAGGGATGTCCGCCAAACGCTCCAGCTTGTACGGCTGGTCCTTGAAGAGCGCCTTCGCCTGCTCGCGCGTCAACTCCTCGCGCACAAAAGGCAACTTCGCGCCAATCAGCTTGCGCACCGTCTTCTCGATCGCCGGGAAATCCTCCGCGCTCAAACGATGCGCCAAATCAAAGTCATAATAAAAACCGTCATCCGTTGCCGGGCCGATGTCAATCTTCACATCATCGAACAACGAACACACCGCCGACGCCACCAAATGCGCCGCGCTGTGCCGGATTTCCTCAATCGTCGCGCTCATGCTTGCTCCTTGAAATCTCCCCACATTATACCCAATCTCGCCACGCAACGCAAAGCCTTCCCCGACACCTCGCCGTCCGCCGCCCCGTACACCCCTCGAAGGGTACTTTGCCCCATGCGTATTTCCCAGGTTCTCCCACGAGCCCCGCACAAATCGATTGACATTCCGTACGTCACGGCGCCGGCGGCTTCTCGTTGGGATGGTGGATGTTGGGGGCGACGCCGGCGACGCGGGCGTGGGCCTCGTCGGCCAACTCCGGGTCGCCCGACAACAATGTATCCGCGGGAGCGCTTTTAAGCGCGTCCTCAAGGTTCGTCACGCGGCCATCGAACCAGTCGATTTTCAGGCGCAGATAGTCGAGCGCCTGTTGCCGTTCCTCCAGATCCTTTTTGAGAAGTTCGTACTGTTCCACCAGAATGGCGCGGCGTTTGGCCTTGGAGTCGGGGGCGTTTTTGCGGTAGATGCGGATGTATTCCAGGATGGCGTCCACGGGAAGCGCGGCGCGACGCATGCACTTGATGTAACCGATCCAGCGCACCTCGCGCTCGGAATAATCCCGCCTGCCGCCGATTTTGCGGACGGGTGCCAGCAGGCCAATCTTTTCGTACCAACGGAGCGTGTCCGGGGTCAGTCCCGTGCGCTCGGCGACTTCGCGGATGTTCATGCCAAACTCCTTTCCTGACACGTATTACACCAAAAACCGGCCTTCGTGGGAAGTTTCTCCCCACGAAGGCCGAGCAGCATTGCCGCACCGTCACGGTTCGCGGTCGACGCGCGCATCCTCGGAAGGCGGGTAGCGGTCACCCACGACGGGATGGGCTACCGTGAGCGCATCCAACGCCGCCACCTCGTCCGCCGAGAGCGTAATGGAGGCCGCCCGCAGGTCTTCCTCCAAATGCGCCAGGCGGCAGGTGCCCGGGATGGGCACGATCCACGGCGCTTTGGCCAAGCACCACGCAAGCGCCAATTGCGGCACCGTGACCCCGCGCGATTTGCCGAACTCCTCAAGCGCGGCCAGAAGCGGCAGCGCCTTGCGGATATGCTCGGGCGTATAGCGCGGGAAGGTCTTGCGGTTGTCCACCGGCGTATCCACGTAAATCGTGCACTCGTTCACGAAGCCGCCAAGGAAACCTTTGGCGATTGGGCCGAAGGGCACAAGCCCCACGCCCAGCTCCGCGCAGGCCGCGAAAACGCCGTTGGTTTCCGGCTCGCGCCACGTCAGGCTATATTCGCTCTGCAACGCCGTCACGGGGAAAATGGCGTTGGCGCGGCGGAGGGTGCCGCCGCTGACCTCGCTGAGTCCCCAACGGAGCAGCTTGCCTTCCTTCTTGAAACCCAACATCGTCTCGGCCACCTCTTCGATGGGGCGCGTGAGATCACGCCGATGGATGTAGACCAAGTCCATGCAGTCGGTGTGAAAGCGGCGCAGGGCGTTTTCCAACGCCGCGCGGAGTACCTTCGGGTCGCTGCTGACGCCCGTGTAGCGAGCGCCTTCGTAAGTGAACCCAATCTTTGTCGTGAGCGGGATTTCGCCGTGGAAAGGGCGCAAGGCCTCGCCGACGATTTCCTCGTTCTCGAAGGGGCCATAAGCCTCCGCGGTGTCGAAGAGGGTCACGCCCTGTTCCACCGCATGGCGGATGAGCGCGATACACGTCTTGCGATCCGGGTGCGTGCCGCGCAGGAAGCTCATCCCCATGCAGCCCAGGCCAACGGCGGACACCTCCATCGCGGCTTCGCCGCGGCCGATGACCCGCCGATGAGGCATGAGCACGCGCGAGCCTGCCGGCGGCGCGCCGACCGGGCGCGCGCCCGCCATCACGGGTGCCACCGCGGGTTTCCCAACGGCCACCGCCGCGCCGGAACAGGCCGCCGCAGCCAAAAACGAACGTCGATTGAAGATCATGCGAGACTCCTTTCCTTAGAGAAAACACCCACAGCATAAATCTTGGAGCGAACTCCACCGCAAGCGTTGTTTTGCCCGGACGCAAAAAAAAACGCCCGCGGCCAATGGTGGCCGGGGCGCTTTTGCTATCGCCGATGTACGCGGCGCTCACTTGAAGTATGGCGGCGGGGGCGGGGCGACGGGGCGCGGGGAGAAGTCGCCGGCGGCGGGCACGGCGGCGACGCCCAGCTCGCTCTCAGCCGTGGAGGAGAGGCGAAAGACATAGCGGAAGACGAGCACCACGAAGGTGAGCGCCAGAAGCACCCCGGCCACGCAGGCCATGCGTTGCAGGGTGCGGCGCGAGAGAAGCGGCTCCGGATGCGCGTCGCCCATGCGGCGCACCTTGGGGCGCGTGAGGTGCGTGACGAGGGTCGCGCACAGACGCATGACGGTGGCGCCCAAACTGCGAAGCGTCCGCATGGAGGGGCTCACAGGGTCCGGCACCGGGTGTTGCGGGCCGAAAATGCCCTGCCCGTGCGCGGCGGCGGGGCGCACGGAGAGGTCGGCCAACGCGGCGCGCCCCTCCGTGGCGCGGCGGGGCTTTTTCGCGGGCACAGGCGGCTCGGGGGGGATGGCGCCGCCATCAAGCGTGAAGGTCTCCGGCTCCTCGGCCTTGGCAGGCGACGGGGCGACCGAGGCGGGCCCGGCGGAGAGGGGCGTTTGGGCGGGCGCGGGGGCTGGCGGCCCGGCCTGCGGGCGCATCTCGGGCTTGGGAACGGCGGTGAAAGAATCCTCGGCGGGCGCGACCGATTTGTGGGTGGAGGCGATGGGCGCGGGCGGGGTCTTTTCTTTGGGCGGGAGGGTCTTATGGCCGCCGGTGTGGATGGGCTCGACGGGACGGGCGGGCAGGTCGTGAACGGCGGGGCGGGTGACGGCGGTGCGGCCGCTTCCGCCGGAGACAGCGGCGGCGTATTCGTCCAAGAGCGGCTGCGGGTCGATTTCGAGCAAGGCGCAGTATTGGCGGATAAAGCCGCGGCCATAGACGGGCGCGGGGATTTTGCGGAAGTTTTCGGTTTCCAGCGCCTCGATGACGCGCGCCATCAGGTGCGTGCGTTCGGCGACGTATTCCCGCGTCCAATTCCGGGCGAGGCGTTTCTGCTTCAGGATTTCACCGAGTGCCATGATTGTCCTCTTGGTTTGCGGGGTGGATGACGGTGGGCATGTCCAACGAGTCGGGGTCGAAGTCACCAAGGTCAAAGTCCTCGTCGGACGGTTCGGGCGGAACGCCCGGCGTGGGCGAAAGGTCGGGTTCCGGCAAGGGGTCGGGCGCGGCGGCAGAGCGAGTATCGAAGGCCGCGCTTTCGCCGTCGGTCCCGGTGAGGCGTTCGCGCTCCATGGCGTTGAGATCGACCAAGATCTCGCGGGAGCCGCCGGCCTTGCCGCCGGGGCCGATGATGCCGCGTTCCTCGAGCATGTCGGTGATGCGGCCGGCCTTGTTGTAGCCGATTTTGAGGCGGCGTTGGAGGGCGGAGGTGGAGAAGCGGCCGGTCTGGCGGATGTATTCCAGCGCCTTTTGGTAGAGGCCCTCGTCGCTGAGATCCTCGATGGGGCCGAGATCCACGTCCTTGTCCGCGGGGGCGGGGGCATCCGGGATAAACTCGCTGATGAGTGAATTGACGTCGTCGGCGGGTTTGTCCTCGCGGATACGTTCGATGGAGCCCGCGAGGAGGTTGTCGAAGGCGGGGCCTGCCTGCTCTTTGATGAAGTCGCAGACGCGCTCGATCTCGGCATCGCTGAGCCAGGCGGACTGCGCGCGGACGATGCGTTCACCGCCGAAGGAGAAGAGCATGTCGCCCTTGCCAATGAGTTTCTCGGCGCCGGTGTGGTCGAGGATGGTACGCGAGTCGTTGGATTGGGAGACGCGCAGGGCGAGACGCGCGGGGATGTTGGCCTTGATGGTGCCGGTGATGATATCGGTGGTAGGGCGCTGGGTGGCGATGATGAGGTGAATGCCGGCGGCGCGGGCCTTCTGGGTGAGCGAGGTGATGGGCGGCTCGATGTCGGCCTTGACAGTGAGCATGAGCTCGGCCAGCTCGTCAATCACGATCACGATGTAGGGCAACTTGGAGGTGGGGTTCTCGCGGTTCGGCGCGGGCTTGTCCACGCGGCGGTTCAGGTCGGCGATGTTACGTACGCCATAGCGCTGAAGCAGCTTGTAGCGGCGGTTCATCTCCACCACGGCCCAACGCAAAGTGAAGAGGACCTTCTTGGGCTCGACGACCACGGGGTTGAGCAGGTGCGGCAAATCGTCATAGGCCGTGAACTCGACGCGCTTGGGATCCACCATCAACATGCGCAACTGCTCGGGGCGCCGGCACATGAGCAGGCCGACGAGCATATCGTTGACAGTGACGGATTTGCCGGAGCCCGTGCCGCCGGCCACGAGCAGATGCGGCATCTCCGCCAGATCCACCACCAAGTCCCCGCCCGTGGCCAACTTGCCGATGGCCAAAGGCAACGCCATCTTGGCCTCGGCCTTGCGCCAGACCTCGCCTTCCAAAATCTCGCGCAGGGTGACGGATTGCCGCACCGCGTTGGGCACCTCGATGCCCACCACGTCGCGCCCCAGGATGGGCGCCTGGATGCGGATACTGGCGGCGCGCAGCGCCATGAGCAGGTTGCGCTCGTAGGCCCGGAACTTCTCCAGCTTCACCTTGGGCCCGGGGGCGATCTCGTATTGCGTGAGCACGGGGCCGCGCACCTGCCCCACCACGCGCGCATCGATGCCAAACTGCTGGAAGACGCTCTCGATCGCGGCGATAGAGGTAGGGATGTCGTCCGCGTCGCCCTTGCGCGGCGGGATGGGGTCAAGCAAATCGATGGGCGGGAGATTGTACGGCGTGAACGCCGGCCCCGGCGCAAGGTCGTTGTCGTTGGCCGCCGGCACGGGCGCGGTGACGGATTTCTCGGGCGAGACGGGGCGCAGGCGGCCGGCGCCGTCGCCATCCAACGTCAGCGGCTCAGGCTCCGGCGACCGGGGCGGTTCGAAGAGCGGCGCGGGCTCCGCCGGCTTGGGGGGCGGCGCCCACTCGCTCGCGGCCGGCGCGGGACGGACGGCGCGCTGGCGGGTGTGCGCCTCGGCAAGCAAATCGCGGACATCGGTCTCGCGGGTTTCCTCCACCGCGCGCGCACCGAAGAGCCTGGCGAAGAAGCCCTTGCGCGTGGAGGGCGCGCAACCGTCCTCCGCGAACGCGGCGGACTCATCGGCCGGCCGGGAAACGGCGCGCGTGGCGGGGATGACGGGCTCGGCCTCGGCGAGCGGCATGGCCGCGCGTGCCGAGGAAAGCCGCACCGCCAACAACAGGCAGTTGCGCACGCCGACGATGAGCAGACACAGGAAAACCGCCAGCGGCCACAGCAAGAGCTGCAACCCCACGTCGCCCAACCAGGCGCGCAGGTGCCCCGTCACCAACCATTGCCCAAGCGCGCCGCCGGCATTGGGGAGCAGGTTGAGGTTGGCCAAGAGCGGCAAGGTCTCGCCCGTGTCCCCGCCATAGGTCTGGAAAAGGCACGCCGCGACGATGTAAAGCGCGAACAGCCACAGCACGCGCAAACGGAAGAACCGCACCCGCCCATGCAGGAGAAACGCCCCCCACAACGTCAGGAGCGGCAGCGCCAGATAGCGATAGGCCAGCCCGGCGAACCCATAGCCCAGAAAGGTCAGCCACGCGCCCAACTTGCCGATGCGGTTGGCCACCAGCCCATCGGGCGGCGAAGGCGGGTTGCACAGCCACGGGATGTCGCGCCAATCGTAGGAGGCCAAGGCAATGGCCGCAACCGCCACGTAAAGCAACACCGCCACGCCCAAAACCCGGCGCCGCGTCACCACCGCCGCGGCGGGCGCGGGCGCGTCGTCCGTGCGCGTTTGGTTTGCGTTGGCTGTCGGGGTCTTTGGCATACTCACTCACTCTCGGTGACCAAGGAAAACTTCGTGAGGTTGGCGTGGCGCAACAGGCGAACCACCTCCATGATTTGACCGTAGCTGAGCCCCTCGTCGCCGCGGATGTGCGCCGCGAGGCCCGGATCCGCCGCGACGGCCGCCCGCACACGCTCCGCGAGCGTCTCGCGCGAGACGGGCTCGTTGCCCAGGAAGAGCGTGCCATCCGCCCGGATGGTGACGGCGAGCGGTTCCTTCTGCGTAGGCAACGGGTCGCCGCCCGCGGTTGGCAGACGCACGGCGATGCCGTTCTGGAGCGCGGGGAAGGTGATGATGAAGGCGATGAGCAGCAGAAAGGTCATGTCGAGGATGGGGGTCATGTCGATTTCCCCCTTCGGCTTGCCACGCGCGCGGGCTCGCGATCGATTGAGGCGGCGGTGCAACACCTTTCAACCCTCCGACTTGCGATAGTGCAACGTCAGCTTGCCCATGAGCTCCTCGGCAAAGCCTTCCACCTGCACGGCGCTCGCCTCGATTTTCGCCTGGAGCGCGTTGTAGAAGATGGTCGAGGGGATGGCCACGATCAGGCCGACGACCGTGGTCAGCAAGGCCGAGGAGATGCCGGGGGCCAATTCCGCGATGTTCGCGCTGCCGCTGTTGGCCATCGCCTGAAAGGCCAACATCACGCCCCACACCGTCCCGAAAAGCCCCAAGAGCGGCGCCGAGCTGGTGATGACGGCCAAAATCGTCGACCCGTGTCCCAACTTCACGGTCTCCTCGTCGGTCGCGTGGACGCAAGTGCTCTCCACCAACTCCATCCGCGCCGCGCCCAGGCGCAGCGGCGTGTCCGGATCCGTGCGCAAGAGCACGCGCTGCCGCTCCGGGATGAGCGCCGCCAAACGCTCGCACGTCCGTCGGTAGATATTCTCCATCGCCGTGTCCTGGAAGGCATACCGCTTGTAATAGAGCGCCAGCGGGTCCTCCTCCACCGCGAAGTCGTCCACGAACCGCGCCGAGCGGCACGACTGGTCGCGCAACTCCAGGATCCGCTTGGCGATCACCGCCCACGAGGCCACGCTCATGCACAGCTGCAACAAGACAATCGCCTGGCCGACGCCGTCGGAATCGATGAAGGCCTTGATCGGCCCCGTCGTCATCTCCGCCAAGAACGCCACGTCCATCACAGCCGCTCCGGGGTCGGGATGCCCAGCAACGTCAACCCGCCGCGCAACACCTTGGAGGTCGCGTCGCACAGGCGGATGCGCGCGTCGCGCACCGCGGGCTCGGCCTTCAGCACCGGCGAGCCTTGGTAGAGCGAGCTGTAGAGCTGGCTCAACTGATAGAGATAATCCGCCAGCACGCTCGGCTTGCACAGCTCGCCCGCCCGCGCCACGGCGTTGGGATACTGCAAGAGATGGAGCGCCAACGCCTTTTCCGAGGGCGATCCCACCGCCAACGGCTGCTCCGCGGGCTCCTTGCCCACCGTGGCGCGATACTTCTCCAGCAACGAATTCAGGCGCGCGTTCGCGTATTGCAGATACGGCCCGCTGTTGCCGTCCAGCGCCAACGCCTTGTCCCAGGTGAAGACGATCATCGTCGTCGGGTCATGCGACAAATCCGCGTACTTCACCGCGCCGATGCCGATTGCCTCCGCGAGGGTCGCGCGCTCGGCCTCCGGCCAATCCGGGTGGCTTTCGTCGACGATTGCCCGCGCGCGCGCCGCCGCCTCGTCCAGCAACGTCTCCAGCTTGATCACGTTGCCCTGGCGCGTGGAGAAGGTTCCCTCCGGCAGGCGCATGAGGCCGAACCACACATGCTGCAGCCGCGCCTTCCCGCAGAGCCCCATCTTCTCGCAGATGCGGAAGAACTGCCGGAAGTGCAATTGCTGGCGCTCGTCCGTCACGTAGACGATCCGCGCGGGATCGAACTCCGCCACGCGGCTCCGCACCGTGGCGATGTCGGTGGTGGTGTAGTTGAAGCCTCCGTCGCGCTTGCGCACGATGGCCACCTCCAGCCCCTCGTCCTTCATATCCACGATCCACGCGCCCTCGCTCTGCGTGGCCAGCCCCGCGGCCTTCAATCGCTCGACCGTCTCGCCCAACATCGGCTGGTAGAAACTCTCCCCCCGCCACAGGTCGAACGACACGCCCAGCCGCTTATAGACCCGCTCGAACTCCCGCCGCGAAATCTCGATGAAGCGCCGCCACACCGCCAGGCACGCCTCGTCCCCCGCCTGCAGGCGCACCAACGCCTCACGGCACCGTTCCAACCACGCGGGATCCTCCTTCGTGCGGTTGTAACTCTGCACGTACACCTTTTCCAAGCGCTCCACCGTCAGCGCCTCCCGCTCCGCGTCCGTCAGGAACTCCCGGTAGCCCTCAAGCAAAATCCCGAACTGCGTCCCCCAGTCCCCCACGTGATTGTCCGCGATCACCGTATAGCCCAACGCCCGCAAAATGCGGTCGATCGCGTTCCCGATCACCGTGCTGCGGATATGGCCGATGTGCATCGGCTTGGCCACGTTCGGCGACGAATAATCGATCACCACCCGCTCGCCCGCGCCTACCTGCGGCACCCCCAGCGCGCCATCCGCCGCCAACGCCTCTACCCCCGCCGCCACGGCTTTCCCCGAAAGCGTCAGGTTGATGAAGCCAGGCCCCGCCACTTCCGCCTTCTCCAAAATCTCCGGCAACGGCAACGCCCCCACCACCGCCTGCGCCAATTCCCGCGGGTTCCGCCCCAGCCGCTTCGCGATCCCCATCGCGTCGTTGCACTGCCAATCCCCGAAACGGCTGTCCTTCGACGGCACCACCTTGCCGCCGCCACACCCCGGTGCCGCCGCCTCAAACGCCGCGCCCAACCACGCCTTCGCAAGCCCTTCGCAATCCATGCCGACTCCTTCCAATGCCACGCGTCCGCAACGCGCCAAATGAACCTATAGCATACCAAAAAACGAACATCGCTACGCGCCACCCCCGTGCCGACGCGATTTGCAGGCGACGCCCGCGCCACCCTTTGCGCTCTTTTTGGCCGTGGGTGGCCTCCCGAACCCCTGTCAATAACTTTCGCAAATCTGTTGAAAACCTGTTGAAGGCGACGTGGGCCGGGGATGGCGCAAATCCACTTTTTCAATCAGGGAGCGGGGTCATTTTCCGAGACGCGCCGTACCTCACCCCGAGACACGGCGCATCCCCGGTCGCGATGCGCCGTGAGACTTATCGACAGGCTGACGAACGACAACAAAAAAGCCCCCGACCTTACATGCCAAGGTCGGGGGCTTTTTTGTGCCGCGCGGCGGGGCAGGGCTCAATCGAGTGTGTGCCGGAAGAGTTCGATGGTACCGTCGTCGTGAACCAGACGGAGCTGGATCTGGACTTTGCCGGTGCGGCCGGGATGGATCTCGGCCATCGGGAAGGCGAAGTCGAAGCGGCCGGAGGCATCGAAGGGAACCACAAAGGATTCGGCGTCGTAGTTGTCGTTCACGCCGCCAAAGTCGTCCTTGTCATAGGCCGCGACGATACGGCGGACGGAGCACCCCTCGGGCAGGCGGCCGGAGACGCGGACGGTGCCCCCCCAGCGGCGGACCTCGGGGACGAAGCCCTCGGCTTTGCGCAAGGGGCGCGGCGCGAAGACGCGGCAGGGCGGGCTGCTTTCCAGGAAGGCGCAATCGCCCGGCGTGAGAAAGGTGGGCGTAAAGCCAAGCGTACGATTGCCCGCGCCCATGAGCGCCGTGCCGAATTGCTCGGCCTGGCTCTTGGTGGCGTGGGTGTGCGGCAGGCCGAGGCCGTGGCCCAGCTCGTGCGCCATGCCGCCGTACCACGGCTTGAACTTCTCGCCCGCGGGGGTGTCCTTGCCGCAGTCCTTGTAGTCAAAGCCTTCGTAATCGAGCGCGAAGCAGAACGTGCCAAGGCCGTAGAAGGGGACGCCGGGATTGTCTTTGTAGGTGGGGATGATCACGAGCGTGCGGTCGGAGCGGTCGGGGCGCGGGTGGGCCTCGATGTAGGCCTGGACATCGGGGAGCGCGGCCTTCCAGCCGCCCTCGTAAGGATAGCCCGCGAGCGGATGCGAGCCCCGCACCTCCTCGAGCGCGACGAGACCGGTGGCGGGGTCGATGGGCATCCGGAGGCGCGCGGGCGAACCGTTGCGGGCCAGCTCGCGGTTGTAGAAGTCGCGCATCTCCAGAAGGATCTTGCCGAGGCGCTCGCGATAGCCGGGCAGTGGGCCGAAGTCGTTGGGCACCAGGTAAATCACGTTGAGCGTCCGCTCGACGGGTTGCGCGGTCTGGGCGAGCACCAGGAGCGGCAAGGCGAGCGCGGCGGCAAACAGGATCAGGCGGCGCATCTCACTCCTCCTTCTCGGGCTTGGGGTCGAGCGTGTGGCGGAGCAACTCCTGGGAACCGTCTTTGTAGATGTAGCGGAGTTGGGCCTGGACGTAGGGGGTGCGCCCGGGGTGGATCTCGGCGTAGGGCATGATGTAGTCGAAGCGGCCATCGGCGGCGATGGGCACGACGAAGGTCTCGGCGTCGTAGTTGTTGTTCACGCCGAGCCACTCGTCCTTGTCATAGACCGCTATGAGCGCGTGGATGTCGTTGGGCACGGGCAGTTTGCCGGCGACGCGGACGCCGTGCCGGGTCTTCTCGAAGGTAACGGCAACATCCTTCATCACGTGCTTGGAGCGGCGCTCGGGCTTGGGGTCGGGCCGGGCGCAGTCGGCGACCTCGAGCATTTTGGCCGAGGCCTCGGTGAGGAAGGTGGGCGAGGAACCGAGCGTGTAATTGCCGCCGCCCATGATGGCGGTGCCGTAGGCCTTCTCGTCGTTGCGCGTGGCGTGGTTGTGGGGCAGGCCCAGCGCGTGGCCGAACTCATGCGCCATGCCGCCGTAATACTTGGAAAACTTCTGCCCCTTGGGCCCCTTGACGCCGCGGAACTTGATGTCCAGCTCCGAATAGTCGATGGCGAAGCAATAGACCCCCCAACCGTGATAAGGCCCATACTCCGGCCCCTCGCACGGCATGAGAACAAGCGTCTGATCGCCATCCTTCAGGCCCGGGTTGGCCTTGAAATAGGCTTCCACCTCCTTGTGCGCCTTCGGTCCGCCGCCGTTGCGCGGATAGCCCGTGTGCGGCTCCTTGGCGTGAATCGTGAAGATGCGGAACTGGTCGGGACGCGCGGGATCCGACTGGAAGCGGAGCCGCGCCTTTGAGCCATGCCGCTCCAACTCATCGTTGTAGAAACGTTGCATCTCGTGGAGGACCACGTTGAGCCGCGCGTGATAATTCGTGCACGGCTGCAAGTCGTTGGGGATGAAGTAAACCACGTTCGCGGCGGGCAACCGGTCGGTCGCCGCCACCGCCCCCGCCATGCAACAGGCGGCCAGCAATGCAAAAATCGTTTTCATGATGGTTACTCTACCGAAACACACGCCACGCCGCCACACCTTTCCCACCCCCCACCGCCCCTGCGTCCCCCCGAACGCACGGCGCATACGCCTCGGATCGCCAAACGGCATCGATGCGCAACCGGCAGGCGATGGCTCACCCCGGGAAGGGCAATTCGCCCTGTTGCGCCAGAACGGGAGCGAAGGAACGACGATGCGCGGGCGAAGGTCCAAGCCGCCGCAGGGCATCGAGATGGGCGCGCGTACCGTAACCCTTGTGCCGAGCAAAGCCGTAGCCGGGGAAGCGTGCGTCCAGTTCCGCGCAGAGGCGATCGCGCGTGACCTTGGCGACGATGGAGGCGCAAGCGATCAGGAGGCTCCTCGCGTCGCCCTTGACCAACGCCGTGTGCGGGATTGGCAGGCCCTTCACAGGCAGACCATCCACCAACGCATGGGCGGGAAGCGCGGGAAGAGCCTCCAACGCGCGGCGCATGGCCAAGTGGGTGGCGCGGAGGATGTTGAGCGCGTCAATCTCCGCCACCGAGGCCATCCCCGCTGCCCAACGCACGCGCGGCTCGTGCGTGAGCGTCTCGAAGAGCCGCTCGCGCTTGGCGGGCGAGAGCTGTTTGGAATCGTTGACCTCGGCGAGCGGCCCGGCGGCGAGCGCGTCCAGATCGGCCTGGGCGATGGCGACCGCGCCGGCGACGACGGGCCCGGCGAGGCAACCGCGCCCCGCCTCGTCCACCCCCGCCAACGTGACGCCGGGACGGCCGGCCCAGAAGTCGTGTTCCGGCCAAAGGTCTGGTTTCATTGGAGTTTTGCGGTAAGGTCGTAGCCACGCACGCCGGTGATGCGTACCTGCGCGAAGTCGCCGGGCTTGACACCCTCGGGCACGTGGGCGATGCGCGTGACACCATCCACCTCGGGCGCTTGGGAGGGCAACCGCGCGAGTGCGCCGTCCTGCCCATGCCAATCGACGATCAGTGCGCGCGCCGTCTGTCCCACGCGGGCGCGATTACGTTCGCGGGCGATGCGCGCCTGTTCCTCCATCAGCGTCCGGCGGCGGCGTTCGGCCGTCTCGGGGTCGGGCAGGTCAGGCAGGTCGGCGGCGGCCGTCCCCTCCTCGGGGGAGAAAACGAAGCAACCCAGATGGTCGAAACGCACGGCCCGGATGTAGTCGAGCAAGGCGCGGAAATGGTCGTCCGTCTCGCCGGGAAAGCCGACCATGCAGGTGGTACGGAGCGTCGCGCCGGGCACGGCACCGCGCAGACGCGCGGGAAAGGTCTCGATGGCCTTGATGGTGTCGGCACGGCGCATCGCCCGCAGAATGTCCGGCGCGCTGTGTTGGATGGGCAAATCGAAGTAGGGCACCACGTGGCGCGCCGAGGCCATGACATCCAACAGCCCGTCCGTCACATGGTTGTGGAAGCCGTAGAGCCAACGGATCCAGAAGTCGCCCTCGATCGCGTCCAATTCGCGCAAAAGGCCGGCCAAGGTGGTACCGTCGCGGAGGTCTTTGCCATAGGCCGTCACGTCCTGAGCCACCAGGTTCAGCTCGCGCGCGCCCGTCTCGACGAGCGCCCGGGCCTCCGCCACGAGCGACGCGACGGGACGGCTGCGCAAGTGCCCACGGAACTGCGGGATTGCGCAGAAGGCACACGCATGGTTGCAGCCCTCCGCGATTTTGACGTAGGCCACCACCGACCCCGAGAGTCGCAACGCAGGGATGGGCTTGTCGAAGGTGCGCGTGGGCAACCCCGGCGCGATGGCAAGCGGCGCCGCGCGCCGCGCAAAAAGCGCGTCCAATGCAGCCGGCAGTCGCTCCAGCTCGTCCACGCCCAGAAAGGCATCCACATCCGGGAAGGCATCCGCCAACCGTTCGCGATAGCGTTGCGGCATGCACCCGGCCACCACCACGAAGCGACACCTGCCCGCAGCCTTGTGCGCGCAGGCCGCCAGGATATTCTCCGCGGCCTCCGCGCGCGCCGGCTCAATGAAGGCGCAGGTATTGATGAGGATGACCTCGGCCTTGTCTGGGCTCGGCGCCAAGCGATAACCGGCCTTCAGCAAGCAACCGGCCATCACCTCGCTGTCGGCCAGGTTCTTCGTGCACCCCAGCGAAACGATGCCGACGCGCCTCACAGGCCCAAATCCTCGTTCACCAGCAACACCGTGGCCGGCGTGCACGAAGGCCGCTGGCGGATAATCGTCGTGACGCGGCAAATGCTCTCCGGGCACGACCCCGCGCAATCCGCGCATTTCCCCGTGGCCGCGCACGGCGTCTTCTTGCCCAGGCGATAAGCGTTCACCGGGCCGGCCACCGCCGACACCCGCGCCAACGCCGCATGGACGCCGCCCGTCACCACCTTGTTGCGCCCCACCACGAAAACGACCCGCCCCGGCCCGAAAATGGTCGAAGCCACGCGGTTGCCGTTGCCATCCACGTTCACAATCACGCCATCGTCCGTCAACGCGTTCACCGAAGACAGGAAGAGGTCGCACGTCAGCTGCCGCCGCATGATTGCCAGCTTCTCCTCCGCCGTGAGGTTCGGGAAGCCGTGATTCAGGATTTCCTTGCCCGCCTCACGCAATTCACGCGTCAGGTTCAGGCACGCCACGGAAAGCGACCCACCGAAGCCAACGCTCATCGCGCCCTGCGCCAACGCGATTACCCGCGCCCGCGCCGCGTCGCGCGTGGCGCAGACCTCCGCCTCGAAACCACGCCCGCGCAACGCCTTGGCCACCGCCTCCAGGCGGAGCCCCGTCTGCCAGGACAACATCTCATTGACTGTCTTCTGTTCCATGCTCTCTCTCCGGATAGGCCATTGTCAAAAAAGCGATACCGATCGCCAACAGCCCCACCGAGACCCATTGGCTGAAACTCAACCCCAAATAAAACGCCCCCCGCGGGTCGTCACGCAAACACTCACCCAAAAAACGCAACGCCGCGTAGGCCACCGCATAGACCCCGCAACACAACCCCACGAACCGCCGCCGCGTGCGGTAGAGCCACCACAGCGCCACAAACAACACCGCGCACCCCGCCGCCTCGATCAACTGAGTCGGCCACACCGGCAACGCCTGCGGCGCGTACGGCCCAATCAGCCCCTCCGCCACCTGACGTTGCCACGCCGGTGACCCCTGCGGGAACCGCACCCCGATCGCGCCACCCCCCACCCCGCCGAAGCAACACCCATGAAAAAAGCACCCCACCCGCCCAAAGGCGTGCCCCAACGGCACGAACACCACACAAAAATCCAACAGCCGCCGCAACGGCTCCCGCCGCAACAGCCCATAAACCACAATCCCCAACGTCGCCACCACGAACCCCCCGTAGAACACCAGCCCGCCCCGCCACAGCGCAAACGCCGCCAACGGATCCCCCGCGAACTCCCGCCCCCAATTCTGCCACACGTACACCGCCCGCGCACCGATCACGCCCCCAATCGCCGCCACCATGATCAGCGTATCCACCTCGCCAGGGTCCCTCCCCGTCAGCCGCGCCAACCGCCGCGCCAGGCAATAGCACAACACAAAGCCGATGGCCATCATCAGGCCATACATCTGGAGATCAAACCCAAACAACGAAAACAAATCCGAGTGCATGGTGTCATTATAGCAAATGAGCGAACAGCAGACAGGGAACCGCGAACGCGCCCCGTTCGGATGCCGGACGATGACAAAAAAGGCCCCGGCGCGAAGCGCCGGGGCCAATCGTCGGGGGTGTAAGCCGAGTTCTGTTCCCTTGCGGGTGCCAATCATTAAACTAAGCGCCCAACCCGCGGATAGGGCCACCGGGGCCCCGGGCGGCGCGAGCCACGCCTCTCCGCCTATTTGGGTTTGCTCCGGAAGGGGTTTGCCTTGACACGCCCGCTCACGCGCGGCGCCGGTGGGCTCTTGCCCCACCTTTTCACCCTTGCCGCCCCGAAGGGCGGCGGTCTGTCTCTGTGGCACTTTCCGTCGCGCGGGTTTGCCCCGCGCCCGCCGGCCATTACAGCCGGCCTTCCCGCTCTGTGGAGCCCGGACTTTCCTCCCGGGGTCGCCCCCGGGCGATTGGCCGCCCCGACGACAAAGGGGGCAATCAAATCAGGATGCGCCCACAGGCGGGGCAAACAACCATCGGCGCGTTCGCGGAATCCTTGTCCGCGTGCGTGACGGCCTGCTTCACGGAGGGTGGCTGGACAAGGTTGCAGCCGGAGCAGACGCCCTCGGCGCGGTTGAACTCCGCCAGGCAAGGCCAACGCGTGAGGCTGAGGCGCTCGTAGTAGCGCAACTGATCGGCAGGCACCTCGGCGGCGCGGGCCACGCGGCGGGCCTTGGCCTCCTCAAGCGCGGCCTCCACATCGGCCTTGCGCGCGTCAAGGGTGAGGAGAATCTCGTGGACGGCGGCCTCCTCCTCGGCCTCGACCTTGCGCGCGTCGTCAAGGCGGCGCTCGGTGGGCGAACGGTTCTCCTTGGCAGTGGCGGCGGCGGCATCGGCCTCTTGGGCCGCGGCCGCGGCGGCCTGGTGTTCGCGCTGGGCGGCCTCGAGGGCGCGGGCGCCGGTCAGGCCGATGGCGTTGCGCTCGGCGCGGGCCATGCGCTCGCGCTGGCGGTCGCTGTCACGGGTGAAACGGCTGTACGCGCGCTCGGCCTCCAGATTTTCCCGGACGGCCGCCTCAACGGCTTCTTGGGCGACCTGCAGGCGAGCTTTGGCCTCGGCGCGACGCTTGGGGAGCAGAACCTTGAGTTCGCGTTGGAGGTCGCGGATGCGACCGTCTTCCTCTTGCAATGCGAGAAGGGCTTGGGTGTCCATGATGTTTCCTTTGGTTAAAAGTAAAGGTCGCGCTCGCCGGCTCGGATACGCCCGAGGCGGGTCTCGACCTCCGCACGAAGTTTGGGGTCGAGTTTGACGGCCTCGCGCGCGATGACGGCCTCGCCTTTGGCCTTGGTGGCGGGCGAGGCGTAATCCTCCAGATACTCGGCCAATGTCATGATGGCGTTGGGCGTACAGAAGCGGCCGATGAAGCCGGGGATGGCATACTCCATGAAGTGCTCGCCCGTGCGCCCCAGCCGATAACAACTGGTGCAGAAGCTGGGAATGTAGCCGCCTTCGAGGATTTCGCCGATGACCTCGTCGAGGCTACGCGTGTCACCCACCTGGAATTGCTCGCGGTTGAGCGTCTGCTCGCCCGCCTTGGAGCGCTTCTGGTTGTAGCCGCCAATCTCTAGCTTGGTGCCCGCGTCGATTTGCGAGACGCCGAAGGCGAGCACCTCGCGGCGCAGGTCCGCCGGCTCGCGTGCCGTCATGATCAGCCCTGTGTACGGGACGGCCAGGCGCAAAATCGCCACCAGGCGCTTGTACTGCGCGTCCGTCACCTGATAGTCCAAGTCGAGATTCAACCCCTCCGCCGGCTTGATGCGCGGGAAACTGAGCGTGTGCGGCCCGACGCCGAACTTCGCCTGCAAGTAACGCGCGTGCGTCACCATCGCCAACACCTCAAAACGCCAATCGTAGAGGCCGAAGAGGACGCCCAGCCCCATGTCGTCGATACCCGCGCGAAAAGCGCGGTCAAAGGCGTTCAGCCGCCACATATAATCCGCCTTTTGCGTGCCGGCGGGGTGCCACTGCGCGTACGTCCGCTTGTGGTACGTCTCCTGGAAAATCTGATACGTGCCGATGCCCGCGGCCTTGACGGTACGGAAGCCGGCTTCGTCGAGCGGGGCCGCGTTGATGTTCACCCGGCGGATTTCCCCACGCCCCTTCTTGGTGGCATAGACCAAGCGCGTGGTGTGCGCGATAAACGCGGGGTCGTACTTCGGGCTCTCGCCGTAAACCAGAATGAGCCGCTTGTGCCCCAAATCCTCCAACGCCTCCACCTCGCGCACCAGCTCCTCGTCCGAAAGCGTATGCCGCACCGCGCTCGTGAGCGACCGCCGGAACCCGCAATACTTGCAATCGTTCGTGCAATAGTTCCCCACGTAAAGCGGCGCGAAAAAGACAATGCGGTTGCCGTAGACCTCCCGCTTCAACGTGCGCGCGGCCTCGAAGATTTCCTCCACCAGACCCGGGCTCTCCGCCCCAAGCAAAACGGCCGTCTCCTCCACCGTCAACGCTTCCTTGCGCAGACTCTTGGCAATGACGGCACGCACGGCCGCTGGGTCTTCCTTCAACCCGGCAACCATCGCCTCCAACTTCGCGTCATCGATAAAGTCCACCGCGTCGGCGGGCAATCTGGTGTCCATCTGATACATACCTGCTTCTCTCCTTTGCCCGGGCGTGCCTTTTCCTGCGTGAATGCGGACGTGCCGCACGCCACCGTGAGGCAAAAACCGCAATAGAATACAACACCCGCACGCGAACCGCAACCCACCCCTATGCCACGCGTATCCCCAATTCTTGGGAACGGTTTTCCGATGTTTGGATAAGTGTGTGATTGTCAGCGAAATAAGAAATCAGGAACGAAAAGCGGAGGCCGCTCTGTTTTCGGTAGACGAGGCAGTCTTTGGATTTTCAACGGCCAAATGGCGAAGCGCGGGCGGGACGTTACCCATGCCCGGCGACCTTCCGCAGACGCACGATGCGACACGCCGCGCATTGCGCGGCTGTGTTTCCCGGACAAGTTGGTCGCGTGCCGTGGGGCACGGAGCATTCAAGGGGCGCTACCCATCGGGAAATCGCACATCCTGTGCAGGCGACAACGTCGCCTCGTTCCCGGCACTTGCGATCCGCCGTTCCCCGACGCTTCCAAAACCCCCACTTATCCACTCGGTTCAGGATAAAGCCGTTTGGGCAGGCTTGGCGCCGTTTTCCCGCGGATCAACCTTCTTGCTTGAGTTGCGGAAAGAGGATGACGTCGCGGATGACCTCGGTGTTGGTGAGCAACATGACGAGGCGATCGATGCCCATGCCCAGCCCGCCGGTGGGCGGCATGCCATATTCCAACGCCTCCACAAAATCAAGATCCGTGGGCTCGGCATCGGCCTCGACCTGACGGCCGAAGGCCTCACGCTGGGCATCGGGGTCGTTCTGCTCGGTGTAGCCCGGGCACAATTCCTTGCCGGCGACGACGAACTCAAAAACGTCCACCAGGCTCGGGTCGTCCGTACATGCCTTGGCCAGGGGCACATACTGCTTGGGAATGCGCGTGACAAAGGTGGGCTGAAAGAGCGTCTTCTCGATGAGCTTGTCGTAAACCTCGTGGGAGAGGGTGAGATGGTCGACAATCTCGGGGACGAGTTCCAAGCCTGCCTCGGCGGCGCGGGCACGGGCCGTCTCGTAATCGAGCGTGAACCAATCGGCGCCCATACGTTCCTCGATAAGTGTGCGCTGGGAGACCTCGCGGTAGGGCGGCTCGAAGTCGAGCACCTTGCCCTCGGCGCCGTAGGGCACCTGGCGGGCGCCGAGGACGGTGTCGCAGAGATAGGGGAGAAGCCCCTCGATGAGACGCTTCATGGAAGTACGGTCACCGTAGGCCTCGTAGACCTCAAGCACGGTGAACTCCGGGTTGTGCGTGCGGTCGATGCCCTCGTTGCGGAAGTCCTTGCCCAACTCGAAAATCTTGTCGAAGCCGCCGACGAGCAGGCGCTTGAGGTAGAGCTCCGGCGCGATGCGCAGCACCATCTCGCGGTCAAGCGCGTTGTGGTGGGTGACGAAAGGCTTGGCGGCGGCACCGCCGGCCTGCGCCTGCATGATGGGCGTCTCAACCTCCACGAAACCCTGCGCGGCGAGATAGTTGCGGATACCGAGGAGGATTTTGTGTCGCTTGTCGAAGCGGGCTCGGCTCTCGGGGTTGGACATCAGGTCCAGGTAGCGCCGACGATAGCGCTCCTCCTGGTCTTGGAGGCCGTGCCACTTCTCGGGAGGCTGGCGGACGGCCTTGGCCAGAAGCGTCCAAGTGGCGACCTCAACGGTCTGCTCACCGGCCTGAGTGGTGAAGAGCGTGCCCTCCACGCCGATGATGTCGCCCAGGTCGAGCAATTTGGCGGCAGTGTAGGCGGCCTCGCCCACGCCGTCGCGTTTGAGCAGGATCTGGAAGGCATCGGTGCCGTCGTTGAGATGGATGAACATCAGCTTGCCCATGCAGCGCTTGGTCTGGATGCGCCCCGCGACCGCGACGCGCTTGCCCTCGGCAAAGGCGGCGCGGGTCTCGGCCAACGTCCCGGTGCGCGGAAAGGCTCGCCCATAGGGAGCGTAGCCCAACTGCGCCAGGGCGTCGCGGTTGGCAAGGCGTTGGGCACGATATTGGTCGGTGGATTGTTGCGCGTTCTGTTGTTGCATGGTGGCACCTCAGCGGCTCAGGTAAGCGTTCAGGCGGGCGGCGACGGCCTCGACGGTGAAGCCAAAATGCTTGGCCAGCGCGGCGGCAGGCCCGGAGGCACCCCAGCCCGTCATGCCGATAATCTCGCCCGCGGCGCCGACGTAACGCTCCCAACCCATCGGGATGGCCGCCTCGATGGCCAGTCGCTTGCGAACGGCCGGCGGCAGAACCGTCTCGCGATAGGCTTGCGACTGCCGCTCGAAGAGAAACCAGCTGGGCATGGAGACCACGCGCAGGTTCCGCGTGTCGGCCCGCGCCACCTCGAGCGCCAACGCCACCTCGGAACCCGACGCGATGAGAATCGCCTCCGGCATCGCCTCGGGGTCGCGCTGCCACAACACGTAGGCCCCCTTGGCCACGTTCGTTGCGGGCGGCAGGGTCGCGCGATTCAAAATGGGCAGATTCTGCCGCGAAAGCATAAGCGCCGATGGCCCATCCTTGCGGCGAAGCGCCACCTCCCAAGCCGCGGCCGTCTCCGTGGCATCCGCCGGGCGCAGGTCGCAGACGTTGGGAATCGCCCGGAGCGCGGGCAATTGCTCCACCGGCTCGTGCGTGGGGCCATCCTCGCCCACATAGAAGCTGTCATGCGTCAGCACGTAAATCACCGGAGCCCCCATCAACGCCGCCACACGAAGCGCCGGCCGCGCATAATCGCAGAAGACGAAGAATGTGCCACCGTAGACCCGCAGGCCGCCGTGCACCGCGATGCCGTTCATCACGCCGCCCATCGCGAACTCGCGCACGCCAAAATGGAAGTTGCGCCCCGCGAAAGCGCCTCGCGCCACATCGCCCAAGCCCTTGAGCTCGGTCATGTTCGAGGGTGCCAAATCCGCGGACCCGCCCACCAGCCACGGGCACGCGCCGGCAATCGCGTTGAGCACCTTGCCCGAGGCCACGCGCGTGGAGACCGGCCTGTCGCCCCACTCGGGGAGCGCCGCCGCGAAGTCCGCCGGCAACTCCTGCCGCTCAAACGCCGACCAACGCGCCTCGATCGCCGGGTCGGCCACAAAAGCTTCCCGCAACCGCCGTGCCCACTTCGCGCGTTGGCGGCGCATCTTGGCGGTCCGGTCATCGAATGCCTTGCGCACGGACTCCGGCACGACGAAGGTCGCGTCCGGGTCAAAGCCGAGCGCCTGCTTGGTCAGGCGCAACTCATCCGCGCCCAACGGCGCGCCGTGGCTGGCGGCGGAGCCCGCCTTGTTGGGCGACCCTTTGCCAATGACCGTGCGGCAGATGACAAGCGTCGGGCGGCCGTCGGGGCGCAACGCCTTCTTCAGCGCACGGTCGATGTCCTCAAAATCATGCCCATCGCACCGCAACACGCGCCAACCGTAACTCTCGAAACGTCGCTTCGTGTCGTCGATCATCGTCACGTTGATGGGCCCCTCGATGGAAATGTCGTTGGAATCATAGAGCAACGTCAGCTTCTCCAGCCCCAACGCGCCCGCCAACGAGCACGCCTCGTGCGAAATCCCCTCCTCCATGTCGCCATCGCCGCAGGTCACCCACGTGCGGTGATCCACCAACGCCCGCTCCTCCGAATTGAAGCGCGCGGCCAGCATCCGCTCGGCAATCGCCATGCCCACCGCCGCGGCAATGCCCTGCCCCAAAGGCCCCGTGGTCACCTCCACCCCCGGCGTCACCCCATACTCAGGATGCCCCGGCGTCCGCGTGCCCAACTGGCGAAACTGCCGCAAATCGTCCAACGTCAGCCCAAAACCGGCCAAATGCAATACCGCGTAAAGCAACGCCGAGGCATGCCCGCCCGACATCACGAACCGATCCCGATCCGCCCAATCCGGATCCGCGCCACACACCTTGAGATGACGCAACCACAGGCAGGCCACCACGTCCGCCAGCCCCATGGCAACACCCGGATGCCCCGAGTTCGCCGTCTGCACCTCATCCGCCGCCAAACACCGCAACGTATCCGCGGCCAACCGCAACGCATCCGAATCCAACTTGCTCATCAACTCAAAACCTTCCTTCCGGCAACGAAGAAAACGTAAGCATACCAAATCCGCCCCCTCACCGCAATTTGTTCAAGGCCCTTCAATGGTCCTTGGAAAGTGTATGATGTTTGCGTGCACCTTGAAGGGTGCGCGACGAAAGATGCGAAAAGGTTTCATTTTCCGGAAGTTCGGAAGTCCTGGCAGGGCGAACAAAGCAGGCAACGCCGGCCTGTCGATAACTTTTGCGAATCTGTTGAAAACCTGTTGAGAGCGGGCGGGGCCGAGAGAGGGCCGAAAGCACGTTTTCAATCAGGGAGCGGGGTCGTTTTCCGGGATGCGCCGTACCTCCCCTCGCGGCACGCCGTGTCTCGAGGGGAGGTACGGCGCGTGTCTTATTGACAGGTTCTCGACATCCGGTGCCGCCGGGTGTCGTTTGTTTGACAGGCGTTGCCTTGGGGGGCTATACTGGGCGCCGTGAAGGGAAAACGGCACTGGCGGAGATGTTCGCGGCGCGCGGTAAAGGATTGGCCGGGCGCCGGGCGCGGCATCGTCCGCGCGGCGTGCATGGC
>CASEMQ010000040.1 GCA_949289005.1 uncultured Lentisphaeraceae bacterium
CCCAGCAATCTGCAGAACGTTACCCCTCTTTTGTCGTGTCCCCCCGGACATCTTCTCGGAGGATGCGCAAACGATTCGCGCCTTGCGTACGACCTTGCTCGCCCGAGGAATCCCCGCAATGAGCAATGCCACAGGAAGAAGTAAGTTGGCTAGTGTCTTTGAGGCAAATCAATTTGACTTACAAAGTCTTTACATTGATGAGCAGAATGCGGATTTTAAGTGGGCTCGACAAACCGGAAGCCTCGCCAATCGCTGGTTACACTCAGACATCAAAGATGTGGCCTATCCATTTACAAAGCGATTATTTGATTTTATTGTCGAGAAAGGAACGTTGGAATGAAAGGATTGATAAGTGTTGTTACGACACTCTTGGCGTGTTGTTTGTCGGCACTGACACGTTTAGAACGATACGAGAAGTATTATCACGGTGCACCTGCCACGTTGGAACTAACGGTTAAGGACGACCGTGGGCAGCCAGTCGAAGGCGTGCATGTGCAGGCATATTTTTGGAGACCATCGGGCGTTGCGGATGAAGAGGATGACAAGAGCAATGCGGAGGGAAAAGCCAAAGTTGTTGGAGAAGGCTACACCGACGTCTTTTATTCATTAAACAAGGAAGGTTATTACGAGACCAAAGGGCACGCCAATCTGGAGATGCCAGAGAGCGACCCGGAGTATTTTTGGGAACGCGCGCGTTGGGCTCCCATCATACGCACCGAAGTGCTCAAAAAGAAACGCAACCCTATCGCGGGAATTGAATGGTTTGGTGTTAGGATTAAAACACCTCCATTTAACAGCCCAATTGGTCTCGATCTTGAAAAAATGGATTGGCTTCCCCCATATGGGAATGGGGAAAATAACGATGTTCGTGTTACTCTAACACCTGTCGCTGTCGGTGGTGGCGTAAATGCTGGTTATAATATCACTCGTGTTACATTCGATTTCCCACGATTGGGAGATGGCATGCAGTTATGCACCGCCGATACGTTTTCAACATTTAAGACCGCATATACAGTAGACCTTTCGCGCCCATTTGAGCGATATTTATTTTAGACCGTACCGAAAAAGGAGCACAAGTCTCATTGTTGCCCTACACACACTATTTAACATTTCGTGTTCGGACGCAGTACAACGATGATGGTACCATACGTTCAGCACATTATGGGACGCTTTACCGTTTTGCCGCGACCTCAGAGGAAGTCCGGTTCCCTCTTCCATTTTTCAACCCGAGGCCGAATGACACGAACCTGGAGTTCGACCCGGAGCGGAACTTGGTTCCGGAGAAGGAATTGCGGCGGCGCAGGGCGCTGCGGCCGTGATGCGGAATGATTTGTGCACTCAAAGGAAAGGAGTCGGCGATGTGGTCGTTCGACGCGTATCGCTGGGGGGAGACGGCGCCGCGCGACGTGACGGTGCGTTTCGTGGGGGAGGGCGGCGTGGTCTCGGCCCTGGGTTGGCGCGGGGGGAACGGCACGTTCGGGACGGACGCGGGCACGCGGTGGGGCCTGGACGAGACGGGCGTCTATGCGGTGGTGGACACGTATCGCCCGGGCGCCATCGCTCCCGGCGCGTTGGCGGGGAGGACGATTGCGTGGTCGTTCCTCATCTTCTGGGAGTTTGCGTGAGTGTGTTCGGGCGCAAGGCGGCCGGGGCTTCGACTGAGCGGTGGGGCGTCCGCCCACTTGCGCACGGGTTCTGTCATTGCGGTGGGGTGGCGCGCGTGTTTTGACCGGGTCGTCGGTGTTTGTGTTTTGCGTGGCCACGCGGGTGGGGGAAATGTGCTATCATGGGCTTATCACTCACAACCGAAAGGAATGACCCGATGAAGTACGTTTGCCAAGTGTGCGGCTATGTCTACGACCCCGCTGAGAACGACGGGATCCCGTTTGAGCAGCTCCCGGACGATTGGGTGTGCCCCACCTGCGGCGTGGGCAAGGCCGATTTCGCGCCGGCGGAATGAGGGGGCGCGCGCCTTTTTCACTTTCCGTGAAAAAAGGCCTTGCGCGGCTCTGGGGTGTTTGCTATAATGCACCCCGTTTTCAGCGCCTTTAGCTCAATTGGATAGAGCATCTGACTACGGATCAGAAGGTTGGAGGTTCAAATCCTCCAAGGCGCGCCATGATTGCGGGATTGAGCAGCCAGGTAGCTCGTCAGGCTCATAACCTGAAGGTCGTAGGTTCAAATCCTACTCCCGCTACCAATTTTGACGCCGAGGCCGGTTGGCCGCGGCGTTTTTGTTTGGGCAGGCGCCCTGTCGACCGTTCGTGCGCGATGTGCTACACTATTCGGCATGACTAACAACGAACGGATGATTGGAGCGGCGCGCGAGGCCGCGGTGTGGTTGCGGACGCTGTGCGGCTATTATGGCGCGCAGGGGTGGCTGTTGGCGTTGGATTTGGGGGCGGTGGTGTTGCGGGCGGGGGCGCGGCTGTTGATCCCGGCGGTGGCGCTGCGCGTCTTCCAAGTCTATTTGCCGGAGGGGGATTTGCGGGCGACGGGGTGGGCGGCTGCGGTCTTTGCCGCGTTGGCCGTGGCGGCGGCGGCGCTGGATTGGTGCGGCACGATTTGCGGGCAGTGGCTGGGCTTCCGGATCGAGGCCGCGATGCGGGGCGATTTCTTCGCGCACATCCAGCGGCTTCCCTTCGCATTCTTTGACCGGACGAAGACCGGCGAGGTGCTCAGCCGCATCACCTCGGACTTGCGCTTGGTGGGCTCCACGGCGCATTTGCTGCCGGAGGCGTTGCTGGAGATCACGCTGACGTTGGTGGGGGCGTTTGCCTTCATGTTCTGGATCAATCCGGTGTTGGCCACGTTCACGCTCATCCCGGTGCCGTTCATCCTCTTTTTTGCCGGGTGCTTCCAGAAGAAGATCCACCAAGTCTGGCGCGAGAACCGCCACGAGGCCGCCATGTTCGCGGCGCACGTCGAGAACGCGGTGCAAGGCATCCGCGAGATCAAGTCCTTCACCGGGGAGCGGCGCGCCCGACAGGCCTTCCGCCGCGCCAACAGCCGTTTCCGGCGCTCCTTCGAGAAGGTCTCCGCGCTCTACGCGCCTCTTTTCTCGGGGACGCAGCTGTTGCTTGAGGGTTATTCCCTGCTCTACATCGCGTTGGGCGCCTGGATGGTCGTGCGCGACGCCGCCACGCTTCCGCAGGTTTTCGCCTTTTTCATGTATTCGCGTTATGTCACCGCGCCCATGCTGCGCATCGTCGGCTTCCTGGACATGTTTCAGCAAGGCTTTGTGGGTTATCGCCGTTTCCGCGAGTTCCTTGCGCAGCCGCCCGAGGCCGACCCGGCGGGCGATGCCGCGCCCTTGGGCGACGTTCGCGGCGACTTGCGCTTTGAGCGTGTGCGTTTCCGTTATCCCGGCACGGCGCGCGATGTGCTCACGCTTCCGGAGTTCCATATTCCCGCCGGCAGCGTCTGCGCGCTGGTCGGTCCCAGCGGCGGCGGCAAATCCACGCTTGCCGCCCTCATTCCCCGCTTTTACGAACCCACCGAGGGCCGTGTCTTCCTCGATGGCCGCGACACCGCCACCATTCCCAAGCGCGCCCTCCGCGCCGCCATCGGCATTGTCGCGCAACGTCCTTTTCTCTTTGACGGCACCATCCGCGACAATCTCCTTCTTGGCCGTCCCGGCGCCGACGAGGCCGCGCTCTGGCAAGCCTTGGGCGCCGCCAATCTCGCCGACACCGTCCGCGCTTGGCCCGATGGGCTCGACACGGCCGTCGGCGAGCACGGCCTCCGCCTTTCCGGCGGCCAGGCCCAACGCTTGGCCATCGCCCGCGTTTTTCTCAAGAACCCGCCCATTCTCATCCTCGACGAAGCCACTTCCGCGCTCGACACCTTTGCCGAGGCCGCCGTGCAGGAAGCCCTCGGCCGCCTCTCCAACGGCCGCACCACGCTTATCATCGCCCACCGCCTCACCACCATCCGCCACGCCACCCACATCTGCTATCTTGAGGCCGGGCGCATCGCCGAGGCCGGCACCCACGCCGAACTCCTCGCCCGCGACGGCAAATACGCCGCCCTCCTCCGCATCGCCGCCCTGGACGCCCCGCCCGCCTGCCACAGCGTCCCGTGAACGCTCGCCTGGGCGTCGTCAGTGGGTGTGGAGCGTGACGGTGGCGGCGGGGGCGCCGTCGAGGAGGAGCGTGGCGTGGCAACGGGTGTTTGGGGGGAGCGTGGCGGGGGAGAGGGCAAGCGTGTGGAGGCCGGCTGCGCGCCGGGCGGGGGCGGTGGCGTGGAGGGGCGCGCCGTCGGGGCGGGTGAGGCGGATTTGGGCGCGGGCGGGGCGGTCGAGGCTGTAGGTGAGGGAGTAGTCGCCGCGGTCGGGGTGGCGGAGGAGGTGGCAGGCGCCGTCGAGGTCGGGGATGGCGTAGGGGAAGCCGGTGGGGTGGCGCGGGGGGTGGAAGCCGGCGCGCGCGAGGCCGCGTCGGACGTCGGGGTGGCGCATGAAGAGCCGCCAGAGGAGGCCGGAGCGGTAGTTTTCGAGCATGAGAAGGATGGGGCCTTGGTCGATGGCGATGCGGCCGGGCGCGGTTTCGCCGGTGGCGGGGACGTAGGCGTCGACGGGGCCGCCGGGGGTCATGAGGGCGGGGTCGTTGGCGACGCGGAGGAGGACGTGGGCGGATTGCCAGGGGGTGTAGACGAAGGAGGCGAGTGCGGCGGTGGGGGCAAGGACGCCGTCGTCGCGGGCGGGGCAGCGCGCGGCGTAGGGGCGGCGGCCGGGGCCGGCGCAGGCGGTGAGGCCCCAGTCGCAGGGGCCGTAGGCGTGGGCTTTGGGGGCGTCGAGGAGGCAGTAGGCGCGATTGACGAGGGTGTGGCGGATGCCGTTTTGGAGGTAGTCGACGGCGTCGTCCTGCACGCGGGGGTCGATGCCGAGGAAGGTGTAGTGGGAGAGGAAGAGGGGCCCGCCGCGGTCGGGGCCGCCGAGGGGAAAGGGATGGCCGTAAGCGCGGCGGCCGGGGCGAAGGGCGCGGCCGTCTTGGAGCCAGCCTTTGCGGTAGAGTGCGGGGTCGATGGCGTGGGGCGGGGGCGCGCCGAGGGCGAGGATGTAGGTGACGAGGGCTTCGTTGTAGGCGCGCAGGGGGAGGCTGTGGCGGCCGGTGGTGCTTTCCCAGAGCCAGTGGAGGTCGTCGCCCTTGACGTAGAAGTCCCACTCGATGGTGTGGCGGAAGCGGTCGACGGCCCGGCGGATGGCGCGTTCGTCGGGGGTGTCGCGGTCGAAGTATTCCTGCGCGCAGAGGAGACCCATGAGCATGAAGGAGGTCTCGACCAGGTCGCCGGCCTTGATTTGGTTGCCGAAACGGCGGGCCTTGCCGGCGCGGTCGACCCAATGGGCCCAGGCGCCGTGGAAGCGTTCGGCCTTTTCCAGGAAGGCGACGGTCTCGCGGACGCGCTTGGCGGCGGCCTCGCGGGAGACCCAGCCGCGTTCGGCGCCGACGATGGCGGCCATGACGCCGAAGCCGCTGCCGCCGACGGCGAGCGCGTCGAAGGTCATCTTGGAGGTGTCGGTGACCATGCCGGCGCGCATAAGGGCGGCGTTGTCGTTGCCCAGGCGCCAAAAGTGGTCGAAACAGGCGCGTTGGACGCGGTCGAGCACCGGGCGCAGGCGCTCCGGCGCGAAGGCTTCCGGCGCTGGCACGAAGGGTTTGGGGGGCGCGGCGACGGCGTTGGGCGAGGCATTGGCGGCCGCCGGGGCGGCGGCGGGGAGGAGGAGCGCGGCGGCGAGGGCCGCCACGGCGGGGAGGCGCCTCAGAGCATCCATGGGGCGAAGGTCTCGCGGGGCAGGGGCGCGACGGCGAACTCCTCGGTGCCTTGGGGGGCGATGTGGCGGACGGTGACGGTGGGCAGGTCGCCGCGGTCGCCGTAGGCGGCGAGGATTTGGGCGGCGCGGCGGAGGTCGCCGGGGGAGATGGGGCCGATGCAGAGGGCGGTGGGGCCGGGGACGTTGACGGTGTGGAGGATGGCGCGGCCGTGTGCGGCGAGGGCTTTGAGGGCTTGGTTGTCGGCGCGGTTGCGGCCGACGACGATGCGGCCGCCCTCGGGCAGGCGGAAGTGGCGCGAGAAGCGGAGGAGGGCGACGTCCTCGGCCGAGGGGATGCCTTCGGTGTGGTCGTAGAGGTCGCGCAATTTGCGGCAGAAGCCCTTTTCGGTGAGCAGGCAGCCGCCGGCGGGCGAGGGGAACTCCGTGAGGCCGAAGCGTTTGGCGAGGGCGAATTGCTCGGTGCGTTGGCGGCCTTGGATGGCGCCCAGGCGGGCGCGGTCGACCGTGCCTTCGGTCTCGGGCAGGGTGGGGGGGAGCAGTTGCGCGGAGAGGGGGCGGAGGAGGCGGCCTTCCAGGCCGGCTTCCGCGGCCACGGTCTCGAGGCTTTTGCGGTTTTGCGACATGGGGCGCTGGTTGAGCACCTCGCCGGTGGCGACGAAGGCGTAGCCGCCCGCGCGCATAATCTCGCCCGCGCGGCGGATCATCAGCGCGTGGCAGTCGATGCAGGGGTTCATCGCGCCGCCGAAGCCGTGCGGCGGGTGGCGCAACAGGGCGAGGATGTCTGCCGTGAAGTCCACTTCGCGCAACGGCACGCCCAGCAAGGCGGCCGCGCGGCGGGCCGATTTGGCGCCGAAGAAGGGGCTCACGAAAACGATGCCTTCCATGGCGATGCCTTGGTCGCGCAACAGGCAAATCGCCAGCATGGAGTCGAGCCCCCCGGAGAGTAGAGAAAGTCCGCGTGTCGTCATGCCCTTATTTTAGCAAACCGCGGGCTTGCCCGCGCGGGCCGGGATGGGCTGCCGGGGGACGGGAACCGCGGGGTCACGCGGGGGGCCGTTTGCGTCGCGCGGGTCTTGGTTTGGGTTGGCGCGGCCAGGCGAGGGGGGAACGGCAGTGGGGGCAGCGTTTGACGCCTTTGACGACGGGTTCGCGGCACATGGGGCAGGGGGCGCGGGCGGCGGCGTGGCGTGCGCGGGCTTGGGCGTCGGCGTCGCGTTCGTCGAGGCGCAGGGCGATGAGGAAGCCGATGGGGCCGAGGAGGAGGCCGAGGAGGAGGTAGTTGGCGAAGCGGCTGCCTTTGGCGAGGGCGTAGACGAGGCCAATGAGGCCAAAGACGATGGCGTCGGCGAGGAGGAGGGAGAGGAGGTCGGCCATGGCGTGCCTCGCGGGTGGGAGGGGTCAGCGGACGCCGAGGGTGTCGGCGAGCTGTTCGAGGAGGAGCGGGAGGAGCTGTTTTTTGCGGGACATGATGCCTTTGCAGAGGAAGACGTTGCCGCCGCCGAGGCGCGGGAAGGGGATTTTGGAGAGGAAGCGGGGGTCGCCGGCGACGAGGAGGACGGAGTTGAGGGCGGTGATGTCGGTGACCATGAGGGCGGCGAAGAAGAGGCGCTCGGCCTTGGCCTGGGCGGCGAGGGCGGCGAGGAGCTCGGGGATGCGGGGGCGGAGCTCGTCGGTGGTGCCGGTCTCGATTTGGGCGACGGTGAAGGCGACGCCGAGTTCGCTGTAGCGTTTGGCGTCCATACCGAGGATGCGGTCGGTGGGGAGGTCGGTGAGGCGGGAGGCGTGGGAGAAGATGTCGTGGGCGAGGTCGGCGACCTCGAGGTTGAGGAGGCCGGCGAGGTATTCGGCCATGTCGCGGTCGATGTCGGTGGTGGTGGGGGAGCGGAGGGCGAGGGTGTCGGTGACGATGGCGGAGAGGAGGAGGCCGGCGATGGCGGGGGTGAGGGTGGCTTTGCGCTCTTGGTAGAGGCAGGCGACGACGGTGGCGGTGGAGCCGACGGTGCGGTTGATGAAGTCGATGGGGTCGTGGGTGGGGAAGTTGCCGAGTTTGTGGTGGTCGATGATCTCGACGACGCGGAATTGGTCGAGGCCCTCGACGGCGAGGGAGAGTTCGTTGTGGTCGACCATGATGACGTCGACATTGGGCTGGCGGTAGAGGTCGCGTTCGTTGATGACGCCGACGACGCGGCCGTCGGCGTCGACGACGGGGAGGGAGCGCGCGGGGGAGGCCTGGACGGCGGGGAGGACGTCGCGCACGAGGTCGTCGGCCTGGACGGCCTGGACGTCGGCGGCGTGGAGCGCGCCGACGGGCATGGAATAAAGGGTGAGATAGACGGTGGAGGCGATGTCGTAGGGGGAGATGAGGACGGAGATGTGCGCGTCGGCGGCGCGTTGGAAGATGTCTTTGGAGAGGGTCTGGCCGTTGGCGAGGATGATGGCGCGGATTTTGTGGCTGACGCAGAGTTCGAGGATGGAGGCGCGGTTTTCGACGATGGCGATGGCGTTGGTGGGGAGTTCGGTCTTGAGGGCTTGCTCGAAGGTGGCGGCGGTGGAGCCGGCGACGAGGAGGCGGCTTTTGACGATGGCGTCGGCGTCGAAGGTGAGGAGGGGCTGGGCGCGGAGGGTGCGGGCGAGCAGGTTGACGCCGGTGGGGATGATGGCCTTGCGGTGGGGGTCGGCCTTGTGGACGATGTTTTCGGTGAAGGTGTTGTGGGTGAGGAAGGCGCGGTAGCGGCCGTCTTTGTCGACCACGGGGATGGCCTGGAGGCGGTTTTTGTCCATGAGGGCCAGGGCGTCCCAGAGGGCGGTGTCGGCGGAGACGGTGATGGGGGCGCCCTCGGTCATGCAATGGATGACCTTGGGGAGCATGTCGGGGATGAACTCGGGGGGCTCGACGCCGAAGCGGCGGAGGACGTATTCCGTCTGCGGGGTGAGGCGGCCTGCGCGGGCGGGCACGCAACGGGCCCAGCCTTGCTGGCGCTTAAGCTCGGCGTAGGCGATGGCCGAGACGATGGAGTCGGTGTCTGGGTTGCGGTGGCCGATGACGATGGTTTTGCGGAGGTGTTCGCTCATGGCGGGGCTCCTGTTGGCGTGTGGGGTCAGCCGCGGCTGAAGGCGACGGGGGGCTTGGCGGTGGGTGCGGGCGGGGTGACGAAGCGGTCGCCCGGGGCAAGGGTGCGCCCGCAGAGCCAGGCGGCCACGTCCATCGGCTTGCCGCCCTCGGGTTGGACGCGCAGGAGGCGGAGGGCACCGTCGGCCGTGCGCACGAGGAGGCCGGTCTTGTCGGCCTCCAGCACGGTGCCGGGGGGCACGCGTTCGCGCTCGATGGGGATGGGCTCGGCGCGGGCGGCGAGGATTTTGAGCATTTTGCCGGCCTCGCGGGTGCCCTCGGGCATATAGGTGAAGCAGGAGGGCCAGGGCGTGTAGGCGCGGAGTTTGCGCAGGCTGAGGTCGGTGGGGTCATCCCAGTGGAGCAGGCCGTCGGACTTGCGGATTTTGTAGGCCATCGAGACTTGCGCGGGGTCTTGCGGGGTGGGCTTGACGCGGAAGTAGGCCCAGCGCGGCAGGACGTCGACGAGCAGGTCGGCGCCCAGGTCGGCGAGACGGTCGTGCAGCGTCTCGAGGGTGTCGTCCTCGTAGATGGGGGTCTCGGCCGTGTCGAGGATGGGGCCGGAGTCCATGCCCTCGTCCATCAGCATGGCGGTGGCGCCGGTGACCTTGTCGCCGTGGAGGAGGGCGGCATGGATGGGCGAGGCGCCGCGGTAGCGCGGCAGGAGGGAGAGGTGGATGTTGATGCAGCCGAGCGTGGGGATGTCGAGCAGGCGGCGGCTGAGGAATTGCCCATAGGCCACCACGACGATGACGTCCGGCAACCAGGCGGCGATTTGCGCGAGGCTCTCGGGCGTGTTCACGCGCTCGGGCGTCAGGCACGGGATGCCCACCGCATCCACGAACGCCTTGCAGGCGCACGGGCGCAATTTCTTGCTGCGGCCGGCCGGCTTGTCCGGCTGGGTGACGCAGCCCACCACTTGCACGGTGTCGCGCTCGCGGGTGAGGCGCTCCAACATCGTGGCCGAGAGGTCGGCCGAACCCATGAAGACAACGCGGATCATGGCACCGCTCCTTTCTGCGGCCCATACTGCCGCGCCAGGCGCAGGAAGACATCCGCCACCGCGGGGTCCGCCTCGATCAGGGGCGAGGCGCCGTAGCGCACGGCCGTGCGCATGCAGTCATAGGCCTGGCGGCCATCGCCCAATGCATAATAGTACAGCGCCACGCCGAGCCAGACGCGCCCGGAGGTCGGCGCCTGCCGCAACGCTTCCTGGAAGAGGCGCAGCGCCAGGGCGCGCTCGCCATGGGCTTGGGCCAGCCCGCCGCAGGCCACCAGCTCGGTCTCGGAGAGCGTGGGCCAGACGGCCTCGGGCACGCGCCGCAGGTAGGCCATGGCCGCCTCGTCGCGCCGGAGGCGCTGGAGGGCGATGCAGCCGTCGCGCGCGTCGCCGGCCGTCAGATCCGCCGCCGCGGCCGCCTGTTCCCAGTAGTCGATGGCCTGGGCGGTGAGCGAGAGTTCCTCGCAGGCGCGCGCCAGGGCGCAGACGTCGGCGGTGGTGGCGGTCTTGGCGCGCACCTTGGCCGTGAGGGACTCGAAGCGCGCGTACGCCTTGGACAGTTCCTCCAGGCGTTGCTCCAGGTAGCCGGCCTTGGCGTTGCGCGGGTCTGCCCGGCGATAGGCGCGCACCAGGCGCAACGCATCGTCGAAGCGATAGGTGGGGATCAGGCTTTCGCGAACGGCGCTGAAGAGCACCTCGGGCGAGAGCGGGTAGAGCAACGTGGCCTCTTGGTAGGCGCGTTCGGCAGCCTGCGGCAAGCCGTTGCGGGCATAGACGCAGGCCAGCGCCGAGCGCAGCTTCGAGAAACTTTTTTGCGCGGCGAAGTCGCGGCGATAGTCCGTGCGCGTGACGAGGCGGCGCGCCATCCAGTCCCAGAAATCCCCGTCGCGCGGCACGAGCGCCTCCAGGTCGCGCCCTTCGCGGCGCAGGTGCATGGCCAGCCCGGCGGGCTCCAGGAAGGCGTCCATCCACGGCACGGGATAACTCTCCTCCACGTAGAAGGCGTGGGCGGGGTTGCGGTCGAAGAGTTGCCGCGCCAGGTCGGCGTTCACGTCCATGACGGCCGCGGCGCCGGAGATTTGCATGCGGCCGTTCACTTCGGTGATGGTGCCGCGCGTGGTGCGCTTGCCGGATTGCACGGCCTCGACGTAATCGGTGAAGGCGGTGCGCACATCGTCGGCCGAGGGGATCCAGAGGCGCGCCCCGTAGAGGTCGCGCTCCACGTTCATGTAGGTGGGGTCGGCCAAGGCGTTCTGCGTGAGCACGTGGATATCCGGGCGGAAGCCGACGGCGTGGACCATGTAGGTGGGCACGAAGCGCCCCGGGTCCGTGCCGCCGAAGAAGACGGCGTCTTGCGCCATCGGGGGCGGCCAGAAGGGGTCGGGCAACGGTTCCTCGTCCGCCGCCAGCTCCGCGTGGATGGTCGGCGCGCCGCCGAGCATATAGGCGCCGAACTGCCAGCCGAAGTCGTGCCCCGTCTGCTCCGAGGCGCCCATTGTGCGCACGAGCCGCGCGCTCAGGAAGTTCTCGCATAGCGGGATGGCCGGCACCGTCACGGCCACGGCCAGCCCCACGCGCCAGACCCACCGCCACCGTCGCGCCGCCGCCAGGGCCATTGCCAGCCCGTAGCCGATCCAGAGCGCGAAGACGCCGTGCGAGGAGATGAACTTGACCTTTTGGATGAAGCCGTCCTGGATGTCGCCCGTCGGGTTCGCCAACGCCACCAGGAGCGCCGACATCACCAGGAAGAAGCCCGCCGTGCAGCCCAGCCACGCCAAGGCCTGCCCCATCCGCCGCCGCGCCAGGCGCCATGCCAAGGCCGCCGTTCCGCCCACTGCCAGCGCCACCACCGGCAACGAGAACTGCAGCCGCAAATCGCGCCAATAATCCGCCAGTTGCTTCAGATACGTGGCCGAGAAGAAGGATGAGGGCGCGATGGCCTCGTACTGCCCGCGCGAGAGCGCGTGCTTGAAGCCCTCCCACGTCCGCGCGTAGCCCCAGTTCATCGCCGGGTTCCCCTCCGAGGCGATCGGCATATAGGCATAGACCGAGACCCCGACCTCCGCCGCCAACGCCGTCAGCGCCACGCACCGCCCCCGCGGCAGGAGCCGCCATGCCAACGCCAGCACCACGAGATTCCACACGATCGGCCACCAGAACCACCACAGATTCGGGTCCGTCAGCCCCAAGAGCAACCCCTGCTGCACCAAGACCAGCGCCGTCACCTGCACCGCCGACACCGCCGCGGCGAAACGCCGCGACCGCCGGAAGCGCCAGCAAATCCCCCACAGCGCGCCAAGTCCCGCCAAGTGCAGCGCCCACGCCCGCCGGAAGTCGTAGAGCGTCCCCGCGAAGTCCGCCGGCGGCTCGCCCGCCGCCACGTTCAGCCCCGCCCAGAACAAGAGCCCCGCCACCGCCGCCCCCGGGAGCGCCGCCCACCGCCACGTCCGCCGAAAGGCCAGGAGCCCCACCGTCGCCGCCAACGCCGCTCCGATCGCCGCATAGAGCCACCCCGGCGCGATCGTCGCCGGCAGATACTCCGCCATCAGGCCGCCCGGCCGCGCGATCACCGGCGCCCCGGGCGTGGACAGCGCGTCCGCCGCCGGGAGCGCCCCCAACGCCAACACGTGCGCCGTCAGCCCCAGCGGCACCGCCACCGCCACGAACGACAGCCCCAGCCGCCATCGCCGCAGAAAGACCAACGCCGCGATCGGCAACGCCGCCAACAGCAACACCTGGTAATTCGTCAGCCCCAGGCCGAAAACCAGCCCCAGCCACGCCAACGTCCCCGTCCGCGGCCACCGCACCCACTTATAGGCCAAAAGCAACGTCAGCGCCACGAAGAGCGCCCCCAGCGCATAGACCTCCACGATCACCGCCTGCGACCACATCACCGGCGAGAAGGCGAACGCCAACGCCGCCGCCACCCCGCCGCACCAGCCCGCAGCGTCCGTCCCCGCGTCGCGCCGCCCCAACGCCTCCGCCAGCAGATCCCGCCCCGAGCGCGCCACCAGCAACGCCGTGATCCCCGCCGCCAGCGCCCCCGCCACCGCCGAGCACAATGCCACCGCCCACGCCGGGTTCGGCCAGCCCTGCCACGTCACCCACCCGAAGAGCCGGCAAAAGACCCACGACACCATCGTCCACAATGGGTAGCCCGGCGGATGCGGGACGCCCAACACGTCCGCCGCCGTCGCCAACTCGCCTGCGTCCTCCAACCCCACCGACGGCCCCAACGACAGCGCATAGACCAAAAACGTCACCCCCGCCACAGCCCAAAAGGCCAGGCGATCCATTCGGTCAAACACTCGCTTCCCTCGCTCGCGCATAATGCCATAGCATACCATATCCCGCGCCGAGGCGCGGACGTTTTTGCTTCCGCGGGCGGTACCGACTGTTCTCTGTTATAATGGGCGCATGAAGGAACTGTTTGCGCAGGTGGCGATTGAGCGTGTGCCGGATCGGCTGTTCACGTATGCGGTGCGGGATGGGCTGGAGGTGCGTGTGGGGCAGCGGGTGGTGGTGCCGTGGCGACAGGTGTTGCGGCAGGGCTATGTGGTGGGGCTGACGGATACGTGCCCCGCGTTGCCGGGGCGGGAGGCGCGTGGGGCGGCGGCAGGGGAAGATTTGTTCGGGGGGGCGCCCGCGCCGCGCATCAAGGCCATCGCGGAGGTCGCGGACCCGGCGCCGTATTTCTCGGAGGGGACGCTGAGGTTGTTGCGGTGGTTGGCGGGGTATTACGACGTGGGGCTGACGTTGGCGTTGCGGTGCGCGTTGCCGGCGCCGGTGCGGGCGGGGGGAGGCAAGGCGCGGGAGCTGTTCGTGGTGGTGCCGGTGGTGCCGCAGCCGCCGCACGCGCCGCCGCTGTCGAAGCGCCAGAAGACCCTCTACGAGGAAGTCGTGCGGGTGGACGGGGGGCGCTTGGCGCCGCTTTGCAAGGAACTCGCCACCACGCCGGCGACCTTGCGCCGCCTGGCGGCGTTGGGGTATGTGAAGGTGGAGCGGCGGGAGGCGCCGCGCAACCCGTTGGCCGGGCGGCGGCTGCTGCCCACCAAACCGTTGCCGCTGACCCCGGGGCAGGCCGCCGCGCTGCGCACCATCCTGGCCGAACGGCGGCCCACGCTGCTCTTCGGCGTGACGGGATCGGGCAAGACGGAGGTCTACATGCAGGCCATCGCGCAGACGTTGGCCGAGGGGCGCGGGGCCATCGTGCTCGTGCCGGAGATCTCGCTGACGCCGCAGACGGTCAATCGCTTCGCCGCGCGCTTCGGCGGGGCGGTGGCCGTGCTCCACTCCGCGTTGGGCGACGGCGAGCGGCACGACGAGTGGCACCGCATCCGTCGCGGCGAGGCGCGGGTGGTCGTCGGGCCACGTTCCGCCGTCTTCGCGCCCGTCGCGCCCCTGGGGCTCATCATCGTGGACGAGGAGCACGACCCGGGCTACAAGCAGGATGAATCGCCCCGCTATTTCGCCCGCGACGTCGCCGTCATGCGCGCGAGCATCGAGGGCGCGCGCTGCGTGCTCGGCTCGGCCACGCCCTCGCTCGAGAGTTGGCGCAACGCCACCGAGCTGGGCAAATACGCCCTTGCGCGCCTGCCCGAACGCGTGGGCGGCGCCATGCTCCCCGACGTGGCCGTCATCGACCTGCGCGAGGCCGCCCGCCCCGGCCAGGGGCTCCCCATCTTCGCCGAGCCGCTCATCGACGCGCTCAAGGCCTGCCTGGCGCGTGGCGAGCAGGCCATCCTTTTCCTCAACCGCCGTGGCTACGCCACCACCTACCAATGCGGCGCCTGCGGCGAGCCCATCGTCTGCGCCCATTGCTCCGCCAAACTCACCTACCACGCCAAGGACGACACGCTGCGCTGCCACCTCTGCGGCGCCTGGCAACGCCCGCCCGCCGCCTGCCCCCATTGCCACGCGCCCCTCTTCAAGCCCCTCGGCATCGGCACCCAGCGCGTCGAGGCCGCCCTCCACGCCATCCTCCCCGCCGCCCGCGTCATCCGCATGGATGCCGACAGCACAGCCCGCCGCCACAGCCACGACGAGCTCCTGGCCGCCTTCCGCGCCAAGGAGGCCGACATCCTCCTCGGCACCCAGATGATTGCCAAGGGCCTCGACTTCCCCAACGTCACCCTCGTGGGCATCCTCGCCGCCGACCGTTCCCTCAACATTCCCTACGACTTCCGCGCGCCCGAGCGCACCTTCCAGCTCATCGCCCAAGTCTCCGGCCGCGCCGGCCGCGGCACTCTCCCCGGCCGCGTCATCGTCCAGACCCTCCAGCCCGACCATCCCGCCATCCGCGCCGCCTGTGCCTGCGCCTACGAACGCTTCGCCGCCGACGAACTCGCCGAGCGCCGCGCCGCCGGCCTGCCCCCCTATGCCAAACTCGCCTGCGTCACCTTTACCGGCGCAGACCCCGAGGCCACCCGCCGCGCCGCCGAGGCCGCCGCGCGCCGCCTCGCCGCCTGCCGCGGCATCGAGGCACTCCCCGCCATGCCCGCCCCCCTCGAGCGCAAGGAAGACCGTTGGCGCTGGCAGCTCATCCTCAAAGCCCCCTCCTCTCGCGCCATCGTCGCCGCCTGCGACCACGCCCTCCCCCGTGACACCCGTCTCTCCCCCGACCTCCGCGTCCTCGTCGACATCGACGCCCTCTTTCTCGCCTGATCCCGCCGCCTTGAACGGGCGTCCCGTTCACTGTTCGCTGTCCGCTCATTTGCTATACTATCGGCAACGCTTGCTTGAAAGGATTTGCGCATGGACAAGATTGCCGTCGTTGGATTGGGTTACGTTGGGCTGCCGCTCTGCCTGCAGTTTTCGCGCTCGGGCGTGGATGTCACGGGCATCGACGTGGACCGCCGCAAGGTCGAGGCCGTGAACGCCGGCCAAAGCTACATCAAGCACATCACCGCCGAAAGCATCGCCGAGCAAATCCGCGGCGGGCATTTCCGCGCGACGGACGACTTCGCGGTCTGCGCGGGCGTGGATGCCGTCATCATCTGCGTGCCCACGCCGCTCAACAAGAACCGCGAGCCCGATATCTCCTACATCACCGACACCGGCCGCGCCATCGCCCCGCACCTGCGCAAGGGGATGCTCGTCTGCCTGGAGTCCACCACCTATCCCGGCACCACGGACGGCGAGCTCCGCGCCGTGCTCGAGGCGGGCAGCGGCCTCAAGGCAGGCACGGATTTCCACCTGGCCTTCAGCCCCGAGCGCGAGGACCCCGGCAACCCGCACAGCGTCGTCGCCTCCATCCCCAAGGTCGTCGGCGGCTATACGCCCGCGTGCCTGGAGGCCGTCACGCGGCTCTACTCCAAGGCCATCCACACGCTTGTGCCCGTCTCCAGCTGCCGCGCCGCCGAGGCCGCCAAAATCACCGAGAACACCTTCCGCTGCGTGAACATCGCCCTGGTGAACGAGCTCAAGCAGGTCTACCAGGCGATGGGCATCGACGTGTGGGAGGTCATCGCCGCGGCCGCCACCAAGCCCTTCGGCTTCATGCCCTTCTACCCCGGCCCCGGCCTGGGCGGCCACTGCATCCCCATCGACCCCTTCTACCTCACCTGGAAGGCGCGCGAGTTCGGCCAATACACCAAGTTCATCGAACTCGCCGGCGAGGTCAACACCGCCATGCCCGACTGGGTCGTCGACCGCGTGGCCGAGGCCCTCAACGACCGCGCCAAAGCCGTCAAAGGCTCCAAGATCCTCATCCTCGGCCTCTCCTACAAGGCCAACGTCGACGACGACCGCGAATCCCCCACCTACACGCTCATGGAGAAACTCGAGGCCCGAGGCGCCACGGTGGATTATCACGACGACTACCTTCCCGTCATCCGCCCCACCCGCGAGCACCCCCACTTCGCCGGCCGCGAGTCCGTCCCCCTCACCCCCGCGACGCTCGCGGGCTACGACTGTGTCCTCATCGCCACCGCCCACAAGGATGTCGACTACGCCCTCGTCGCCGCCCACGCCGACCTCATCGTCGACACCCGCAACGCCATGGCGCAAATCCCCACCAAGCCCGGCCAAGTCTGGAAGGCCTAAGTGCGCCTTTCGGCGCTTGGAAGTTTGGAGGCTGAGAGGCTTGGAAGCTTGGCCGCGCAACGCGACAGGCTGCCAAGCCTCTCCGTTCCAATTGACAGAAAGGAGTGTCTGTGTTTCATGCTCTGATTGCGATTGGACGGGATGCTTGGCTGAAACGCCCGGATTGCCCCGCGCGGGGATTACTGACGTATATGCGCGAAAGGGGCGCGTTGCGGCCTGTGCAGATTGATGCGTTGGCCACCTATCTCTTCTTGAAGCTCGCGTGTGACAACGCCCCGCTGTGGCGCATCTTCATGGGTGGGCTCTGGCATCCGCGGGCGAACAGCTTCGTCTTTCGCGAGGAGCTCGAACGGGACGAAGCCTGCAAGCCGGCGATTCGCCTGATCGAGGCGGCACGCGTCCCGAAGGCGCAGGAGACGCGCGAGGCCAACTTCAAGACGCTCTTCTACGACGTCGCCTATCCCGATTATCTCTTTTCTCTCCCCATGGGCGCGGGCAAGACCTACCTCATGGCGGCGATGATCTATCTCAACCTCTATTTCGCCGAACAGAACCCCGCGGACCCCACCTTCGCCCACAACTTCTTGATCTTGGCGCCCTCGGGCACCAAGAGTTCCATCGTCCCCAGTCTGCGCAAGATTCGTGACTTCGACCCCACTTGGGTGCTCCCGCCCGAGGACGCCAAGCGCTTGCAGCGTGCGCTCTCCTTCGAGGTGCTCGACCAAGGCGCCTCCGCCGCGCGCTCCAACCGCACGCGCAATCCCAACGCCCAGAAAATCATGGCCCATGCGCCGCTCGACCGCTCCTTCGGCCTGGTGGCCGTGGTGAACGCCGAGAAGGTGATTCTGGACCGCTTGGACAAAGACGCCGACAGCCCGCTCCTCTCCAAGGACGAGATGGCCCGCGTGCGCGTGGCCAACGAGTTGCGCGATTGCTTGGGGAAGCTCAACCATCTGGCCCTCTTGGTGGACGAGGCGCACCACGTGCCCACCGCCCGCAAAGCCTCCGGCGAGGAGGAGTCCGAGCGCCGCTTGCGCACCGTCATCCACGGCTGGGCCGCCAAAGGCAACGTCACCGAGGTCCTCGGCTTCTCCGGCACGCCCTATCTGGACAAGGCTGATCGCTTCACGCTGAACCAAGCCCCCAAGCCCATCCATTATCACGACGACCCCTATCCCTATGAGCGTAAGTCCTTCACCTACGCGGGCATGACGAACGTGGTGCATCACTTCCCGCTCGTCGATGGCGTGGGCGTCTTCCTCAAACGCCCCGAGGTGCGTACGTGTGCGGGCCACTTCACGGCGGAGGCTATCGTGGAGGAGGGTTTTCGTGCGTTCATGGCGCGCCATCGCGACACCGTCTGGCCCGACGGTTCCTGCGCCAAGCTCGCCATCTACGCCGGCACCATCGAGCGCGCCGAGGAGGAGGTCGCCCCGCTCGTCCGCCGCCTCCTGGCCGACTATGGCCTGGGCGAGGAGGCCCTGCTCATCCACCACCAGGGCAACAAGGCCCACCCCGCGCACCCCGGCAGTGCGTTGGCCTTCGCGCGCCTCGACCGCCCCGACAGCCCTGTCCGCGTCATCGTTCTCGTCCAAATCGGCAAGGAAGGCTGGGACTGCCGTTCCCTCGCCGGCGTCATCCTCTCCCAAGAGGGCGACTGCAACCGCAAGATGGTGCTTCAGACCACCTGCCGGTGTCTGCGCGAGGTCGCCGATGCCAACCGCGAGACCGCGATTATCACCCTCAACGCCGCCAACTCCTCCCTCCTCTCCGAGCAATTGCGCGTGCAGCAGCATACCACGCTCAAGGACTTTCAGGTAGGCGCGCGTCCGCCGACGGTGCCGTTGCACGACCGCCGCCGCGTCTTGGGCCTCGAAGGGGTTTCCCTGCCCTTCTATCAACTCCGCGTCGATTATTCTGAGGTCATCGAGACCCCGGCCGATCCCGTCGCCGCCCTGGCGGCCATCGACCCCGAGGAGGACCGTTTCCGTTTGCGCCGCACCATTCGCAAGGGCGATTTCAAAAATGTGACTGAGTCCTCCGTGGAGGTCGTCGAGCCAACGCCCGAGCATGCCTCCTTCTGGCTCTGGCTGTGCGCCATCGTGAAGGAAGGGCTCGACACCCTGCCGATGGCCGAGCTGAAGCCGCACCGCGCGTGTCTGCAGGCCCTCTTTCAGCGCGTCACGCGTCCCGATGGGGCGGATGGGCGCGTCTACCGCACGAATCTCGACCAGCCCGAGATCCGCGCCGCCGTGCGCCGCGCCTTCGCCCCGCACCATGCCTTGCGCGCCTCCGAAACGCGCACGTTGGAACAGGCGCTTCTCGTGACCGGTCTGCCAGCGTGCGTCCCCAACGATGCCTACACGGTGCCCGATGAGGCCGCGCGCAAGGCTATCTTGGACCACGACAATGCCGCGGACGACCCCGCGCACAATGAGGAGACGCGCCGGCTGATTGAGATGTTGCGTGCCCGCGGCAATGCCGCCGCCGCGCTGGCCTTGGAGCAGGAGACGGGCGACCGCGGCCTGCGTGAAAGCGACCGCACCTATCACCTCTTGCCCTATCACATGGACAGCTCCCTGGAGCGGCGCTTCTTCGAGGCTGTCCGCGGCCACTACCTCTTAGAAAAGTATGGCCTCACCCTTCTCTACAATGGCGACCGCGCCCACACCGACTTCAAGATCCGCTGTTATGTGCGCCGCGGCGAGGCGTGGCGCTTCGTGGGCGAATACACGCCGGACTTCCTGTTCCTCCAAAAGCAAGGCGACCGCATCGTCCGCGCACTTATCGTCGAGACCAAGGGCCAACTCTTCGCCCAGGACGAGGGCTTTCAGTTGCGCCGCGCCTTCATGGAGCAAACCTTCGTGAAGGAGCAGGGCGACGCCGCCCCGCGCTACGCCTATCGCGTCTACGACCAAGCGGCGGACATCGCCTCCCTGGATGATTTCATTGAACGTGTCTGCAACGATTGCTTCGGTAAGGAGCTCTGACCTATGCCCATCCGCTACATCCCCTACATCCCCGAACCCCTCCACGGCCAAGCCGTGCTCAACACCTTCACCCGTGCCCTGCGTTACGTCGAGAACGACAAGGTGCTCCGCAAGGGTCTCCCTTTCTATGAATCCCTGGCCGCCGAGGTGCACGGCGACCCCGAGGCCGCCAAGCAGAACCTCCTGGTTCATGGCGATTGCCTCTCCACCTGTGCCCTCCTTCGCGACCGCGGTATCCTCGTTGACCTCGTCTACATCGACCCACCCTTTGCCTCCGGCGCCGACTACGCCAAAAAGGTCGTCCTCCGTCCCAATCCTCTCGCCCCCGCAAGCGCCGCCGAGGTCGAATCCCCCGACGCCGACTTCGAGGAGAAGATGTACGGCGACATTTGGGAGAAGGAGAAATACCTCAACTGGATGTACGACAACCTCATGGCTATCAAGTCCGTCATGGCCGAGAATGCCTCCATCTACGTCCACCTCGACTGGCACATCGGTCACTATGTCAAGGTCATGCTTGACGAGGTCTTCGGCGAGGACAACTTCGTGGACGAGGTAATTTGGTGCTATGGCTCGCCGAGTGGTGGGCGGTCCAAGGGCGCGAAGTTCGTGAAGAACCATGACTCCATTCTTCACTACGCAAAGAATTACGACACGCGAACCGAGAACAAACTTTATATCCCCTACGACGAAAAGTATATCAACGATTGGTTCAAGTATACGGACGAGAAGGGCCGGCGTTATCAGAAGCGAATGCGAAAAGATGAGAACGGACAGACGATTTGGGAACGTCAGTACCTTGATGAGAGCAAGGGGATTCCGCTTTCCACCGTTTGGACGGACATCAAAACCGTTTATGCAGATCCGCGAGCTTACAAGCGCGGAAATAGCACGGTGCCCAATGAACTAGATTGGAATTACGCCACGCAGAAGCCCGAGGCGTTGTTGGAGCGTATCATCAAGGCCTCTTCCAACGAAGGGATGATTGTGGCCGACTTCTTTGGCGGGAGCGGCGTGACGGCGGCGGTGGCGGCGCGGCTGGGGCGGCAGTTCGTGACGTGCGACGTGAACCGCAACGCCATCCAAACGATGCGCGACCGTTTGGTGGCGCAGGGAACGGCCTTCACCCAGGAAGAGATTCGGGACGGCGTGGAGCTCTTCCGCAACCCCGTGCAGACAATGGAGAAGCTGTGCGAGTTGGTGCCGGGCCTTCACCGTCTGACCGAGGATGATGTGGTGATGGGCATGAAACGCGAGTTCTGGTTCGGTGCCATCAACGACCCGAAGTTGGGCCGGATGCCCGTGTGGATGCCGAATCTGTTGGAAGGCTCCGGGCGCGTCCTGGGCGAGCCGACGGTGCTCCACGCGCTCTATGAGTTCCTGCCGCTCATGCAGGGTGAGGTCAACCGCGCCATCTTCTTCTATGTGGACACGGAGACGTCGGTGGAGAATCTGCAGGCGGTGGTTCAGCGCGAGAATGAGCGCACGACCATCGAGGTGGAGTTCCGCGACCTGCGGCCCTACTTGGAGCAGGCCATCCTGCGGGACGACGCTAATTGGGAACTGACCGAAGACACCGAAGGGCTGCTCAAAGGGTGGCGTCTGCGCCTGAATGCCTTCCGTAGTGACCGCCTCGTGAAAACGCTCGATGACCTTAACGCCAAAGCCGGCCTGCAACCCTCCGCCAAGGGCCGCCGGGCCATCGCCCTCTCGGAGGAGGGGCTCGAAGGCGTGGAGTGGGTGGGCGTGGACACGCACGCCGAGGGGCCTTGGCAGAGCGCCGCCGAGGTCCGCATCGAGCCCTCCGGCACCGTCACCCGAAACGGCGCCAAGACCAAGGAATGCTGGGACGCCACCCTCTTCTGCGAGGGTCCCGACCGCCCCAAGCGCCTCAAGATCCGCTCCGTCCTCGGCGACGAGACGGTGTTTCAACTGTGACGGAGACACGCACATGAAAGTCGTCATCGTCGGCGGGGTGGCCGCGGGGGCAAGCGCCGCGGCAAGGTTGAGGCGGCTCGACGAGTTCGCCGAAATCGTGATGGTGGAGAAGGGCCCGGCCATCTCCTATGCGAACTGCGGTTTGCCTTACCACGTGGGCGGCGTCATCCCGGAGCGCGGCGGCCTGCTGGTGATGTCCGCCGAGGGCCTCCGCAAGCGCTTCAACGTGGATGTGCGGGTGAATTGCGAGGCCACCGCCATCGACCGCACGGCGAAAACGGTAACCGTCCGCAACGCCGACGGCACCATCGAAGCGCTCCCCTACGACCGCTTGCTCCTTGCCACCGGCTCGCTCCCAATCCGCATCCCCATCCCCGGCTTGCCCGAGGCGCGCGTCTTCACGCTCAACTCCTTGCCGGACATGGATCGGCTCATCGCCGCCGCGAGCCGGGCAAAGTCCGCGCTTGTCCTTGGAGGCGGCGCCGTCGGCGTGGAAACCGCCGAGAACCTCGCCAAGCGCGGCCTGAAGACCACACTCGTCGAAAAGGCCCCGAACATCCTCCCCGCGATGCTCGACCCTGAGATGGCCACTTGGGCCACCGACGCCCTCGCCGAGGCCGGCGTGGACATCCGCACCGGGCGCACCGTCGCCGCCTGGGCGGACGGCGTCGCCACCCTCGACGACGGCGCGACCGTCCCCGCCGACCTCGTCGTCATGGCCCTCGGTGCCCGCCCCAACGCCGCCCTCGCCCAAACCGCCGGGCTCGACCTCGGCCCCCGCGGGCACATCAAGGTGGATTGCCATCTGCAGACCTCTGACCCTGACATCTTCGCCGCCGGCGACGTGGCGGAGGCGGAGGGCCATTCCGTCGCTCTCGCCGGCCCGGCCAACAAGTTGGGGCGTGCTGTCGCGACCAATCTTCATGCGTCCGAAGCGGATCCCTTGCCGGTGTGTTTTCTGTGCGGCGTGGGCGCGAGCGTCGTGAAGGTGGGCGCGTTGGCCGTTGCCGCCGTCGGGCAGACCGAACGGGCGATTCGGGCAAACGCCCGTTCCTGTCGTGTTGTCTATACGCATCCCTGGAGCCACGCCGGGTATTATCCCGGCGCGACACCTTTGCACCTTAAGCTGCTGATCGACGGCGATGGTCGCGTCGTGGGCGCGCAGTCCATCGGGCAGGCGTCCGCGGAGAAACAAATCGACCTGATTGCCATGACGCTGCAACGGCAAACCGCCGCGGCCGAATTGGGCGTTCTCGACCTCTGCTACGCGCCGCCCTATGGTTCGGCCAAGGCCCCGGTGAATATGCTCGGCATGATTGCCGAAGACCTTGACGGTGGCCTCACCCGCCCCATCGTGCCCACGCAGATTCCCGAAGGCGCCCTTCTGCTCGATGTACGCGAGCCGGCGGAGTTTGCGGCGGGTACCATCCCTGGCGCGGTGAACGTCCCGCTCGGCGACCTGCGCGAACGCCTCGGTGAGTTGCCCAAGGATCGTCCTATCGTCGCCTTTTGCAAGGTGGGTCAGCGCGGTTACTTCGCCGAGCGCATCCTCGCCCAACGCGGTTACGACGTCCGCAACCTTTCCGGCGGCTACACCACGTGGTGCGCCTTCAAGAAGGCGGGGTTGCTATGAGGATTGTCCAGATTTTGCCGTCGCTCGACGATGGCGGCGTGGAGCGCGGCGTGGTGGACAGCAACCGCCTCTATGTGGCGGCGGGGCACGAAAGCTGGGTCATCTCCGCCGGCGGCAAGCGCGTCGCCCAGATCGAGGCCGATGGCGGCCGGCATCTTACGCTCGACGTGAAGTCCAAGAACCCGCTCACCGCGTGGCCGCGCGCGATGGCGCTCCGCCGCGCCCTGCGCGAAATCGCGCCGGATGTCGTGCACTTCCGCAGTCGTGTGCCGGGGTGGCTGACGCTCTGGGCGAACCGTGCGATCGGCCTTCCCACCGTCTCGACGATGCATGGCCTCAACCACCCCGGGCTCTACAGCAGCGTGATGGTGCGGGCCGACCGCGTCGTCTGCGTCTCCACCGCCGGCCGCGCTTTCGTGCGCGAGCATTATCCTTGGGTGCCCGAGGCGCGCCTCACGGTCATTCCCCGCGGCGTGGACCTCGAGACCTTCGATCCCGCTCGCCTCGACGTTGCCTGGCAGGACGCCTTCCGCAAGCGCTGGGGGCTCGAGGGCAAGTTCGTCGCCCTCGTCGTCGGGCGCGTCTCCCGCCTCAAGGGCGTGGACGTGCTCATCCGCGCCGTCGCCACCCTCAAGGACACGTGGCCGGAACTCGTCGCCCTCGTCGTCGGCGGCCCCCAAAAGCACCAAGAGGATTACCTCGACGAACTCAAGGCCCTCGCCCGCGACCTCGGCGTGGCCGATCGCGTCGTCTTCGCCGGCAGCCAAAGCCACATCCCCGAGATCGACGCGCTGGCCGACGTCCTCTGCTCCTGCAACGTCAGCAAGCCCGAGAGTTTCGGCCGCACCGTCGCCGAGGCCCTCGCGATGGGGACCCCCGTCATCGCCGCCGCCCACGGCGGCGTCCTCGACATCGTGCGCGACGGGCAGGATGGCTTCCTCGTGCCCCCCGGCGACGTCGCCGCGCTCGCCGCCGCGCTCCGCCGCGTCCGCGACACCCCCTTCGGCCCGCTCCGCCCCCACATCGCCGCCACCTTCACCGCCGAACGCATGGCCGCCGCCACCCTCGCCCTCTACCGCGACCTCCTGGCCGCGCGCTGACCCCACCCTCGCGCCAAAGCGGACGTCGCCGCCCCCCTATTCTCCGAAAACGCGCCCCGCGCGAAACGAGAAGGCGCGCCCTTGGCCGGTTGGCCGGGGCGCGCCTTTTTTTGTCGGCGTGGGGCGTCAGGCGAAGGCGCGGTAGAGTGCCAGGCAGAGGATGGGCAGGAGGAAGAAGACGCCGATGATGTAGACGAAGGCGAGGGGGCGGCAGTCGCAGGCGAGTTTGGCGAGGGAGGAGGCGCAGACCAGCGGGACGCGCCGCAGGGGCGGGAGGCCGTAGATGAGGATGACGCCGCAGGTGTTGAAGAGGAGGTGGACGAGGGCGATCTGGAGGCCGAAGGCGGCGCCTTCGCCGGTGAAGGCAAGCGCGGCCAGGAGCGCGGTGACGCAGGTGCCGATGTTGGCGCCGAGGGTGAAGGGGAAGGCTTGCTTGAGCTTCATCAGGCCGGCGCCGGCCAGGGGGACGATGAGCGAGGTGGTGGTGCTGCTGCTCTGCACCAGCGCGGTGATCGCGAAGCCGCTGCCGATCGCGGCCACGGGGTTTTTGCCCACGGCGGTGCGGAAGACGTGTTCGGCGCGCCCGGTGAAGAGGCGGCGCAGCAGCTGGCCCAGCAGGATGATGGCCGCGAAAATCAGGATGAGGCCGAAGGCTACGTAGAGCGCGTTGGCGAGCGTGGCGCCGGGGATGTGCGTGAAGAGGCCGTGCAGGGCGCGCTCGACGGGCGCGGTGGCGGCGGCCACGAAGTTGATGGAGTCCATGTTGAAGCCGTGGCTGCCGTAGAGCGCGCCGGAGATGGCGCCGGAGAGGCGCTCGAGCCAGTGGAAGAGCATCTCGGTGGGCAGGAAGAGGCAGACGGCCGTGATGTTGAAGAAGTCGTGGATGGTGGCGGCGGCGAAGGCGCGGCGGAACTCGCGCCGGTGGCCGATGTGCCCCAGGCTGACCAGGGTGTTGGTGACGGAGGTGCCGATGTTCGCGCCCATCACCATCGGGATGGCCACGTGGATGGGCAGCCCGCCCACGCACAGCCCCACGATCACCGACGTGGTCACCGAGCTGCTCTGGATGATGGCCGTGACGAGCAACCCCGCCACCAGCCCCACAAAGGGATTGCCCGCGTAGGTCTCGAAGAAGGCACGCGCCTCGGCCTCGCCCCCGAAGAGCGCCTCGAAGCCCGTGCCCAGCGCGCCCATCGCCACCAGCAACACGTAAACCAACGCCAGCGTCGCCACCCAGGCCGTCCACGAGCGCTGCGTCACCCACGAAAAAGCCCGCGCCAGGAAACCTTCCTGCTTCGCGGGCTTCGGCTCGGGTTTGCGCGCGGCGGCACGCCGCAAGGTCTCTTCCAACGATTGCACGGCGGCCAGCAATCCCTCGCGCAGGCCGTCGCGCGCCTCGGCGCGGGCGTCGTTTTCCGGGGAAACCACCAGGTTGATGAGCTCGGTCTCGAGGGCCGAGCGTTCGGCACACAGCTTTTGGAGGGTCTCCTTGAGGCGCTCCGGAGGCTGGGAAGAGGTCTCCAGCGCCTTGATTTCGTCGCGCAGCTGCAGCAGGCGGCTTTCGAGGGAGAGTTGGCGAGTGTCCATGTCAATCCTTCCGAATGTTTGGGAATGGCGAAAATTGTATCAGGAGTATGTTAGGTTTCCGTTAGCAAACGTCGCGCGCGCGATTTTTTCGCCCGGGCCCCTGCCGAACGCGCTCGCCCGGCTGCCGAAACGTGCCGCGGCTTTGCCGGGCGATCGCCGCCCTTCCCTTTTCCGGGAGGCGGCGCGTCGCGTCCCGGGATGCGGCGTGTCGCGGGGGGAGATACGGCGCATCCCGGAAAATGACCCCGCGTATAGATTGAAAACGTGGTTTTGGGCCCTCCCCGGCCCCGCCCGCTTTCGACAGGTTTTCAACAACTTCGCGAAAGTTATCGACAGGGCTGGCGGGGCTTGGCGGTTTGGGGGGCCGGGGGGGG
>CASEMQ010000041.1 GCA_949289005.1 uncultured Lentisphaeraceae bacterium
CGCGGAGGGTGCCCGCCACGCGCAGAAGGTCGGCCCGCGCGCGGGGGCGGAGCGTCCAGGCGGCCGTGCCATCGGGTGCGTGCGGGCAGGCGTGCTCGGCCAACGCGGGCGGGCGCGGGGGCAGCGGTTGGGTCGGCGCCACCAAATAGGGGAAGTCGTCCACGGGTGCGCTCCTTTCGCTCAGGCGGTGCGCGCGAGGTCCAGGAGGGCGCCGACGGCCGCGAGCGTGGGGGGCGCGAGGGTGGCGCGCAGGCGGGCGACGCCTTGGTAGAGTTCGGCCACGCAGGCGCGGCGGGCGACGGCGGGGCGCACGGCGAAGGCCAGGCTTCGCAGGTGTTCGGGCCAGGGGCGCGCGCCGACGTCGAACTCCGCGTAGCCATCGTCGGGCCAGAGGAGGCGGCCGATGGGGGCGGCCTCGCCGGCTTCGCCCCACGTCATGGATTTGAGCGCCAGGCCGGCCCACGGGCCGCCGGGCAGGGCGGGGCGGCGGTCGCCCGGGCCCAGCAGGCGAAAGGGCGCCAGATCCAGCCGCAGGGGAAAGAAGGGCGCGGCGGGGCGGCGCCCGGGGAAGAGCGTGCCGTTGAAGGCCGGCAAGAGCGCCAGGCCGCGTTCTGAGCGCGCCGCGCAGGAAAGGTAGAGCAGGCCGCGGGGACAATCGATCAGCGCCACCTCCGTGGTGCGCGGGATGTAGGCCACGCGCCCCGGGCGGTCGCGCTCGTAGGTCGCCACCCAACGGCGGTGCGCCTCGCCATGGAAAAAGGCGCAGAGCCACACGCGCGGCGCCACCTCGCGCACCACGGGCGTCAACGCCGCCACGCACAACGCCTCGGCCGCCGCCGCGGCAAGCGCCGCCACCGCCGCGCGATCGCGCAGCGGCGCCAAAGGGGTCTCGGGGAGCGCGTAACACACAAACTTGCGGGGCGCGCGCAACGCCACCAACGGCAACTCGGGCACAACGTCAATCTTCATATGGGCTCTCCAGGTTCCTTGCTCGTGCAACAGGTTGACCATAGTATAGCAAATGCGTGAACAGAGGACAGCGAACAGGAAACAGTGGACAGCGAACAGGGCGCTCTGCGGGGCGGCGGGCGGGGAGGGTTGTAGGCGGCGCACGCCCGTGTCGCCCGTTTTCTATTGACAGGCACACGGAGGGTTTCCTATACTCTAGTCGTACCGTTGTTGAAGGAGCGCATATGCCTAACATCACCATTTTGAACGGCGAGGAAATCGGGAAGACCTATTCGTGGGCCACGGATCAGATCCGGATTGGCCGCAATAGCGCCAATGACTTCGTGATCGCCAACGCGTCGGTCTCGGGCGAGCACTGCATCATCGAGCGGTGCGAGGGCGGCTGGCGCGTCAAGGATTTGGACTCGACCAATGGGACGCGCGTGAACGACCAGCGCATCACGATGGCGACCGTGCGGCGGAACGATGTGATCACGTTGGGGGACATCGCGCTGTCCATCCGCGGGGACGACGTGCCCGAGGCGGAGCCCGGCAAGGTGGAGAGCGTGGATTCCATCCCGCGCACGACCATCGTCATGCGGCCGGCCGCCACGCCCACCAAGCCGGTGGAAGGCTTTGGCAAGAAATCCGAGAGCAAGAAGGCGCTCAACCTCATCATCGGCGTTTCCATTGTGGCGGTGGTGGCGTTGCTGGTGGTGTTGGGGCTGAAACTCGCGGGCATCATGTGAGATGCGCGGCGGCTTCACGCTGATTGAGTTGCTGATCGTTTTGGCGATTTTGGGGGCGCTGACGTTTGTCGTCGTCCCCTCGATGTCCATGTCCGGCTCGGTGCAAGTGTCGTTGGCCGCGAAGGACACGCTCCGCCTGATGCGCTACGCGCACAACATGGCGCTGCAGACGCAGCAGCCCATCACGCTCACCTTCGCGCCCGGCGAGATCCGCCTGGCCTCCGCCTTCGACGCGGCCGGCGGCGACACGGCGGGCACGGGCGCGTCCGCCCTGTCCGGCGCGGGCGCGGCGGCACGGGAAGCGGATCCCGCCGCCGTCAAGAGGGCCGGGGAGGGCAAGGATGCCGTGGTGGCGGGCGACATCGAGAGCGTGGGCCTCGCCAAACGCTACGCCGAGGTCGCCTTCGCCTTTCTGGGCTACGACGACACCATCCGCCAGGGACGCTCCGAGGGCGACGCCCGGCGCACCGACTTTCAGCGCCGCCGCCCGGGGCAGGATGCCGAGGAGGAGCGTTCGCCCTTTGGCCGGCGCGAGAAGGATGCCGCCGACGAACCCTTCACCATCACCGTGCGCGCCAATGGCACCACGCGCCCCTTCTCCATCCGCGTCTACGAGTGCGACACGGAGAAGGAGGGCGACACGATAGCCTTCGACTTTCTCTGCTCGGGCACCATCGCGGGCGAGGGGTGAGCCGTGGCCAAGCACGTCCATGCCCCGCGCCTGGCCCGGACGGTTCGCGGCGGGCTTCGCCCCCAGGGCGGCCGCCGCGACGCCTGGTGGCGCCGCCGCCTGATGGAATGGCTGGAGGGGCTGGGCATGGGCGCGCGCCTCGGGCGCGGCCGCAACTACGCCCAGATGGGGCAGATCCGCGACCTCGCCATCGCCCCCGGCCGCATCGAGGCCGTGGTGCAAGGCGCCGCGCCCAAGCCCTACCGCGCGGCCTGGGCGATGCCGCCGCTCGACGCCGCGCGCGTCTGGGCCGCCCTGCGCCCGCGCCCGACGATCCTGGCGCAAGTGGCCGCGCACGGCTTGCCGATCGCCTTCGAGGAGACCTTGCGCGAGGCCGGCATGAGCCTCTTTCCCCACGCGCGTGACGACCTGGCGATGCGGTGCGACTGCAAGGACTGGGCGCGCCCCTGCAAACACCTCGCCGCCGTCTACTGCCTCTTTGCCGACGCGGCCGCCGCCGACCCGCTCCTGCTTCTGCGCTTCCGCGGCATCGTTTTCCCCGAGGCGCCGCCCGCCCTGCGCCCGCGCACCGTGCCCGAGGCCGAGATCCTGCGCCTCCACCCCTCGGCCGATGCCGGGCTGGTGCCGCGCCGCTTGGGCCCCCTGCCCTACTGGCGCGGCGACGAGCCCTTCACGCGCACCCTCGAAACCGCCTACCGCCGCGCCCAAAGCAAAGCCCTCGCCGCCCTGGACAACGCCGCCGACCTCCGCTTCCCCGAGGATGTCCCATGACCCCTCCTGCGCAAAAATGGCATTTCTGCCATCCCTGCGCGCCCGAAAGGAGCCCGCGATACCGCCGCCTGCTCGACATCCTCGGGCTTCACGCCACCCCGGAGGCCTGTTTCGACATCGTCCATTCCAACGCCGCACTGGAGCCCGAACCGTGAGAAAGCGTATCCCGCTTTGCACCACTCAATGCGCCATCATGCGCGAATTCTATGCGTTGCCGCCCCTGCGCGTCGTCTTCGCCAAGGCCGAGCGCGACGCCATCCGGGACAAGGCGAAGAAGGGAACGATTGCCGCGAAGATGTTCTTCAAGGGGCTCGATTATGGCGCGGTCGCGGCGCATTATGCGGCGGATTTGGGGTGAGGCGGTGAGCGTGCACACGTTTTTCCCGGAAACTTGCTAGACTAGGCGGCATGGAGACAGGACAGCCGGAGATTGAGGGACTGGAGTTTTTGCGGCGCGTGGGCAAGCCTATGCGCGGGGAGTTGTGGCGTGCGCGGCAGACGGCGCTGGAGCGCGACGTGCTGGTGGCGGTCTTTGGCCCGGAGATGGGGGAGGGGCCGGAGGGGGATGTGCGCTTTGGCGTGGTGCGGGCGTTGGCGCAGGTGAAGACGGTGCTGGTGCCTGAGGTGATCGATGTGTTGCGTTCGCCCGAGGCGGCGTATGTGGTGCTGGAGGATCCGCACGCGCAGCCGATTTTGGGATTGCTGGACGGGGGGCGGCTGGAGGCGAGCCAGTTGGCGCGCCTGGCCGCGCGGCTGATGGAGGGGCTGGCGGAACTGCACGGCGATGGGTTGCTCTATGGGGCGCTGACGCCGGGGGCGATCGCGATTTCCGACGATTCCGAGCCGGTGTTGCCGGACATCACGCCGGCGCGCTTCGAGCCCGGGCGGGGGGTGAACCCGCCCGATTGGCGGTTGCCGGCGGCGGCACGCCCGTATGCCGCGCCGGAGCTGGACGAGTCGCCGGAGGGGGCGGACGCGCGGGCGGACATGTTCGCTTTGGGGATGACGCTTTACGCGCTCGGCACGGGGCAGGTGCCGTTCGGGGCCGTCTCGCCGGATTGTCTGCGGGAGGTGCGCCGGACGCATACGGTGCCATCGCCGTGCGACATCAGCCCGAACTTCCCGGCGTCGCTCGCGGCTTTTCTCGCGCGGCTGACGCAGCGGGACCCGGGGGCGCGGTACGCGGATTGGGACGAGGCGCGATATGACCTGCACCAGTTGCTCACGGCGGGGGTGTCGCCGGACGCGGGCGAGCCGGGAGGATCGGCCATCGCGCCGCCCGACCCGGAGGCGCGCGCCCGCGCGGGGCGCACCATCCGGCTTTCGGTGGAGGATTTGCGCACGTTCCGCCGCGAATTGGCGGGGCGCCATCGGGGGCCGCGGTGGTGGGTGTTGCTTCTTGTCCTGTTGGTGTTGGCGGCCGCGCTCTATGGCGTGGCGCGCCTGGCCGAATACATTCTTTTGACGTTATGACCGCCGCCGAACGCATTGCCGAACTCCGCGCGGAGATTCTGCGCCACGACCGCCTCTACTACGTGGAGGCGCGCCCCGTCATTTCCGACCGGGATTACGACGCGCTGTGGGACGAGCTGGTCGCCCTCGAGCAGGCGCATCCCGAGCTGGTCACGCCCGATTCGCCCACCCGGCGCGTCGGCGGCGCGCCCATCGAGGGCTTCGCGAAGGTGCGGCACGACCCGCCCATGCGCAGCCTGGACAAGACGTATGACAAGGGCGAGCTGGCGCAGTTCGACGCCTTTTTGCGCCAGCAATTGCCCGGGGAGACGTGGGACTACGTGGTGGAGCCGAAGATCGACGGCGTCTCCCTCTCCCTGCTCTATCGCCACGGGCGCCTGGTGCGCGCGGCCACGCGCGGCACCGGCGAGGTGGGCGACGACGTGACGGCCAACGTCCGCACCATCCGCTCCATTCCCCTGGCCATCCCGTGCGACGCGCCGGCGGTGGAGGTGCGCGGGGAAATCTATATGCCGCGCGCGGGCTTCGCCGCGCTGAACCGCGCCGAGGAGGAGGCCGGCCGCGAGCCCTTCGCCAACCCCCGCAACGCCGCCGCCGGCTCGCTCAAGCTGTTGGACCCGCGCGAGGTGGCGCGCCGCCCGCTCGACGCGGTGCTCTATGCCGCCGGCGCGCTCGAGGGCATCGCCTTTGCCACGCACACCGAGATGATGCGCGCGTTCGCGCAGTGGGGGCTGCGCACGCCGCCCTGGCAGCGCCTCTGCCTGGACATCCGCCAGGCGATGGCGGCCATCGACGAGCTGGAGACCCTGCGCCACGCGTTCCCCTTCGAGATCGACGGCGCGGTCCTCAAGGTCAACCAACGCGCACTCTATGGGCGGCTCGGCAGCACCGCGCACGCGCCGCGCTCGGCACGCGCCTACAAATACGCGCCCGAATGCGCCCGCACGCGGCTGCGCGCCATCACCGTGCAGGTGGGGCGCACGGGCGTGCTCACGCCGGTGGCGGATCTCGACCCGGTGCCGCTCGCGGGCTCGGTCATCGCCCGCGCCACGCTCCACAACGCCGACTACGTGCGCGAAAAGGACATTCGCGTGGGCGACATGGTGGAGATTTCCAAGCATGGCGACGTGATCCCCGCGGTGGACCGCGTGGTGCCCGAGTTCCGGCCCGCGGGGGCGGCGCCCTTTGCGTTGCCCGCGCGGTGCCCCGTCTGCGGCGGCGAGACCGAGCGGCTGGAGGGCGAGGTGGCCACGCGGTGCGTCAACCCCGAGTGCCCCGCCCAGCGCGTGGGGCACCTGCAGCTTTTCGTCTCGCGCGGCGCGCTCGACATCGCGGCCATCGGCGAACGCATGGCCGAGGCGCTCGTCCAGGCCGGGCTCGTCACGCACCCGCTCGACCTGTGGGGGCTCGACCCCAAGGCGCTCGCGGACTTTCGCCTGGCGGGCGACGACGGCACGGAGCGGCGTTTCGGCAAAAAGGCGCAGGAGGTGGCCGAGGCGCTCGAACGCGCCAAGACGCTTCCCCTGCACCGCTGGCTCTACGCGCTCGGCCTGCCGGGCATCGGGCTGACCGCCGCGCGCGTGGTGGCCGCGCCCTTCGCCTCCTTCTCCGCCCTGCTGGGCGACCCGCTCTTCCGGGACGTGCTCGATTTCTACGCCGCCACCGAGCGCAAGACGGACGACCGCGACCTGCTGGCCGGCGAGATCGCCACGCGCGCCGAGGCGCTCGCCGCGCGTGGGCTGGTGTTGCGCGACGACCCCGCGAAACCCTTCCGCAAGCGCTTCCTGCTCACCGTCAAGCCCGAGATGGCGCGCACGATGGCGCGCTTCCAGGCCTCCGACTACGCGCGCCGCCTGGCCGCGCGCCTGGCCGCGCTGGGCATCGACCCCAAGCCCGTCGAGGCCGAGGCGCCCAAGGGCGGCGCGCTCGCCGGCAAGCGCCTCGTCATCACCGGCACCCTCAGCCAGCCGCGCGAGACCTTCGAGCGCCTCATCCGCGACAACGGCGGCACCGTCCAGGGCAGCGTCTCCAAGAAGACGGACTTCCTGCTCATCGGCGCCGACCCCGGCGGCTCCAAGTACACCAAGGCGCAGGCGCTCGGCACGCCCCTGCTTGACGAGGCCGCCTTCATGGCCCTCCTCGGCGCGGGCGCCGAAACCGCCGCGACGCCGCCCGAGGCGCCCGAGCCCGCGCCGGCCGGACAAAATCCGCCGGCCGCGCCCGCGCAAGCGCTCATCCAAGACGACCTTTTCGGGGAACTGCCATGAAACGCGCCTTTTTGCTGTTTGCACTGATCGAAGTCCTCATCCTGGCCGGGCTGGCGGTCTTCGTGGCCCTGAACGCCGCGCGGTGGCTGCTCTGGGCGCTGGGCGTGGCCATCGTGGCCGAGGCGTGCTTGGGCATTGGGTTGCTCTTGGCCCTGCGCAAGGGAAAGGGGAATTGACATGACCGGATTTGTCCGCATCGCCGCCGCGTCGCCCGCCGTCTCCGTCGCCGACCCCGCCGCCAACGCCGAGGCCATCCTGGCCGCCGCCGAGGCCGCCCGCGCACAGGGCGCAAGCCTCCTGCTGACGCCCGAGCTCTCGCTCACCGGCTACACGTGCGGCGACCTCTTCGGGTGCCGTTCGCTCGCGGAGCGGACGGAGGAGGCGCTGGCGCGCGTCGTCGCGGAGGCGCCCGAGGGGCTCCTCCTTGTGGCGGGGCTGCCCGTGGCGATCGCCGACCGGCTGTACAACTGCGCCGCCGTGGCGCGCCGCGGGGAGGTGCTGGGCCTGGTGCCCAAGACGCACCTGCCCACCTACCGCGAGTTCTACGAGAAGCGCCACTTCGTCCCCGGCACGGCGTTGCCCCCCGGCGCCACGTGGCGCGGCGTGCCCATCGGCACGGATCTGCTCTTCGCGTGCGGCGAGCTGCGCTTCGGCATCGAGATTTGCGAGGATCTGTGGGCCGTGGACGCGCCGTCGCACCGGCTGGCCGCCGCCCGCGCGCACCTGATCCTCAACCCCTCGGCCTCCACCGAGGCCGTCGGCAAGGCCGCCTATCGGCGCGACCTTGTGCGGATGCAGTCCGCCCGCCTGGCCTGCGCCTATGCCTACGCCTCGGCCGGCCCGGGCGAATCGACCACCGACGTCGTCTACGGCGCGCACCGCGTCCTGGCCAACAACGGCCGCGTCCTGGCCGAGAGCCGCTGGGAGGAGGGGCTCTCGCTGATGGACATCCGCCCGGCGTGGATCGACGCCGTGCGCCGCCGCGAGACCTCCTTCCCCGAGCTGCCGCTCGCCGCGCACCGCCTCGTCGACTGCGGCGCGCCCGGCGGCGGGGCCGACGGCACGCTGGCGGGGCTCGACCCCGCGCCCTTCGTGCCCGCCGACCCGGCCCACCGCCGCGAGCGTTGCGCCGAGATTTTGCGCATCCAGGTGGCCGGGCTGGCCAAGCGCTTCGCCCACACGCGCGCCAAGCGGCTGGTGCTCGGCCTTTCCGGGGGGCTCGATTCCACGCTTGCCCTGCTCGTCTGCGCACGGCTTTGCCGCGAGCGCGGCCTGCCGCCCGAGACCGTGCTGGCCGTGACGATGCCCGGCTTCGGCACCGGCGCGCGCACCCACGGCAACGCCGCCGCCCTCGCCCGCGAACTCGGCGCCGAACTCCGCGAGATTCCCATCGGCCCCGGCGTGGAGCGGCATTTCCGCGACATCGGCCACGACCCCGCCGTGCGCGACGTGACCTACGAGAACGCCCAGGCCCGCGCCCGCACCTACATCCTCATGGACCTGGCCAACCAAGAGGGCGGGCTCCTCGTCGGCACGGGCGACCTCTCGGAAATCGCCCTCGGCTGGTCCACCTACAACGGCGACCATATGTCCATGTACGCCGTGAACTGCGGCGTCCCCAAGACGCTCGTGCGCTACTGCGTGCAGGCCATCGCCGACGACGCGCCCCCCGCGCTCGCCGCCACCCTGCGCGACATCTGCGACACCCCCGTCTCCCCCGAGCTTCTCCCCGGCGAGCAACACACCGAGGCCATCGTGGGTTCCTACGACCTCCACGACTTCTTCCTCTACTACTTCATGAAGTACGGTTCGTCCCGCGCCGAACTGCGCGACCTGGCCACGCTCCTCCTGGCCGACCGCTTCCCCGCCGCGACCATCGACCGCACGCTCGCCATCTTCTGCCGCCGCTTCGTCGCCCAGCAGTTCAAGCGCTCCGCCAGCCCCGACGGGCCCAAGGTCGGCACCGTCGCCCTCTCGCCGCGCGGCGATTGGCGCATGCCCTCCGACGCCTCCCTCGCGCTCTGACGCGCCGACGGCGCCCTGCGTCCGCGCGAACGCAGGGGCGGGCGCGCGAAGGCGGGGCGGGCTTGCGCGCGGCTCGCGGAGCGTTTATAGTGATGGCGAAAGGATGGTTGCCATGAAACGGATCGTGATTGCATTGCTGTGCGGCGCCCTGGGCTTGGGCGGCGCGTGGGCGCGTACGCCCCAAGAGTTCGACCAAGTGGCGCCGGCCGCCAAGGCGATGGCCGCGTTGTTGCCCCGCGAAGGGGCGCGCATCGTGCCGGCCTATCGCGACCGCGCGGCCTGGAACGCCTTCGCCGAGGCGAGGGAATTGGATTTGGCGCGAATCACGCGGTGGGGCGAAGAGGCGTTGGCGCGGCCCATGCCGCCTTTCCCGCGCGAGGCCTATCTCGACTTTTCGACAAACGGCGACCGCTCGCGCTTCCAACGGCTGAACGGCGCGCGCTGGGGCCGCCTCACGCGCCTGGCCCAAGCGGAATGGGTGGAGGGCAAAGGGCGCTTCCTGCCCGCCTTGGCCGAGACGATCGAGGGGCTGTGCGGCGACCCCACCTGGGTGAACTCCGCGCACGACGGCAACCGCGCCAACCTGGAGGGGCGCACCGTCACCATCGACCTGAGCTCCTCCAACGCCGCTTGGCAGATGACCGAGATCGTCGCGAGTTTCGGCACGGCGCTCCCCGAGGCCACCCGCGCCAAAGGGCTGGCCACGGTGCGCCGCCTGGTGCTCGACCCTTACCTGAAGATGGCGCGGTCCGGCGACTACACGAATTGGTGGGCGCTCTCGGACGCGAATTGGAACCCGGTCTGCCACGCCGGCGTGGTCGGCGCCGCCTTGGCGCACCCGGGCCTCTCGCCGGAGGAACGCGCGTTGGTCGTGGGCTCGGCGCGCGTGCTCGTGCGCCGCTATCTGGGCGGCTTCTTCGATGACGGGCTCACCGGCGAGGGCGTCGGCTACTGGACCTATGGCTTCAGCCACTTCGCCCGCCTGGCCGAGACCGTCCGCCGCGCCACGCGCGGCCGCGAGGACTGGCTGCGCTGGCCCGAGGCCCGCAAGCCCGCCATGGCCACGCCCCAGGCGCGCATCTGCGGCAACCTCTGGCCGCCCGTGGCCGATTGCTCGATGGATGTGCGCGCGGATATGCGCCTGACCGCCTGGCTCGCCGCGCGCCTCGGCGTCCCCTGCGACGAGGCCCCCTCGCTCGCGGGGCGCATCGACTTCCCGGATGCCTTCCTCTTCGACCCGGCCACCCTGCCCGCCGCCGCGCGCGCCGCCCGACCCGCCGCCCTGCCCCCGCGCACGTGGTTCCCCGACGCACAGATTCTCATCGGCCGCTCCAAAGGCCTCTGCTTCATGGCCATGGGCGGCGACAACGGCGTGCCCCACAACCACAACGACTGCGGCACCTTCCTCATCGCCCGCGACGGCGTGCCCGTGCTCGGCGACCTCGGCGGCGAGGTCTACACCGCCCGCACCTTCTCCTCCCGCCGCTACGAGAGCCCGCTGCTCAATTCCTTCGGCCATCCCGTGCCCCGCCCCGCCGAGGCTCTCCAGGCCGCCGGCGCCAAGGCCGCCGCGCGCGTCCTCGCCACCGACTTCACCGCGCAGGCCGACACCCTCACCCTCGACCTGGCGCCCGCCTATCCCGGCGCCCCCGGCCTCAAGACCCTCACCCGCCGCTTCCGCTATCTGCGCCACGGCGACGACGCCGACCTCGAAATCCGCGACGCCTTCGCCTTCGAGGCGCCGCAGGCCTTCGAGAGCGCCCTCACCACCTGGGGCACCTGCGAACGCATCGCCCCCGACACCCTCCGCTTCGCCTTCGAGGGCAAAACCGTCGTGGCCAAGGTCGCCGCCTCCGCCCCCTGGAGCCTCGTCGAGACGCCCCTCGGCGACTGCACGCCCCAGGGCCGCAAATGGCAGGCCCTCACCCCCCGCCGTTACGCCCTCCGCCTCGACGCCCCCGTCGCCCAAGGCTTCCTCACCCTCCGCTTCGCCGGCGAGCCGTGATCGGGACGCGGCAATCGAAAAACGGTGGACGTCATGGCGACGGTCGAGGCGATTGAGGTGCGCGGGGCGCGGGTGCACAACCTGCGGGACGTGGACGTGGACGTGCCGCTGGGGAAGCTGGTGGCGGTGGCCGGGGTCTCGGGCAGCGGCAAGAGTTCGCTGGCGCTGGGCGTGCTCTACGCCGAGGGCTCGCGGCGCTACCTCGAGGCGCTCTCCACCTACACGCGGCGGCGGCTGACCCAGTCCGCGCGGGCGGAGGTGGACGAGATCCGTCACCTGCCGGCGGCCCTGGCGCTCCACCAGCGGCCGGGCGTGCCGGGCATCCGCAGCACCTTCGGCACGGGCACGGAATTGCTCAACAGCCTGCGGCTGCTCTTCTCGCGGTGTGCCACGCACCGTTGCCCCAACGGCCACGATGTGCCCCCGAGCCTGGCGGTGGCGGCGGAAAAGCCGCTCGTCTGCCCCGTCTGCGGGGCGGAGGCGCGGGCGCCGGGCGCGGAGGACCTGGCCTTCAACAGCCGCGGGGCCTGCCCGCGTTGCCAGGGCGCCGGGGACGTGTGGGAGGTGAACCGCGCCGCGCTGGTGCCCGACGAAAGCCTGACCATCGACCAAGGCGCCGTCGCCCCCTGGGGCTCGCTGATGTGGAGCCTGATGACCGACGTCTGCCGCGCCATGGGCGTGCGCACCGACGTCCCCTTCCGCGACCTCACCCCCGCCGAGAAAGCCATCGTCTACGACGGCCCCGCCGAGAAGAAACACATCCTCTACCGCGCGAAGAAGGGCGACGACTTCGCGGAACTCGACTTCACCTACTACTCCGCCGTCCGCACCGTCGAGAACGCCCTTGCCAAGGTCAAGGACGAGCAGGGCATGAAGCGCGTGGCCCGCTTTCTCACCCGCCGCCCCTGCCCCGACTGCGGCGGCACCCGCCTCTCCGCCGACGCCCGCGCCCCCCGCGTCGCCGGCATCGGCCTCGACGCCGCCTGCCAAATGCCCTTGGCCGACCTGGCGGCGTGGGTGGCCGCAGTGCCCGCCACCCTGCCCCCGCCCATGCGCCCCATGGCGCAGAGCATCTGCGACGCCTTCGCCGCCACCGCCCGCCGCCTCCTCGATCTGGGGCTCGGCTACCTGGCGCTCGACCGCGCGGCCGCCACCCTCTCCACCGGCGAACGCCAGCGCATGCAACTGGCCCGTGCCGTCCGCAACCGCTCCACCGGCGTGCTCTATGTGCTCGACGAGCCCTCCATCGGCCTCCACCCCGCCAACCTCGTGGGTCTCTCCGCCATCCTGCGCGAACTGGTGGCCGACGGCAACACCGTCCTCCTCGTCGACCACGATCCCACCCTCCTGCGCCAGGCCGATTGGCTCATCGAGCTGGGCCCCGGCGCCGGGCGCGACGGCGGGCGCCTCGTCGCCCAAGGCCCCATCCCCCAAATCGCCGCCGACCCCGCCAGCCGCATCGGCCCCTTCCTCCGGCCCGGGCGCGCGCCGCGCATCCGCCCCGAGACGCCCCCGGCCGATCTCTTCGCGCACGGCACCCTCACCCTCCGCACCGGCCCCATCCACACCGTCAAGCCCCTCGAGGCCCGCTTCCCCAAAGGCCGCCTCACCGCCGTCACCGGCCCCTCCGGCAGCGGCAAGACCACCCTCGTCCTCGAAAGCCTCCTCCCCGCCATGGCCGCCCGCCGCGAAGGCCGCCCCCTCCCCGCCCACGTCCTCGCCCTCGACGCCCCCGGCCTCTCCCGCGCCACCCTCATCGACGCCACCCCCATCGGCATCAACGTCCGCTCCACCCTCGCCACCTACGCCGGCATCCACGACGAACTCCGCCGGCGCTTCGCCAAAACCCCCGAGGCCAAAGCCCGCCGCCTCAAAGCCGGCGACTTCTCCTACAACACCGGCTCCCTCCGCTGCCCCACCTGCGACGGCACCGGCGAAATCGCCCTCGACATCCAATTCCTCCCCGACGTCTCCATCCCCTGCCCCGACTGCCACGGCACCCGCTACGCCCCCGCCGCCGACGCCATCCCGCTCGGCGCCCACACCCTCCCCGGCCTCATGGCCCTCGACGTCCGCGCCGCCCTCGACGCCTGCGCCGGCATCCCGCCCGTCCGCAACCGCCTCCGCACCCTCGCCGACCTCGGCCTGGGCTACCTCACCCTCGGCGAGCAAACCCCCGCCCTCTCCGGCGGCGAGGCCCAGCGCCTCAAACTCGCCGAGGAGCTCGGCCGCGCCCAAGACGATGCCCTCTTCGTCTTCGACGAGCCCACCATCGGCCTCCACCCCCTCGACGTCCAAACCCTCCTCAACGTCTTCCAACGCCTCCTCGACCGCGGGGCCACCCTCATCGTCATCGAGCACGACCTTGACCTCATCCGCAACGCCGACTGGGTGCTCGACCTCGGCCCCGGCGGCGGTGCCCAAGGCGGCCGCATCGTCGCCCAAGGCACCCCCGCCCAACTCGCCCAAAACCCCGCCTCCCCCACCGGCCGCTTCCTCTGACCCATCCCCACCCCGCCCGCCGCCCCGCAGGGGCGCCCTGTTTTCTGTTTACTGTTCTCTGTTCACTCATTTGCTATAATGGCGGTATGATGAGGACAACGATCAATCGGGAATATGCGTTGCGGTTTTTGGGCGTGGCGGTGTTGTTCGTGGCGTTCGCGGGCTGGTTCGTCTACGACGGGCGCATCGGCTATCCGGGGGAGAACGCGCGGGTGGCGCCGGTGGCCGAGCGCCTGGCCGAGCGCACGATGCGCGAGAAAATCACGGCGGCGGATTGGGTGAACACCGCGAAAACGGGCGTGGCGCCGCTGGACGAGGCCTTCCGCGAGGCCGGCATGAAGCCCCCCGCGAAGATTGCCGACACCTTCAATTCCTGGGTCTCGGCGGGGGATCCGCGCAAGGACAACCTGGAGGCGACGCAGGCGGCGTTGTTGGTGCCGCCCCATTCGGCCGACGACATCCGGGCGCAGTTCGTGAGCGCGGCAATCGGCCTCTTGGCGGCGCTGGGCTTGATGGCGCTGGTGGCGTGGCGGTGGTTGACGGCGCTGACGCTGGAGGATGAGGCGCTGACGGTGACTGTCGCGGGGCGCGCGCGGCGCTTCCCCCTGGCCCATTTGCGCGCGGTGGATCGCGGGCAATGGGAGAAGCGGGGCATTCTCCGCCTGCGCTTCGACGAGGGCACGGTGACGCTCGACGCCTGGCACCACGCGGGCATCCGCCCCATCGCGCAACGCATCTTCGAAATCGCCCCCGGGGCAAGCGACGCCACGCCATGAAGCGCGCGCTGCACTACGTCGAGTACCTCCTGATCGCGGGGCTTTGGTGGCTTTACCGCATCGTCCCCGTGCGCTGGGCCTATCCCGTCGGCTGGGGCGTGGGCGTGGGCCTCTTCGCCCTCCTGCGCCGGACGCGCCGCGCGCGCACCGCCACCGACAACGTCCTCATCGCGGGCCTCGCCGCCACGCGCCGTGAGGCCGAGCGCATCGCGCGCCACTCCGTGGGGCACTTCGCGGGGCACGTCTGCGAAGCCATCCGCGTCGCCCATCTGATCACCCGGGCCAACTGGCGCGACCATGTGACGCTGGAGATGACGCCCGCCGCCGAACGCCTGCTCTTCCACCCCGAAGGCCCCGTCATCCTGGCCACGGGGCACTTGGGCTCCTGGGAGGCCGGCATCACGGCCATTACCTCCGTCCGCCCCATGTTCGCGGTGGCGCGCCTGATGGACAACCCCTTTGTGCAACGCTTCCTCGAACGGCGCAACTTTCGCGGCGGCGCCACCATCATCCCCAAAAGCCACGGCTTCACCGGCGCCGCCATGCGCCGCTGGCAACGCGAGAAAGGCGCCCTCACCATCCTCTTCGACCAGCACTGCGGCAGCGGCGCCCCCGTTCCCTTCTTCGGCCACACCGTCCAGGTCTACACCTCGCCCGCGCGCCTCCACCTGCGCACCGGCGCGCCGCTCCTGGTGGGCGGCTTCCTGCGCACCGGCCCCCTGCGCTACAAGATGGTCGCCATCGGCGACCCCATCCTTGCCGCCCCCGCGGAAGGCTCCCCCCATCGCGCGGCCATCGACGCCCTCACGGGCGAGCTGATCCACCGCCTCGAGGCCGTCATCCGCATGGCCCCCGAGCAATATCTCTGGCTGCACCGCCGCTTCCGCGGCATCCCCGCCCCCAACGTGCCCGAACGATGACCTGGTACCAACCCGCCTCCCCCGAACACATCCGCCGCGAACGCGAACGCGCCCGCGCCCTTCGTGCCTCCCCTTGGTGGAAAGCCCAGCTGGCCAAAGGCGAATGCCACTATTGCCACAAACACTTCCCCCCGGACCGGCTGACGATGGACCACCTCATCCCCGTCGCCCGCGGCGGCACCTCCACCAAAGGCAACGTCGTCCCCGCCTGCTTCGCCTGCAACCAATCCAAAGCCGCCGCCACCCCCGCCGAGCAAATCCTCGCCACCCTCTTCCCCGAAGACGACCCCATGCCGCCCGGGGACTTCCGCTAACCCCACACCCAGGAGACCGCCATGCGTGCCACCACCCTCCTCACCGGCGCCCTCGCCGCCACCCTCCTCGTCCTCGCCCCCGGCTGCGGCGACGACGCGCCCGATCCCGCCGCCGCCCCGGACGCCACGCCCCAAATCCAAATCGGCCTCGAGCAAACCAAGGCCCAGGCCAAACAAACCGCCGAGGAACTCAAGGCCCAAGCCGAGGCCAAGGCCCAAGCGGTCAAGGAACAGGCCCAAAAACTCCAAGCCCAAGCCGAGGCCAAGGCCCAAGCGGTCAAGCAAAACGTCAAAGAAACCGTCGACGACGCCAAAGCCCGCCTCGAAACCGCCAAACAACGCGCCGAACAAAACAAAGCCAACGCCGAAGCCTCCCGCGACAACCTTCGCGACGCCCTCAAAAACCTCCGTGGCGCCGCCGGCGACAACTGAACCGCAAACAACAAAAAAGCCCCGACCGACCCCACGGCCGGGGCTTTTTCGTTGCCCATCCCGGCCCCGGCCGTCGCCCCGGCCAGGGCGCCCTGTTCACTGTCCACTGTTCGCTGTCCACTCATTTGCTATACTAAGGGGTCAAAAAGCCGGAATGGTGGAATGGCAGACACAGCGGACTTAAAATCCGCGGCCGCATGGCGTAGGGGTTCGACTCCCCTTTCCGGCACCAGAAAGGATTTCGCGCAAATGGCAACGATGGACAACGAACAGGACAAGACGGAAACGACGGACGCCGCGGCGGAGGCGACGGGCACCGCGCCCCGGGACGAGGCTCCCGACGCGCCCGAGGCCGCCAACGACGCCGCCGAGGAAAAGGCCGGGCCCTCCGCCCGCGAGGCCGCGCTGGAGGCGGAGCTGGCCGCCGCGAAAGAGCGCCACCTCCGCCTGTTGGCGGACTTTGACAACCTGCGCAAGCGCACGGCGCGCGAGATCGACGAGCGCACGGCGCGCGCGAACGAGCGGCTCTTGGGGGCGCTCATCCCGATTTTCGACCATTTTGAGCTGGCGCTGCAATCCGCCCCGGCCGAGGATGCCTTTGCCGATGGCGTGCGCATGATCGCCAACGAGTTCCGCAAGGCGCTCGAGCAATCGGGCGCGGAGGTCATCGACGCCTCGGCCGAGGGCACGCCGTTCGATCCTTCCGCGCACGAGGCGCTGTCGGCGGTGCCGCACGCCTCGGTGCCCAAGGATTGCGTGGTGAGCCAGTTCCGCAAGGGGTGGCGCCTGGGCGGCAAGGTGCTCCGCCCCGCGCAGGTCATCGTCTCGGCCGGCGCCCCGCAGGCCCCGGCCCCGGCCCAACCCACGGGAGAGGAGGCGTAAGATGGCCGAGCAGAAGCGCGATTACTACGAGGTGCTGGGCGTGGCGCGCGACGCCGATGCCGACACCATCAAGAAGGCTTACCGCAAGCTGGCCATGAAGTGGCACCCGGACAAAAACCCGGGCGACAAGGAGGCGGAGGCGAAGTTCAAGGAGGCCTCCGAGGCCTATGCCGTGCTCTCCGACGCCGAGAAGCGCCGGCGCTACGACCAATTCGGCCACGAGGGCATGCGCGACGCCTTCGGCGCCGGCGGCTTCGACATGAGCGACCTGGGCGACATCCTCAGCCAAGTCTTCGGCGGCGGGGGCGGCGGCTTCGAGTTCAACTTCGGCGGGTTCGGCGGCGGGCGCCGCCGCGCCGACCCCACGGCGCCCCAGCGCGGCGAGGACACCGAGCAGGCCATCCGCCTCGCCTTCGAGGACGCGCTTTTCGGCACCTCGCTCCAGCTTCGCGTCCATGCCGCGGTGGCGTGCCCGGATTGCGGCGGCACGGGCGCGGCCAAGGGCTCCAAGCGCACCACCTGCAAGCACTGCAACGGCGCGGGCGTCATCCGCCAGCGCGGCGGCTTCTTCGGCATCGTCCAGCAGACCTGCCCAATCTGCCGCGGCGCCGGCACCGTCATCGAGAAGCCCTGCAAAAAGTGCGGAGGCGATGGCTTCGTGGCCGCGAACGAGACGGTGGACGTAACCATCCCGCCGGGCGTGGCCGACGGCATGAGCATCCGTGTCGCCGGCAAGGGCAACGCCGGCCCCAACAACGGCCCGCGCGGCGACCTCTACCTCCGCTGCGCCGTCGCCGCGAGCGACCTCTTCGATCGCGAGGGACAGGATCTCATCCTCCGCCTGCCCGTCTCCCCCGCCCTGCTGGCGCTCGGCGGCGAGGTGCCCGTCGAGACCCCCAACGGCACCGCCACCCTCAAAATCCCCGCCGGCACCGCCAACGGCACCGTCATGCGGTTGCCCCGCCAAGGCGTCCGCGCCATCGGCCGCTTCCCGCAAGGCGACCTCCACGTCGTCCTCATGGCCGAGACGCCGCAGGCCCTCACCGACGCGCAAAAACAACAGTTGCGCGACTTCGAGGCCGGCGCGACCGACGCCACCTTCCCCAAGCGTGCCACCCTCAACCGCGCCGCCAAGGCCTTCGCCGCGCGCCGCGCCAAAACGAACCCCTGACACCCCCGGAGCACACCATGGACGCACTGCCCCTCTCGCCCCTCACCGCCGTCAGCCCCCTTGACGGCCGCTACGCCGACAAGACCGCCCCCCTGCGCGACGTCTTCTCCGAGTTTGGCCTCATCCGCCGCCGCGTCCAGGTCGAGATCGCCTGGCTCCTGGCGCTCTGCGACGAGCCGGCGCTCCCCGAGGCCCACGCCACCGCCGACGGACGCGCCGCCCTCCGGGCCATCGCCGACGGCTTCGCCTTGGCCGACGCCGAGCGCGTCAAGGCCATCGAGGCCACCACCCGCCACGACGTCAAGGCCGTCGAATACCTCATCCGCGAGCGCCTGCCGCAATCCTGCGCCCACCTCGCCGAGTTCGTGCACTTCGCCTGCACCTCCGAGGACATCAACAACATGGCCCACGCCCTCCAGCTTCGCGACGGGCTCGCCATCCTCCGCCCCGCCCAGGAGGCGCTCACCGATGCCCTCGCCGCCCTGGCCGACGAGACCCGCGCGCTCCCCATGCTCGCCCACACCCACGGCCAGCCCGCCAGCCCCACCACCCTCGGCAAGGAACTCGCCGTCTTCGTCCACCGCCTCCGCCGCGAGGCCGCGCAGATCGACGCCATCCGCCTCCCCGCCAAGATGAACGGCGCCGTCGGCAACTACAACGCCCACCTCGCCGCCGCCCCCGAGGTCGATTGGCCCGCCCTCGCGCGCCGCGTCATCGAGGGCTTCGGCCTCGGGCAAAACCCCCTCACCACCCAAATCGAGAGCCACGACGGCATGGCCGAGCTCTTCGACGCCCTCCAGCGCTGGAACACCGTCCTCCTCGACCTCGACCGCGACATCTGGCTCTACGTCTCCATGCGCTACCTCCGCCAGAAAGCCGTCCCCGGCGAGGTCGGCTCCTCCACCATGCCCCACAAGATCAACCCCATCGACTTCGAGAACTCCGAGGGCAACATCGGCCTGGCCAACGCCATCCTCGGCCACCTCGCCCGCAAACTCCCCGTCTCGCGGATGCAGCGCGACCTCACGGACTCCACCGCCATCCGCAACGTCGGCGCCGGCTTCGCCTATTCCCTCATCGCCGTCCAGTCCACCCGCCGCGGCCTCGGCCGCATGACCCCCGACCCCGACGCCCTCGCCGCCGACCTCGACCGCAACTGGGAGGTCCTGGCCGAGCCCATCCAGACCGTCATGCGCCGCCACGGCGTCCCCAACGCCTACGAGAAACTCAAGGCGCTCACCCGCGGCCACGCCATCGACCAAGCCGCCATCCACGCCTTCATCCAATCCCTCGACATCCCCGCCGCCGACAAAGCCCGCCTCCTTGCCCTCACCCCCGCCACCTACATCGGCCTGGCGGCGGGCAAATGAGCGGACCGGCGAACGAGAAACTTGCGCACAGACCACAAAGACACCAATCAGGCGTGGAAGGCTGTGCGCTCCACCGGTCGCTTCGCTCCCTACCGCGCACACCTTCCACGCCTCAATGCTTTGTCCGGAAAAGACAACGCCTTGGAACAAAAAGACTTCGATGCGCAGGTGGCGGACGCGGTAGGGAGGGCGCAGCCCGACCGGTGGAGCGTCCGACCGCCTGCGCACCGTTTGTGTCTTTGTGGTCCGAAGCGTGTGTGTTGTTTGTTCGCGATTGGGCTCACTCGCGGTCGACGGAGACGCGGAAGAAGCGCGAGGCGGCGGAGGGCGTGCCCCAGGCGGCCGGCGCGAGCGTGGCGGAGCCGTCGCCATCGGCGTCGGTCTCGGCAAGCGCCCGAAGGCCGGCCTCGGCGGAAGCATTGACGTGGGCGCGGAGCCAACCGTCGGGCACGTTGCCATAGTCCGCGCCAAGCGCGGAGTCGCCGGATTGGACGTAGACGGTTTTCGAGGAGCCGACCGTGCTCTCCGCCCAGTCGTCGTCGCCGCCGCGGCGGCGGGCGCGCAACGTGACGAAGAGCGTGGCCGCGTCGCGGGGGACAACGCACGCGAGGGTATCATAGGCGGCGTACGAAGCGCCGATGACCTCGAGTTGGAACTCGGCTTGGGAGAGGTCGGCGGTCGTGGTGGTTTGGCCGCCGCACGTGACGACGAGCGACGCGTCGGCGAGCGGCGCGCCGTCCGCCTCGAAGCCCGGGAGCACCGTGAAGACGCGCGCCGCGTCCCCGGGCGCCGCCGCGAGGCACGCGCACCACGCGCAGACCGTCGCCGCCAACGCGGCCCCCGGACGCTGCCTCATGGCTTGGCGGGGAAGAGCCGGTCGGCCAGTTCGACGAGGCCGGGGGCGGTGGGCAAAACGCCGGCCGACGGCTTGGGCGGGTTCGGCAGGGCGCGGATGGCGGCCTCCACGCCCGCCAAGTGCGGACGCTCGGGGAGCGCGGCCAGTTCCTTGACGAAGGCCACGTAGTCGGCGTAGGTCTCGCAGCGCTCGAACCAAGCGTCCATCGTGCGGTCGGGACAACGGGCGAGTGCCGCCTCCAACGCCTCCGCGTCGCCACGCGCGGCGGCTTCGCGGGCAAGCGCCTCGCAGAAGGTGGACGTCCACTGGGCGCTGGTAACCAAATCGACGTTGTTGCGCAGTTGCTCGGCCAGCGCCGCGGCGCGCCCCGGCTCGGGCGGCGGCAGGCGCAGAGGCGAGCGGGTCTCCATCCAGCCCAAGCACCCGGGCGGGAGCGGCGCGCCCTCGGCCGGCTTCGCGATCAGGAGCCAGCGCACCGCCTTGTCGGCGGGCGGCGCGTCGGTGAGCAGGACGACGTTCTTGGCCCGGAGGCCCTCGGGCACGGCCTGCGCGCGCAGGGCGAACGCGACGTCGGGCCGATCCCGCACAATCCGGCGCGCGGCGGCCAAGGCGACCGGGTCGTTGCCCGGGCCGATGTAGAGCAGCCCTTGGCGGGCGTAACGCATCTCGGAGACGTCCTTGAAGAAGGTTTCGGCGATGGCCTCCGCCTCCCCCGGCGCAAAGTGCCGGGTCGTGGGCAGGGGGACGACGTCGCCGAAGCCGGTGACATCGTACGAAATCCGGAACCACCCGCGTTGCGCCTGCCAGTCCGCATCGACCTCGTTCGGGGTCACGATGGGGGCGTCGGGCGGCGGCGCCCTGTCGAGGCGGCGGAACATCGTGGGCACATCGAGGGGCGCGACGAACGCGAGGCGGTCGTCCTCCCCGATCATGCGCCGCACGGCGCTCGTGTTTTGCCACATCAGGCGCGGCAGGGGGTCGATCCGCACCAGGCGCAAGGGCTTCGCCTCCGCCTCCGCAGGCTTCTCGGCGGTCGCCTTGTCCACCTCGGGCTGCACCCGCGCCGCGTAGTCATAGGCCAGCCGCCCCGCGATGGTGAGCGCCTCGGCCAGGGCCTGCCCGCGCCAGACGCGCACGGTCAGCAGCGCCGCCACGTTGTCGCCCACCGCGCTCTCCAGAGGCTCCGCGTAGCGTTGGTCGCAGTAGTAGCGCAGGTAATTCTTGGGCACGCCCTCGAGCGCCTCGGGCAAGTCGCCCTTGGGCGACAGGCGCACATAGTGCCCCATGAAGAGGTCGCGCGGGTCGAGGAGCGTTACCTCCAGCGCGATGGCCTCGCCGCGCGTGAGGATGAGGTGCCGCTTGAGGAGCATCCACCCCGGCACGATGGCCTGGAGCGCGAGGCCCACCGCCAACAGAAGCAAACCGACCTTACGCATGGTGCCCTCCCTTCCGGCGCGCCGCCACCGCCAAAACCACGTTCATCGCCACCAACAGCACCCCGCCGCCGATCAACGTGAGCCCCCGCGCCATCAAATCCGCCTCGTACGCCACAAAGCCCGTCCACGCCGTCGCCACCACGAAGAGCAGCCCCTCGTTGGCCGCCATCCGCCGCCCCGTCGCCACCCCCGCGACCATCAACGCGATGCCCACCGCCAGCAGCCCCCCCAACGCCAGCCCAAAGAAATCCAGCGCCAACGCCAACAGCGCGATTGGCAACGCCGCCAGCAAAATCCCCTCGTCCCGAAAGGTCCACCGCGCCGTCGCCCCCACCAACACCGCCACCGCGATCGCCGCCGCCAACGGTATCGCCTCCCGGAAAAACGAAACGTCGGCTATCGCCATGAGGAAGAGCGCGTCGATCGCCACCGTCAGCCCGCCGAACAGCGACAGCGGCCGCCGCCCCGCGCCCAGCCCGCGCTCCGCGAACGTCCCCGCGACCAACGGCATTGCCAACGCCAGCGACGTCACCGCCTGCGCCCAGCCATCCGCCGAACTGTCGCGCAGCCACGGTTTCAACGCATCCGCGCACGCCGCGCCGAGCGCGAACGCGAAGACCAGCGCGGCCACCGTCGCCACGAGCGCCCCCAGCCACTGCTGGCCCACCGCGTACCATCTCTCGCGCCGCCAGAAGGGCGCCACCCGAGGCGCCAACACCCCCACCGTCGCCGCGATCAGCACCGCCCGCCACGCATCGTCCGTCAGCCACTCCACCGGCACGTCCGCACGCCGCGCCACGCACGCCGTCGCGATGCCAAACCCCGCGCACGCCAGCCACCCCGCCGTCGACCGCACCGCGTAAGCCACCGGCAACAGCAACACCGTCATCGCCGCGCAAAAGGCAAACGCGTCCGACGCCAGTTGCAACACCCGCCCCAAGAGCGCCACCGCGCACAGCACGCCCCCCACCCAAATCACCCCCAGCGCCTCCCCCGCCGCCAACGACACCTCCCCGCGCCGTCGCCGCCCCGCCACCCACCCAAAGCCGCCCCACGCCAACGCCAACGGCGCCAACGCCACCGCCACCTGCGTCCCAAAAGGCACCGTGTGCCAATTCGCCGCCAACAGCGCCGCCACCCCGCCCACGATCAACGCCGCCCCCGCCGTGCACAACCACAGCGCACCCTGAAGCGACCCTCGCGCCTGAGGCGCCAAAACATCCGTCTCTGCCATAATCGGCCTCCTTTCTCGCGTGACACCCACAGTTTAACACAATCCCGCGCCGCCCGCAGACTGCCGGGACGGGAGGCAATAGTGTCCGGGAAAACTGCGCCTGGACCACAAAGACACCAACCGGGCGTGGAAGGCTGTGCGCTCCACCGGTCGCTTCGCTCCCTACCGCGCACACCTTCCACGCCTCAATGTCCTGTCCGGAAAAGACCATGTTTTGGAACAAAAGACCATCGATGCGCAGGTGGCGGACGCGGTAGGGAGGGCGCAGCCCGACCGGTGGAGCGTCCGACCGCCTGCGCACCGTTTGTGTCTTGGTGGTCCGAAGCGTGTGGTAATTTCCCCGGACACTATTGGACGGGAGGAGGCGTCCCTCCAGGCCCGCGTGCGCCGGCACGCCCCAAATCCGCGCGAGCGGTTCACCGAGAAAAAGGCCCCGGGCGCAATGCACTCCGGGGCCAGCGTGTGTGAATAAAGTCCTTTGCCTTAACGCGCCGTTTGCGTGGGCGGGTCGGCCCGCACCGCAAAGCGCGTCACGCCAGCCGCCGACACGTCCGTGAAGGTAACCGTGTCGGTCGCGCCCTCGACCCTGACCTCGGCCAGCGGCCCCGCCTCCGCGTTCGCCGCGTCGATCAGTTGCGCCGTCGTGCCGGGGGCGAAGGTCACGATCTTGCCGTCCGCGCCCTGCACCCGCGCCACCACCGTCAGCGACCCGTCCGTGCCGACCTGCGCCGAGGCAACGCCGAAGTCATACGCCACCTCCAGCGCCTTCCCCTCCGCCGCGACGAGACCGTCGGAGAGCCGGAAGACTTCCAGCGCGTCCGCGATTTCCGCGAGCGTGAGCGTCTGCGTCCCGCCATCGGTCGTGCCGGCGAGCGTGGCGACATTGTGGACGGCCTGCGCCTCGAGGTAGGGCAAGAGCGTGGCGACCAAGGCTTTGTCGGCCGCCACGTCCTCCGGGAGGACCGTGAAGGTGAGCGCCACCGTCCCATCGGCCGCCACGGTCTCCACGTCCACGGGCGCCTGCCCCTTGGGCACGTTGGCCAACGCCAGGGACAGATTCGCGGGCACGGCATCCCCGTCCGCCGCGAAGACCGCCACCTTGCCAGCGTTCAATTCCTCCTCCGTCGCCGCCACGGAGACAATCGCCTTGGCGGAGGCCGTCACGCCGGTCCCCGTGGGGCGGTTCGCGCCAAGCGCGAGATCGCCCGCCACGGCCAACGCGCCCAGGCCCTCGATCGTGGCCATGGAGAGGTCGGCCACCGCCGCGTCCACGGAAACCGTGCCCGCGCCCGTCAGGGTCGTGCCCGTCAGGTCGCCGCCCTTCAGGAGCAGGGTCGCGCCCGCGTTCGCCACGTCGATCGCGCCATCCGTGAAGTCGCCCCCCTCGACCGTGACCGTGGTGGGATTCGCGATGCGGATGGACGCGCCGTCGCCGACGAACGTGACGCCGGAGACGGACACACCCCGGATGGGCGACCCGTTGGCGTAACCATCCGTGATCAGGATGGCAGCCTCGTCGCCCTTGCTTGTGAAGGTGCCGCCCGAGATCGTGACGCCCTGCGCCTGCAACGAGGCGACGGTGGAGGGCTCGATGCGAATGTGCCCACTTTGGAACACGACCGTCCGCCCCTCGGCCGGGGCAATCGTCAGCCCCTCCGTCGTCAGGAACGCGTCCGCGTCGCCGCCCTCGACGGCCGTATGCGCGAAACGCCCGCCCGTGATCGTCAGCGTGCCGCCGATCATGCGCCCCAGGCGCATCGAGCCGGTGTGCGTGAAGGTGCCGGTCTGCCCCGCGCTCGAATCCGTGATGGTCAGCGCCACCGCCGGCTCGTTGGTCGCGCGCACCACGTCAAACCCCGTCTGGTTGGTGAAGGTCAACGTCTTGCCGTTCAGATCCAGCGTCATGTCCACGCCGGTCGACGCGAGGTTTATGCTCGACCCCGTCTCCATATCCGTCAGCATCCGGATGGTGCCCTTGGCGTTGCCATCGCGATAGAACTCGGCGTACGCCTGCTCCATCGAATCGCACTCCACGGAGGTGCCGTCCGCGCGGAACACCACCGAGTGAACGAGCGCGTTGCGCGTCACCGTGTACAACCCCTCGGCGTTCGGGGTCGTGACCGGGACATACCCATAGGCGCAACAATCCTCGGAAAGCGCCGTGCCGAACAACCCGCCCGAGACGACGTGCTTGTCGGCCATGGCGGTGAGCAGAAGCGGTTGATGACCGGCGGAAGAGCGGAACGTGCCGTCCGTGACCGTCAGCGCCACCTGGCTCGCGGGCGCGGCGCCGCCCGCGGTCGCCGGCGCGGCATACTCGTAAACCGCCGGGCCGTTCGCGGACGAAAACGTCCCGCCCCGGATGTCGATCGCGGTCGCCCCGGCGTAACCCGCCGCCGTGGAGACGCTGATCGCCGCCCCCGTGCCCACCGCGCCGCCGGGCCTGTCCACGGTCACGGTCTCGAAGGTATCCTCCATCACGGAGGCATAGGTGCCGTCCGTAATCGTGAAGTCGCCCGAGCGCACCACCAGCGCCGTCCGCGCGCGCACATCCCCCGCCAGCTCCCACTTCGCGTACCCCGCCGCGTAAATGCCATCGCCTTGGGAGTTGACAGTCCCTGCCACGGCGATCTCTGGCACGGCGCCTTCCGTATTCGATAAGTTTCCATTCACATAAATGCCATGCGAGGTCGCCTCAATCGTCCCGGCAAACGAAACGGTTGTGTTGTAGGCAGCCGTGATTGCCTTGCTGAGTGAGCTGACCGCGATGCCGCACCACCCTTTGAGCGTGACCCCCTCGCCTACCGTCACGCCGCAGGCATACCGCGTGTCGGCAGCACCGGAACCCTGAACCCAAATCGGCGCCCAGATTTCTCCCCCATCCACGATTGTCCCCGTTCCCGCAAGCGTGAGGCGACCTTGCGGTTTGACATTGAAGCACGGATAATTGGTGACTACGGTTTCCTTGTCGTTGGCCGGCAACCCCACGGAGGCCGGCTTCGCGAAGGTGACGGTGTGATCGTTCAGGTCAATCGTCACGTCCTTGTTGGCGTCGATTTTGCAATACCCGCAAGCGTCGATGTCGCGCAACACCACAATCGTGGTCGGCGTGTTCGCGGGGTCGGCGGCGAGCGCCGCCGCAAGGGTTGCGTAGTCGGAGTAGGCGCCGTCCCTTTCGATGGCGGCGACGGGGGAAGCCTCGGCTTGGGCGAGGGCGGGCGAGGCGCCGGCGAAGGCGGCCGCCAAAAGGAGGGATAGCACACGTTTCATGTTTGTCACACTTTCCGAATGGGGGCGGGCGGCGTCGATGCCGCCACTCCCCTCCATTCGCTTCATATTATGCTACCCCCACCCTGTTGGAAGTCAAGGGCTTTTTTGCTTTTCCGGCGAAGGGGTTGCCGGGAGGGGGCCGACGGGGCTGTCGACAAGTCTGTCGAAAACCTGTTGAAAGTTTACGTACCCAAAGGTCCGTCAAATCGGGATTTTCAATCTATACGCGGGCTCGTTTTCCGGGATGCGGCGCATCTCCCCCCGGGAGACGGCGCATCCCGGGGCGAGAGACGGCGCGTCCCGAATGTGGATAAGTGGGCAGTGGACGGTGGACGGAAAACGGTGGACAGGACGCCCGGCAAGCGGGCGGCAGGCCAATCCTCGCGCAACCCCCACCCGTCGCCCCGAATGGGGCGCCCTGTTCATTGGTCGCCGCTCACCGTTCGCCGTCATTTTTGGTATAGTGTGGGGCATGGAACGATTGGAAGAGATTGTGGTGCTGGACTTCGGCTCGCAGTACAGCCAGCTGATCGCGCGGCGGGTTCGCGAGTGCCGGGTGTATAGCCAGGTGTTGCCGTACACGACGACGGCTGCGCGTTTGCGGGAGATCGCGCCGCGGGGGATCATCCTCTCGGGCGGGCCGTGCAGCGTGTACGAGGCGGGCGCGCCGCGGGTGGACCCTGGGGTGTTCGCGCTTGGGGTGCCGGTGCTGGGGATTTGCTACGGCATGCAGCTGATGGTGCAGGAGCTGGGGGGGCGCGTGGGGCCCGGCTCGGCGCGGGAGTATGGCCGGGCGGAGCTGCGGGTGACGGACGGCGCGTGCCCGCTTTTCGCGGGGATCCCGGCGCGCTCGACGATGTGGATGAGCCACGGGGACAAGGTGCTGGCCACGCCGGATGGGACGCGCACGGTGGCGGTGACGGACAACACGGAGTTCGCCGCCGTGCAGATCGGCGAGCGGCCGCTCTTCGGCATCCAGTTCCACCCGGAGGTGGTGCATTCGGAGCACGGGGCGGCGCTGCTGCGCAACTTCTGCCGAACGGTTTGCGGGTGCGCGGGGACATGGTCGATGGCCTCGTTCATCGAGACGCAGACGGCGGCCATCCGCGAGCGCGTGGGGGACAGGCACGTGATTTTGGGGCTGTCGGGCGGGGTGGACAGCTCGGTGGCGGCGGCGCTCATCCACCGCGCCATCGGGGAGCGGCTGACATGCATCTTCGTGGATAACGGCCTGTTGCGCAAAAACGAGGCCGCGCGGGTGCGGCGGCTCTTCGCGGAGGCATTCGCGATGGATCTGCGGTTCGTGGACGCCTCGGAGACCTTCCTGGCGAAGCTGGCGGGGGTGGACGAGCCGGAGGCGAAGCGCAAGATCATCGGGCACACGTTCATCGACGTCTTCGCGGAGACGGCGCGGTCCATCCCGGACGTGACCTTCCTGGCGCAGGGGACGACGTACCCGGACGTGATCGAGTCGGTGCCCATCAACGGCAACCCGGCGGCGATGATCAAGAGCCACCACAACGTCGGCGGCCTGCCGCCCGACCTGAAGTTCACCCTCCTGGAGCCGCTTTCGCGGCTCTTCAAGGACGAGGTGCGCGAGGTGGGGCGCCTGCTCGGCCTGCCGGAGGAGGCCGTGATGCGCCAGCCATTCCCGGGGCCCGGGCTGGGCGTGCGGTGCCTGGGGGCGGTGGACCGCGCGAAGCTGGACATCCTGCGCGAGGCGGACGACATCTTCGTGGAGGAAATCAAGGCGGCGGGGCTCTACCGCGCGCTGTGGCAGGCCTTCTGCGTCTTCCTCCCCGTGCGCTCGGTGGGCGTGATGGGCGACCAGCGCACGTATGACTACGTCATCGCCCTGCGGGCCGTGACCTCCACCGACGGCATGACGGCCGACTGGGCGGCCTTGCCCGAGGCGCTCCTGCGGCGCGTCTCCGCGCGCATCGTCAACGAGGTGCGCGGGGTGAACCGCGTGGTGCTCGACGTGACCTCCAAGCCGCCGGGCACCATCGAATGGGAGTGAGCCCGCGCGGAAACGCTCGCTCGCTTCGGACCACAAAGACACCAATCGGGCGTGGAAGGCTGTGCGCTCCACCGGTCGCTTCGCTCCCTACCGCGCACACCTTCCACGCCTCAATGTGTTGTCGGAAAAAGGACAACCCTTTGGAACAAGAGAACATCGATGCGCAGGTGGCGGACGCGGTAGGGAGGGCGCAGCCCGACCGGTGGAGCGTCCGACCGCCTGCGCAACGTTTGTGTCTTCGTGGTCCGAAGCGTGTGCGGCGGTGGGTTGCGCGGGGCGCGTTTTTTTGAGATACTAAAGGAAATAGGTTTCAAGACGAAGGAGTTCGAGAGAGGTGAACGTTTACATCGCAGGGACAGGCTCGGCCGTGCCGGAGCGCGTGCTCACGAACGACGACATGGCCAAGATGGTGGACACGAGCGACGAATGGATTGTCTCGCACACCGGCATTCGCCAGCGCCACGTGGTGGCGCCCGACGAGAACGCGGCCACGCTCGGCTGCCAGGCCGCCCGCCGCGCGCTGGAGGATGCGGGGGTGGCGCCGGGCGAATTGGGCGCCATCATCGTCACCACCACCACGCCCGACTACGCCATCTACCCCTCGGTGGCGTGCGAGATCCACGGGATGCTCGCGGCCGGCCACGCGGCGGCCTTCGACCTGAGCGCCGCCTGCCCGGGCTTCGTCTATGGCCTGGTGACGGCGCGCGGGATGATGCAGGTGGACCCGCGGCCCGTGCTCGTCGTCTCCACCGAGATCATGAGCCGCACCATCAATTGGGCGGACCGCAACACGTGCTGCCTCTTCGGCGACGGCGCGGGCGCCGTGGTGCTCAAGGCCGGCGACGCGCCCGGCGGGCTGGGCTTCCACCTGCTCGGCGCGGACGGCTCGGGCGCGCTGGCCATCCACCGCGAGGGCGGCGTGCGCACCGAGGAAACCGCCCGCAACGCCCCCGGCGACCTGAAGATGGACGGCCGGGCGGTCTTCAACTTCGCCGTGCGCAGTTTCTGCGACATCATCGCGCAGACGATGGAGCACTACGGCTGGACGGAGAAGGACATCGCGTGGGTCATCCCCCACCAGGCCAACACGCGCATCATCGACGCCGCCGTCAAGCGCATCGCCGTGCCCAAGGAAAAGTTCTACGTGAACATCGACCGCTTCGCCAACACCTCCAGCGCCTCGATCCCCATCGCGCTGGACGAGATGGTGCGCGGCGGGAAGATCGCGCGCGGCGACCGCCTCGTCTTCGCGGCCTTCGGCGCCGGGCTGGTCTACGGCGGCATCGCCGTCGAATGGGCCAAATGACGGATTGGGCAAGACAACAACGAATCTAGGAAAGGACATCGCCATGGAGAAGAAGAAAGTCGTCGTCACGGGTTTGGGCTGCGTCACGCCGCTGGGCAATGACGTGAAGACCTTCTGGGAAGGCATTCGCGCGGGGCGTTGCGGCATCAAGACGATCGAGCGCTTCGACACCGCGCGGCTGAACGTCAAGGTGGCCGGCGAGGTGCGCGACTTCGACGTGGGCCAGTACATCGACCCCAAGGAAGCCAAGCGCATCGCGCGCTTCGCGCAGTATGCCGTGGCGGCCGCCAAGCAGGCGTGGGTGGACGCCGGCTACGCGACGCTCCCCGCCGCCTCCGAGGAATGCCCGGCCCCGTGGCAGAGCGTGGGCACGGTGCCCGCGCCCGGGCTGGACCCCGAGCGCGTGGGCTGCATCCTGGGCGTGGGCATCGGCGGCAAGGAGGTCGACGCCCCCAGCTACAAGACCCTCTTCGAGAAAGGCCCGCGCCGCCTCTCGCCGATGACCATCCCCATGCTCATCGCCAACGAAGGCCCCGGCAACGTCTCCATCGCCCTCAAGGCCAAAGGCCCCGTCCTCACCGTCTCCACCGCCTGCTCGGCCTCCACCGACGCCATCGGCGTGGCGCTGGACATGATCCGCGCCGGCCGCGCCGACGTCATGATCACCGGCGGCGCCGAGAGCACCATCGAGGAATACTGCATCGGCGGCTTCCAGGCCATGCACGCCCTCTCCACCAACCCCGACCCGCTCAAGGCCTGCCGCCCCTTCGACAAGGACCGCGACGGCTTCATCATGTCCGAGGGCGCCGCCATCCTCATCCTCGAGAGCGAGGAGCACGCCAAGGCCCGCGGCGCCAAGATCTACGGCGAGGTGGCCGGTTACGGCGCCGGCGGCGACGCCCACCACATCGTCGCCCCCGACCCCGAGGCCAGCGGCATCATCCACGCCGAGCGCATGGCCATCGCCGACGCCGGCATCCGCCCCGAGGATGTCCAGTACATCAACGCCCACGGCACCTCCACCGGCCTCAACGACCCCATGGAGACCCGCGCCGCCAAGGCCGTCTTCGGCGAGCACGCCTACAAGCTCAAGATGTCCTCCACCAAGTCCATGACCGGCCACCTCCTCGGCGCCACCGGCGCCCTCGAGGCCCTGACCTGCCTCCTGGCCATCGGCGACAACTTCTACCCGCCCACCATCAACTACCACACCCCCGACCCGGAGTGCGACCTCGACTGCGTCCCCAACGTCGGCATCGAGGCCCCCCTCGACATCGCCATGTCCAACACCCTGGGCTTCGGCGGCCACAACTCCTCCCTCATCCTCCGCCGCTACGCCTAAGGAGACGCGATGTTCGACCAGGAAACCATCAAGCAAATCCTCCCCCACCGCGACCCCTTCCTCTTCTGCGACCGCATCCTGGAGACGGATGGCAACCGCATCGTGGCCGAGGTGGACTACGGCCCCGACCGCTACTTCTTCAAGGGGCACTTCCCCGGGCACCCCGTCTGCCCCGGCGTCATCCTCGTCGAGTCCATGGCCCAATGCGGCGGCGCGGGCTACCGCCTGGGCCATCCCGAGGACGACGCCACGAAACTCTTCCTCTTCGCCAAGCTGATGGAAGTGCGCTTCGTCAACCAAGTGCTCCCCGGGGACACCGTCCGCTACGAGATCGAGACCGTCAAGGCCACCGGCCGCCGCCTCGAGCAGAAAGGCCGCGGCTTCCTCGTCGGCAAAACCGACAAGAACGGCCGCCCCGTCGTCGCCGTCGAGGCGCAATGGTTCTGCCTCGTCGTCCCCTCCTCCGCCGTCCAGGCCAACTAACGAAAGGACACCCATGAGCGAGAAACCCAAAGTCCGCGGCGGCCTCTGCCTCAACGTCGACGGCGAAGGCTGCAAGCGCTTCGTCGCCCGCGACATCGCCCGCGAGCAGGCCAAGGCCCCCATCGCGAACGGGCCCAAGAGCGTCCTCGTCCTCGGCTGCTCCGGCGGCTACGGGCTCGCCAGCCGCATCGCCGCGGCCTTCGGCGGCCCCCGCGCCGAGACCCTCGGCGTCTCCTTCGAGCGCGCCCCCACCGAGCGCAAGGCCGGCTCGCCGGGCTGGTACAACAACGAAGCCTTCGACGCCGCCGCCAAGGCCGCCGGCCTCAAAGCCGTCACACTCTCCGCCGACGCCTTCGCCGACGCCACCCGCGAGGCCGTCGCCCAGCTCGCCAAGGAGAACGGCTTCGCGCCCTTCGACCTCGTCGTCTACTCGCTGGCCTCGCCCATGCGCACCGACCCCAAGACCGGGATCCTCTACAAGAGCGCCATCAAGCCCATCGGCAAGCCCCACACCGCCCGCACCCTCGACATCATGACCTGCGAGATGAAGGAGGTCACCGTCGAGCCCGCCACCCCCGAGGAAATCGAGGCCACCGTCAAGGTCATGGGCGGCGAGGACTGGATTATCTGGATGGACTTCCTGCGCGACCGCGGGCTCCTCGCCCCCGGTTGCAAGACCGTCGCCTACTCCTACATCGGCCCCAAGTGCACGCAAGACATCTACCGCTCCGGCACGCTCGGCCGCGCCAAGGAGAACCTCGAGGCCGCCGCCAAGACCATCACCGAGGCGCTCGCGCCCCTCGGCGGCCTCGGCGTCGTCTCCGTCAACAAAGCGCTCGTCACCCGCGCCTCCGCCGTCATCCCCGCGATGCCCCCCTACATCTCCTGCCTCTTCAAGGTCATGAAAGCCCACGGCCTCCACGAAGACTGCCTCGACCAGATCGACCGCCTCTTCCGCGAGCGCCTCTACGCCCCCGACGGCGCCATGCCCACCGACGAGGCCGGCCGCATCCGCATCGACGACTGGGAGATGCGCCCCGAGATCCAAGCCGAGGTCGACGCCCTCATGGCCGCCCTCACCCCCGAGAACGTCGAGGCCACCACCGACATCGCCGGCTACCGCACCGACTTCCTCGCCCTCCACGGCTTCGTCGGCTGACCTCCCCATCCCAAGGCCGCGCCCTTGGGATCCCGAAAACCCTTTGAGCCGGCATCGCCGGCCGCCCCGCCGCACACGCCTCCTCCGCGGCGGGGCTTTTTTGCGCTTGCGCCGCGGAAGCGCGTTGGGGAAAGGTCAGGGGGCGGGGGGCGAGGCGGGTTTTCGGGCGACGAGGATGAGGGTGGTGGGGATGGCGGCGCACTCGTCGAAGGCGGCGAGCCAATCGTCCGAGGCATAGGCGGGGTCGGGGCTGGCGGGGGGCTCCTCGAGGCGTTGGAGGACGAGGCCGGCGGCGCGGATGGCGTTGAACCAGGCCGAGATGGGCCAGGCGCGGCTGGCGATGGGGTCGCCGTGGCCGTCTGGCTGCTCGCGGACGTCGGCCACGGGATGGAAATAGTTGGGCAGGAAGCGCCCCCAGGTCTCGGTGCCGTCGTCGTTCTCCAGGCTTACCCATTCGCCGTTGTAGACGGGATGGACGGTGGAGAGCACGAGGGTGCCGCCGGGGCGAAGCCAACGGGCGACGCGGGCGAGCTGCGCGAAGGGATCGTCGAGAAACTCAAAGGCGTGCGAGGAGGTGACAAGGTCGAAAGACGCCTCGGGCGCGTCGTAGTCCTCGATGGCGGCGCGATGGAAGGCGACGGCGAGCCCGGCTGCCCGGGCGTCGGCGCGGGCATAGGCGAGCTGGGCCTCGGAGATGTCGATGGCGGTGCAACGGAGTCCGCGGCGGGCCAGCCAGATGGAGTTCTGCCCCTCGCCGCAGCCCAGCTCCAGCGCGTCCATGCCGGGGCGCAGGGGCGGGAGCAGGCGCAGCGTGCGCTCGCCGGCCAGGAGGGGGCCATAGTGAAAATCGTCCGCGTCGATGCGCGTGATGGCGCGGTACATCCCCGCGATGCCGTTCCAATAGTGTCTCTGCGCTTCCATGCCCCATAGGATAGCAAATGAGTGGACGGAGAACAGCGAACGGAAAACAGGGCGCCCCTGCGGGGAAGCAACGCGTCCCCGCAGAGGCGCGGTGTCTTTACTTTGCGTTCGTTTTGTGCCATAATGCGCGGCATGAAACGTGTTTACACAGGGCTGGCCGTGGCCGTGGGCGCCGTCGCGTTGGTGGCGGCGGGCTACGGCGCGGGGTGGTTTTTCGCGCCCGGCAAGGTGGTGGCGGCCCCCACCGTCGAGACCGTGCGCACCATTCGCGTGGAGGGCGACGGCGAGCAGGCTTTGGCGCTTTCCAAGGCGTTGAGCGAGGCGGAGGCGTTGCGGGCCGAGCGCGACGCGCTGCGGGCGCAATTGGCCGAGGCCCAGGCGCAGCCTGAGGCGGCGGAGGCCACGGAGGAGGCGCCGCGCCGTTTGAGCCCGCGCGAGCGGATGGAGGAGCTCAAGCGCACCGACCCCAAGCGTTACGAGGAGATGCAGGCGCGCCGCCAAGAGTTCCGCACGCGCATGGCCGAGGCGCTCGCCACGCGCGACGACTTCCTGGGCAGCATTGACCTGTCGTTGCTCACCGAGGAGCAGCGGGAGACCCATCGCCGCTTCACCGAGGCGCTCGCCGCCCAGCAGGAGGCCATGGCGCGCATGGACGCGGCGATGGAAAGCGGCGTCGAGCCCACCGAGGAGGAGCGCCAACAGATGCGCGAGGCCTTCCGCAACGTGCGCAACCTGCAGAACGCCGAGCGCGACGCGCTCTTGGGCGCGGTGGCCACGTCGATGGGGCTGCAGGCCGGCGAGGAGGCAGACTCTTTCGTGGAGGTCGTCAAATCCGTCTATGATTCCACGGGCATGATGCCGGCCGTGCGCATGGGACCCGGCGGAGGCGGCAACCCGCCCCCGCCGCCCGGCCGCTGAGGGTTCGCCGTGACGCCCCCGCGCCTCACCTTTCCCCAAGCGCTCGCTTGGGCCGCCGGCCCGGAGGAGCGCCTCTTTGCCGAGGCCGAGCGCCTCACGGCGACCTGCGCGCCGCGACTCTTTGACCGCTGCGCCATCGTCAACGGCAAGGGCGGCCGTTGCCCGGAAAACTGCAAATGGTGCGCGCAGTCGGCCCACCACCCCGCGGCCGTGTGCGACGTCCACCCCCTGATCGACCCCGAGGCCTGCCTGCGCGCGGCGCGCGCCGCGGAGGCCGCCGGCGTGCGCCGCTTCTCCATCGTCAACAGCGGCCGCCGCCCCACCGGGCCCGAGCTGGAGGGCATCTGCGCGCTGTTGCGCCTGTTGCGCCGCGAGACGGGGCTGGGGCTCTGCGTCTCGCTTGGCCTGCTCGACGAGCCGGCGCTGCGGCGGCTGCGCGCGGCGGGCGCCACCCGCTGCCATTGCAACCTGGAGGCCGCCCCCGCCTTTTTCCCGACCCTCTGCACCACGCACACCCAGGCCGACAAAGTGGCCACCCTCCGTGCCGCCCTGCGCGCCGGCATGGACATCTGCTCGGGCGGCATCATCGGCATGGGCGAGACCGAGCGCGACCGCATCGCCCTGGCCTTCGCCCTCCGCAACCTCCCCGTCGCCTCCATCCCCATCAACATCCTCGCGCCCATCCCCGGCACCCCGCTCGCCGCGATCCCCCTCCTGCCCGAGCGCGACATTCTCCGCGCCATCGCGCTCTTCCGCCTCATCCACCCCACCGCGCACCTTCGCTTCGCCGGCGGCCGCAAGCGCCTCTCCCCGGCCGCGCTCGACGCCGCCCTCCGCCTCGGCATCGACGCGGCCATCGAGGGCGACCTGCTCACCACCGCCGGCAACGCCGTCGCCCAAGACCGCGCACACATCCTCCGCGCCGGCTACGCCATCCCCTGCTGATCGGCGCGCCATCCGCGGCGCGCGCCCAAACCGCCAAACAGCCTTTTTGCTATCCTATTGGACGTTGGATAACGCCAGGATGGCATGATGGAGGTTTCGGATGGCAGGTTTTGAGACGTTGGGTTTGCCCGAGGCGCTGTTGCGGGCGGTGGAGGGGCTGGGCTTCCGCGAGCCGATGCCCATCCAGGCGGAGGCGATCCCGGCGTTGTTGGCCGAGCCGCCGCGCGATTGCGTGGCGTTGGCGGCGACGGGCACGGGCAAGACGTGCGCCTATGGGCTGCCCTTGCTCGCGCGGGTGGCGGGGGAGACGCCGCGGCCGCAGGCGCTCGTCTTGGCGCCGACGCGCGAGCTGTGCCTGCAAATCGGCGAGGAGCTGGCGCGCTTCGCCAAACATTTGCCCGAGGCGAAGGTGGCGGCCTGCTATGGCGGCGCGCCCATCGGCCAGCAAATCCGCAAGATCGAGCGCGGCGCGCAGGTCATCGTCGCCACGCCCGGGCGGCTGTGCGACCTGCTCCGCCGCGAGGCCATCGCCCTGGGCGACGTGCGCGTCTGCGTGCTTGACGAGGCCGACGAAATGCTCGACCTTGGCTTCCGCGACGAGCTCGCCTTCATCCTGGCGGCGGTGCCCGAGGGCGCGGCGATGTGGCTCTTCTCCGCGACCATGCCGCCGGAGGTGGAGGCCATCGCCGACGAGCATCTCGACGACCCGCTGCGCATCGCCGTGGGCGAGCGCAACGTGGCCCAGGCCAACATCGCCCACCACGCCTATGCCGTGGCCGAGCGCAACCGCTACGGCGCGCTCCGGCGGGTCATCGACTTCGTGCCCGAGATGTACGGCCTCGTCTTCTGCCGCACCCGGCAGGACACTCAGCGCCTCAGCGAGGCCCTCATGCACGACGGCGTCTACGCCGAGGCCCTCCACGGCGACCTCTCGCAGGCCCAGCGCGACGCCGTCATGCGCAAGTTCCGCGACCGCGCCGTCCGCATCCTCGTCGCCACCGACGTCGCCGCCCGCGGCATCGACATCGACGCCATCTCGCACGTCATCCACTACCACCTCCCCGACGCCCCCGCCGTCTACACCCACCGCAGCGGCCGCACAGCCCGCGCCGGCAAAAGCGGCGTCTCCATCGCCCTCGTCACCCCCCGCGACGCCGCCAAACTCCGCCTCATCGAGCGCATCTGCGGCCTCCGCTTCGAGCGGCGCGCCATCCCCTCGGCCGACGACATCCGCCAAAAGCACGTCTTCTGGCTGGCCGAGCAGATCCGCGCCACGCACGAGGTCTCGCCCGACCTCCGCGCGCTCCTCCCCGCCGTCGCCCCCCTCGTCGCCGGCCTCTCCCCCGAGGAAGTCCTCGCCCGCCTGCTCCAGCTCCGCCTCGGCCCCCTGCTCGAGGCCTACGAGGGCGCCCAAGACCTCAACCCCGCCCCCAAGCCCACCCCCGAGGAACGCGCCGCCGCCTTCGGCCCGCGCGCCCGCATCATGCTCCACGTCGGCCGCCTCGACGGCCTGCGCGAAGGCGCCGTCGTCCGCCTCGTCTGCGAGGCCACCGGGCTCCAGGCCGCCGACATCGGCGCCATCGCCATCAAGCGCGAGTTCGCCTTCTTCGACATCCGCGCCGAGCACCAACGCCGTGCCCTCTCCGCCCTCCGCGACGCCACCTTCGACGGCCGCCCCCTCCACCCCGAAGCCGCCGACCCCACCGAAGACCTCCACCCCACCCGCGCCAAACGCCCCCCCAAGGGCGGCAAGCGCCCCTTCCCCGGCAAAGCCAAAAAGCGCCCACACGGCCGCCCCCCGCGCCATGCCTGACCCCGCGCCCGCCGCCACCCCCTTCGACGCCCTCGCCGAGCCCCTTCGCCAGGCCCTCGCCGCCTTGGGCTTCGCCGCGCCCACCCCCATCCAAGCCGCCGCACTCCCGCCCCTCCTCCAAGGCCGCGACCTCCTCGCCACCGCCCCCACCGGCACCGGCAAGACCGCCGCCTTCGCACTCCCCCTCCTCCACCGCCTCCTCGCCGCCCACGCCACCCCACGCCCACGCGCCCCCCACGCCCTCATCCTCGAGCCCACCCGCGAACTCGCCGACCAGACCGCCCGCGCCCTCGCCGCCCTCGCCCGCCACGCGCCCCTCCCCGTCGCCACCCTCACCGGCGGCGTCCCGCTCCCCCCGCAGGTACGCGCCCTCCGCCGCCCCCAATCCCTCCTCGTCGCCACCCCCGGCCGCCTCCTCGACCACCTCCGCCGCCACACGCTCACCCTCGCCCACGCCGACGCCCTCGTCCTCGACGAGGCCGACCAAATCCTCGCCCACGGCTTCCTCCCCGACCTCCGCGCCATCCTCCCCCACCTCCCCAAGCGCCGCCAAACCGCCCTCCTCACCGCCACCCTCACCCCCGCCCTCCAAACCCTCGCCCAAACCCTCCTCGCCCCCAATCACGCCACCCTCACCCTCGCCGACGCCCCCGCCGCCCCCGCCACGCC
>CASEMQ010000042.1 GCA_949289005.1 uncultured Lentisphaeraceae bacterium
CCCAGCAATCTGCAGAACGTTACCCCTCTTTTGTCGTGTCCCCCCGGACATCTTCTCGGAGGATGCGCAAACGATTCGCGCCTTGCGTACGACCTTGCTCGCCCGAGGAATCCCCGCAATGAGCAATGCCACAGGAAGAAGGAAATTGGCAGTTGTTTCTGAAATGTTTCAATTCGATTTGCAGACGCAATGCATTGATCGACAAGGTGGCAGTTTTAGATGGGCACGACTCTCAGGGGATCTTGAAAACCGGTGGTTACACTCGGATATCAAAGATGTCGCTTATCCATTTACAAGGCGTTTGTTTGAGTTTATTATTGAGGAAGGTGCATTAAAATGAAAGTGTCAGTAAGCATTGTTGTTACACTCGTGGCATTCGGATTGTCGGCCTTGACGCGTTTGGAACGATATGAAAAATATTATCATGGTGCACCGGCGGCATTGGAACTGACGGTCAAGGATGACCGCGGACAACCGGTCGAGGGTTCCCATGTCCAAGCCTATTACTGGCGGCCATCGGGTGTCTCGGACGAGGAGAATAAAGACACCAATGCGGAAGGAAAAGTAACGGTCGTTGGCGAAGGTTACACGAGTGTTCGCTACTTTTTGACAAAGGAGGGATACTACGAAACAGAAGGGCACGCCGAATTAAAAATGCCGGAAAAAGATCCCGAACATTTCTGGGAACGTGCGCGTTGGGAGCCCATCATACGCGACGAGGTTCTTAAAAAGAAGCGTAACCCCATCGCAGGAATCGCATGGTCTAACGCTAGGCTTAAGGCTCCTCCGGTGGAGACGCCTATTGGACTTGACCTTGAGAAAATGGATTGGCTTCCTCCTCATGGTGCTGGAGAACAAGAAGATGTTCGAGTCACAACAACTCCCGCCGCCGTCTGGGGCGGAAAGAAAATGAGTTATAACGTTGTACGCGTCACTTTTGATTTTCCACGAGAGGGAGACGGGATGCAACTGTGCGAAGCAGACACCTTTTCTACGTTCAGAACTGGCTACGCGGCCGACCTGTCACGTCCCTTTGTGCGACACCTCGTCTTGGATCGGACAGACAAGGGGATACAAGTGGATTTGTTGCCGTATACACATTATTTGACTTTCCGTGTCCGCACTCAATTTAATGAGGATGGCACAATTCGATCGGCACACTATGGATTCCTTTATCGTCTCATCGCAACGCCAGCAGAGTTCTCAGTCTCCCTCCCATTTTTCAACCCGAGGCCGAATGACACGAACCTGGAGTTCGACCCGGAGCGGAACTTGGTGCCGGAGAAGGAATTGCGGCGGCGCAGGGCGCTGCGGCCGTGACGCGGGATGATTTGTGCACCCAAAGGAAAGGAGTCGGTGATGAAGCGGATGGCGCGGATGGTTTTGATGGTGGCGGGGGTGCTGTGGGGCGCGGGGGCGTGGGGCGGGTTGGCGCCGCGGCTGTTGGTTTTGGAGGCGGGGTCGGCGACGGCTTCGGACGGGACGGTGTTGCGGACGCCGGCGGCGGGGACGGTGCTGAAGGGGGAGGCGTATCCGGTGAAGGGCGGCGGGACGATGTGGTCGTTCGACGCGTATCGCTGGGGCGAGACGAGCCCGCGCGACGTGACGGTGTGTTTCGTTGGGGCGGGCGGCGCGGTCTCGGCCCTGGGTTGGCGCGGGGGGAACGGCACGTTCGGGACGGACGCGGGCACGCGGTGGGGCCTGGACAGGGCGAAGGGTGTTTACGTGGTGGAGGATGCCTATCGCCCGGGCGCCATCGCTCCCGGCGCGTTGGCGGGGAGGACGATTGCGTGGTCGTTCCTCATTTTCTGGGAGTTTGAGTGACAACGGTCCGGAATCACGCGCGTCGCGTTTCTTTACACACGCGTGTCCGGGGAAGATAGCGCTTGGCGAAAAGGGCACACCTTTGGCATACAGGCGTGGTGAGAGGGCATCAGCGGAGGTTCGGTGGGGAGGCGCAGGCAGAAGGCTTTGGCCAGGGTGAGGCCGAAGAGGGCGAGGCCGGCGAGGCGGGCAAGCTGGGGACGATGGGCTCGCGCCTGCGTGGGGTCTGTCGTGGGGCGTGTCAGGGGAGTTCGGGGGCGAGGAAGGCGGCGAGGGAGTCGTCAAGGCGGGCGCGAGGGCCGCGTTCGAGCCAAAGGGTTTCCATCTCGGCGGCGAGGCGGAGGCGCTCGTCGGCGAGGTTGGGCTCGCGGAGGGCGCGGCGGAGGGCGAGGGTCTGGAGGGCGAGGGCGTGGCGGGCCTCGCGGGCGGGGAGGGTGTCGCCGAGGGCGGGGGCCAGGCGGGCGAGGTCGGCGAGGGCATCGCGGGCGTCGAGGAGGGCATCGCGGTCGAAGGGTGGGGCTTGGTCGAGGGGAAGGTTGTAGGCGCGGAAGAGGAGGGTGGAATTGGGGGCGTCGGCATGGGTGATGCGATAGGTGTCGCCGAGGCGGAGGAGGAAGCGGCCGAGACCGGGAACCCGGGCGAGGGCGTCGACGCGGTCGATGGGCTGGCCGGCCGCGAGGACGAGCGGGGGAAGGGTGAGGATGAGGGGTTGCCAGTGGCCGGCGTCGCCCCAGTCGACGAGGAGGAAGCCTTGGGTGGGGGTGGCGCGGGTGGCGGCGCGGAGGTTGCCGAGGAGATTGGTGGTGCGGCCGCAGAAGGCGCGCCAGGTGGAGGTGCCGGGGGCAACGAGGGTGCGGAGGCCGGCGGCGTTGAGGCGGGCAACGGGGCCGGCGAGGTCGTCTCCGGCCTCGTAGCCCCAGACGATCCAGTCGGCGTCGGGGAGGGCTTGCGCGGCGAGGGGGATGGCCTCGGGGTGGCGCAGGAGCATGTCGGCCCAGAATGCGGGGCGCTTGCCGTGGCGGCGGGCGACGGCGGCCATGCGGGCGAGGTGGGCGATGTAGAGGGTGGCTTTGTCGTGGCCGGCGGAGCGGCCGAGGGCGAGGTCAAAGACCTCGTCGCCGCCGAGGTTGGCGGTGGCGGCGTGGGGGAAGCAGGGGAGGAGGGCGTCGAGGAGGCTTTCGGCGAAGGCGATGGCCGCGGGGTCGGTGGGGCAGAGGCCGGTGGGGACTTCCTGGACGGTGCCCCAAGGGGTGCGCGCGCCGCCTTGGGGGAGTTCGGCGAAACGGCGGTAGGCGGGGTGGCGGAACCAGCGCTCGAAGTGGCCGAGGGTGTTCTGGTTGGGCACGAGCGTGACGCCGCGCTCGGCGCAGGCGTCGCCAAGGGCGAGGAGTTCGGCGCGGGTGTAGGCGGCGCCGCGCCAGACGGCTTCGTGGCCGGGATAGGCGAAGGCGGCCTCGGAGTAGAGTTCCAGGCGGTTCATGCCGAGCGCGGCGAGGACGTCCGCGACGCGGCGGAGGGTGGCGGGGGCGTAGATACGGTTGCGCGAGACGTCGAGCATCAGGCCGCGCACGGGGCCATAGGGCACAAAAAAGCCCCCCTGCGGCGCGCGGTCGCATGGGGGGCTTTGGGGTTGTGCCGGGGCGCTCACAGGGCAGGGGCGCAGGGCTCGCCGTCGGTGAGGCGGCGATAGCACTCGGCGTAGATGGCCTGGGTCTTGGCGATGACGTCGTCGGGCAGGGGCGGCGGCGGCGGCTGGTGGTTGAAGTGGATGGCGTCGAGCCAGTCGCGCACGAATTGCTTGTCCATGCTCGGCGGGTTGGCGCCCACGGCGTAGGTGGCCTTGTCCCAGAAGCGCGAGGAGTCGGGCGTGAGGGCCTCGTCGGCGAGGACGACGTTGCCGGCCTCGTCGAGGCCGAACTCGAACTTGGTGTCGGCCAGGATGATGCCGCGGGCCTCGGCGTGGGCGGCGGCGGCCTTGTAGAGGGCGATGGAGAGGTCGCGCAACTTCGCGGCGAGCGTCTCGCCCACGTCTTGCGCCATGTGCGTGACGGTGACGGCCATGTCGTGGTCGCCGATGGCGGCCTTGGTGGTGGGCGTGAAGAGCGCCTCGTCGAGTTTGGAGGCGTTTTGGTAGCCCGCGCGGATGGGCTCGCCGTTCACGGTGCCGGACTTCTTGTATTCCGCCCAGCCCGAGCCGGTGAGGTAGCCGCGGACGATGCATTCGTAGGGCACCACCTTGAGCTTGCGCACGAGCATCGAGCGGCCCTGCAGCTCGGGATAGGCGTTGAAGGGCGCGGGATACTCGGCCACGTTGTCGGTGATGAGGTGGGTGGGGCAGAGGCCGCCCAGCTTGCGGAACCAGAAGACGGAGAGGTTGTTGAGCACCTTGCCCTTGCCGGGGACGCCGTCGTCCATAATCACGTCGAAAGCGCTCAGGCGGTCGGTCACCACGATGAGCATCTTGTCGCCCAGGTCGTAGATGTCGCGCACCTTGCCCTGGATTTTATGCGTCCCGGGGATTTCCACCTCCATGAGGGCGCCACGTTTGTCAAACTTCATGCCGTTTGCTCCTTGTGTCGGCGCCCGCGAGGGGCGCCGTTCGGTTCAATGGTTCTCCCCGGGCGACCACTCGTCGGCGATGGGGCCGCGACGGCCGGGGGCGTAAATGGGGCGGGCGCTGATGGGCGCGGCGTGGTGGCTCTCGGAACCATCGCGCGGGCCATCGGCCTGCGTGCGCGCCCAACGTTGCGCCACGGGCTTGGTGCGGCGCGGCGGACGGTCGGTGGCGGGCTCGGGGCGCGCGGCCTCCTCACGGCGGCTGCCGCGGGGGCGGAAGCGCGGTGCGCGGTCGGGGCGGATGGCCTGCGGGGCCTTCGGCGTCTCG
>CASEMQ010000043.1 GCA_949289005.1 uncultured Lentisphaeraceae bacterium
CGGCGCCGAAGGCGGCGTTGATCTTGCGGTCCCGGCCGTCCCAGACGGCCGTGGTGTCCCGGGCAATGCTGACGCCGTGGATGCGGCCGTTCTCCGCGTCCACGCCCAGGAGGATGTTGGTGTCGCTGTTGCCGTTGCCGTCATCGGACCCGGATAGGAGGATCGTGTAGAAGTCGTCCTTCCGCTCCAGATGGGCGGCCCGGGCCAGGGCCTCCGGGTCCTGGACCTCCTCGGCCAGCTCGTCCGCCTCCTCGGCGGGGGCGGCATCCTCCGCCGGGATCTCCGGGGCCCGGAAGAGGCAGAAGTAGCCTGCGTACAGCGCGGCGGCCGCGAACACGGCAAGGAGCAGCACCCTGCTCCAGCCGCAGCGTCTCCGACGGGTTCTCTTTGCCATAAAAAAACGCTCCTTACAGCCGCGGACAGCGCCGCGGGGGTTTCTTTCGAGTGATTTACATAATTCCTGCCCATTATATGCCGGGCACGGCGAAAAAACAAGAGGGGATTTTACCGAAATTTCCGGCCGGGCTCCGGGGAGAGGCCGCCGCGCTCCTCCGCGGCGGCCCGCCGCCGTCAGCGGCCCTCCGGCGTCTCCTGCCCGTCCTCCGGCAGCAGCTGCAGCAGGAGCGTCTTGATGTCCGCCAGCAGCTGGTTCTGATAGGAGAGGGCGCAGCGTATGTAGTGGAGCGCCGGGTCCGGGTCCGCCGGGGGCTCCGCGCCGTCCACCTCGTCCACCTCGTCCAGGCCGTCCACCTCGTCCACGCGGCCCATGCGCCGCAGGCGCGCCCAGGCACGCTCGCGCCGCGCGACGCGCGCCTTGACGCGCGGATAGAGGATGATGGGCAGCGGGAGCTGCACGCCGCAATAGAGCAGCATCCTCAGCACCGACTTGTCCCCCTCGAAGAGCAGCGCCGCGGCCAGGTGCAACGCCTCCACATGGCGAACCGGCCCCTTGAGGTCGGCGAAGACCGCCCCCAGCCAGCCGTGCTCCAGATCGATCAGCCGCTCCGCGGCGGGCGTCAGTTTCTCCGCCGGCAACGCCGAGGGCATGGGCAGCAAATCCGGGATGCCCAGCAGGATCACCTTCTGCCCCAACAGGTGCGAGAAGGCGTGCGGCGCCACGCGCATCACCCCTTCCAGCAAATCCTTCCGGCGCACCGGGCCCTGCCGCCCGTTGGTCGCCGCGATTTCCCGCGCCGCCTTCAACGCCGCGTGGTAGGAAGCGCCGTAAAACGTTTCGATGTCCGCCATAACCGAGCCTTTCGTTTCCGGGCCCCGCCATCGGGGCCTTACGCCAATCGGTAATGCGGAAAACGCGGTTCGGTCGGTCGTTAGGCGTCGTTATTCGTGGCGCCGGATTGCGTCGCCTCGCATTTGGCCGCGAGGAGGGATTGCCCTTGGCGGAACATCCGGCGCAGGCGCGGCAGGAAGAGCTGTCCGCCGCGGGGGGGGCGTTTTTGGAGTGTGGCCGCCCATTGGTCGAGCGCACGTTGCGCATGGTCTCGGTGGATGTGCGACTTTTTCGTGCGAGCCAAAACGATCAGGCACATGAAGCGTGTCGCGTGGAGGAGCGCCAAGACGGTGTCCAGGATGTCTTCCGTTTCCGCATTGGCCGTTGGGTTGAATGTGGCGTCCGCCTCATCGGCGAACTTTCTGCTCATGCATCCCAAAAGCAACATGGCGCGCAAGCGCAGGCGCCCCTGAAGACCGGCGACAGTGGGGTCTTCGGGCCGTGGGGCGTGCAGCAGGCAATGGGCGGCGTTGAAGAGATGGGGCAAATCGTTGGCGGAAACGATGTTGTGGCGCGTGTGCGCATTGGAACAGGCGATGGCCCACGGCGCCAATGCCATGCGCGCCTCGTGGTCAAGGAGCGCGCCTGCCGGGAAGGAAGCGGAGAAGGCGTTGAGCGACATGAAGTCGTCCCAATCAAACGATGCGTCGTCGCCTTGGCAGAGCGTGGCGTAACGGCGCCCCCAGAGGGCGAAGGGGAGGATGAAGTCGAGCACGAGGCGCGCCGCGAGGTGAAGCGTTGACCCCAGCACGCCGCCGATCAGGGGATGGAAGACGGTGCGGGAGAGTTGGGCCCGGCGCAAGTCCGCCGCCTCGTCGTCATCGTCGTGGAAGAGGGCGACGAGCCAATCCCAGAGGTCGCGGTGGGAATAGGTGCCCGTGAGGTAGCCGAACAGGAGGTCCTCGACGTTCAGCGTGGTCACGTCCATCTCTTTGTCTTCGCCCATGAAGTCCTCGGCGGTGAGGGGCTCGCCGGCGCGGAGGCGGTCGCGGATGGCCAGGAGGCGCGCGGCGGGGCGGAGGCGCAGTTGCGGGACGCAGGCCGCCAGCCAGTGGGGTGGGGCCGCGCCGGCCAGGAGGGCGCGCACGTAGCGGTCGTTCGCCTTTTCGTCATACGCGCCGTCGTCGCGGAAGAAGTCGGCGGGTCTGCCCCACCACGGCCACGCGGGGGCGAGGCGGACCATCAGCCCGGCGGCGACGCCCGGGTCGTCCTTCCACCACGATTCGTCGTCGTCGGAAAGTTCGGCGTCGCAGAGGAGGACGCCGCGGAAGCCGTGCGCCCGGCAGAGCGCGGCGAAGTCGGCGATGAGCGTCTCGACGGGCGTGGCGTCGCCGTCCAAGGTGGCGAGTTCGGCGACGACGCAGGTGGGGCAATAGGCTTTGAGGTCGGCGTCGAGGTCGTCCCACGCCGCGGCGAGGGCGCCGGGCGTGCGATCCTCCAGCAGGTCGCGGTCGAGCCGCCAGTGGTGGACGCGGCCGAGGAAGAGCGCGGAGTTGCGGGCGAAGCACTCGGCGAGGGAGGTCTTGCGGCCGGAACCGGTCGAACCGTAGAGGACAAAGGGGTCGCGCTTTTTGGCGTCGGGCGGGCAGGCGGCCCAGGCGTCGAGACGCTCCAGGAGGTTGCCGTTGGGGACGAAGGGTTTGGCGCGGGGTGCGCCGAAGGGCGGGAGGACAAAGGCGAAGGCGTCGTCGGGGATGGCCGCGTCGTCGGTGGCGGCGGCGAGGTCGCCCAAGACCAACGCCTCGCCCTTGTCGGCGGCGAAGACCTCCGCCGCGTTGCGCCGCAGGGCGTTGGCGGCCACGTAGAGGTCGCGCCACGAGGCGGGGATGCCTACGCGCCGCGACCACTCCGCGAAGATAAGCCGGAGCGCTTCGGGGAGCGGGCAACGGGGCGGGAGCGCCAACGTAACGTGGTCGGGGTCGAGCACCGTTTTCTCGGCGCAGTAGACGAAGAGGAGCCGTTCGCCGAGGCGCGCCCGCGCGGCGGCCAGCTTTTCTTCGACGTGCCCAACGGGGCCCACCGTGGCCTCGCCAAGCGCGCCTGTCGCCACAAGCGTCACGCCCGGGTCGCGCCCCTCCGCCCGCACAAAGCACTCGCGTTTCCAGAGCGCCGCGAGCAGAAAGGCCAGCCCATAGGAATCGCCCGAGACGGCGTCCGCGCCCAAGACGCCCGTGAGCGCCGGCTCGGGGAGGGGCGCCCGGAACCCGGCGAGCGATGCCACGCGGTTGCGCGCCTCCGTGGCCGTGGGGAAGTTTTTGAAGACGCACGTCTCCCCGGGTTTCGCCTCGCGCACGACGAGCGGGAACACGAAGCCCTGCCACGTCCGCGTGTCGAAGACCGGCACAAAGACGTTTTGGAGCCGCTCGCGCCACCCCGCCCAGATCTCCCGATAGACGCCCGCCCGCGCGACGTTGGGGCTCAGCAACGTCTCGGGGAAGGGCGGGTCCGGCGGGCAGGCGCGCAACAGCAACTGCGCGGACAAGTCATCGTCTAGGGTCGCAATCATGGCGCGGCTCCTTTCGCCGCGCGCGACACGATGGCGATGCCGTGCGCGGCCCCTTGTCCAAGGTGTCCTCGATGGCCTTGGGGGGCCTCGGGCGTCCGTTGCTTTCGGGGTTGCTTCACGGGCGTAGTTTACCAAAAGGCCACGGGGTTCCGCAAGCGCCCGGGGCGGGTCGGGGCGCGGGGTCAGAGCCAGGCGGGCCAGGCGGCGGTGCCGAGGAGTTTGGTCATCCAGTCGGGGCGGGCTTGGGGGTGGGCGAAGAGACGTTCGTCGCCGTATTCGGCGCGGAGGGCGCGGAGGAGGGCGAGGGCGGTGGGCCAGGGGCGGAAGGCGGCGAAGTCGGTGAGGTGCAGGCGGATGCCGCCGCGGTCGGGCGCTTGCGTGAAGTCGAAGAAGCGGATGCCGGGGAGCGCCTCGCGGTTGAGGCGCGCGGCGAGGGTGGGGCCGTCGATCCAGGGGGCGGAGAGGGTGCGCCAGGCCCAGGCGGTGGCGCGGGCGACGTCGTAGTGCGGGAGGGCCTCGGCGAGGACGGTGGCGGGATAGAGGCGCGCGGCTGCCCGGTCGCGGATGGCGGGCGAGGGCGGCAGGAAGTCGGCCGCCGGCCCCTCGGCCAGGGGCGCGGGGATGTGCGGGAGGCGGAGCCAGGCGGCGACCTCGGTGTGGGTGCGGCCGTGGACGAAGGGCAGGGCGCAGGGCGCGACGAAGGAGAAGTGCGCGGGCTCGGCCACGGGGCCCTCGGCCTGGCCGTGGCAGGGGATGGGGCGGTCGCAGACCACGCAGGGCAGCCCGGCCTCGGCGCAGGCCTCCAGCGCGAGTTTGAGCGTGGCCAGGTAGGTGTAGCAGCGGACGCCGAGGTCTTGCAGGTCGATCGCCAGGCAGTCGAGCCCCGCGAGGTCCTCGGGGGCGGGTTTGCGGCGCGCGCCGTAGAGCGCGTGGACGGGGATGCCCCAGAGCGGGTGGGTGACCGTGTGGGTGGCCTCGCCGGCGGCCGCCTGCCCGAAGTAGCCATGCTCGGGGCCGAAGAGCGCGCGCAGGTTGTCGCCGAAGACGCGCCGGCACGCCTGCGCGGAGGTCTCGCCGGTGGTGAGGAGCGCGGCCTGGTGGGAGAGGAGCCCCACGCGCAGGCGCGGGTCGGCCCGCCGCAACCATCCCTCGATGCCGGGGGTGGCGGGGGGTGGCGGGGGGGCGGCGCTCACGCCCGCCCCCGGGCGGCCGGGAGAAAGCGCGTGCAGGGGATGTCGTCGTTGGCGAGGATGCTGGCGAGGACGCCGTGGCGGAAGCCGTTGGCGATGACGACGGCGATGCCGTTGGCGGCGATGGCGGTGGCGACGCGGAGTTTGGTGTCCATGCCGCCGCGGCCTTGGGCGGTCTTGGTCTTGGAGACGACGTGCGCGAGGTCCTCGCCGGGGAGGACTTGGCGGATGAGCGTGGCGTCGGGGGCGGCGGGGTCGCCGTCGTAGAGGCCGTCGATGGAAGAGAGGATGACGAGGAGGTCGGCGCCGATGAGGTCGGCCAAGAGGCCGGCGAGTTCGTCGTTGTCCGTGAACATGAGCGATTCGACGCTGACGGTGTCGTTTTCGTTCACCACGGGCACGATGCCATAGGCGAAGAAGGCGAGGATGCACTGGCGGATGTTGGCGGCGTGCTCGGGGGTGGAGAAGTCGCTCTTGGTGAGGAGGATCTGCCCCACGTCCATGCCGTCGGCGGCGAAGAGGGAGCGATAGGTGTCGATAAGGATGGCCTGGCCGACGGAGCTGAGCACCTGGCGGCGGGCCACGCGGTCGACGGTCTTGGGGAGGGCCACTTGCGCGCGGCCGGCGGCGACGGCGCCGGAGGTGACGATGAGCACCTGGTGCCCTTGGTCGCAGAGGGCGGCCACCTCGTCGGCCAGCTCCGCCATCCGCGCGATGCTCAGGCGCCCGTTGGCGCGCGCCAGGACGTTCGAGCCGATTTTGACGACGATGCGCATGGCGGTCTCCTTACTTTTCGGGGAGGGAGGCGAGGAGGCCGGCGACCACGGCGCCGGTGAAGCCCGCGCGCTCCATGGCGTTGAGGCCTTTGATGGTGAGGCCGCCGGGCGTGCAGACGCGGTCGACCTCCGCCTCCGGGTGGTTGCCCGAGTGGAGCACCAGCTCGGCGGCGCCCTTCATCACCTGCGCGAAGATTTCCCCTGCCATCTTGGCCGGCACCCCCATCTCCAGCCCCGCCTCCTGGCCCGCGCGCAGGAAGCGCAACGCGTGCGCCAGGCCGCAGCCCGAGAGCGCCGTCATCGCGCCGAACTTGTCCTCCGGCAACGCCACCGCCAACCCCAGGCGCCCCATCAAATCCTTGGCCGTGGCCAGCGCCTCGGGCGTCTCCGCGGCCACGCCCGTCACCCCGCAGCAGAGCCCCACCGCCGTGTTGGGCATGGCGCGCGCGATGGCCACCCCCCGCGCGCGCCCCAAATCCTGCCGCAATTCCGCCAGCGACACCCCCGCCGCCACGGAAATCACCACCGTGCCCGCCGCGAACGCCCCCGCCAACGGCTGCAGCGTCGCGCTCACCAGCCACGGCTTCACCGCCACGAAGACCACGTCCGCGCCGCGCACCGCCGCCGCGTTGTCCGTGCCCACGCGCAGCCCCGCCGCCGCCAAATCCTCAGGCGTCTCAGGCTGCGTCCGCGTCGGCAGGATGTCCCCCGCCGCCACGCCCGAGCGCACCAGCCCCTTGGCGATGGCCCCGCCCATGTTGCCCGCTCCCAAAATCGCGATCTTCATCCGAAAGTCCTTTCCTTAGGTCTCCCCCATCATACCAAACCCGGCGCCCGGCGACAAAAAAGCCCCCGGGGCGCGGGGGCTTTTTTCCATCGTGCGTCCTTGCCTCACGCCGCGCGGCGGCGGAGCGCCAGCCCCGCCACGCCCAACGCGAGCAACGCCAGCGCCGTCGGCTCGGGAATCGCGCGGATGTCCTCCGCCGTGGCCAATTCGTTCGCGTATTGGAAGGATGACCCCTCGCCCGCCACGGTGATGTTGGTGTAGTCCTCCGTGCCGTAGGAAGAGTTGGCGGCGCCCGTGTATCTAAGCCCGGTCTCCATGCCCATGAAGGCTTGGTCGTTGATATAGATGTTGATGACGACACCTCCGTTCGCGTCGGTCGTGTTACGCTCAAGCACGAAAGCGACTTTGTTCGTCTCGCCCGCGACAAGCGCGGAGGCCAAATCCCGCGTATAATAGCCATCCCCCGAGTAAAACCGGAACTGCGACCCCTGAAGAGCCAAACCGAACGAGTGCGAGGTGCCCGTCACCGTGATGAGCTGCGAGGAAATATCGGTCGCCGCGCTTGTCTCGATGAAGGCGACAATCGAAAGTGACCCATCGGTGATGCCGGGATTGATGGTCGTGCCTTCGACCTCCGTCCAGTCGATGGCGGCGGCCTGCGCGGCAAGGGCGGCGCAGGAGAGGGCCAGGGCAAGGAAAATGCGTTTCATCGCGTTGTCTCCATAAGCATTGCGTTAGGGAATACCTAACGAAAAACGAAGATGGTATAACACGAACGGGGAGGGTGTGGAAGGGGGGAATGCGAAAAAAGTTGTTCCCGCACGGCATTGCGCCGGGACTTATGCGGCGGGGGGCGGGGTTGTCGATAACTTTTGCGAATCTGTTGAAAACCTGTTGAGAGCGGGCGGGGCCGAGAGAGGGCCGAAAGCACGTTTTCAATCAGGGAGCGGGGTCGTTTTCCGGGATGCGCCGTACCTCCCGTCGAGACACGCCGTGTCTCGAGGGGAGATACGGCGCGTGTCTTATCGACAGGTTATCGACATTCGGTGCCGCCGGGCGTCGTTTGTTTGACAGGCGTTGCCTTGGGGGGCTATACTGGGCGCCGTGAAGGGAGAACGGCACTGGCGGGCATGTTCGCGGCGCGCGGCAAAGGATTGGCCGGGCGCCGGGCGCGGCATCGTCCGCGCGGCGTGCATGGCGTTGGCCGTGGGTACGCTGGCCGTGGGGGTGGCGCGCGGGGCGTTTTCGGTGGCCGGGGTCTCGGAGGGAGAGTGGACGGTGGGCGAGGC
>CASEMQ010000044.1 GCA_949289005.1 uncultured Lentisphaeraceae bacterium
AATGCCATCCTCCTCCGCCAACAGTGCGAGAAAACCCTCCGGAGGCTCTTTGTGACGCAAAACCCCTGACCTTTTCCCCTCTCTGTCCCTCGGGGCGGCATGCCGCCCCGAGGGACAGAGAGGGCCGGTGCACTTTTCAATGACACATTCAACCAACCATCTATCCCTCCTTCGGTGCACTTTTCAATTGACACATTACGGTAGGTCTAAATGTCGCGGTTGCATTTGGAGGATTATCGGAACCGGCACAGCCTGCGGAGCAAGGTGGCGCGGGGTGTGTGGATGGCGGTGTGGGCGGTGTTGTTCCGGCCGACGCCGCGGGGGAGTCTCTTCCGGCCGTGGCGGGCGTTTTTGTTGCGGTGCTTCGGGGCGCGGCTGGGGCGCGGGGCGAACGTGTTGCCCTCGTGCCGGGTGTGGCAGCCGTGGCGGCTGACGATGGGGGCGCACAGCTGCCTCTCCGAGCGGGTGGATTGCTACAACGCGGCCGAGATTGTCATCGGCGAGCAGGCCGTGGTCTCGCAAGACGCCTTCCTCTGCACGGCCTCGCACGACATCTCAAGTCCCATCATGGAGCTGACCACCGCGCCGATCGTCATCGGCCCGCAGGCGTGGGTCTGCGCGCGGGCGGTGGTGCTTCCGGGCGTGACCGTCGGCGAGGGCGCCGTCCTGGCCGCCGCCGCGGTCGCCCCCAAGGACATCGCGCCCTGGACCGTCGCCGCCGGCAACCCCGCCCGCCCCATCGGCCGCCGCGCCTTGGCCGAGCCTGGACAAGAAAACAGTGGGCTGTGAGCAGTGAACAGAGCTCCTCTGCGGGGCGACGGTACGATTTCCTTTTTAAGGTTTGCCCGTCGCCCCGTATGGGGCGTCCTGTTCACTGTTCACTGTTCACTGCTTACTGCTTACTATTCACCAAGGCTTCCCACTCGTCGCGGGGGAGGGGGATGCGGTGGAGGATGTCGCGGGAGGATTTGCCGATGGCGAGGGTGAAGGTGCCGGCCTCGTGGCGCCAGCCGGGGAGGGCTTCGTCCCACCAGGCGAAGGCGCGGGGGCCGAGTTCCATTTCCGCGACGGTCGTCTCGCCGGGGGCGAGGCGGACTTTGGCGAAGGCGGCGAGCCGGCGGGGTTCGCGGGGGACGGTGGAGTCGGCGGGGGGCTCGACGTAGACTTGGACGACGGCGGCGCCGGGGCGTTTGCCGGTGTTGGTGACGGGGACGCGGACGGTGACGGCCTCGCCCCAGGCGCTGACCTTGGGCTCGCCGAAGGCGAAGGTGGCGTAGCCGAGGCCATAACCGAAGGGGAAGAGGGGCGCGATGCCCTTGGCGTCGAACCAGCGGTAGCCCACGAGGATGCCTTCCTTGTGGCGGACGACGTCGGGGGCGTAGTCGTTCAGCGCGTGGGCGGGGGAATCGGCCAGGCGCTTGGGCCAGGTTTGGCAGAGGCGGCCGGCGGGCTCGCGCTTGCCGAGGAGGACGTCGGCGACGGCGCGGCCGGTCTCCTGCCCCAGGAAGGAGAGGTTGAGCAGGGTGGGGGCGCGGTCGACCCAGGGCATGGCCACGGGGCTGCCGGCCTGGACGAGAACCGCGGTGCGGGGGTTGACGCCCAGGAGCGCCGCGATGGCGGCATCGTCCTGCGGGAGCAGGCCCATGTCGGGGCGGTCGCCGCCCTCGCACTCCTTGGCGCGGCCGTGGCCCTTGCGGTTGCCGGTGACGAGGAGGACGAGGTCGGCCGTCTTGGCGCGGGCGATGAGATCGCGGTAGTCCACGCCGCGCTCGGAGGGGCGCTGCCAGCCGAAGGCGAAGGCGGCCTCGCCGCCGGCCTGGCGGTAGTCCACGGCCAGCGCGTAGGTCCGGCCCTTGACGAGGGTCACCTCGGCGGTGACGGTGCGGGCGGCGCCGTCGGCCCAGGCGTCGATGACGCGCTTGCCGTCGAGGGAGACACGCACGCCGTCGTCGCACGTGGCGCCGAGGATGTAGGCGCCGCTCTCGGGCGCGCGGAAGGTGGTCTTCCAGCGCATGGAGAAGTTGGTGGCCTTGGCGTCGGCCGGGGCCAGGGCGGGGGCGCGGATAAAGCCGGCGGCGACGGGGCCGCCCGCGAGCGCGTCGTTGGCGAAGCGCTCCCACAGCCAGCCGCGGTCGATCATGCCGGCGTCGGCGTTGCGGTTGGGGTTCTCGGTGACCAGGCAGGCGTCGGGCAGGGGCGCGAGCGCCGTCTTGGGCGCGGGGAAGGGCGCGTAATCGATCGTGGCGCCCGGGAGCGCCTCGCGCAGCCCCTCCAGGATGGTGACATCATAGGGCGGCTTGCCCTCGGCGCTCCAGCCGCCATCCACGTCCGTGTGCGTGGCGATCTCGCCCACGACGAGGACGCGCTTGAGCGCGGCGGCGTCAAGCGGGAGCAACCCGGCCTCGTTCTTCAGCAGCACCATGCCATCGGCGGCGATCTCGCGGGCCAGCGCCTGATGCTCCGGGGTGTTGATGGCGCCCGTGGCGCGCGGCTGTCCATCGAGCATGTGCAGCTTGGCCTCGACGTAAAGCACGCGCCGCGCCATGTCGTCCAGCCGGCCCATCGGCACCTGGCCCTCACGGACGGCGCGCGCCAGCGGCTCTTTGAAATAGCGGATGGCACGCCCCGCGTTCATCTCCACGTCCGTCCCCGCGTTCGCGGCGGCCACCGTCGAGCGCATGCTGCCCCAGTCGCTGACCACGAAACCCGGGAAGCCCCACTCGCCCTTCAGCACCGTGTCGTTCAGCCACGCGTTGTCGCCGCACTGCAAGCCATTGAGGGAATTGTAGGCATTCATCACCGTCAGCGCGCCACCCTCCTTCACCGCCGCCTCGAAGGCCGGCAGATAAATCTCGCGCAACGTGCGCCAATCCGGCCGCGCGTCCACCCGCGTCCGGTTGCGCTCCTGGCTGTTCACCGCGAAATGCTTGATGCACGCCGCCACGTCGCGCGACTGTATCCCCTGCACGATCGGCACCGCCAGGCGCGCCGTCAGCGTCGGGTCCTCCCCCAGATACTCATAATTGCGCCCGCAGAGCGGCGTGCGCGCGATGTTCAGCCCCGGCCCCAACATCACATCCTTGCCGCGCGCCCGCGCCTCCTCCCCCAGCGCCTCCCCGAAACGCCGCGCCAGATCCACGTCCCACGTCTGCGCCAACGCCGTCAACGCCGGGAAAACCGTCGCCGCGTCCCGCAAATCCCCCCGCGGATATTCCGCCCCAAAGTCCGCCCGTCGCACCTCCGCGCGCACCGTGAACGGCCCGTCCGAAAACGCCAGCTCCTTCGGGATCCCCTTCTCCGGGATCGCGTCCAGATACATCGTCGCGTTCCCATGCGTCAGGCGCAGCTTCTCCTCCGTCGACAGCCGCCCCAGGATCGCCTCCGCCTGATCCCGCGCATCCGCGTCCACCGGCGCCACCTCCGGCCCCCGCCGCGTACACGCCGCCAGCCCCGCCAACGCCACCAAGCCAACCCCACGCCAAAAAACGCCACGCTTCATGCTCACGCTCCTTTCCAAAGCCGGCCGCACCCGCGGCCCGATTGCTTCACGCATCGCAAACCGATCCGTCAGTCCGCCGCTCATCGGCCCCATCCGCTCGGTCGCCGCCCGTGGGCCCCGCCGTGTCCGCTCCCTTCCATCCGGTTTCCCGACATCACCACCAGTCTAGCCCATCGCCCCCCGCCCCGCAACCCCAATCGCCCCCCTCCCCACCCCTGCGTCCCCCACAACGCACCGGTTGCCATGAAAGGACGCTTCGATTAAAATATGGGCATTCTGTTGGATGCGTAGGATTTCCTTTGGCCTCTTGGAAAACACACGTGCAACTAAATAGGAGCGAAACCAAATGGAGGAAAGCGAAGATGAGCCAACCCTCGACCAAGGCGAGATTGTAATTTACCGGGCAGAGGATGGGCTCACAAAAGTAGAGTGTCGATTTGAAGACGAAACCGTTTGGTTGACGCAACAGCAGCTGGCGGATTTGTTTCACACATCCAGGAGCAACATTGCCGAGCATGTCAGCCATATCTACGAGGAAGGCGAGCTGGAAGAAGCCTCAACTTGTCGGAAATTCCGACAAGTTCGGGTGGAATGCAACCGCCAAGTGACGCGCACGGTGTTCTTCTACAATCTCGATATGATTATCTCCCTGGGCTATCGGGTGAAATCCACGATTGCCACACACTTCCGCCGTTGGGCAACGGCACGACTGCGTGAATATTTGGTCAAAGGCTTTACGATGGATGACGACCGCCTGAAGAATCTGGGCGGCGGCAACTACTGGCACGAGTTGCTGGAACGTATCCGAGACATCCGCTCTTCGGAAAAAGTCATGTATCGTCAGGTACTCGATTTGTACGCCACCAGCGTGGACTACAATCCCAAAAGTGCGGAATCCATTGCGTTCTTCAAGATGGTACAGAACAAACTGCATTACGCCGCACATGGCCACACGGCCGCAGAAGTGATTTATACGCGAGCCGATGCCGACAAACCTTTCATGGGGCTCACAACATTCTCCGGGGACGTCCCAACCGTAAAAGACATCGGAATTGCCAAGAACTATCTGACGGAAGAAGAACTGCGCGTCTTGAACCGGATTGTATCCGGCTATTTTGACTTTGCCGAGATCCAGGCCATTCGCCACCGTCCCATGTATATGAGCGATTATGTGGCGCAACTCGACACGATTCTCCGGGCAACGGGCGGGGACGTGCTGACCCATGCCGGCACAATCAGCCACGCGCAGGCAATGAAAAAGGCAAAGGCGGAATACAAACGCTACCAGGCACAAACACTCTCACCTGTTGAGAAAGACTACCTGAACGCCATCAAACGATTGGAGCAATCAGCCAAACGCAAAGCGAAAAAGCAAGAAAATGCCCCAAAGGCTGATTGACCGAGGCCGACAGCCCCGCCGGCGACTTGGGCGCCACGCACTGCTACGCCTCAACGACGCGTCCCAACTTGTCGGAAATTCCGACAAGTTGGGACGCGTCGCTCGTCGGCATAGTTATGCCCACCCAATTCACATTTTTCGCGTCCCCATCAATAATGTCCGGGGAAAATCGCCGGCGACGCGGGAACCGTGGATGGCGCGGGGTGAGGCGAAACGTCGGCGGATCCCGTGGATTGACACGGCGTGTCTCAGGGGTGGATACGCCGTATCCCGCATCGAGACACGGCGTGTCTCGCGAAATGACCCCGCGTATAGATTGAAAAGACGCATCAAAGGTCAATCGGGCACGGGCAGCTTTCAACACGTTTTCAACACATTGCGCAGAGTTATCGACAGGCGAAAAATGCCGGAGATGTGGAAGCACAGGTCGTGCAGATTGGGGGCGGATCTTTCTCCGCCTCGCCTCGGCCTTTGCTTGGCCACCTTCCTTTTGCTTGCTCTTCTTTCTTTCACCTGCGCAATACCGTTGCGGACGATTCATTCTTCGGCCGGGCCGATGGCACGGCATGACGCTTGCGGATTTGGTACACTAGGGCCGCTATGAAACCACAGGCACAAACGGCAACGCCATCCCAAAAAGAAGGACAGTCGCCCTTCTTCTCCGTGATTGTGCCCGTCTACAACGTGGCGCCCTACCTCGGCGAATGCCTCGATTCCGTCCTCGCGCAGACCTTCACGGACTGGGAATGTCTCTGTACCGACGACGGCAGCAAGGACGGCTCCGACCTTATCCTCGATGCCTACGCCCGCTGCGACCCCCGCTTCCGTATCGTCCACCAGTCCAACGCCGGCGTCTCCGCCGCCCGCAACCGTGCCCTCGACCGTTTTCGCGGCCAATGGGTCGGCTTCCTTGACGGGGACGATGTGATTGCGTTCGATTTGTTCCGTCAAGTCAAAACAGGGACGAGGGATGTTTCCGCCATCCATTTTGCTTTGACTCGGAATCGGGATGAGTTGGGGAAATCGGATAGACAGTCGCGGATGCGTGTCGTAGGGAGGCAAGCCATCCATGCGTGGATGACGGAGACGTACCCTGTTTTGAGAAAAGGCGCCGCCTGTTCTTTTTTTATCAAAAAAGAACAGGCGGCGTCAAGTAGATTTATCCCAGGAATGCGGTTGGGGGAAGATTGTTTCTTTTTGTTTGACGTGCTTCTTCGCGTAGAATCGCTCGAGGAAATCGATTTGGTTGGGTATTGGTATCGGGATCGGGCAGGATCGGCAATGAAGTCGCATACGGCGCAAGATGGGATTTTGTTTATTGATGCTAGTATTTACCGTTGGCGAAAAAATGTTATATTTTTGAGAAAAAAGGTTAGGGAGCGTGCGGCAGAGGCGCTGACATTACAAGTCTGTTGGTGTATTATCGTTTGGGGGCAGGAATGTGCTTGGGGAGATTCGCGGAGTACGAAGCAAGCTGTTTTTGAGGCATTGGAGGCGTTTAGAGAGGCGGGGATATATCGGTCTAAGGTGTTAAAGCGGACCTTTAGACTCGCCTTCATGTTTTGTCATTTTTTACGATCGATGTGGTTTGTCCAGATACCAACAATGACCACATTGTGTCGTTGGATTGGTAATATGTGGAAGTTCAGAGCGACGAAAGAGCAATAATGAAGAAGATTGCATTTGTTTCTAACCATCCGGCTCCTTATCGGGATCCTTTTTTGAGTCGTTTGGTTCGGATTCCGTCTTTGCAGGTTGAAGTTTTTTCGCTTTTCCAGAGAGACGGCGGACATTCTTTTTGGGCACTTGAGGCACCTGCTTACAAAAACGAGATTGTCGTTCCGCATTCACCGAAGTCCCAGCTTTGGATTTTTCTGAAATGTCTTCGCCTTTTCGTTTTTTCCAAGTATGACTGTGTTTGTTGGCCAGGATTTTTATTGAAATCACTGACGTGGTGTATGATTATTCAGGTGTTTTTGTGTAAAAAGTATATTATCTGCCCGGACACAGTTGAGCAACGGCCGTTGGCGTGGCCTTTGTTGATGTTAAAGTCGTGGTTGGTTCGTCATGCCTTTCTAATTTTTGTCCCGGGGCAGGCTGCGCATCGTTATTTTATCGAGCAATTCCATGTCCCAGATTTTAAGATTGTTAAAGGTTGTTATGCGTTGGACAACAAGAGTCTTTTGCTTCGCATTAAGACATTTCGCGAAGACCGTGCAGCTATTCGGGCGCGGTGGGGTATCAAAGAAACGGAACAACTGTTTTTGATGGTAGCGAATATGCTTGAAAATAGGTGTTATCCTTTGTTGGGGACGGTCTTCTTGGAGGCAGCTCGAGCCTATCCGGATGCCAAGTTCCTGTGCGTGGGGAGTGGGCCGGATTATGAAAAGATGGAGCACCTGGCACATGGGCATTCGCAATTGTTGATATCGAAAGGTGTTTCGTTTGATGAAATGCTTGCTCTTTATGCAATTGCAGATGTATATGTCCATGGAGGGAAAGAGCCTGCGTCGACAGCTTTGGTAATTGGGGCGATTGCCGGGCTTCCAATTTTGTCTAGCCCTTCGGTTGGTTGTTCATGGGATTGTCTGATTCACGAAAAGAGTGGGTATCAAGTCTCTGATTATCGTTCAGCGGAAGAATGGCGAGATGGTTTCGTTTATTTGTTGAGTAATTCAGACAAATGGAGGGCGATGGGGACGGAGGCGCAACGTTTGAGCATGAGCTTAGATGTTGAGGTAGCAGTCAAACGTTTTGTGGAAGGTTTGGAAATGAGCGAGGTAAAAAAATGAGATATTCGCAGGTGTTCAACGCGCGCATGCATATGGCGTTTGTGCGTTATGTGGTATGGCAATACCATCGGAAAAGTTTGCGTGTGGCGCGGAAACACCCAGATTTATTCAGGCCAGTATCGTCTGAGCTGTCGCGTCTACACAAGGCTTTATGGTCACAGCTCGGGGTGAAAAGTGGTGATAGGTGGTTGCGGCTTCACGTGAACTTGACGGGGATTCAAGATTACACGTTTTGTCCGGAAGATATTTTCTTCGCGAGGATAGAACGTATTCTCAATGATTGCAATGTATCCGGATTTGGCGTGGAAGACAAGAATGAGTTGTGGCGTTATGTTCCGGATGGAGTAGAGCCGCATGTTGTCCTAAGATATGTGCGTGGTGCTTTCTATGATTCTGAGTCACGGTGGGTTTCGGAGGCAACCGCGCAGTCGTTGTTGGATTCGATTCGGGAGGACATTGTTGGAAAGCCATGCCGCAGTTCAGGAGGGGCAGGAGTTCGCTTGTTTCGGTGGCAAAATGGAAAGCATCGGGATGGATCGCTTCTCCTGACGACCGATTGGATTGAGGCGCAGGGGGAGTCCTATGTTGTTCAACATAAAGTTGTACAAGATAAGTTTAGTGCCTCTTTCAATACGTCTTCTATCAACACGGTACGGATGATGACGCTTCGTCAACCATGGGACGGGCAGGTGGTTGTGTGCCGGTCGATGTTGCGAATGGGCGTTTCCAATGCGATTGTGGATAACATGATGAAGGGTGGGTTGTGTGTGTGTGTCGGCTCCGATGGACAATTGGGGCGTTATGCCTATGACTATGATGGAGAGCGTTATGAATCGCATCCTGTTTCAGGGCTTCAGTTTCAAGGCCTTGTTCACCCAGCATATTGGGATATGGTTGCGATGGCAAGACATGTTGCCGAGCGGATTCCTTACTACAATTTGTTGAGTTTTGATTTGGTTCCTCGCGAGGATGGAACAATTTGTGTGGTAGAAATCAACGCAACGTGTCAAGGTATTACGCAGTTACAATATGATTTTGGCGGTCTTTTCGGGAGGACTTCCGAACGTTTGATGGATTGGTGCAAGGAGCATCAGGGTTTGGCCACGTTTAAGCATATTCGGACATTCTATTGATAGGGCCTGAGATGATACATGTTTTGTATTGCTGTGATTCTAAGTATTTTCTTTGGAGTTTAATCTCTGCTTGCTCAATTGCGAGGAAGGTTTCTGAGCCGTGTATTTTCCATTTGTTTGGATTGCGGTTACGAAAAAAGGAGATTTTAGAATGGAGTTTGATATTAACGCAAGTAAATCCAAAATGTGAGACAAAGGTCTACGAAGTAGATGATGCGTGTTTTGTCGGTTTGCCAACTTGGCGTGGGGGGTATGGAACGTTGTTGCGGATGTTGGCTCCGGACTTGCTGGACTGCGAATGGGTCCTTTACCTTGATGGTGATACGTTGGCATTTGGAGATGTTGCAGAATTATGGAAGTTGCGAGATAACAATTATTGGTTGATGGGGCATTTGAATCCCTGTGCGAGGTTCTCGGAGGAAGGTTATGGCGTGGTTCCTTTGGAAAAGTTGCAGACGCGATATCTCAACGCGGGGGTATGTCTGATGAATCTGGATGCCATGCGTGCGCATCGGTTTTCAAGTAAATGGCGAGCGATATTGGGGCGAATGTCTGTTCAGCCTCGTTATCCAGATCAAACGTTATTAAATTTGGTTTGTGCATGTGAGGATACCGAGAGGAGGGGGCTTCTCCCAGATGCATGGGGTGTTTACTCTAGAGAAGGGGATAAAATTGAAGCATTGGGAAAACGTCTTCAGTTGGTTCATTATGCCTCGGATGCGCCGTGGGGTAGCCAGAGAGTTGCGAAACGGGATGTAGAATGTATTTGGTGGCGTTTTACGAAGTCGTTGCCGGCAGATGTCCAAGTGCAGATTCCCGCCCCATCGTATCGATGGGATGCTCGTGTTCGCTTTTGGATTTTGAGTAGACTCCCTACTTGGTGTTGGCGTATAATGCGACGTATGAAAGGTACCGTTCTTCTTGAAGTTTGGCGTGGACGTCTGAATTGGAAAACTTTTTGTTGATGGAGTGTATATGTTGATTATTCATGAGCCAAGAATAACGAATGGGATTAAGCATGCACGTTTGTCTGCGGACATAGAAGTTGACGGTCGGCATTATGCTCTTTGGTATGAAGTTCAAGAAGAGTTTGCACAATATCTATGTGCGGAACGTAGTGATGCTTTCCTCATTGGGTTGCTTAAATACGCACTTGTGAATGGACACGATGTTATGTGCGAAGCGCCTGTTACGGCCTCCTTGTTGCGCAAGATACGGGAAAGCTTTTTGCCCTCTGTGATAAATGCCGATAGAGGACGGCTCCGCCTTATAAAGTTGTTTGCTCCGGAAGCGGCGCCAATTCAAGTGACAAATACTGGTGTCGGGACAGGATTTTCGGGAGGTGTCGATTCCTTGTTTACTATTTTGTCGCATAAGGATCAGATAACGCACTTGGTTGTGAATAAGTGCCATATTGATTCCGAACGTGCCACAGGAGAGGCAGGTTATTTTAATGCTTTAATAGTGGAAGGGGAGAAGTTCGCCCAAGAAATGAAGTTGCCTTTGATTATTGGCAATACCAATTATGATGGGGAGGCGTTGCCAGGGCTTTCGTTTTGTGGGACACATGGTTATGCCAATGCATTTGGTGCGTATGCGCTCCAAAAGCTCTTCACACGATATTACATTGGGTGTGGCCATGCATATGAACCTTTCTCTCTTCATAATTTTGCGACATCAGACTGTGCCGAATATGAGTTGTTGCTTGGTTACGTGTTTACGACAGAGAATCTGAATATTGTTCTCGATGGTCCTGTTGATAGGCTGGAAAAGGTTCGTATGCTTGCTACACAACCATTGGCTGAACGATTTTTGGGTGTCTGTTGTTTTGGACCAACACCCCAAAAAAGGAATTGCACAGGTTTGTGTTATAAGTGCATGCGAACGGTGTTGGAGCTCTTGGCAGTTGAGTCGCTTGATAATTTCAAGGAGGTTTTTGATGTGCAATATGTTCAGACTCACAAACAAGAGTTTTGTGCGGAGTTGTTACGTTTGTGGTTGCGACATGATGTTTTTGCAAAAGAAGTTTGGCCTTATAGGAAGAACATGCAGTTTGGAATGCGTGATTGGTACGGAGCAGGTATGATTGTTTTGCTCAAGATGATTAAGAAGGTGTTACGGGGGGGGGCAACGTCCCATTCTTTTCATCCCAGAGGTTAATGGCTAGTTATCAATGTCCGTGAGTTTTGGCTGGTGATTTTTGACTAAGGAATTGAAATGACCTGTCGCGAATCGTTGTTTTGGTTGAAGTGGGGGATGTTTGCGCCGGGGGCGTGGGGGCGGTTCCGGGGGTTGTTGGCGAATGCGCGGCGGCCGTTGGAGGAGTTGGTGCGGGAGCAGGAGGCGGCGAAGCGGCGCTTGGTGGAGCGGGCGGTGCGCGAGGTGCCGTTTTATCGGGAACATTATGGCAAGACGGGGTTTGAGATTGGCGACATGGGGCAGGAGGGATGGTTCGAGCGACTTCCGATTGTTACCAAGGCGGATCTTCGGGCACATTTTGAGGCGATGACGAACCCGGCATTGCGGCGGTATCGGAAGATTTCCACGACGGGGGGCTCGACGGGAACGCCGACAAAGGCGGGTTACGATGGGCGGATCTGCGAAGCGGTCTACAGTTGGCGACTGCAGGAGGCTTATGGGGTGCATCCGTGGGATGACCATGCGTATGTGTGGCGGTTGCCGAGGGCTTCGCGTTTGTCGCGGTTTGTGAATGCCGCGCTGTGGTGGCCGTCGCGACATTTGAAGTTGGACGCCAGCTTCATGGACGAGGCGTCGATAGGCGCCTTTCTGAAGCGTTACAATCAGGTGCGGCCGACGTTGCTACAGGGTTATGTGGGGGCCATCACGCAATTGGCGCAGTTCGCGTTTGATCGGGGGGTGAAGGTGTGGTCGCCGAAATGTGTGTGGGTAACGTCCGCGCCGCTCGCGGCAGTGCAGCGGGCGCTTATCGGGGAGGTCTTTGGCGCGCCGGTGTGCGATCAATATGGTTCGTGCGAGGTGCGCTGGATCGCGCAACAATGCCCCGAGGCCAAGGGGCTCCATGTGAACGTGGAGCACGTGGCGATCGAGTTTGTGGACGCGCAGAATCGCGCCGTCCCGCGCGGGGAGTATGGCAAGGTGTTGCTGACCAACCTAGAGGATTTCGTCTTTCCGTTGATTCGCTACGAAAATGGCGATCGTGGGCGGTGGCTTGCGGAACCGTGCGCGTGCGGGCGAACGTTGCCGTGCATCGATGCCGTTAAAGGCCGCGTGTCGGAATCGTTTGTTTTGCCTTCCGGGATGGTGGTGAACGGTGAGTTTCTGACCACGCTTTTTGACAACGATCCCGATTTGGTGCACGGTTTTCGCGTGACCCAGCACAAAGATGCCTCCATCACGGTGAACTACATTCCGGCGAAGGAGACGGAGGAGGCGAAAACGCGCCTTGCCGCCATCCAAACCGCCTTGGAGACGCGCATCAACCGCGAAGTCCCCGTGCGCTTTGTCCCGGTCGCGGAACTCCCGCACGACCGCGGCAAACTCCGCTTCGTCGTCCGGGAGCAGTGATTGGCAATTTGTTTAACGGCGCAACGTTGCTACTCCGGATCCGAGTCTTTGCGTTCCTATTTCACTCGTTTTTGACGTTCCCGGGCGGCTGTTTCTTTGGGGAGGTCTTGGCTTGGCCGATAGGTTTGTCGATAACTTTCGGAAATCCGATGAAAACCTGTTGAAGGAGGGGCGGGCCAGAAGGAGCCCGGAAACGACTTTTCAATCTATACGCGGGGTCATTTCGCGAGATGCGCCGCTCTCAAACGCCCCGCCTGTTGAAACCCGCGTGCCCCGGGCTCCGTCGATGGTGCCGTCAAGGCTTGGGGCGGCGGAGCAACACGGCGACCCCGCCCAGCGCGAGCAGGGCGAGCGCCGTCGGCTCGGGAACAGCGCGGGGCGTATACGTGCCGGACCATGTCATGAAGGGGGTCATGTCCAAATCGCTTTCTTCTCGGCACCAAATTCCCTTTCCCTCCCATTGTTCATATGGCGTATACTCGCCGTTGTTATTTTGGACAACAAACTCAATCTGGTAGGAAGTGCCGGTCTCAAGAAAAACGTCTTCGTCAAAGATAAACAGCCATGAGTTGCTGTATTCGATAGTGGATTCTGCAGTATAGACAAGTTGGAAATTGTTTCGAACGGTTCGATCGCTGTAGGCGACAACGGTGCTGTCGTGTTTAATGCACAGGGTTGGAAAAGGTTGATTGCCTTCTTCGGGGCCCGTCTGATTGTTTGTGCTGGCATCGACGACTATGTGGACGGAATCTAATTTGACGGTTGTGTCCATCGGTAGATTCCCTTCCATTTCGGCTGTTTCGTCCAGTGCGACATCATATGAACCGTTGGGCTTTTGGGGAGCCCAAAACCCGGAACATTCATGTGTTTTGGCGTACTCAAAATTGCCGAATTTCCATTTGACTTCTTCGGCACCGAGTTCCCATGTGACGGGAATCGCGTGGGCGAGGCCAAGGGAGAGGAGAGCGAGGGCGGCCGCCAGGCAAGGCTTAAGGGAAGTCATGAAGCATACTCCTTACTGTCGAGGACTTAGGTAAGTGTAGCACAGTTGGCGGATAAAGAAAACGGAAATGTGCTATAGTGTGGGGTGTATTGAGGCAGTGAGAACACGATGCGCGTGATACATGTCATTTCGGGGATTTCGCGGAGCAGCGGCGGGCCGGCGCGGTCGTCGCAGGGTTTGGTGGCGGCGTTGAACGCGGCGGGGGTGGAGGCGTGGCTGGTGAGCTGCGCGGTGGGGGAGCGGCCGTGGTTGCCGGGGGTGACGCGTTTTCGTGCGCCGGAGCGGCCGGGTTTATGGGCGTTGCGGGCGTTTTTTCGGGCGTTGTTTGGGGAATTGCGTCCGGATCTGGTGCATTTGCATGGGATTTGGCAACCGCAGATTCATTTGGCGGCTTGCGCGGCGCGCGCGCTGGGCATCCCGTATATCATTGCGCCAAGGGGAATGTTGGAACCGTGGTCGCTGGAACAGGGGAAGTGGAAGAAACGTTTGGCGTTAGCGCTTTACCAGCGTCGTGATTTGCGGGGTGCGGTGGCGTTGCACGCGACGGCGGAAACGGAGGCAGAGCAGTTTCGTGCGTTGGGGTTTGGGCAGAAGATTGTGGTGAGTCCGAATGGCGTGACGGTTCCGGAACGGTTGCCGCGGCGTGTAGCGAACAAGGCGGGGGAGCGGCGTGCGCTTTTTGTGTCGCGCATTCATAGAAAAAAAGGGTTGTTGGAACTAGTGGAGGCGTGGGACCGAATTCGTCCGGAGGGATGGAAGATGGAGATCGTGGGCACGGATGCGGACGGTTATCAGCGTGAGGTGGAGGCGGCGGTTCGCGCCAAGGGGCTGCAGGACGATTTTGTGTTTACGGGGCCTTTGATGGACGAGGACAAATGGCAGGCGTACACGCGGGCGGATTTGTTTGTGCTGCCGACCCATTCGGAGAACTTTGGGATTGTGGTGGCGGAGGCGCTTTATGCGGGGGTGCCGGTGATTACAACGAGGGGGACGCCGTGGAGGGAGTTGGAGACGCATCGTTGTGGCAGGTGGATTGATTTTGGCGTGGTGTCTCTGGCGGCGGCCTTGCGGGAAATGATGGCACTCCCGGATGGGGCGAGGCAGGCAATGGGGGAACGTGGTCAGGCGCTTGTGCAATCGCGCTATGCTTGGCCGGCCATCGGCCAGGCGATGGCGAAGGCGTACGCGCGGCTGTTGGCGTGATTTGCTATCATGGTGGCGCTATGCAGGACGTGTCGGGTAAGCCATATTCGCTAAAGTGGGTTGTTTGGGGGCTGGTTGGGTTCGGCCTTCTGTGCGGGCTGATGAAGGTGTCGGATGGCGCGGGATTCTTGGCGATTCTTTTGCCGCTTTTGGTGGCATTTGGTAAGAACAAGACGGAGCTCTTGGTCTATGTACTGTTGGCGACGGCGGTGCTGACGGTGACGAACGGGGCGATTGCGCCGAAGGGAATGGTCTTCTCCATTGCCGCACGAGCGCTGTATCTGACGGTCGCCGGCGTGATTATTTTGCAGAACACGGGGCGGCGGGCGGCGCGCTTCTTGACGCCGCTGTTGTCGATTTTTATTTACGTGGGGTTTCAGGCCATGACCTCGGCGCAGGGGTGGCAACCGATTATCAGCTATCTGAAGATCTTGTTGTTCACGGTTGTCTTTTTGGCCTTTTGGGGGATGGCTAACGCAGCGAGCGTGCGCGATGGCGTTCGGCCGCAGGCGTTGCGGAGCGTGGGGCTGGTCTTCGCGATTTATCTGATTTTCGGTTCATTGGCGCTGATTCCGTTCCCAAGCATTGGTAAAATGGGGGCGGAGCGCGCCATTGAGATGGGGTTGTCGGTTGAGTCAGTTGGACTCTTTCAAGGGGTCACCTTTCAGCCGCAGACGCTTGGCCCGGCGGTGGCCATGATGAGCGTGATTTTGTTCGCAGATTTGTTGTTTTGTATTCGGCGGTGGGATAAGCTGTATTTCGCATTGTTGTTGGGTGCGCCGGTGCTGATTTTTTATACATCGAGCCGGACGGCGATGGGCACGTGGTTGGCGGGCATGAGCTTTGTCACCTTGGTGTTCATGTGTGCGCGTGGGGTGGGTGCGCGATGGAAGAACCGTGCGTTGGGGGTGTTGATGGCGTTGGGCGTGATCGGGGGGATTGCGCTTTTTGCCACGCCACAAACGCGGGATGCGGTGTTGTCGTTTGTGTTTAAGACAGGCGATTCGGTATTGGACGAGCGAGAGCGGAGTTTTAGTCGAATGGTGTCATCACGCCAGGGGTTGATGGACATTTCGATGGAGAACTTCCGCGAAAGCCCGGTGATTGGCAATGGTTTTCAAGTGAGCAAAAGTCTTGAGGCGCTCGACATCCGTTCGTGGGGGCAGTTGTTGTCCGCGCCGATTGAGAAGGGTGTGTGGGTGACGGCGGTTTTGGAAGAGGGCGGGGTAATCGGGATGATCCTGTTCGTGCTCTTCTTGATTGTCGCGTTTTGGGGGATGCTGTCGCGGCGGGCGTATATTGGCGCGTGCGTGTTGTTCGTGTTGTTGGTGTCGAACTTCGGCGAGTTTACCTTTTTCTCGATGTCGGCCAACGGTGGCGTTGGTTGGGCATTGGTGTTCACAGGCCTGGCGTTGGATGCGGCGCGGTTGCGGCAGGAGCGGCAGGCTTATCGTTGGATGCCGGCGCCGCGCGTGAATGGCGCGGCGGGGCGGGTGCCTTACCCGGCGTATTCGGCAGGGCCCATCCGGGCGGAGGTTTCGTATGAACGGTGACATTGCGTGCATTGGGGCGGGGTACATTGGGGGGCCGACGATGGCGGTGATCGCGAAGATGAACCCGGGGAGGCGGGTGTTGGTGGTGGACATCAACGCGGAGCGGATCGCGGCGTGGAACTCGGACAATCTGCCGGTGTATGAGCCGGGGCTGGATGAGGTGGTGAAGGCGTGCCGGGGGAAGAATCTCTTTTTCTCGACGGACATCGCGGGGGCGATCAAGGCGTGCGACATGATTTTCGTGGGGGTGAACACGCCGACGAAGACGTTCGGGGAGGGGGCGGGCTACGCGAGCGATTTGCAGTATTGGGAGGCTTCGGCGCGGACGATCGCGCAGGAGGCGAACGGGGACAAGATCGTGGTGGAGAAGTCGACGTTGCCGGTGCGGACGGCGGACGCGATGGCGGAGGTGTTGCACACGCACCCGGAGCATACGTTCACGGTGCTGTCGAACCCGGAGTTTTTGGCGGAGGGCTCGGCCATCACTGATTTGCTGAACCCGGACCGTGTGTTGATCGGGGGGCCGCAGACGGCGCGGGGGCGGGCGGCGGTGCGGGCGTTGGTGGAGGTTTACGCGGCGTGGGTGCCGCGGCGGCGGATCGTGACGACGAATGTGTGGTCGAGCGAGCTGTCGAAGTTGGCGGCGAACGCGATGTTGGCGCAGCGGATTTCGTCGGTGAACGCGCTTTCGGCGTTGTGCGAGGCGACGGGGGCGGACATCGCGGAGGTGGCGCGGGTGATGGGGATGGACCGGCGCATCGGCGACAAGTTTTTGCGGGCGGGCCCGGGGTTTGGCGGCTCGTGTTTCAAGAAGGATGTGCTGAACCTGGTTTATCTCTGCCGCAGCTATGGGCTTGAGGCGGAGGCGGATTATTGGGAGGGGGTCATCCGGATGAACGAGGAGCAGCAGCGCCGCATCGTGGCGCGCACGGTCAAGGCGCTCTTCAACACGTTGGCCAACAAGCGGATCGCGCTCTTTGGCTTTGCCTTCAAGGCGAACACCGGCGACACGCGCGAGACGCCCGCGCTGGCGGTGGCCAACCTGCTTGACGCGGAGCGCGCGCAACTGGTCGTCACCGACCCGAAGGCGTTGGGCAACGCGCGGCGCGATTTGGCGCATCTCCCGCATGTGGCCTTGGAGCCGGACCCGTACGCGGCGGCGGCGGACGCGGACGCGATTTTGGTGATGACGGAGTGGCCGTGTTACCGGGAGCTGGATTGGGGGCGGGTTTATGCATCCATGCGCAAGCCGGCGTTGATTTTCGACACGCGCAACCTGCTTGACCATGAGGCGTTGCGGCGGATCGGTTTCCGCGTGCTGGCGGTGGGCCGGCCGTGAGAACAGTGGGCTGCAAGCGGTAAACAACGAACAGGGCGCCCATTAGGCGGGCGTCGGGCGGGCGTGGAGGCGGGGTTTGGCCCGTCGCCCAATGGTGCCCGTGGAGGTGTTGTCCGGGAACCGTCGCTTGCGCGGATTGTCGCGGGTTTTGGGTCGGCGACCCGCCAACGATTTATTTTCGATCCGCGCAATTCGCGGTTCTTTGCATAAAGTTTTCCCGGACACGATTGCCCGCCGTGCCGCGGGGTGTCTTGGGCACCGCGCTTGGTTTGCGGTTTGCCCATCGGTGTGCATTGGCGGACGCAGGGTTTTGTTTTTTGTTTGGAGGGGGTTGGTTTTGGGGTGGGGGTGTGGTAGGCTGTGGGTGTCGTTTGGGCGAACGGAGGATTGTCGATGGATTGGAAGCGCGTGGTTTGGGCGGCGTTGGCGGCGGGGTGCGTCGGCACGGCGCGGGCGGAGGCGCCCGGGGCGGAGGATTACAATTTGCCGGAGGCGCAGGTTTCGGGGGCGGCGGATGCGGATTTGGCGCCGTCCGTGATGGAGCGTGCGGCGGGGATGGGGGCGTGGGAGGCGTTCGCGCAGGGGCATCCGGCGGATTTTTGGCTGTTCGGCGAGCGGCGGGATCGCGCGGTGCGGCCGAACGTGTTGCCGGCGGTGTGGCTGTCGGAGGCGGGGCGCGGGGGGTGGGGGCGCTTTGAGGGGGAGGCGCGGCCGGGGGAGTTTTATGTCTTTCAGGTGGTGATCGTGGGGGGCGCGCGGGCGCCGGGGGAGGCGGTGGCCTATGCGGCGCGGCCGGCGGGCAACGTGTTCACGCGGCTGTTTCGCGCGGCGCCGGAGGTGACGTGCCTGTCGCTGGAGGGGACGGATCGGCTGGGCAAGCCGTTGCGCAAGGCGTTGCCGTGGCCGAGGGCGGGGGAGGTGCGGCCGCTGTGGTTCGGGGTGCGGGTGCCGGCGGACGCGGCGGGCGAGCTGGATTTTGTGTTGGAGATCGGCGGGCGGGATTTCCCGGTGCGGCTGAAGGTGGTGGGCGAGCCGCTCGCGGATGGCGGCGTGCGCGAGGGGTGGCGTTTGGCGCGCCTGGCGTGGCTGAACGCGACGAGCGGCCAGGAGGCGACGGTGACGGCGCCGTTCACGCCGGTGGCGTTCGACGCGGCCTCGCGCACGGCACGGATTCTGGGGCGCGAGGTGGTCATCGGCGCGCATGGCTTGCCGGCGGCCTATCGTTCGACCTTCGATGGGTCGAATTGCCGGGTGGACGCGCCGGCGCAGGAGGGGTTTGCCGAGGCGCCGGCCTTTGCGTTGGCGGGGGTGCCGCTTGTGCCGGCGGGGCTGACGTTCACGGATGCCTCGCCGGTGGCGTTGGCGTGGGTGGCGGAGTCGCGCTCGGCGGATGGCGCGTGGGCGGTGACGGTGGAGGGGCGCCTGGAGTATGACGGGTTTCTGGAGACGCGGGTGTGCGCCCGCGCCCTGCGCAACGGGGCGCACCACGGGGGCGCGGCGCTGACGCTGGGCTTGACGCCGGCTGCCTCGCGTTTCGCGATGGGGCTGGGGCTGGAGGGCGGCGCGGCGCCCAGGGACTTTGCGTGGACGTGGGACGTGGGGAAGCATCAGGACGCGCTGTGGGTGGGCGGCGTCAACCAAGGGCTTATGCTGCGCCTCAAGGGCGACAACTACGTGCGCCCCCTTATCAACGCCTACTACGCCTTTCGCCCGCTGAACCTGCCCGAGGGGTGGGGCGACGGCGGCGTGACGCTCCGCCGCGCCGCGGATGGCACCGCCGCGCTCGCGCTCACCGGCGGCCCGCGCACGCTTCGCGCCGGCGAAAGCGTGGCCTACACGGTCGATTGGTTCCTCACGCCCTTCAAGCCCATCGACCCGGCCTTTCAGTTGGCCGAGAACCGCATCTTCCACGCGCACGCCGGCTTCCGGGGCGAGGATTGGTCTAAGCTCCGCGCCGAGGGCCATACCGTCGCCAACATCCACCAAGGCCGCGCCATCAACCCCTTCATCAACTATCCCTACAACGACCTCTATCTGCCGCGTTTGGCCGCCGAGACGGCCGCCGCCCACCGCGCCGGCATGAAACTCAAGGTCTATTACACCACCCGCGAGCTCACGCAGAACATGCCCGAGTTCTTCGCGCTCAACGCCCTCGACGGCGAGATCATCCTGCCCCGCCGCCTCGGCGTCCCTTGGCCGGTGACCAACCGCAACGGCCCGCACCCGTGGCTCGCCGCGCACTTGGGCGACGACTTCGTGCCCGCCTGGCGCGAGAACCTCCGCCACCCCGGGCTGGAGGGCAAACTCGACCTCGCCGTCCTCACCACCCCCGGCACCCGCTGGGACAACTTCTACCTCGCGGGCCTCGACTACCTTCTGCGCGAGGCGAAGGTCGACGGCCTCTACATCGACGACACGGCCCTCGACCGCCACGCCATGCGCCGCGCCCGCCGCATCCTCGACCGCGACGCCCCCACCCGCCGCCTCATCGACATGCACTCCTGGAACCACCACAATCCCCTCGCCGCCTGGGCCAACTCCGCCATCTGCTTCATGGAACTCTATCCCTACATCGACTCCCTCTGGCACGGCGAGGGCGCCTTCAACATGAACCGCAGCCCCGACTTCATCCTCACCGAGATGGCCGGCATTCCCTTCGGCCTCATGAGCGAACAGCTCACCGGCCCGCAGAACCCTTGGCGCGGGCTCGTCTTCGGCATGTTGCCCCGCCGCCCGTGGGCCGGCGACCCACGCCCCGCCTGGCGCGCGCTCGATGCCTTCGGCCTCGTCCCCGGCACCCGCCTCATCGGCTGGTGGGACCCCGCCAACCCCGTCCGCCCCGACACCGACAAAGCCCTTGCCACCCTCTACCGCCGCCCCGACGGCAAGACCCTCCTGGCCCTGGCCAACTTCACCGGCAAGCCTCTCGACGTCCGCCTTGACGTGGACTGGGCGGGCCTCGGGCTCGACCCCGCCAAGGCGCGTTGGCGCGCCGCCGACGCGCCCGGCTTCCAGGCGGCCGCGACCTTTGCCCCCGGCGACGCTATCCCCCTGCCCCCCGCCCGAGGCCTCCTCCTCGAGGCCGTCCCCGCGCGTTGAGGCGCGGGGAAACGACGCACGCCCCGTGCCGGCGCCTTGGGCGCGGCGCGGGGCCTTTTTCGTCTCGCTTGCATAGCCATTGTCTCACGCCTTCGCGAATTGTCTCGGCGGCGCGGGGCGCTCCATGCCGCGTGTCCGTGGGGAGGTCCGCCCTGCCCGGGTGTGCGGGGGCGGCTTGGGGAGCGGGTTTCGCGGGGGCGGTGGCGCGGGGATGTCCGCCTGTGCGCAAGGGTGCGCATGGGCGAGGTTCCCGGCCCGGCGCGGCGTGGGCCCGGCGCGGTCGCCGGGTGGCGCAAACGATGGGGAACGGAAAGGAAATCGGCAATGGCTGATGTCTTGACGAACAATGTGTCGGGCGACCTGCACAACGTGAATTACCGGGTGGTCGCGAACGCGGCGGCCTCGAAGACGCAGGGCACCGCGGTCTATTCGGGCCAGGTGAAGGTGAAGGAGACGTATGGCTTGGCGGACGTGGCCAAGCGGATGGTGGCGGAGGGCTGCGCGGTGCGCGAGTCGACGATCCGCTTGGTGTTGAACGACTTCGCGGATCTGGTGGCGGATTTGGTCGCCGAGGGCCGCGCGGTGAACATCAGCGGGTTGGTCCGCTTTGCGCCGGCGGTGCGCGGCGTCTTCGCGTCGGAGGATGCGCCGTGGGATCCGGCGCAGCACCAGGTGGTGGTCAACGCCACGGTGGGCTCGCGTCTGCGCGTGGCGGCGGCCGAATGCCCGGTCTTCCGCCTGGACAGCGTGACGATGCCGGTGCTGGAGGGCCTGTATGACCTGGCGGCGATGCAGGCGAACACGATCACGGGGTCGAGCCCGTTCATGCTGACGGGCAAGCACCTGACGTGGGACCAGGAGCAGGAAGACGAGGGCGTCTTCGTCTCGCTCGAGGGCATCAAGACGCGGTGCACGCCCATCGGCACACAGCGCGAGGATCGCGTGGTGGTGCGTTATCCCGACCCGTTCGACAGCTCGGGCCTGGCGCTGGAGGTCTTCTTCCAGTCGCGCATGGGTGGCGACTCGCTGCGCATGGTCAAGCTGAACCAGGAGGTCACGACCGTGGTTCAGGGCGCCTAAGCGCCACGGCGCGGGATGACGCCACGTGCCCGCCCAACGGGGCTTGTCGCGCCGGGCGCGGCACCCCGGCCGGAAAGGAGGACGCATGGAGCATCCCTTGGTCACGGTGTTGATCGACGCTCTTCGGAGCCTGCTGCGGGGCCTGCTTCAGCTCTTGGGCTGAGGCACCCCTTCCCCCGGGGCGGCGACCCCGCCCCGGGGGGCTTCGTCAAACGTTTCGCTTCATGAGGAAAGGAGATTGGCAATGGACAGGAAAAAGGATTTGCGTGCGCTCGGGACGTTGCGGATCGTCTGCGCGCTGGGCGTGCGCCGGGGCACCTTCTGGCGGTGCGGCGCGGGCGAGCCGCTGTTGCTGCGGACGGGCCCTTGGCCGCGGGGCGTCGGCCCGGTGCGGGTGAGCGTGCGGGTGGCCTTCGGCCAAGGGCAGGGGCGCCGCCTGGCGCTGAAGCCGGCCGAGGTCGACGAGGAGGGCCTCGTCTTGGTGCGCCTGCCGCGCGACCTCGCCCCCGCCCTGCTGAGCGTGCGCCTCTGCGTGGGCGGCTTGGCCGGCCCCGCCGCGCTCATCACCGTCTCCCGCTGAGGCGTGAGCCCCGGGCATCCGGACGTGCCCGGGGAAAACGCATAGGCTTCGGGCCGCCAAGACACAAACGTTGCGCACGTAGGCCCGACTTGTCCGCCTTCCATCACGCGGGAACGCCGAGGGCGGCAAGCAACGCCAATTTGTTCGCCGCCCTCACCTTCGCCGCGCGCCATGTGCCGAAGTCGTGGAGCGACGTGACGGCGGCGCACCATCGTTTCAGCGCGTTGTGTTTGTCCTGCGCCGTGGCATCGTCCATCCCCTTCACCTCCAGCACCACCGTCTCGCCCGACGCAAAGCGCACGATGAAGTCCGGGATATAGGTGCGCGCCACCCCTTGCGAGACGTAGCGGACGCGCAGCCCCACGTGGCGGTCGTTGCGCACGTAGGCCTGCACCGCCGCCATTCCCGCCAACGTCTCGGCGATGGTTTGTTCCCAAGTGCTGTCGTAGACCGCCGCGCCGATTTGGCTCTTCGGGCCGGTGAGTCTCGGTTCCTTGGTGGTGTGCCACGTGCGCATGGCGGCGGTGGAGCGCGTCGGCATGCGGCTGTCGCGCACGACGGAAAGTACCCGACGTTCTTTTGGCGTCAGATGCTCAAGCAAATGCTTCACCACCGCGCCCAACCGATAGGCATACGCCAAGCGCGACTCCGGGGTCTCAAGATCGACCTTCTGCCAGAAGAGGTTGTCTTCCCAGTGGCACTTCTCCGAGGCGATGAAGTCGCCCACCAACCGCACCAACGCGGCGAACAGCCGCGGCACGGCGATTCCCTGCCGCTTTTTCGCGAACTCCGGGCTTTCCAGCAATGCCTTCGCCATCGTGAAGAGCAACGTCTGCCGTCGCGGCGCGCTCTTGGCGATGTCGAGCGTGTAGAGGTCCCGCCGCTCCACCTTCATCCACTCGCCGAGGGTCTGGGCCATCTGCGCGGAAAGCGTGAGCGTCGGCTCCAACGTCAACTCCGGCACGCCCTTGAGCGACAGTTCGGGGGCGTTGTTGACATCGATACGGACGATATTGGGCCAGGCGATCTCGGCGGCCTCGCGCCCCGGCGCCACGGAGATGGGATAGGTTGGCTTCGTCTGCCCGCCTCCTCCCCCGCTCTCCGAGGGCAGGAAGCGGAACGGCACGCCAAGCACCTGCACATACTCCGGCTCGAGCAACCCCGTCTCCCCGTCCACGTCGTAACTCACCCGGCGGAGGCCACGGCCGATGACCTGCTCGCAGAGCAACTGGCTGGTGAAGGCGCGCAGGCCGAGGATGTGCGTAACCGTGCGCGCGTCCCACCCCTCCGAGAGCATCGCCACCGAAATCAGGTTCGTCACGGTCGCGCCCGGCTTGCCGGGCTTGCCCACGGTGGCGACGCGCCGCCGCAACGCCTCGCCCGCCGCCCCGGCCTTTTCGAGCGCCTTGGAGTCGATACGCAACAGGCGCGCCTCGTCGCACAATTCCCGCATATCGCCCAACGTCCCATTGCCGCCACCCTTGAAGTGTCGCTCGATGCGCTCGGCCGTCCGCGTGTTGTTCACCACGCTGATAAGCACCGGCGGCGTGGCCGCATGGGTTGCCGCCCACGTATCCGCCGTCTTGCGCCAATCCGCCGCCAGGAGGGAATAGGCGTTGGCCAGCACCGCCGGCAAGGGCTCCGTGGTCTCCACCTCCTCGGCGATGGCCTCCTTGACGCCCTTGGCCTCGTAGAGGTCGTAGAGTTCGGGCAGCTTCGTCTCCGGGTTGATGGGGCCGACCGCGTCATACGGCATCCGCGGCGTTTTCACCAACCCTGCCTCGATGCCATCGTTCAGCCCAAAGTCGCTGACAATCCACTTGAAGAGGAAGTCTTCCTTGCTCATTTTCCCCGAGGGGATGAATGGCGTGGCCGAGAAGTCGTGGCATCGCATAATCGGCACCACCCGATGGATACGGTCCAGCCCGCCCATCCAGACGGTGTGCTCGTCCTTCTCCTCGCCTTCGCCCTTGTAGTCGCTTGCCTTTGCCTTCGGCGGCAGGCGCCAGGCATGGTGCGCCTCGTCGTTGATAACCAAGAGTCGCGGCGCCTTGACCAGTTCCGCCCCCAACACCGCGCGGGCATACGCACGGTCGCTCAAGGCCCCCCGCTTGTCCACGCCCCGCTTCTTGGCGATTTTCGCCGCGTCCTCCCACTGCATGGCCTGCCAATTGAGGATGCGCACATGCGCCTGCGCCAACGCCCCCTCCAGCTCCGTCGGTACCAAATAGCCATCATACTCCGCGCCACCCATCCCCGGGTCCAACCCAGCCAGGCGGTCGCGCACCGTCAGGTTCGGCGCCACAATCAAGAAGTCCCGGCAGAACCGCTTGTCGTGCGGATAGGTTGCCTTGTTGCACGCGTGCCAGGCGATGAGCATGGCCATCACCTTCGTCTTGCCGCCGCCCGTGCAGAGTTTTGGTGCAGACACGCTCGAAGGGCCCGCCATCGCCTTGAAGTTGCCCATCGAACATCCCCCACAACCCCTGACGCTCCGCCTCCGCGCCCTCCGTCAGCCAAATCAACGTCTCGATGGCCTCCAGCTGACAGAAGAAAGGCCGCGGCTCCACGACCCCCTCCTCCTGTCCCACCCCGCACCAACGCTCCAGCAACTGCCGCGTGACCGGCGTTATCCCCGGCCATCCCGCCGCGCGCCACGCCTTCACCCGCTCGCGGATGACCGCCACCGCCTCCAAGTGCACGAACTCCCCGTCGCCCCGGCTTTTCGTGTTGAACTTCGTGTATCCCGGCGCCCGCCGCCCCTCCACCTTCGTCAGCGAAACCGTCCCCGGCCGATGTTCCCAATGCCACGCCGGCTCCGCGTAAGGGCTGTTCAGGATCAGGCCGCTCATCGCGCCACCTCCCCGCGCAGCCGTCCCTCCTCCGTCAGCGCGAAGACGCGGATGCTTTCGAAGCCCTTGTCGTCGATAATCTTCACCGCCACCTTCAGGTTCTCCCCGGGCGTGAAGGGCAAACTCCGCGTCCCCCGATACGCCTCCAGCCGCGCCGGCACCACCGCCCCCTTCAACGCCCGCCCCAGCGCCTCCCACACATCCGCCCCCGGGAAGAAGACCTGCTGCGGATTCACGCACCGCCCATCGTAATTGCCGTCCACCATCCACATCGCGATATGCGCCGGCCCGCCCGAGGTCATCGTCTGCCTCACCGGGTCGTAGTAGTCAAAGCCCAGCACCTCCGCCGTCAGCCGGCCATCCGCCCCAACCAAGAGCCGCACATCCGGCTGCCCCACCAAAATGAAACTCTGGTTGCGCGCCTGCCGCTTCAGCAAGTCCGTCATCTGCAAGTCCGTGTTCATCTGCACCGCCAACACCTGCGCGCCCGCCACCTTGCTCCGCGCAATGAAGTCCGCCGCCTCCGCCGTGAACTGAAACGCCGCGAAGACAATCAACTGCGGCCGCGGATAATGCGTATCCGCCTCGTCCAGCGCATCGCGCACAATGGTCAGACTCAACGGCGCCGACGCGTTCCCCATGCACACCAACGCCTCCCGGCCATCCTCCGTCACCCCCTGCGCGTGAAAATACTCCAGCGCCCCCGACACCTCCAGCGACCGGAACCGCAGCCGCGCCTCCCCCGTCCCCGTCTGGATTCCCGCCGTCCGCAACTCCGCCACCCACTCCTCCAACTTCTTCCCCTCCGCCATCCCCTCCTCGGGGTTCTCCAACAACGGCTCGATTGTCGGCACCGGCAACGCTTCCACCGTGAAGGGCCCCGTAACGCGCACCTTCCCCTTCTCAATGAGCGGCCGGTCCCACAAGGTTTCCTCCTTCGACGGCACCCCGTTCGCGATGTCCCCCAACATCACGTGTGGCACCGTCTTGTAAACCAATCCACCGTCGATGCCCCGCTTCTCGTCCGCCAGCTTGTACCAATCGTACACCTGCGTGATCAGCCGCCGCTTCGCCAACGCCAAGGCCACCCGGCTCGTGTCAATCGTGATCCAACGCCGCCCCCATTCCTCCGCCACCACCGCCGTCGTCCCACTCCCGCACGTCGGATCCAACACCAAATCCCCCGGATCCGTCGTCATCAGCAGGCAACGCTCAATCACCTTAAGGGCCGTCTGGACTACATAAATTTTACCCTCTGGTCCAAGTTGGTTCTGGCCAAGTGTATCTCCCCACAAGTTCGTTAGTGGCGCATATGGGAAATCTTCGAAATAGCGAATATAACCTAATGTCTTCTTCCCTACATCGATACGATTAGCCTCAACCAGCCGATTCATACCTTCGGGATAACTCGCCTTCCATTGATTCCCGGCAGACGGATGATAAACCTTTCCTTGATATTCAAACGGCTGTGGTTTTGGATTTAGCGACAAGCTTGTCAGATTGTCCAAACCATAAACTTTGCTACCTACCGGACGTTGCTCATATTTAAATGGACGTCCCGTCCTTTTTTCCCATTCCGAAATTGTCATTCGCGTTCCATCAGCGAACTCTAACTTACGATATGCACTCGATCCTTCCCCCCCGAAAGACTTTTCCTTGTATAAGTCATGATATTTCATCTTATCCTTATTTTTGGCGTACCACAAAATATAATCACCTGCTCGATTTAAACCTTTCGAACCTAATCCTCCTGTCGTTGCATACATAATCATCTGGCTGAAATTCTCCACGCCAAACACTTCATCCATCACCAGACGCACTTGATGTACATGGTCAACGGAGATTTGCACAAAGCATGAACCACTTTCAGAAAGGAGATCACGTATAAGACAAAGACGATCTCGCAAATATGAAAGATAACTGTGAATTTCCCACTTCCACGTATCCCGAAATGCCGTAATCATTTCAGGTTCATTGGTCAAGTCTGTATCTTTGTCTTCCACCCGTGTTTGCCCAAAGACCGGAGTAAAATTTGAACCAAATCTGATGCCATAGGGCGGGTCCATGTAGATGCACTGCACCTTTCCCGCCAGGCGCTCATGCCGGAGCAGCGCGTTCATCACCAGCAGGGAATCGCCCGCAATCATGCGGTTGGTCCATTGCATGGTGTGGTTGTAGGCATAGACATCCTCCAGGCGCAGACGGCGGCGGTCGGCCTCCGGGAAGCCGAAGAGGTCCAGTTGCACCGGGTCGTTGCGCGTGTCGGCCAAGGTGGCCCTGAGGATACGCAGGGGATTGACGGCCTCGTGCTGGTGGATGGTAAAGGTGGGCACCTCCACGTGGTCCTCGCCCTTTTGGTACCACTGGAGGCGTGGGATGTCGTGCGGGTCGATTTCGTAGACGGCCGGCGGTTCGGTCTCGTGGACGGTGCTTGTCTCGTTGGCCGCGGGCAGGATGGGGCGCTGGTGCCCATCGTGCAAATAGGTGTCGGGCTTGTCGCCCTGCGGCTCGTTGACGTCCTGCTTCTTCCTGGCCATAAAGGCGCCCTCCCGCTAGTTCCGGTAGAGCCGTCCGCCAAGAGGGCTTGAAGGAAACAAGCGGGAGGGCATACGCACCACGGCGCATGCCACACCCGAATGTTTGCTCCTTCGTTTGTCTGGCGGACTTTCTACCGAGCAAATCATTCGTGCGTGCTGCACGTTGACCCCTGCGGCTTCTCCCGCAGGCGATGGCTCACACTATACCACAAAACCCCAGGCTTTGCCCCCCCTCAAGCGAACTTTCCTGTCGCGGAGAGGCCCGGCGACATCGGCCTGTGGGCGGGGAGGGCGCTTTCATGGCTTTTGTCGGGGGCGCGGCACCCAAGCGGGCGCCACCCCGAGGTGGGGGTGGCGCCCGCTTGGGTGAGGTTGCCTTGGGTTGGCCGAGCCTCAGGGGTTGTTGGGGAGGAGGATGAGGCGGTCGATCATGAAGTTGGGGCCGGAGAGGTTGCGGATGGCGAGGACGAGTTTGCCGTCGAGGAAGTCTTCGCGCTGGACGTTGAGGCGCGCCCAGTGCTCGCCGGTGGGGTTGGCTTGGGTTTTGTTGTGGGCGCCGACCTTGAAGGGGCGGCCCTCGAGGGCGCCTTCGGCGGTGCGGCCGTTGTTGTTGGGGTCGCGGAAGCGCACGAGGAGGGTGCCGACGACGGGGTCGAGGCCGGTGAGGGTGATGGTGAGGTTGTTGCCGACCCAGTAGGAGCCGTCGTTGTCAGACCAGGTGCAGAGGCCGTCGCCGGCGATGGCGTAGGCGCCTTTGGCGAGTTCGGCGCGGTCGTTCTTGGCCTTCCAGGGCATGGCGGTGTTTTGGCGGGTGAGGAAGGCGGCGCACTCGAAGTAGGCGGGGGCGGCCTTGTACTCGGCGGGGCGGGGCTTGGCCTCGTCGCGGATGGAGCGGAAGAGGGGCCAGAGGTCGGCCTCGGCGATGGTGGCTTTGGGGGCGAAGGCGTCGGAGGCCGCATAGTCGAGGAGGGAGCGGCGAAGCTGGCGGGCCTCGGGGCGGTCGGCGTCAAGGTCGAAGCCGCAGACGAGGAGTTTGCCGGGGCCGACGGCGGTCTCGAAGAGGGTGGCCGAGAGGCTTGGGTGGTGGAAGTCGGGCACGGGCATGGCCAGGGGCTCGAAGTCGGGGGCGGGCTTGGCGATGCGGAAGGCGGTGGAGCCCTCGACGAGGTGGCGCCACTGCCAATCTTGCCAATCGTCGGTGGGGAAGGCGGCGAAGGCGGGGCTGTCGGCCCGGACGGCCATGCCGAGGGTGGCGTTGGTCTGCCCGGAGAACCAGGCGCCGCTCCAGTAGACGGGGGTGAAGCGCGGCGAGAGGGTGGTCTTGGGGTGCGTGAGGTCGCGGGCCTTGAGGAGGACGCGCGCACCCTTGGCGAGGGCCTTGCGGGCCTCGGCGGGCGAATCGGTCACGACGACGCCGGCGGGGACGGCGTCGGAGACCGTGGCGGGGTAGACCCAGAGGGGCCAGCGATTGCGCCCGAAGCGGAGCTCGATTTGGGCGGGCGCCTTGGCGCCGGCGAGGGGAAGGGCGATGCGGCCGACTTCCTTGACGGCGCCGACGGGCACTTGGGCGCGGCAGACGCCGGCGTGGCCAAGGGCGGGGATGGCCCAGGGGATGTCCGCGTCGATGGGCGTGCGGCCGTTGTTACGGACGACGAAGGCGACGGCGAGGGTCTCGGCGTCGGTCCAGACGTGCTTGGCGAAGCGGGCGAGGTGGGTGACGGGCGCGAAGTAATCGGCGGTGGGCTGGGCGCGCCCCAGGCCGGGCTTGGGGTCGTAGAAGGCGTCGTACCAGCCGACGAGGGCCTCGCCCTGGCCCATGTAGTCCTGCACGCTGAGGAGCTGGAGGCCGTTGCAGGAGGGGGTGCGGAGGAAGCTTTCGATCTCGGCCTTGTACATGAGGCGGTTGGTCATGAGGGAGGCGCGGGAGAAGGTCTCGTTGAAGCGGAGGGTACCGGCCCGGGCGGCGCGCTCGCGCATGACCTCGAGGTTCCACGGGCGGAGGAGCCCTTCGTATTTGGGCAGCTCGTGGGCGTAGAGGGGGAAGACGGGCCATTGGCCGATCTCGTGGGCGACGGTGGGGATGGCGGTGCGGGCGTAGACGTCCTCGTAGTCCCAGTCGGTGCCCTCGCCGAGGCGGCCGCGCACGCCGCCCACGCCGGGATAGTGGTGGGTGACCATGAAGTCGTCGGCCTTGGAGATGTTGCGGGCGGTGGAGGCGGAGTAGAGGTGGCGGTTGTCATAGGCGCGGCACTCCTCCAGCCACTTGGCCATCAGGTCGAAGTCCGAGCCGCCGAGTTCGTTGCCCACGCTCATCGAGAAGAAGGAGGGCGCGTTGCCGTAGGCGTCGAGGATACGGAAGAGTTCCGCGTGGACCCAGGCGTCCACCTCGGCCGATCCGCGGCCGATGGGCTTGACGTAGGGGTGCTTGGCCCGCATCCAACCCTCGACCCAGATGGTTTCGGGGGCGATGAGCATGCCAATCTCGTCGGCGGCGTCGAAAGCGGCCTTGGGCGGCGCCCAGGAGTGGTAGCGGGCCTCGTTGACGCCCTCGGCCTTGAGAGTGCGGTAGATGGCCAGCCAGGAACCCTTGTCCATCGCTGGGTAGCCGGTGAGCGGGAAGTGGCAACAATCCAGGTTGCCGCGCAGGAAAAGCGGGCGGCCGTTCATCAGCAGGCGGTTCCCCTTCGTCGCGAAGGTGCGGAAGCCGAAGCGGATGGTGTGCGCGAGGCCTTTGTGCGTGAGGGTGAGCGTGTAGAGTTGCGGGTTGTCCAGCTCCCACGGGCGCGCACCGGGAATGCGGAAGCGCAGGGCGTCCGCCTCGTCGGGCAGACGCTCGATGGCGATGCCCTCGACGGAGGCCGCCACCTCCGCCGGCTTCACGCCCTCGGGCAACTTCACGGTCGCCACGTCCCCCAGCGGCGCGAAGACGCGCGCCTTGCGCAATGGGTTCGCGGGGCGGATCTCCAGCGTGCCGATGGCGCCATTCCAGCGCGTCTGCATCGAGTCGCCGTAGTTGTGGCCATCCTCGCCGATGGGTTGGATGAGGGTGTTGTCGATGGTGACGGCGATCGTGTGCTCGCCCGGGGTGAGCGTGCCGGCCGGGATGGCGTAGACGTGCGGGGCGGCGAGCGAATCGCACGAACCCAGCGGCTTGCCGTCCAGCGACACGGTGCTCTTCCAGAGGACGCGTTCGAGGAAGAGTTCGTAGGCGCCCTCGGCGCCCGCCGGCACGGTGAAGGTGCGCGAGTAGGTGGCCGGGCCGATATACTGGTGGCGCGGGGTGAGGATGTTTACGCGCGGCTCCTGCGCGGCCGGCCCTAGGTCGGCATCGCCCAAGGTGCCGGGCAGCGCGATCGCCACCGGCTCGGCCTCGCCCAGGCGCACGCGCCACGCGCCCGCCAAATCCACCGTGGGCGGCCCTGCCCACGCGCAGGCCGTCAGCAGGCCCATCGACGTCAAAACCAGCGTTCGCATAACAACTTCCTTTCATTCAGAGAATCGACTGCCTTCAACTATAACGTTTCGCACACTGCCAAGAAACAGGCGTGCCGGGGAAAAACGCACTGCGTCCTTCAAGACGCAGGCGCAGGCACGGTTGTGTCTCGGATGGCCGGGGCGTGCGCGATGCCCCCGGGGCGGGAGCGGGGCGCAAGTTGGGTCTGTTTTCGGTGGTGGATTTTGGTAGAATACTGCCGAACGACGTAGAGTGCGCCGGGCTGGCCAGGCTTGGCGACGTGTTGCGTTTCCCGGTCGTGGACAAGTAAGGAGGATGCGCGTGGACAAGGCTGTTTTTGAGGTGCCGTATCCGGCGATTGAGGCGGACTGCTGCAAGAGTTGCGGGCGGTGCGTGGCGGCGTGCCCGAAAGGGTGCCTGGCCATCTCGGATCGTTACAACCGTTATGGCGTGAAGGCGGTGGCGTACAAGGGCTCGGGGTGCGTGGGCTGCGGGATTTGCTTCTACAATTGCCCGGAGCCTTACGCGATCGCGATCGTGCGGAAGGGAGGCGCGCAATGACGAAGTTCGTGAAGGGCAACGAGGCGGTGGTGATCGGCGCGCTTTACGCGGGCGCGGAGGGGTACTTTGGCTACCCGATTACGCCTGCGAGCGAGGTGGCGCACAAGGCGGCGGAGTATTTCCCGGCGACGGGGCGGGTCTTCGTGCAGGGGGAGAGCGAGGACGCGGTGGCGTATATGCTTTATGGTGCGGCGGCGGCGGGCTGCCGGGCGCTGACGGCGACCTCGGGGCCGGGCTTCTCGCTGATGCAGGAGGCGCTGAGCTACATGGCCGCGACGGACATCCCGACGGTGATCGTGGATGTGATGCGCGCGGGGCCGGGGCTGGGCAACGTCTATCCCGAGCAGGCGGATTACGGCCAGGTGGTGCATGGGGGCGGGCATGGATCCTATCGGTGCATTGTGTTGGCGCCGGGGAGCGTGCAGGAGATGTGCGACCTGACGATGCTGGCCTTCGAGAAGGCCTTTGAGTTCCGCACGCCGGCCATCGTGCTGACGGATGGGCAGCTGGGGCAGATGATGGAGCCGCTGCGCCTGCCCAAGCGGGAGGCCGGGCCGGTGGACACGTCGGCCTGGGCAACGCAGGGCAACGCGAAGACGCGCCGCAACCTGCTCACCTCCATCTACCTCGACGCGCCGGCGCAGGAGGCGATGAATATTCGCCTCCAAGAGAAGTACGCGCGGATGGAACGGGCGTTCCAGCGCGCGGAGCTGTATCGTTGCGACGACGCGGAGGCGGTGTTGCTGGCCTTCGGGTCGAGCGCGCGGACGGCGCGGAGCGCGGTGGACGCCCTGCGGGAGGCGGGCGTCAAGGCCGGGCTCTTCCGGCCCATCACGCTCTCGCCCTTCCCGATCGACGCGCTCAAGCCCTTGGCGGGCAAGCGGCTGTGGACGGTGGAGATGAGCGCGGGGCAGTTCCGCGACGACACGGTGCTCCATTTGGCCAAGGCCGGCATCCTGGCCGACGTGGGGCTCATCCACCGCATGGGCGGCATGCTCATCCCCGTGGCCGACATCGTGCGCACCGTGAAGGAGGCTTTGTGATGGATAATCTTGCGACCAAAGGGATGTTCCCCGACTTCCGCCGTTCCGGCTCGCCCTCGCGCGTGACGCACTATTGCGCCGGCTGCGGCCACGGCATCATCCACAAACTGCTGGCCGAGGCCTACGTGGATTTGGGCCTGCAGGACCGGACGGTGATCGTGAACCCCATCGGCTGCGCGGTCTTCGGCTATTATTATTGGGACGTGGGCGGCGTGAGCGCGGGCCACGGGCAGGCGCCCAGCATGGCCACGGCCATCAGCCGCCTCCGCCCCGACGCCATCACCGTCTCCTACCAAGGCGATGGCGACCTGGCGGCCATCGGCCTGGGCCACACCCTCCAGGCCGCCGCGCGCGGCGAGCACATGGCCGTCTTCTTCGTGAACAACTCCATCTATGGCATGACGGGCGGGCAGATGGCCCCCACCACCCTCATCGGGCAAAAGACCACCACCTCGCCGCTGGGGCGCAACCCGGAGACCGACGGCATGCCGCTGCACCTCTGCGAGCTGATCAACGCCCTACGCCTGCCCGTCTACATCGAGCGCGTCTCCGTGGCCGACACCGCCCGCATCATGCAGGCGCGCAAGGCCATCCGCCACGCCCTCGAGATCCAGCGCGACAAAAAGGGCTACGCCTTCGTCGAGATCCTCTCGCCCTGCCCCACCAGCGTCGGCCTCAAACCGCTTGACGCAGCCAAGTTCGTCATCGAGCAGATGGAGAAGGAATATCCCCTCGGCTGTCTGCGCGACCGCTCCGCCGAGGCCCCGACCCGCCCCGCGCCCAAACCCTGGGGCAAACTCGCCGACTTCTTCGGCGACGACGGCCGCGAGGACCCGCACCCCGCTGCGCACGCCATCCGGGAGCGCCACTTCAAGTTCACCGGCTTCGGCGGCCAAGGCATCCTCTCCCTCGGGCTCGTGGTGGCCGATGCCGCGCGCGCCCTGGGGCTCGAGACCACCTGGCTCCCCAGCTACGGCCCCGAGCAACGCGGCGGCGACGCCCAGTGCACCGTCGTCACCTCCACCCAGCTCATCGGCGCGCCCGCCGTCGAGCACCCCGAGTTGCTCGTGGTGATGAACCAAGCCGCCTGCGGCAAACACCTCCACACCGTCCGCCCCGGCGGGCTCGTGGTGGCCGACGCCACCGTCCGCGTTGACCCCGAGCAGGTGCCCCAAGGCGTTCGCGTCGTCCAGATCCCCGCCATCGACATCGCCACCGCCGCCGGCGTCCCCAAGGCCGCCAACGTGGCCATGCTCGGCGCGCTCCTGGCGCTCAACGCGCTCGACATCCCCGCCCAGCTGCTCATCGAGGCCCTCGAGCGTTCCTTCGCCAAGAAACCCACGCTCATCCCCCTCAACAAACGCGTCCTCCAAGCCGCCATCGACCACTGCCGCCACCACGGCCTCACCGGCGAACTCCCCTAATCCCCACGCGAAAGGCCCCCGCCATGCTCAACATCGTCCAAGACATCGACAACCGCGTCACCCTCCGCCACGCCCTCATTTCCGTGTCGGACAAAACCGGGCTTGACACCTTCGTCCCCGCACTCCTCGAATCGTGCCCCGAGCTTGTCATCCTCTCGACCGGCGGCACCCACAAAGCCATCCAGGCCCTCCTCAAGCCCGGCCAGGAAAACCGCCTTCGCGCCGTCTCCGACTACACCGGCCAGCCCGAGATGCAAGGCGGCCTCGTCAAGACCCTCGACTTCAAGATTTACATGGGCCTCCTCTCCGAGACCTACAACGACGCCCACCAGGCCGACATGCGCCGCCTCGACGCCGCCCCCATCGACCTCGTCGTCGTCAACCTCTATCCCTTCAAGCGCACCGTCGCCATCCCCGGCGTCACCCCCGAGCAGGCCCGCACCAACATCGACATCGGCGGCCCCTGCATGATCCGCGCCTCCGCCAAGAACTACCTTCGCGTCGCCTCCGTCACCGACCCGGCCGACTACCCCCGCCTCGCCGCCGAGCTCGCCGCCCACAACGGCTCCCTCTCCCTCGACACCCGCTTCTACCTCATGAAAAAGGCCTTCGCCCACACCGCCGACTACGACACCGCCATCGCCTCCTTCTTCGCCAAAACCGCCCCCGAGGCCATCACCGCCACCTACCACCTCCACTGACGGAAAGGACCCATGCGATGTTGGACCTCGCCTTTCGGCAAGAATTGGCGCATGCGGTGCGCGATTATTGGCTCCACCAGCTGGCGGACCTGGACTTTCTTGGAGAGGTCTACGAAAGAGCCACCGCAAAGGAAGGCGGGCATCAACTGGCTGACTTGGTCGACGAACTGACAACCGGGGTTTTGCGCACTGCGTTCCCAGCCAAAACGGGCGCACAATACGGCAAGGCTGGAAAACGCTCACGCAGCATGGGCGACATCTGGGTGCGAAACGACGAAAGGGTGTGGCATCCTCTCAATGTGAAGACTGGGCTTGTAGGCTTTGAAGGGCAACCGAATCTTGTCTCGCTCAAAAAGCTGCTCGATGTGTTGTTGAACCGTCAGATTGACGCCTACTATCTACTCTTCGTCAAGTTTGCCGTGGATACAACCCGCCAATCTGTGACGCCGTTTATAGTGCTGGCAGATTTGTTGGACTGGCTTGCCTTTGACGCTAAGCGGTTTATTGCGTTCGATTCCGGTCCCGGTCAGTTGATGTTGCGCGCCAAAGCCTTCTTCCATGCCATCGACCACGGCCAAAGGCCGACGGACATTAGCCTGATGTCAGAGAAGATTGCGGCACTTTTCGCCCTTTACGAGGATGGCGAACGTCGTCTGCGCGAAAATCGTGAGCGCGACTTGAGAGCCTTTCGCGAACGTTTCGCGCAATTCCGACATGCACCGGAACCGTTCGCCGTCGATCTTGCGGCACAGGAGGCGTTGGGCGTCCGATGAGCCAAGCAAAGGCACAACGCGAGACCAAACGACAACTGGGGCAATTTCTGACGCCTCCTGCCATCGCGAAAGCAATTGTCGACACGTTGCCAATCCAGTTGAATGACATGGTGTTGGAGCCCTCCTTCGGGACGGGAGCTTTTCTGTTTGCGCTCCGCGACAAGTTGGCGCGGACTTTTTCGGAGGAAACAATAGCGTACTGGGCGCGAACTCAGGTGGAAGGATGTGAGCTCGAGGCGAAGGCCTACGCTACCTTTCGTGCACGGTGGGGCGAGACGGAACGTTGCGTCCAAGGCGACTTCTTCCGTTTCCGGATGCCTGCCTACAACAAGCACCGTTATTTTGCGGAAATAACGCCACGCTACGATTGGATCATCGGGAACCCGCCCTTTGGCGGTACCATCGCCCCGGACATCCAAGACAACCTAGACGACCTCTATGGCTTCCGGCACGGACGAAAAATCAAGAAAGAGACCTACGCCTTCTTCATCGTCAAATCGCTCGACTTGCTCAAGCCTGGTGGGCGCCTTGTCTTCATTTGTAGCGACACCTTGCTCTCCATCAACACCATGCGCGGCCTGCGTGAATACCTATTGGACACTTGCTTGGTCGAGGTGTCGCGATTGCCAGGGATGTTCGCGGAAACGCAACAGCCTATGATTGTGCTTTCGCTCACCAAGGGAGGAAGCGGTCTCACTGTCTTTGGCAATGCGCTCACGCGCGAAATGGTCGAAGCCACGCCAAACGCCAGCTGGCTTGTCACACCCGACTTCGCCCGCTACTTCACGGGCGCGACCTTGGGCGACTTCCTCGTCGCGACGTCCGGGATGACTGTCGGCCGCAACGAGCTCTTCGTGCGAGAAATCCGCAATGGTCAAATCGAGGAGTTCTACGACTTCACCTTCTCCGAGCGCCTCGTCACGGTAGCGCTCCGCCAAAGCCAGGCACGTCTCGGGAAACTCTCCACAGCGCAAATCCGCCATATCCGTGAACTGGAACAAGCCGGCGCGACCGAACCGTGCGTGACCGTCAGCAAACGTGCCATTCCTTCCCTTGTGCCATTCCCGCACCCGGACTACGCGCCTTACAACAAAGCGACCTCCGCCATTCTCTATGCGCCACCGGACTACGCCATCTATTGGAAGGACGACGGTCGTGCCGTCTACACCTTCAAGAAGTCTGGCCCGTGGTATCTGCACGGTGTCGGTGGTAAAACCTACTTCAAGCGTGAGGGACTCACGTGGCAACTCATCTCTTCCCACCTCAACATCCGTTATCTTCCACCTGGTTACATCTTGGATTCCGGCGCGCCTTGCGCCTTCCTGCGCTCGGGCGTGAATCATGACGAACTCTTTTTCATCATGGGATGGTGCCTCACCGACATCTGTAACACCATCCTCAAAAAGGTCATCAACCACACGCGCAACATCCAGTCCAAAGACTTCGAACGTCTCCCTTATCCTTCGTGGGTCTCGCCGACAAACAAGGCCGTGGTCGTTGCCCTTGTCAAAAACTTACTCGCCCGTGCCAAACAAGGCGAACGCTTCCAACGCGGCTCCACCGCGCTCGCCCCGATCGAAAACCTCTTTGCCTACATCCCCGGTACACACGCCACTTTGTCCGCCTCACACCAATCCCCCAAAAAGCCGCGACAACTCATGCTTGCGCTCGAATGACCATGCAAACACACGACACCCCTAACAGAGAATGACAGGGAGCACCATGCGCTACACCGAGGCGGACTTTTTGGAGACGGCGGGGCCGAAGGAGCTGGATGAGATCGCCCGGGCGCGGGAACTGACGCGCGCCTACGCGGCGACGGATTACCGCGACGCCAGGGGGCGCCGGGCCATCTTGGAGGAACTGCTCGGGGCGATCGGCGAGAACGTCGCCATCGACACGCCCTTCCATTGCGACCACGGCAAGAACATCTTTCTGGGCAATGACATTGTCATCGGCATGGATTGCATCTTTGTTGACAACGCGCCCATCCGCGTGGGCGACCGCGCGATGATCGCCTCGGGCGTGCAGCTCTGCACGGCCAGCCACCCCATCCTGCCCGGCGAACGGTTGCTCGACGCCCGCCCCACCTACTTCCGCACCTACGCCCTGCCCATCACCGTCTGCGCCGGCGCATGGGTCGGCGCCCGCGCGGTCGTGCTCCCCGGTGTTACGATCGGCGAGAACGCCGTCGTCGGCGCGGGTAGCGTCGTCACCAAGAGCGTCCCGCCCAACACCGTCGTGGTCGGCAATCCCGCCCGCCCCATCCGCACCTTCGCGCCATGATTGACCTGCACACACATTCCACCGCTAGCGACGGGAGCCTGTCGCCGCGCGAACTTGCGCGGGCCGGCAAGGCCGCGGGGCTCGACGTCATGGCCCTTACCGACCACGATTGCGCCAAGGGGGTGGACGACTTTCTGGACGAATGTGGCCGGATCGGCCTTGTCGGCGTGCCGGGCATCGAACTCTCCGCCGAGGTGCCTGCGGGGCAGCTCCACCTTGTGGGGCTGGGCTTCGACCCGCACGACGCGGCGCTTACGGCGAAGTTCGACGCGCTCCTCGATGGCCGCGCCGCCCGCAACCAAGCCATCCTTCAGGCCTTCCGTGACAACGGTATCCCGCTCGTGTGGGATGAGGTGCGCGCCTTCGCCGGCGACGAGTTGGTCAGCCGCGTCCACTTCGCCCAGGCGCTCGTCGCCAAAGGATTGGCCGCGGACGTGAAGGACGCCTTCGCGCGTTATCTCGGCAAGGGCGCGCTGTGCTATCGCGACCGCTTCCGTTACTCGCCCGCCGACTGCATCGCGACGATCCGCGCGGCGGGCGGGGTGGCCGTGATGGCCCACCCGCTGAGCCTGGCTCCCGACCCCATGACCCTCGCGCCCAAAATCGCCGCCTTGCGCGACCTTGGCCTCCAAGCCATGGAGTGTTACTACTCCACCTACGACGTCGAGACCACCGTCGCGCTCCTGCGCATCGCCAAGCGCCTCGGCCTCGTCCCCTCCGTGGCCAGCGACTTCCACGGCGCGCCCAAGCCCAACATCTTCCTGGGCCGCCTCCCCGTCGCCCCCGACACCGAGGCCCGCCTCCGCGCCCTGCTTCGCCTTTGACCCCATCCAACCACCCTCAACCCCGGCCACGCCAATGCCCCCCAAAACCGGCACCTACGAAATCCTCCACGAAGACGCCAAGAGCGGCGCCCGTCTCGGTCGCCTCTGGACCCGCCACGGCCCCGTCGACACCCCCGTCTTCATGCCCGTCGGCACCCAAGCCACCGTGAAGACCCTCGGCGCCGAAGACCTCGAGCGTCTCGGCGCGCCTATCATTCTCGGCAACACCTATCACCTCATGCTTCGCCCCGGTGCCGACATCATCGAAAGCCTCGGCGGGCTTCATGCATTCCAAGGTTGGCGCGGCCCCATCCTCACCGACAGCGGCGGCTTTCAGGTCTTCTCCCTCTCCTCCCTCCGCAAAATCACCGAGGAGGGCGTCTCCTTCCAATCGCACATCGACGGCCGCCGCCTCTTCATGGGCCCAAAGGAAAGCATGGCCGTCCAACGCGCCCTTGGCAGCGACATCGCCATGCTCTTTGACGAGTGCATCCCCTATCCCGCCACGCCCGATTACGCCGCCAAGAGTGTCGCGCAGACCCTTCGCTGGGCCCGCGTCTGCATCGAGCAACCCCGCGCCGAAGGCCAGCTCCGCTTCGGCATCGTCCAAGGCTCCGAATATCCCGAACTTCGCGCCCACTGCGCCCGCGAACTTGCCGCCATGGAGCCTGACGGCCTCGAAGGCTTCGCCGTCGGCGGCGTCTCCGTCGGCGAGCCCGAGCCCTTCATCCTCAAAGGCATCGCCGATTCCACCCCCCACATGCCCCGCCATCGCCCCCGCTACGTCATGGGCCTGGGCGACCTTTGGCAGATCACCGAGGCCGTCGGCATGGGCTGCGACATGTTCGACTGCGTCATCCCCACCCGCAACGCCCGCAACGGCTCCGCCTTCACCCTCGACGGCCCCTATCCCGTCAAGGCCGGCGCCTGGAAAACCTCCCCCCTTCCCATCGAGCCCGGCTGCGACTGCCCCGCCTGCCTCCGCCACACCCGCGCCTACGTCCGCCACCTTCTCAACACCTCCGAAATCCTTGGCTATCGCCTCCTCACCCTCCACAACATCCATTGCTACCTCCGCTTCATGCGCCTTATGCGCCAAGCCATCGCCAACGATTGCTTCCTCGACTTTCGCGCCGAGGCCCACGCCCGCCTACGCGAACGCCCCAAGCGCGGCCAATACTGAGCCGCCCCCGCATCCGCTCCTGTCCGACGGGACGCCCCGAACGGGGCGCCCCGTTTGCTGTTCACTGTCCTCTGTCCACTCATTTGCTATACTGTGGGTTCTTTGGAGTGACCTATGGCTGGATTTGACATTGATCGCGTGGCGTTCTTGGCGCGGCTGGCGCTGACGGATGAGGAACGCAAGACCTTTGGGGCGCAGTTGGAGACGATTGTGGCCTACGTGGACCGTATCGCGGGGCTGGAGACGGCGGAGCTGGACGCGACGCTGCACGGGCACGCGGCGGGTGCGCCGTTGCGCGAGGACGCGCCCGCGCCCGGCCTGCCGTTGGAGGCGGTGTTGGGCAACGCGCCCGCGCGCATCGACGACGAGATCCGCATGCCGCGCGTGGTGGAGTGAAGGGAGGCCAACGATGATCGACGACATTCGGCAGATGACGGTGGCGGGCGCCCTCGCGGGGCTTCGCTCCAAGCGTTTTTCCGCGGTGGAGCTGACGCAGGAACTGCTGGGGGTGATGGGGCCCTCGCAAAAGGACATCCACGCTTTTGTGACCATCGACGCGGAGGGGGCGCTCAAGGCCGCGGCCGAGGCCGACCGCCGCCGCGCCGCGGGCGAGGAGGCGCCGCTCCTGGGCGTGCCCATCGCCATGAAGGACAACATGAACGTCATCGGCCAGCCCTGCACGGCCTCCAGCCGCATCCTCGAGGGCTACGTGGCGCCCTATGACGCGACGGTGACGGCGCGCCTGCGCGCGGCCGGCGCCATCTTCCTGGGGCGGACGAACATGGACGAGTTCGCCCTAGGCTCCACCACGCAGACCTCCGGCTTCGGCCCCACCGAAAACCCGGTGGCGCGCGGGTGCATCCCCGGCGGCTCCTCGGGCGGCAGCGCGGCGGCGGTGGGCGGCGGCCTGGCCCTGGCGGCGCTGGGCACGGACACGGGCGGCTCCATCCGCCAGCCGGCCAGCCACTGCGGCATCGTCGGCGTCAAGCCCACCTATGGCCGCGTCTCGCGCTATGGCGTGGTGGCCTGCGCCTCGTCCCTCGACCAAGTGGGCCCCATGACCAAGACGGTGGAGGACGCCGCGCTGCTGATGGACGTGCTCGCCGGCCATGACCCGCTCGACGCGACGAGCCTGAACGTGCCGCCGCCGCGCCTGGCCGGCTGCTGGGCGGGGATGGACCCGGCCAAGCCCCTCGCGGGGACGACGCTCGGCATGCCCAGGGAATATTTCGGCGACGGGCTGGACGCGGAGGTGCGCGCCCTCACCGAGGCCGCCGCCAAGCGCGCGGAAGCCCTCGGCGCCACGCTCCGCGAGGTCTCCCTGCCGCACGCGGGCTATGGCATCCCCACCTACTACATCTGCATGACCGCCGAGGTCTCCGCCAACCTCGCCCGCTTCGACGGCGTGCGCTACGGCCTGCGCGTCCCCGCCGACGACGTGGTGGGCCAGTATTGCCAAACGCGCGCCAAGGGCTTCGGCGCGGAGGTCAAGCGGCGCATCCTCCTGGGCACCTTCGTCCTCTCCTCCGGCTATTACGATGCCTACTACAACCGCGCGCAGAAGGTGCGCACCCTCATCCGGCGCGACTTCGAGGCCGCCTTCGCGGGGTGCGACCTGCTCCTGGCGCCCGTCACCCCCGAGCCCGCCTGGCCCCTGGGCGTCTACCAGGACGACCCCATCCGCAACTATCTCTCCGACGTGCTCACGGTGGGCGCCAACCTGGCCGGCTGCTGCGCCATGGCCATCCCCGCCGGCCGCACCGCCGCCGGCAAGCCCGTCGGCGTCCAGCTGCTGGGCCCGGGCCTGGGCGAGCCCGCCCTTTTCCGCGCCGCGCACGCGCTCGAACTCCGCTGAGGGAACCATCATGGAATACGAAGTCGTCATCGGCCTTGAGACCCACGTTCAGCTGAAGACCCGCACCAAGATGTTCTGCCGGTGCGGCACCGCCTTCGGCGCCACCCCCAACAGCCACGTCTGCCCCGTCTGCCTCGGCTATCCCGGCGCCCTCCCCACCCTCAACGCCCAGGCCATCCGCTACACCGTCATGGCCGGCCTCATGCTCGGCTGCCAAATCGCCCCCTCCAGCCGCTTCGACCGCAAAAACTACTTCTATCCCGACTCCGCCAAGGACTACCAGATCACCCAAAACGGCGCCCCCCTCTGCCTTGGCGGCGGCGTTTCCCTCCCCGGCGGCCGACACATCCGCATCAACCACATCCACCTCGAGGAAGACGTCGGCAAACTCACCCACCGCCCCGGATGCTCCGGCGTCGACTTCAACCGCGCCGGCGTCCCCCTCATGGAAATCGTCTCCGAGCCCGACCTCCGCTCCCCCGACGAAGCCATCGCCTACCTCACCGCGCTCCGCGAGATGATGCTCTACGCCGGCGTCTCCGACTGCAACCTCGAGGAAGGCAACATGCGCTCCGACGTCAACGTCTCCCTCCGCCCCCGCGGCCAAGAGGCCTACGGCGTCAAGGTCGAAATCAAAAACATGAACACCTTCAGCGGCATCCACGCCGCCCTGGAATACGAGATCGCCCGCCAGACCCGCGCCCTCCAAGCCGGCCAAACCATCGTCCAGGAAACCCGCCGCTGGGACCCCGACTCCGGCGAGACCTTCACCATGCGCACCAAGGAAAACGCCGAGGACTACCGCTACTTCCCCGAGCCCGACCTCCCCCCCGTCCTCCTCACCCCCGAGCAAATCGCCGCCTGGGCCAAAGACCTCCCCGAAGCCCCCGCCGCCCGCCGCGAACGCATGATGAAGGCCTACGGCATCCCCGAGTACGACGCCGGCGTCCTCTCCGCCGACCGCCCCCTCGCCGACTTCTTCGAGGCCGCCGCCCAACGCTGCGGCAACGGCAAACTCGCCTCCAACTGGGTCATGGCCGAGGTCCTCGCCCTCGTCGCCAAGGAAAACCGCCCCGTCCAAGACTCCGCCCTCACCCCCGAAGCCCTCGGCGACCTCCTCAAACTCCTCCGGGCCAACACCATCAACGGCCCCACCGCCAAAGCCCTCCTCCCCGAACTCTTCACCCACGGCGGCGACCCCGCCGCCATCGTCAAGGAACGCGGCCTCGCCCAAGTCTCCGACGCCGCCGCCATCGAAGCCCTCGTCGACGCCGCCCTCGCCGACAACCCCAAAGTCGTCGCCGACTACAAAGCCGGCAAACAGGCCGCCCTCGGCTTCCTCGTCGGCCAGGTCATGAAACGCTCCAAAGGCAAGGCCTCCCCCCAAATCGTCCAAAAACTCCTCCGCGACAAACTTGCCTGACACTTCCCCCAAGCGAACAGAGCGAAGCGAACGCCAAACGGAACGCCCGACAAGCGGGCGGCGGGTGTGCCTACGCGCGGGGATTGAACCTCCGCCTCTCCGCCGCGCGCGCCAAACCGCCCGACGCCGCAAAAACAAAAAGATTGCATAAGTCTCACGCGTGTGCTACTATCAGGGTGTTCGGCGGGAGGTTCCGTTCCGCCGTTGGCAAGGTACCCACGCGTCGCCTGCCCACGGCAAGCCCCCCGCAAATCGGAAAGGATACGGGAAATGAAAACAAACGTGTGTGAATGGGCCCTCGCCGCCACCCTCGCCCTCTGTCCCCTCCTCTCCCCCGCCCAGTCTACGGGGGGGGGCACTGACGGCCTCTACCCCTCAGGCCGCTCCATCAGCGTGAACGTTCGTGGTGGAACAGATCCAAACAAATATGCCACCGCGAAATTGGATTCGATTGACTCGAAAACCGGAATGTCCGGTTTGGTTCGTGTCCTGAATTCCGCATGGAACGAGGCAGATGTCAATAAAGGATCGGTCTCGAGCACTTCATTGAAAGATAATCGCGCAGTAGCGACGACTGCCGCCGCAACGGTTGCTGTCGCGGGCGTTTGGCATTTCACGAAGAAAAATTACGCCAACTCTCGTGAGGCGTTGCTTGGCTGGATGGGAATGGGTTATGCGGAGGCCACGAGCGGGGACGAGATTGTCCTTTCTGACGTCCCTTACGGCACGTACGACGTCATCCTTTACATGGGGACTGACCATACGGATTTGGCGTGGGCACCGGTGAAGGTGACGGACGCGACGGGGGGCGTTGCGTATTACTATTATCCCTCTGGTGCAACAGATGAGGCCGCGACGCGCACGGAGACGACTCCCACTGAGGAGGCACCGTTGACTTGGGGCGCGACAAATGACATTGGCAATGCGAACCTCGGAAGTTATGGACACGATGTCATGCGCATTACGGGACTTTCCGGAAACGTCTCCATCGACATTGGCACGCACGACGGCACTCATCCTAATAGTGCTTGTTGTGGTCTCTGTGGTTTCCAGATTGTCGAGATGGTGCCGTCCTCCGAGGTGCGCCCGGTGATGAGCCTGAACTTCGCGGACGGTGGAGAAGGAGACATCAAGACGAGTACCGTTGCCAATCTAACGGGCAACTTTGGGCTGGAGGCTGCGCCGGCGGCAACGTGGGTGGATTTGAAGGGCGCAGACAGAGCTGCCGAGGGGCAGACCGTTACGACTTTGTTTGGCGAGCCGCACGTGGCCGATTGGACGGGCGCCACCGTAACGTGGAGTTCGGCGAACACATGGTCGTACAAGACGGGCCAAGTGTCAGACGATACCGAGCCTTTCTTGAAGACCTATCTGGACGATGGTGGTGATGGGGCTTCCGTGACGGTCGCGAATGTGCCCTTCGAGGCTTACGACGTCATCGTCTACAATGCCACGGACTCGGGCAGTGCGTTCAAGCCTGTAACGATTAATGGCACGCAGTATACGTGGGATGCGATGTTCGGCACAGTCATCGCGGGGGATGCGACCGATTCGTATGGGTCGTCTGTCTCAGGTTTGACGAAGGCGGTTTTGGGGCAGAACGCATTGCGTGTGGACGGCCAGACCGCGCGTACACTTGAAATCAAAGAACCGATTGGAGATTCCAACGCCGTGCGCGCTTGCCTTGCGGCGGTGCAGATTGTGGGGCGGCGGCTGATTACGGTGAGTGGCGAGCGGACGTGGGCCGATTTGTCCGCGGGGCTGAACGCCGCGGATTCCGTGCTCATCGTCTTTAAGCAGGGGGCGACCGTTACGGGCGATGTAACGCTTCCGGCGGATGCCATCGTGGATCTCGAGGCTTACGATTTCGCCGCAGGTACGCCCTTCGCGGGTACGCTGACGTTGAACGCGGGCTCGACGCTCCGTCTTCCCGAGGGCTTCTCCTCCGGCAAGATTGCTTCCTCCCTTGTCGGCACGTTGGGCGCCATTCGCATTGACGGTATGCCCGCGTGGCTTTCCTTGGGGCAAGGCGAAGAAGCCGGAATGTTGAAGGCGACGTATCTATGGACGGATATGACCGGCAACCACCTGTGGTCGGATCCGGGCAACTGGTCGTCCTTGATCGTCCCCAACGCGTCAAGCGAGGTTATCTTCGAGCTAGCCGCGTCCCGCCCCGAGACGGTTATCTTTGACGTGCCCGCCACGGTGGCTTCCGTTACCATCGAAAGGCACGGCGATGGCGAGGCCGCCACGCTCACCTTCTCCGCGCAGGAGGGTGGCGCGCTCACCGTCTCCGGACAAATGCTCACCACGGGCAACGTCGCCGTCACCCAGACGGCCAACATCACCGTGAACGGCACGACGACGACCGTGCAGATGGATATTGGGGGAGGGCAGACGATGGCACAGCCGGGACAGGCCGGGTTTCATGTGGATCGGGCGACCTACACGGTTGCCTCGGGCGCGACGTTGGCCGTCCCTGCCACGGAGGGTGCCAGCACCACAGGCGAGGTTGGCATGAGCAACGGCGCGACTGTCACGGTTGCGGAAGACGCAACGCTGACGGCCAAGCGCACACGCGTTACTTATTATGGAGGGAAGCCTTCGGGCGGGACGCTCAACTTGGGCGGGTCTGCCACGTTTACGCAAACGTTGACGCTTAATACGGAGAATTACACCGTCAATCTCGCCAGTGGCACGCTTACGACGCCCTCGGTATCCCTTTATGAGAAGTTGCTTGCCTCCGGGAACGCAACGTTGGTTGGGGCGATGACGTTTTCCGTTTCCGGATCCAATGCGCAGACTCTTTCCGGTGCCGGCAATCTTACGCTCACAGGTGAGGTCACGTTCGGTACCACCATCGGCGAGGCCTACACCGGCGAGATTACGGTCGCGGACGATGCCTCGGTCACGTTGGGCGAGGGCCGCCCGAAACTGACGACGCTTGGTGCCGCGCAGGTCTCCGTCACGCCGAGCGCCGAGGAACAGACCCGAGGCCGAGTCGTCTTCCCGACGTCGATGACGGAGGAGCCGACCGGCGCCACGTTTACGATTGAAGGCGTGTCGGGCGAGGAGGTGTCCGTGGCCGTCGCGGACGGCGAACTGACGCTTTCGTGGGGTACCACGCTTGCCACGCTCGCCACCTCCGGCAATTGGTCGGCCACGGCGTGGACGATCGATGGCGTTGCGGGGCAACCTGCGCCGACCAAGGGCGTCGTCGTTTTGGATGGCACCGGTGCGCCACTCACCGTGACGCTGGACACCGCGGTGCCGGAGGCCATCACCCAAATCCTCGTTCAAGGCACGGTCAATCTGGTCACGACCGCTGCCCAACCGACCATTCCCGCCGCCGTCGCCTTCGCGGAGGGGGTGACGCTTGGCGTTGGGCAGACTTCCGGCGCGGGGATGCCCAAGGTCAAGTTCGCCGCCCCATGGCAAATGAATTCCGGCATGACGCTGGACATTCAGGGGCCTTTTGACTTTGCCAACAGTGCCACGCTTTCGGGGTACAACGAGGTCGGCGGCGACCTTCGCGTTTCCGCCGACGGGGTTTTGCTTGTCTTCATGGGCGGGCTTCGCGTGGTGGGCTCCTTGGCGATTGCCGCCAACAACGTAACCATCGAGGGACTCTACATGGTGCTCGGCGACACGCTGACGTTGGAAGGTGATGCCATCACGCTCAAAGGCACCGGGAACGGCTTCTCCTTGGCGGAACTGACCTCCGTAACGAGCAATGGCGCAAACAATGCCATTCTCAACGTGACCGACGCGTGCCCCCTGCTCACCGTTTCCGGCGGTTCGCTCGTCTATGGCGACGACAGCTCCAAACTCAAGGGCGTGCTTGTCGCGGATGGCGCGACACTTCGCCTTGCCGAAACGTGGAAAACCGGGCAAACCCTGCACGTTGCCGCCGCGGCCGGCGCAACGAACACCGCCACGCTTGACCTGAGCGCCATTGCCGAGCCCGACCCGATGGTTGAAGATGAGGAGGCGTTGATTCACAAGCGGCCGGTGCTGGCGCGTTATGACGGCTCCCATTATGCGCTTCCCGCCACGGTGAAGGTCACGCCCACACCTAAGGAGCAGGAAGCCGACCGGATTGTCATCGATTTGGTGAATGGCAACCCCGGCCCGCAACTGTCGGGAGAAATCGCGATCACGGATGAGACCTGGGTGCCCATCGTGTCGTCCACATCCACGGCCATCACCATCCGCAATGTGCCGGGGGCGGGGGTTGCGGGGTTGGACGCGGAGGCGGAGCGGCTGGTGCGCGAGGCGGCGCGGGACGCGCTTGCGGAGAGCGGGCTCTCGGCCTACACGGTGGAGGTGCGCACGCGCGGGCGGGCCTTCGGCGCGGGCGACGCCGAGACGGCCGGCCTGCTCGCGGGCGCGTTGGCGTGCTTCGAGACGGAGCCGTCCACGGACATCGTTTCCGGCGCGGATGGGGCCGCGGAATCGTGCGTGGTGTTCGTGGCCTACGACTTCGGCATCGCGGGGATCGCCGCGAACGCCTCGGGCGGGCTGGACGTCACGGTCAAGGCGCAGGCCAACCTGGGCGACGCGGGCGCCGAGGCGGCGCCGTTGCCGTTCCGCGAGGGGGCCACGGTGGAGGTGCTGTGCGGCGACGCTGTCGTCGGCACGGCCACCGCCGCGGCGGGCAACGGCGGCACGCTGACGGTCACGCTGGCCACGGCCCCCGAGGGGGTGCTTTCCGTCCGGGTGTCGGGGCCCGGGGAGGCGGCCGCCCAGGCAAACTGATTGTTTGACACACACACCGGCCCCGGAGGCGCATGGCGCCCCGGGGCCTTTTTTTGTCTTCTCGCGGGGGGCGTCGCCGAGTGGGCGGGCGGGGGCGTCGGGGGATGCGGCGTCTCCCACCCCGGGATGCGGCGTGTCTCGGGGTGAGGTACGGCGTGTCTCGGAAAACGACCCCGCTCCCTGATTGAAAAAGCGGTTTTGGGGCGCTTTCGGCCGCGCCCGCATTCAACAGGTTTTCAACGGATTTGCGAAAGTTATCGACAGGCCGTCGCCCGCCTGCCGGGCGCCCTGCCCACCGTTCACGGTTCGTTTGTGTACGTGGCGGTGGAGTCGGGGGTTTCGGAGATGGCGATGGCGGCGAGGGGGAGGCCGCGGGCTTGGAGTTTTTGGGCGAAGTGCCGGGCGAGGGCCTCGGAGGTGGTGCGGTGCGGGAGGTGGTAGACGCGGAGGTTGTGGCGTTCGAGGGTGGCGGCGATGTCGCGCTCGACGGGGGAGGCGTCGCAGCAGAGGAAGGCGTGGTCGCAGGGGGCGACGATTTCTTCTTGGAGGATGGTTTTGAGGGTCTTGAAGTCCATGACCATGTCGGTGGGCTGGTCGGGGAGTGGCGGGGTGTTTTTGAGGGTGACGGTGACGCGGTAGGTGTGGCCGTGGAGGTTGCGGCACTGGCCGGGGTGGCCGGTGAGGAGGTGGGCGGCGTCGAAGGTGATGGTTTTGCTGACGGTGAGCATGGGGGGCCTTTCTAGTTGGAAGTTTGGAAGTTTGGAGGCTTGGAGGCTTGGTTCGCACGACGAGGGGAAAACGCAGATTGCGCAGATTTGGGCAGATTTTGGCGTGCTGGCGCACGCAGGACTGCCAAGACAAGCGAACAGAGAGAAGAAAACAGCGAACAGAACGCCCTATTCGGGGTGATGGTCCATTCACGCACGTTGATAGACCTGTCGCCCGCTTGCGGGCGTTCCGTTATCTGTTCACTGTTCACTGTTTTCTTGGTTTGCGCATGGCTTGCGCGCCCATGGCGAGGCGGGCGGCCTCGGAGTGGAAGGGGTGGGAGCGGTTTTGGGGGATGGGCGCGGGGAGGCGGCGGTCGAGGTTCCGGAGGGTTTGGCGGTCGTGCGGGGCGATGAGGGTGATGGCGGTGCCGGGGGCGCCGGCGCGGGCGGTGCGGCCGATGCGGTGGATGTAGGTTTGGGGGTCGTCGGGCGGGTCGTAGTTGATGACGTGGGTGATGCCGGGGATGTCGAGGCCGCGGGCGGCGAGGTCGGTGGCGACGAGGATGGGCGGGGTGCCGCGGCGGAAGGCTTGGAGGGTGGCGTTGCGTTGGGCTTGGGGGAGGTCGGCATGGAGGGGCGCGGCGGGGAAGCCGTCGCGGGAGAGGCGTTGGGCGAGGAGGGCGGTGTGGTGGCGCATGCGGGGGAAGATGAGCGCGCGGGCGGGGCGTTGGGTGGCGAGGAGCCACTTGAGGAGGGTGTATTTGTCGGCGGGGGAGACGAAGAGGACGGTTTGGGCGAGGGCGGGTGGTTGGTGTAGCCGGTGCAGGCGCGGACGTAGGTCCAGGCGTCGTCCCACGCGAGCCCTTCGATGTCCACGAGGATGCGCATAAG
>CASEMQ010000045.1 GCA_949289005.1 uncultured Lentisphaeraceae bacterium
GTCCACCGGCACGCCGCGGCAGACCACGTGCGCCACGCGGCAGGCGGCCAGGTCGTCGACCAGGGCGATGTCGGCCGCGTACCCGGGGGCGATGAGGCCGCGCCCCTGCCAGCCGAAGGCGCGCGCGGGGGTGAGGCAGGCGGCGCGGTAGACGGCCAGCGGGTCGCACCCATGGGCGATGGCGGCGCGGACGGCGGCGTCGAGGTGGCCCTCCTCGCGGATGTCCAGCGGGTCGCGGTCGTCCGTGCAGAGGCAGAGGCGGTCGCAGAGCGTGAGGGTGAGGAGCGGCGCGAGGGCGTCGAGGTTCTTGGCCACGCTACCGGCGCGGACGAGGATGGTCATGCCGCGGCGGATTTTCGCGAGGGCCTCCTGGGGCGTGGAGCACTCGTGGTCGTTGGCAATGCCGGCGGCGAGGAGTGCGTTGAGCGCGTCGCCGCCGACGAGCGGCGCGTGGCCGTCGATGGGGCGCGCGGAGAAGGCGGCGAGTTTGGCCAGCGCGTCGGGGTCGCCGCCGAGCACGCCGGGCACGTTCATGAACTCGGCCAGCGCGCTGTCCGCGGCGTAGGGGGCGATGGCCTCGGCGGGGAGTCGCGCCCCGGCCTCCTCGGTGGGCAGGGCCGGCACGCACGAGGGGATTTGCACCTGCAGGCGCAGGCGCATCCCCGCGGCGCAGGCGCGGAAGTAGTCGATGGCCGCCGCCCCGGCCACGTTGGCCAGCTCGTGCGGGTCGCAGACGGCGGCGGTGACCCCGTGCGGCAAGACGAGACGTTCCCATTCGTAGGGCGTGAGCAGGGAGGATTCGATGTGGCAGTGCGCGTCCACGAAGCCGGGCACGGCGGTGAGCCCCCGGGCGTCCAGGACGCGTTCCCCCGCGTAGCCCTCGCCCACGGCCGCGATGCGCGCGCCGTGGATGGCGATGTCGGCCAGGGCGAGTTCGCCGGTGGCCAGGTCGAAGACGCGCGCGCCCTTGACGACGAGGTCGGCGGGGCGTTGGCGCAGCGCCACGTGCACACAGTCGCGGATGTCGGCGGTCGTTCGCATGGGGGTTCCTTTCGGATGTCGGGTCAGATGTCGAGGATGGGGGTGGGGCGGTCCTGCCCGGCAAGCACAAGCGCGCCGGCCAAATCGGCGCGGCCGATGGCGTTGAGCGTGCGCGCCATCCGGGCGCGGGCCACCGCGGGGTCGTTGCAATCGTGCGAGAGGTGCGCCAGCACCAAGGCCCGCAACGTCTCGGGGCAGGCCTGCGCGAGCGCCTCGCAGGCTTGGTCGTTGGAGAGGTGGCCCGATTGCCCGGCGATGCGCGCGATGAGCGCGTAGGGCCGCCCGGATGTGCGCAACATCTGCGCATCGTGGTTCGATTCCAGCACCAGCGCCGTGCACCCTGCCCAAGCCGCCCGCACCTCCGGCGAGACAAAGCCCAGATCCGTGAAATAGCCCAGGCGGTCCGTGCCATCGTCCAGCGTGTAGGCCACCGGCTCGGCGGTGTCGTGGCTCACGCGCACGCCCGTCACCGTCAATCCCCCCAACGCGAAAGGCACGCGCGACTCGAAGAGCACGAACTCAGGCGGCACGCGCCGCGCCAGGCGGCACTGCCGCTCGATGACCGCCGCGGTCCCCTCGTTCGCGTAGACCGCCGCGCGTGGATGCTTGGCCGCGAAGCGGTCCAGCCCCGCCACGTGGTCGACGTGCTCATGCGTCACCAACACCGCGTCCAGCGCATCCGCCTCCACCCCGATCGCCGCCAACCGCTGCTCCAACGCCCGGCACGAAAGCCCCGCGTCGATCAATACCCGCAACCCACCCCCCTCGACATAGGTGGCGTTGCCCTTGCTGCCCGAAGCCAAAACGCAAACTCTCATGCCCCAAAGTATACCACGACCCGGCCCCCTTGCGCGGCGCCCGTGAAAAAACGCTTGACCTGGAGTGCACGCCAGGGCGTATGCTTCTTATGTTTTGATTGAAAGGAGAAGTGCCATGAATCGGAGAAGTTTCCTTGCCGCATCCGTCGGGGCCTTGGCCGCGGGGCTTGCCGCGCCGCGCGCGCAGGCCGCCGACAAACCCAAGCCTTGGGCCGGGCAGAGCGGCCCCGCCGTCTACTTCACGCGCGACATCTCGCCCGCCGGCCTGCAGAAGGTCTTCGACGCGCTCCACGCCAAACTGCCGGGCAAGGTGGGCGTCAAGGTCTCCACGGGCGAGCCCGGCGGCCACAACTTCCTGAACCCGCAGCTCGTCAAGGGCCTCGTCCAAGGGCTCCGCGCGAACATCGTGGAGTGCAACACGGCCTACGGCGGGCGTCGCGGCAACCTGCACGACCACATCCGCGCGGCGTTGGAGCACGGCTGGTGCGACATCGCCACCGTGGACATCCAGGACGGCGTGGCCACGATGGATCTCCCAGCCCCCGAGGGCGCCAGGCGCCTGAAGAAGGACATCGTGGGCGCGAACTTCCGCGACTATGATTCTTATCTCGTGCTCTCCCACTTCAAGGGCCACGCGATGGGCGGTTTCGGCGGCGCGCTGAAGAACCTCTCCATCGGCTTCGCCTCCCGCAACGGCAAGATGTACATCCACACCGGCGGCAAGACCGACAAGACGTGGCTGGGCGGCGAGCAGATCGCCTTCCTCGAGGCCATGGCCGAGGCCGCCACCGCCGTCTGCCGCGCCCGCCCCGGCGCGATGGCCTTCGTCAATGTCATGAACCGCCTCTCCGTGGACTGCGACTGCGACAGTTCCCCCGCCGCGCCCACGATGAAGGACATCGGCATCCTCGCCTCGCTCGACCCCGTGTCCCTCGACCAAGCCTGCGTGGACCTCGTCTACGCCGCGCCCGACGGCGCCGACCTCATCAAGCGCATGGAGAGCCGCCAAGGCATCCACACCATCGAGCACGCCGCCGCGCTTGGCCTCGGCTCCCGCGCCTATCGCCTCGTCGAAATCTGACGCGCCTTTCTCAAGAAACCCGCGCTTCGGACCACAAAGACACAATCCGGGCGAAGGGGGACAGACGCTCCACCGGTCTGGCTTATGCCCTCCCTACCGCGTCTGCCCCCTTCGCCTCGAGGGTGGTTTCGTGGACGATTGCGCGAATTGCCCCAAAGAAGCCAAGGGCGTGGGAGGTGTGCGCGGTAGGGAGCGAAGCGACCGGTGGAGCGCACAGCCTCCCACGCCTTATTGGTGTCTTTGTGGTCCGTGCGGCGTCAGTGCTCGTCCGGGAAGGGGACGGTGGGGCCGTCGGCGGTGCCGACGTGGGGCATTTGGGCGCCGCGCTCGCGCATGAGGCGGCCCATCTCGCGGCGGAGGCGGGCGACGGTCTCGGGGTGTTTGGCGGCCAGGTTGTCGCGCTCGCCGATGTCGTTCTCCAGGTCGTAGAGTTCCAGCGCGCGGTCGCTGTGCTGGTAGATGAGCTTCCAGCGGCCGAGGCGGAGGGCGGAGAAGAAGTGGTATTCGGCGCCGGGGATGCCCTCGCCCCAATAGTTGGGATAGTGCCAGAGGAGGGGGCGCGCGGCGCCGTCGGGGCGGACGGTTTTGCGCGCGCCGGTGAGCACGGGCAGGAAACTCTCGCCGTCGATGACCTGGCGGAGGGGTTGGTCGCCGTGGACGCCGGCGGGGGTGGCGGCCAGGCGGTCGGGCCCGGGCAGGGGGATGCCCGCGGCCTCGAGCAGGGTGGGATAAAAGTCCTCGATGAGGATGGGCTCGTGGCTGACGCTGCCGGGGCGGATCTTGCCGGGCCAGGCGACGATGCAGGGCTCGCGGGTGCCGCCTTCGTAGCAGGAGCCCTTGCCGGCGCGGGCGGGGGCGTTGGCGGCGGCCAGGCGCCCGGAGATGGAGAGCCCGCCGTTGTCGGCCATGAAGACGACGAGCGTGTCTTCCGCCAGGCCCTTGGCCTCGAGCCAGTCGAGCAATTTGCCCAGGGAGTCGTCCATGCCCTTGATGAGCGTGCCGTAGTTGCGCTCCATCGGGTTCCACTTCAGGCCGTCTTTGGGGTTGGGGTTTTTGGTGTCTTTGGCCGGGTCCGGGGAGTCCGAGCGGGTGTGGTCCCAGGCCTGCGCGTTGCCGAGGGGCGCGTGGAGGGCGTAGTGGGCCATGTAGAGGTAGAAGGGGCGGTCGGGCGCGGCGGCGTGCGAACGCTCCAGCTCGCGCAGGGCCATGTCGGTGAGCGCGTCGGTGAGGAAGACGTTGTCGCGGTAGTAACCATTCTCGTCGAGGCCGGGCGTGGCGAACTGGCTGTACTGTTTGTTGCCGTAGTGCGCGTCGCCGCGATAGTTGCGCGGCCCGCCCACCTCGCAGCCGGCGATGTTCACGTCGAAGCCCAGGTTGCGCGGGTCGGCGCCGGGCGTGGAGGGAAGCGTGGAGTCCGTGCGGTTGTAGCCGCCCGAGCCGGTGCCCCAGTGCGCCTTGCCCACGTGGATGGTGCGGTAGCCGGCCTCGCGCAGGAGCATGGGGAAGGTGAGCGCGTTGGTATAGGGCGCCGTCATGGCGTAGGCCACCGGGTTGGGCGCGTCCGGGGCCGGTTGGTAAAACTTCCCCTGCGCGTCGGTGCGCCACGGCGGCTGGCAGGTACCCTTGGGTTGCGTGCCCGGCGGCTGGAGGCCGTTGGCCGACCAACGCGGCGGGAAGAGTCCCTCTCCGTGCGCCGTGAAGCGGCTCGCCTGATCCACGCCCAGCGTCCAATCCGTCACCCGGTGGCGCGCGGCGTTCATCCCGCTCATCAGCGAGCACCGCGACGGCGAGCAGACCGCGCACGCATAAGCGTCCGTAAAAAGCATCCCCCGCCGCGCCAGGCGCGCCATGTTCGGCGTCTTGCCGGCGTAGCGGCGGTTGAGCGTGGTCGTCACCGGCTTGCCGTCCTTGTAATAAAAGGGCACCTCCGTGTCCTGCCAGCCCATGTCGTCCACCAGGAAAAAGACGATGTTGGGGCGCTTGCGCGCCTGGCCCGCCGCCACGAGCGGCCCGGCCGCCAACGCGCCCAGACCCAGCCCCGCCATGCCCATGAAGCCTCTGCGTGAAATCATCCCGAACTCCTTTCCTCGATGTCGCGACGACGATAACACAGCCACCCGCCCAAAGTCAATCGCCGCCCGGAAGGTTGCGCGGGGTTGGGAAAAGGCGTATGATAGGAGGAACAGTTGAAAACGCCCCAACGATGAAAGGTTGATTGAAATCATGGCGAATGTAAAGTTCCACGGCGGCAAGGCGCTTCCCTTGGAGATGCACAAGGTGCGCATCGTGCAGAAACTCTTCCTCCCGCCGGTGGAGGAGCGCAAGCGGCTGATGAACGAGGCCGGCAACAACACCTTCCTGCTCCAGAACCGCGACGTCTTCATGGACATGCTGACGGATTCGGGCGTGAACGCGATGAGCGACCTGCAGCAGTCGGCCATGCTCCGCGCGGACGATGCCTACGCCGGCAGCGAGACCTACAACCGCCTGAAAGCCAAGGTGCGCGAGCTCTTCGGCATGGAGTGGTTCCTCCCCGCGCACCAAGGCCGCGCCGCCGAGAACGTGCTGGCCACCGCCTACTGCAAGCCCGGCGACGTGGTGCCCATGAACTTCCACTTCACCACCACCAAGGCGCACATCACCCGCCTCGGCGCCCGCGTCGAGGAGCTCATCTGCAAGGAAGGTCTGGAGCCGATGAACGATTGCCCCTTCAAGGGCAACTTCGACATCCCCCGCCTGGAAGCCCTCATCCAAGAGGTGGGCGCGGCGCACATCCCCTTCGTGCGCATCGAGGCCGGCACCAACCTGGTCGGCGGACAGCCCCTCTCCCTCGAAAATATGCGCCAAGTGGCCGCCGTCTGCAAAAAGCACGGCATCAAACTGGTGCTCGACGCCTCCCTGCTCCAAGACAACCTCTGGTTCATCAAACAGCGCGAGGCCGCCTGCAAAGACATGTCCATCCGCGAAATCACCCGCGAGATTGCCTCCCTCATGGACATCATCTACTTCTCCGCACGCAAACTCGGCTTCGCCCGCGGCGGCGGCATCGCCATCCGCGACCAGGCCGACGAACTGCGCATGAAGGAGCTCATCCCCCTCTACGAAGGCTTCCTCACCTACGGCGGCATGTCCGTCCGCGAGATGGAAGCCATCGTCGTCGGCCTCGACGAGACGATGGACGAAGACGTCATCTCCCAAGGCCCCCAGTTCATCGCCTACATGGCCAACGAACTCCACCGCCGCGGCATCCCCGTCGTCCTCCCCGCCGGCGGCCTCGGCTGCCACCTCAACGCCTCGCTGTTCCTCGACCACGTGCCCCAGTCGCAATACCCCGCCGGCGCCCTCGCCGCCGCCCTTTACATCGCCGGCGGTGTCCGCGGCATGGAGCGCGGCACCCTCTCCGAGCAACGCAACGAAGACGGCTCCGAACGCTTCGCCGAGCTCGAGCTCCTGCGCCTGGCCCTCCCCCGCCGCGTCTACACCCTCTCCCAGGTGGAATACGCCATCGACCGCGTCCAGTGGCTCTACGAGAACCGCCGCCTCGTCGGCGGCCTCCGCTTCGTCGAGGAGCCCAGCGTCCTGCGCTTCTTCTTCGGCCGCCTCGAGCCCGTGGGCGACTGGCAGGACAAACTCGTCGCCAAGTTCCGCGCCGACTTCGGCGACTCCCTGTGAGGCCGCTCGGCACGCACGCCCAAAAAGCCCCCGCCCTCACGGCGGGGGCTTTTTTGCGCGCCCACGTCACGGCGGCCCAAGAAAAAACCGCCGGCGATTTGCAAGCAAAAAGGGCCGCCAAAAGCGGGGGAGGCCGTTGGTTTGCCCGATGGCGCACCTCTCGCAGGAGGCTCAGGCGTAGGTGTGGCAGACGGGGACACCGAGGATTTGCTCGAGCCGCTTCCGATCGAGAAACCCGGGTCCGTTGTCGGCGGTCACGCTCTTGAGGGCGTGCCATGCCCGCCTCGCCCCGGTTCATTGCATTGTGCAATTTTCGAGTGGACGATTCAGTGGACGATTCAGTTGCGTTTTGCGGGGTTGGTTTGGTAGAATGATGGGACTTTGTTGCGCAGAGGAGGGCGTTTTGGCTGACTGCCCCCGACGCGCGGAACCTGAAAGAGGACACGATCATGCCTAAGATGAAGACCAAGAAGGCAGCGACCAAGAAGTTCAAAATGTCGGCCACGGGCAAGGCGATGCGCACGCAGGCCGGGAAACGCCATCTGAATGGCTATAAGACCCGCGCCCGCAAGCGCAACCTCCGTGGCGCAACCGCTGTTTACGAGGGCAACCAGAAGATGGTGGCCCGGATGCTTCAGGCCTGAATTGGAGGAGAAGAACCATGCGTGCAACGAATGCCCCCGCCTCCCGTGAACGCCGCCGCCGCCGCCTGAAACTGGCCCGTGGCTTTTATGGCGCCCGTTCCAAGCAATTCCGATTGGCCACCGAGGCCGTCGACCGCGCCCAGCGGTTGGCCACGTGGCACCGCAAGCTGCGCAAGCGCGACTTCCGCCAGCTGTGGATCGCCCGCATCAACGCGGCCGTCCGCAACCTGGGCGATGCGAAGGTGCCGAACTATTCGCGCTTCATCGAGGGGCTGACGAAGGCCGGCGTGACGGTGAACCGCAAGATGCTCTCGGAAATCGCCATTGCCGATGCCGAGGGGTTCAAGGCGCTCGTCGCCAAGGCTGCCGCGGCGTTGGCCTAAGCGCTGCCGCGCACCTTGGGTGCATACGACAAAAAGCCCCGCCGGGACGGCGGGGCTTTTTGTCGGTTCCCGGGGGTGTTTTCGTGCTACACTGGGCGCATGAGAACGCGAGCGATTCTGTTGGGCGCCGCCTTGGCGGCGGCGAGTGTGTTGCCGGGCGTGGCGCGGGCGTACCTGCCGGCGTTTTCGCATGGCGGGTATTTTGAGGCCGAGGGGTCGCCGCGCGCGGTGTCGAGCCTCAACGTGGGGTGGGACTTTGCGCGGGGCGACGGTTTCAAGGCGCGGGTGAACCTGCCGCACACGCTGAATGTGGTGGGGTTCGAGGCGAGCGGCGGGTGCAATTACCAGGGACCGGCCACGTATGAGAAGCGGTTTGACTTCACGCCCAAGGGGAGGCGGCAGTTTCTCCATTTCGAGGCCATCATGGGCAAGAGTGAGATCTTCCTGAACGGCGAGAAGGTGGGGGAGCGCTTCGGCGGGTATCATCCCATCCACATCGAGGTAACGGGGAAA
>CASEMQ010000046.1 GCA_949289005.1 uncultured Lentisphaeraceae bacterium
AACTGTCGCATCCCTTCCGGGTCAAGACCCATCCGGGACGCATTTGAGCGAATTTCGTTTGTCAGAGATCGGTTGTTTTTGCGTTTGGCCCGCGTTTGCCGCAGGTGTCGCGAAAACGGGGTATATAATCCCACAATCCCGGCCAAAAAGCAAGCCCTTTTTTCACGTTTTTTCACTTTTCCCATAACCCACACGCCCGCAACGCCTTCCGCAAACCCCGTTTCGGCCGATTGGCCAAGTGGCATACGAGAGCGCCGCCCCCCAGTGCGCACTTCCTCTTGCGCAATCACACTGAGGATGCTTTTCCTCGGACACCCTCGCGGCACGGGGGTTGCGTTTTTGGTAAACTGGGGACGTTATGAAAACGACGAGACGGCATTTTCTGGCGGCGTGCGGGCTGACGCTCTGCGCGGGGTGCGTTGGCGCGGGCGCGGAGGGCGCGCGCAAGCGGCCCAATCTGGTGCTTGTCTTCCCCGACCAGATGCGGGCGCACGCGCTCGGCTTCATGGGGATGGACGCCGCGCACACGCCGCGGCTGGACGCCTTCGCGGCGGAGGGGCGGGCCTTCACGCAGGGCATCAGCAACTACCCCGTGTGCAGCCCCTTCCGCGCCATCCTGATGTCGGGCGCGTTGCCGTGGGTGAGCGGCGTGACGGGCAACTGCGTCTCCACCGAAAAGCGCAAGGGCCCGGAGCTGCGCGCGGATTTGACCTGTTGGTCGGACGTGTTGGCGCGGGCGGGCTATGACCAGTATTACATCGGCAAGTGGCACCTCGACGCGCCGCACAAGCCGTGGATCGATTGCTCGAACAACCGCGGCGCCTCGAAGTGGAACGAGTGGTGCCCGCCCGCGCGGCGGCACGGCTTTAACCGTTGGTACGCCTACGGCACCTACGACCGCCACCTGAAGCCGATGTACTGGAGCACCGACGCGAAGCGCACGGAGTTCCGTTACGTGAAGCAGTGGGGCCCCGAGCACGAGGCCAACAAGGCCATCGACTTCCTGAAAAAGGTCCGGGGCCCCTTCACGCTCGTCGTCTCCATGAATCCCCCGCACACCGGCTATGAACTGGTGCCCAAGCGTTACCTCACGCGTTACGCGGGGCGCGACGCCACCACCCTCGCCAAGGGCGACTACCCGCCCGCCGACAAGCCGATGGGCAAGCACTTCCGCCACGCCATGCCTTACTATCTCGCCGCCGTGGAGGGCGTGGACGAGCAGTTCGGGCGCATCCTCGACGCCCTGCGCGAGACCGGCCACGAGGAGGACACGGTGGTGATTTTCTGCGCCGACCACGGCTGTTGCCTCGGCGCGCACGGCCTCGCCACCAAGAACAATCCCTACGAGGAATCCATGCGCATCCCCTACATCGTCCGCTGGAAAGGCCACATCGCCCCCGGCCGCGACGCGGGGCTGGTCGACGCCTTCGACCTCGCGCCGACCATCCTCGGCCTCCTCGGCCAGCCCATCCCCGACCACATGGTGGGCCGCAACCTCGCGCCCTACCTCCTCGGCGAGGAACGGACCGACCTCTCCGAGCCCCGCCTCTACTTCCATCTCTGGGGCCGCAATCGCGCCGACGACTTCGCGACCCTCCCCATCCCCCTCGCCGCCGACCCCGGCGACCTGCCCAACAACAAACGCGGCCTCCGCACCGCCTCGCGCAAGTGCACCTTCGTCTACGACGCCGACGCCAAGCGCCTCGGCGCCCTCCTCATCGACCTCGCCAACGACCCGTACGAGACGCGCAACCTCGCCGCCGAACGCCCCGACTGGCTGGCCGAGGCCCGCGCCACCCTCAAGCGCCGCCTGCAGGCCCTCGACGACCCCTTCGCGAAAATCCTCTGACCTATGGATTGGACGCTCCCCAACGTTTTGGAACTCAAGGAAGACGACCGCGTCTTCCCCCTGCGCGACCTCGTCCCCGAGGGCACGCCCTTGGAAATCGAGATTGGCTGCGGCAGCGGCCGCTTCATCGCCGCCAACGCCGCCAAGCGCCCCGACGTCCGCTTCATCGCCGTCGAGCGCATGATGGAGCGCCTGCGCCGCTGTTCGCGCAAATGCCAACAAGGCGCCCTCCACAACCTCACCTTCGTACGCGTCGAGGCCGGCCGCTTCGTCCGCGAGCTCCTGCCCGATGCCTGCTGCCGGGCGCTCTACCTCTTCTTCCCGGATCCCTGGCCCAAGCGCCGCCACCACAAGAACCGCTTCTTCCGCAGGGAGATGTGCGACGTGCTCGCGCGCATCCTCGTCCCCGACGGCGCCTTCTATATGTCCACCGACCACGAGGACTACTTCCGCGAGGTCGATGGCTGGCTCGCAGCCGATCCGCGCTTCGCGCCCATCCCGCCCCTCGTGCGTCCCGAGGACGAGCAGACCGACTTCGAGCGGCTCTTCCTCTCCCAGAACGCCCCCATTCACGATTGCGCTTATCGGCGCCTCCCCTGACATGCGCATCGACCTCCACACCCACGCCTTCTCCGCGCACACCGCGCCCAAGGTGATCGCCACCCTCCTCAGCCACTCCCGCGCCACGCTCCCCGGCTTCGCGGCGCATGGCGATGCCACCGTGCCCGGGCTTCTCCGTGCCGAGGCCGAGGCCGGCTTCGACCGCTTTTCCGTCTGCCCCATCGCCACCCGCCCCGAGCAACACGCCTACATGGCACGCTACCTCACCGCCCTCCGCGCCGGCGCGCTCGGCGAAGAGGCCACCCGCCGCGTCATCCCCTGCGTCTCCCTCCACCCCAACGACCCCGACGCCGAGGCCCACCTGCGCAACCTCGTGCGCCTGGGCGCCAAAATGGTGAAACTCCACCCCTTCTCGCAAGGCATCCGCCTCGACCATCGCGCGATGATCCGCCTCCTGCGCATCGTCACCGACGCCGGGCTACCCATCCTCTGCCATACCGGCCACGAAGTCACCGCCACCCACGAAGGGCTCGCCACCCCCAAACAAATCCTCCGCGTCCACCGCCTCGTCCCCGGCCTCCGCATGGTCTGCGCCCACTGCGCCGCCTGGAGATGCCCCGAGACGCTCACCTTCCTCCTCGGCCGCCCCATCGGCGTCGACCTCTCCTTCCAGCCGGCCACCGGCGTCGAGCCCATCATCCGTCGTTTCGCCGCCGAACACCCCGCCGAACACCTCTACTTCGGCAGCGACTGGCCCTGGGCCACCCCCGCCGGGCACGCCGCGCGCATCGCCTCCTGGGGCCTTCCCCAAGCCCGTCAAGACGCCATCTTTGGCGGCAACGCCGCGCGTCTCCTCGGCCTGTAAGCAGGCAGTGGGCCGTGGACAGTGGACAGGACGCCCCGTTCGGGGCGACGGTCATGCCTTGTCCATCGGCCAAACCGCCGCCCGGGAGGGTCGCCCTGCCCACTGTTCGCCGTTCACGTGTCTCACGCCGCCTCGCGGAACGGCTCGCCGCCGGAGAGATCCGTGCTTTCGCGCCGGAACGCTTGCCGCAACGCCAAGAAGAGCAACGGCACCACCGTCGCCTCCGCCGCCGCGAAGGCCCACCAGATCCCCCACGGCCCCGCCAACCACGCCGACAGCAACCCAAGGGGCAACAGCAGCGGCCCGCTCCGCAAAAACGCGAAGCACGTGCCTGCCCACGGCTTGCCAAGCGCCGGAAGTTGCAACGTGGCAATCTGCGCGAGCCCCATCAGCGGCAGGCAGAGCAGTGCCGCCCGCAACGCACCCTCGGCCGCGCCCGGCAACGCCGCCACCGCCTCCGCGGGCAAAAAGGCACGCAACGCCAGCCCCGGGAACAACGCTGCAAACGCCGCCCCCACCATCCCCACCCCCGCGGCCGTGCCAAGCGCATAGGTCAGCACACGCCGGGCGCGCCCGGGCAGGCCGGCGGCCGCGTTCGCCGCCGTCAGCGGGTGCGCGGCCTGGGCCACGCCATTGTAGAGCGCCGTCATCACCAACAGGTCGTTCGCCACCACGCCATACAGCACCAGCCCGGTCTCGCCCAAGTTCGCCAAGGCCAGCCGATTGAAAAGCAACACCGTGGCGCACCCCGTCAGCTCCTGCAGGAAATCCCCCCCGCCGAAGCCCACCACCTGCGGCAACAGCCGCCACCGCGGGCGCGCCCAGCGCAGGTTGCGCGCGGGCTGGCGGAAATGCGTCAGCATGATCGCCGCCGTGAGCGTCGCACCCAACGCCGTTGCCAGCCCCGCGCCCGCCAGCCCCATCCCCAGCGGGTACATGAAGAGCCAATCCAGCGCAATGTTCGTGAGCCCGCCCGCCAACACCGCCGCCATCGCCCGCCGCGGTGCACGGTCGTGCCGCAAAAACGGTGCCAGCAACGTCACCGCCACAAAGGCCGGGCACCCCGCCGCGATGAAGACGCCATATTCCACCGCCGCCCCCAAGAGCGCCCCCTCGCCCGCGCCCAGCACATGCGCCGCCAAAGGCCGCAGCCCCAGCACGCACGCTACCGTCGCCACCGCCGCGAAAACCGCACCCGCCACCATCGCCACCGCGAAGCAACGCCGTGCCCCCACCACGTCGCCCACACTCAACCGCCGCGTGAAGCAAATACCCCCGCCATTGCCCAACAGCGATCCCACCGCGAAAAACGCGAACTCCAGCGGCACGATTAGGTTCAGCGCGGCCACACCCTCCGCCCCAAGCCGATAACCCACCATCACCGTGTCGGCAAAAAGATAAATGGCCGTGACCAACGTCGCGCACACCGTCGGGAACAGATAATGCGCGAACAGACGCCCAATCGGCGCCTCCAACAACAAACGATTCATGATGCAATCCTCCGAATGACAAAAACCAAACGCAAACAGACGCCGCCCGCCACGCCGCGACACGGCGCGCAAAACGGTGCCACTCGGCCTTGCTTCAAGGCCGGCGCTCAGCGCAAATCAGAGGGGGCGGGATGGCAATCGCCCATCCCAAGAGCCGTTGTCAACCCCGACAAACCGGGGCAGGAGCAGCGGCAAAAACGGAACTTGGCGTTCATGTCTCACTCCTTTCGTCACATAAGTGGTTTAACGATGAACCCATAATACCAAATCGCGGTTCACCCGGCAACTCCCCCGCGGTCTGCCGCGAAATAAGGCCGTGCCTGTTGTTGTCCGAAAGCAAGTTGACAACGCATCGCGACCTCCCGGGATTGACGCCGCCGGGCATCGACGCCCGGGCGCGACGCCCGAGGCACCGGGGCGCCTATCGCCGCGGGCGAAAATAAGCGAGGGCCATCAGCGCGCCCGAGAGCGCGAGGGAGGCAAGGAAGGCCGGGAGCATGGCGTCGGCCGAACGGCCTTGGTCGCCCACCCAAGCATAAATCAGCGAGACGGCCGCGTTGCCGAGCAGGAGTGGCCAGGCGGCGCGCAGGGTGCGCATCCGCCCCAAGCCCGCGAAGAGCACCGAAGCCTCGGCCAACACCGGCACCGTGCGCAACGCCACCAGGAAGGAGACGCCGTGGCGGCGCAGGAAGAGCCGCAACAACGCGTTCTCTCGCGCGCCTATCAAGCGTTTGGCATAGCCCGAACAGAGGCGGCCGAGGGCATAGCCCAACACGCAACTCACCGTCATCGCCCCGAAGGAGATCCAAAAGCCTCCCCACAGCCCGAAGAGCACGCCGCAGAGCGTGCTGGCCAAGCTGCTGGGCACGGGCAACACGATGTCGAGCGCCAAGAGCGCGAAGATGACACCCCCCAGCACGCCGCGCGCGGTGCCGGCCTCCGGGCTTGCCAGCGTGACGAACCAGGCATCGATGGCATCGCCGAAGAGCGCGAAGGGGATCAGGATAGCCGCGCCGACGCCAAGCGCCAACCAAATCATCTTAGGCACGCGGCGAAGGGTTCGGGCGAGGGGGAGGCGGCTCATGGCGCGGGCGCGTTCAGGGCGGCATCAATCTCCGCGCGCTCGGAGTCGGTGAGGTTGTCGACAGGGGTCAGGGGGACGACGCCTTTTTTCATGAGCTCGATGTTGGTGCGGCGGCGGAGTGCCTCGGCGTCCGCCTCGGAGAGACCGCCGGCGGCGAGTTCTTGGTCGAGCGCGGCCTGTGCGGCCTGCTTTTCGATTTGCTGGCGCTGCACCTCTTTTTGGCGGTGTTCCACGAGGCGTTTGAGGTAATCTTGCGGGCTTTCGCCGGCGGCGACGGCGGCCTTGAGTTCCTCGACGCCGGCTTGGACGAGGGCCTCAGTCTCGGTTTGCGGCTCGCTTTTTTCCTTGTTGGGATCGAACTCCTTGGTGAAGGCTTTGGCGTCTCCGAGCGGGATGGGCAGGGGCGGGGCCTCCACATCCGGCGGGAGGCTCAGCTGCATGGCAATGAGCTGTTCGGCCAAGGAGTTGGCCGATTTGCGCTTGCGCTCGGCTTCGGCCTCGGCCTGTTGGGCGGCGTCGGCCTCGCGCTGCGCCAAGAGCTCGGGGGTGAGAGTCTCCAACAATCCCAGGCCGAGGCCGAGGGTGAAGGTGATGCCGTCGCGGCGGAAGGTGGCGTATTCGCGATCGAGGTCGGAGACGACGAGCTCGAGGCCGTTGCTGCTTTCGCCGTCGAAGAGGGTGAGATAGGCGGGCGGGGAGACGCCGTTGTCGATGATGCCCACGGCGGTGCGGCCGTCGGGCGTGACGGTCATGGCGCAGAGTTGGATCTTGTTGGATTCCTCCTGCACCATCTCGGGAGTAACCTCGGGCTGGGCGGCCTCGGCGCCGGCGACGTCGGCGGCCATGGGGCCAAAAGGCTCCTTGGCGATGATGAGCTCGTAGAAGGCACGGTCGCGCGGCGCCCAAGCGGCTCGGGCGGCGGCGGCGAAGCAAAGCGCGGCGGCCGCGAGGCAAAGCGTGGCAAGGGAACGAAGACGGGGGAAAGTCATGGCGAGAGCAGGATGCCGCGGATGGCCTCGGCGGTGGTGGCCTGGGTCAGCGCGCGGCGCTTGTCGGGCGAACGGAGCGCGGTGAGCACGGCGGTGATGAACGTCATGTAGGGGCTGTTGGCCGTGTCGGGCGTGAGCGTGAGGATGATGATATGGCACGCGCGCCCCTCCTCATCCTCGGAAAAGTCGATAGGCGTCTCGGCGATGCCGATGGCGCAAACCAGCGCATCGACGGCGTGGGTGCGCGCGTGCGGGCAGGCCACGCCGAAGCCGACGCCCGTGGGCATGACGCGCTCGCGCTGGAAGATGGCGGCCTCGGCCTCGTCCAAGTCGCGCACCGCGCCCGTGTCGCGGAGCGTGGCGAGCAGTTCGCGGATGGCGCCGTCGCGGTCGGTGGCCTTCAGGCGGGGCACGATGCGCGCGACGCGCACGTGACGCGCGAGGATGTCGCGCCGGCCGGCGGGTTTCGGCTTGGCGGGGAGTTCAGGCGGGGCGGCGTCGGCAATGCCCACATGGGTGTTTTCGTCGATGGGTTTGCGCAGCGCCTCCAGCACGGTCTCGAACTCCGCCAAGGATTCCGCCATGACGATCCGCACGAAGGGGAGGGCCTCCGGCGAGGCCGTGAAAGCGATTTCGCGCCCCCGGCAGGCGATATTCACGACGATGTCGTCGCGCCGCGCCTGGTAGAGCCCCTCGGCGGGGCTGACGTGGTGGGTGAAGAAGTTTTCCTGCGTGAGGTTCTGCAAGATCTTGCCCATCACGGTCTGCGTGATGGTGGGGTTGGGGAAGTGGTAGACCGCCGCGGGGCGATCCTCGCCAGTGCCCGACTGGCGGTGCCCCGGGCGCTTGATGTTGAAGGCAGCCAAGAGGAGCGGCGGCGAGACGAGCGTCGTCAGCACCGTCATCAGCACGGCCACGCCCAAGATTTCGGCGTGGCCGTGCGCCGCCGCGATGCCGGCGATGATCAACGCCACCTCGCCGCGCGGCACCATGCCCAACCCCACGCGCAGCGCACCCACCGGCGTGAAGCGGAAGAGGAGCGTGGGCAGGCCGCACCCCACCACCTTGGCCAGCACCGCCACGAACGTGTAAATCAACCCCGCCGCCAACACCTTCGGCTCCAGGAACTGCCCCACGTCCACCATCATGCCCATCACCACAAAGAAAATCGGCACCAGGAATTGATAGACGCCGTGCAGCTTCTCTTGGATCATCACCCCCATATCCGTCCGCGAGAAGGAGAGGCCCGTCACATACGCGCCGATGATCATCGCCAGGCTCGCCTTTTCGAAGAGCCCGCCCACCAGCAACGCCAACCCCAACGTCAGGATCGCCACCTCGCCATGCGACCCGCAGAAGCGCAACAGCCACGCCACCTTGCGCGAGATCAGGATGCCCACCGCCGTCGCGCCGATCCAGATGCCCAGGCACTTCGCCGCGATACCCGCGATGTGCCCCCACGAGAAGGATTCCCCACCCTCCTTTGCCGCGATCAGCCCCATCCCGATCGCCAGCATGATGATGCCCAGCACATCGTCGATCACCGCCCCCGCCAGGATCGTCACCCCCTCCTGCGAGTCCAATTTGTGCCGCTCCGACAGGATGCGCGCCGTGATGGAAACCGAGGTCGCCGTGCTCATCACGCCCAACAAAATCGTCGTCGGGTCCGACCATTCCAGCCCCATCAGCCACACGCCGATTGTCGCGCCCGCCAGATACGAAAAGATCACGCCGCCCACGCCGACCAGCGACCCCACCGCCGAATAGCGCATGAACATCCGCAGATCCGTCTCCGCCCCCACCAGGAACAGCAGGACGATCGAGGCCACCGTGCACAACCCGTACAGTTCCGGCGAGACCCCCACCGACGACCCCGGGAACAGCTGGAACACCCACTCCGGCCACGCCTTCCCCAGCGCGTACGGCCCGATCGCGATGCCCGCGCACAGCTCGCCCAGCACGCTCGGCATCCGCAGCCACGTGAAGAGCAAATTGCCCAAGCGCGCCGCGAACAGGATAATCCCCACCTGGATGGCCAGCGTCATCATCCGGTGCGTGATATTCAGCCCGTTCGCCGCGTCTCCCGCCGCAAACACCGTCGCCGCGCACAGCGCGACCGCCACAAGCAAACCTCGCTTCATAGCATGAAGTATAGCACATTCCCTCCCCGCGCGAAACCACCGGCGAAACGATGCGCGGCGGGTGCGAAAAGCCCCCGGCGCGGCCGGAGACAGGAGCCGCGCCGGGGGCTTCGGGAAAGGGGCCGGCTTAGACGGACATCTGCTTGTCGGCCTTGGCGTTCTTGTCGATGTTCAGGTTCACCGACTCGATGCCGAGGGGGGCGAGCTCCTTCCACGCGCCGCGGGTGAAGTCGGGCACCTCGACGGGGGCGCCGTCGTGCCTCACGGAGGTCTCGGTGAGCTCGGCGAGGACGGACCACTGGCAGGATTCGTAGACGTTGATGTCCAGCGGCAGGCCGTTCTGCAGGCAGTAGCAGAGGCGCAGATCCATGAGGAAGTCCATGCCGCCGTGGCCGCCCATGCGCTTGGCGATTTCACCGGAATCGCGCCAGAGCGGGTGGCGATACTTGGCCACGACCTCGTCCATCTGCTTTTTGCCGAGCCAGCCGTGCGCGTTGGGCTCGAGGGCGATTTGCAGGGGATAATCCTTGAGGATGCCCTTGGTGCCGCTGATGAGGTTGATGCGCGAATAGGGGCGCGGGCTCGTGGTGTCGTGCTGGACCATGATGGTGCGGCCCAGCTCGGTCTTGATGATGGCGGTGCACATGTCGCCGCGCGCCCAAGGCCCCGTCAGGGCACGCGTGTCGGTCATGCCATACTTGTCGTCCTTGCGCTCGGCGATCAGTTTGTCGAGCTGCTCCTTGTGGGCGGCGGCGTACTCGGCCATGCCGAAGGCGCCCGAGCTCATGGCGGTGAGCACGCGCATCTGGTCGCCGCGGCCGACGCTCATGTACTGGCAGATCGGGCCGAGGCCGTGCGTGGCGTAAGGGTTGCCCGTGTGGACGGCGTTCCACTTCAGGCGCCAGAAGCCCTCGTAGCCATTGCCGGCGAACATGAGGCTGCGCAGGTCGTGGATGTAGGCGCCCTCGCCGTGGACGAGCGTGCCAAGCACCTTGTTGCGCACCATGTTCAACGCCAGCATCTCGCTCTCGCCATAGCAGCAGTTCTCCAACAGCATGCAGTGGCAGCGGTTCTTCTCCGCCAGGTCGATGATGTCCCAGCAATCCTCGACGGTGAAAACCATCGGCACCTCGCACGCCACGTGCTTCTTGTGCTCCAGCGCGAACTTCACCATCGGCACGTGCATCTGCCAGGGCGCGGTGACGTAGACCAGGTTGACCTCCGGGTCTTCCACCAGCTTCTTCCACTCCTCCGTGCCGCCGAAATATCGCTTCGGCTCCGGGTGGCCGTTGTCCTTGAGCCACTTCACGCGGTTGTTCACGCGCGGCTCAAAGATGTCGCACAGCGCCGTGATGCGCGCGCCGGGGATGGCCGAGATGCGCGAGACCGCGCCGGGGCCACGCATGCCCAGGCCAATCACGCCCACCTTCACCGTCTCGAGCGGCGCGCACCGCAGATCGCCCACGTGCTCGTTTTTCCGCTTCGGGATCGTGCACCCGATGGAACCCATCATGCCGGCCGCGCCGACCATGCCGCCCGCCTTCAGAAAACCACGGCGTGTCGAAAAGAGACTCATCGCAAACTCCTTTGTTACTGTTCTGGTTTGTTACTGTTCTGGCTCGCGCCAACAAACGTTGTATAAGATACACCATCCGCCTCTGCGCGACAATACCTTCGCGCCCGCCCCGCGCCCCTCCTGCATACTGCGCAATGCAGGCGGGGCACGGGCAGGAAAAGCCAGCGCCGGGGCGCCCGATTGTCAGGCGCCTGTCGATAAGTCGCACGGCGTGTCTCGGCAGGGAATGCGCCGCGTCCCGGGGAGAGATGCGGCGCATCCCGGAAAACGACCCCGCTCCCTGATTGAAAAGATGGTTTTTTGGGGGCTTCGGGACGCCTCGGTTTTCAACACACTTTCAACAGGGTTTTCAACAGGCCCCGGCCGTTTGGCGGCCGGGCGGGAGACGGGCCGGCGACGTCTCGGGGCCGGTCGCACGGCACATGGCGGGAATGTGCTATACTGTAGGGCGATTGTTAGGCCGCGAGGCAAAGAAGAAGGTTGGTTTCATGACAGAGAACGAGCAGGCGAAGCCCGAGGGGCAGCATTACGACGCGGACTCCATCGAGGTGTTGGAGGGGTTGGAGGCGGTGCGGGTGCGCCCGGCGATGTATATCGGCGACACGGCGGAGCGTGGGTATCACCATCTGGTCTATGAGGTGGTCGACAACTCGATCGACGAGGCGTTGGCCGGATACTGCACGCATATCGAGGTGACGATCAACCCGGATGGCTCGTTGACGGTGGAGGACAACGGGCGCGGCATCCCGGTGGCGGAGCACCCGAAGATGAAGAAGTCCACCCTGGAGGTGGTGATGACGGTGCTGCACGCGGGCGGCAAGTTCGGCGGCAGCGGCTACAAGGTGTCGGGCGGGTTGCATGGCGTGGGCGTGAGCTGCGTGAACGCGCTTTCGGAGTGGATGGAGGTGCAGGTGAAGCGCGACGGGCATATCTACCGTCAGCGTTATGAGCGGGGCAAGCCGTGCGGGCCGGTGACGCAGGTGGGGGACACGGGGGGCACGGGCACGTCGGTGACGTTCATGCCGGACCCGAGGATTTTCGAGTATCGCGACGGGTTCAAGTGGGAGACGCTGGCGCACCGGCTGCGCGAGCTGGCCTTCCTGAACGGCGGGGTGCGCATCACGCTGACGGACACGCGGGGTGAGGCAAAGCACCAGGAATCCTTCTGCTACGAGGGAGGCATCCGCGAGTTCGTGGCCTACATCAACCAGACGAAGACGCCGCTGCACGACGTGATTTACATTTCCGGCCAGGGGAGCAACGACTACGGCCCCATCGCGGTGGAGGTGGCCATGCAGTACACCGACGTCTACTCCTCCATCGAGTACTCCTACTGCAACAACATCAACACGGTGGACGGCGGCACGCACGTGGCCGGCTTCCGCTCGGCGCTGACGAACACGGTGGGCAAGTACATCGCCGACAACAAGCTGGGCAAGAAGGTGGATGTGACGCTGACGGGCGAGGACATCCGCGAGGGGCTCACGGTGGTCATCTCCGTGAAAATCCCGCAGCCGCAATTCGAGGGGCAGACAAAGACGAAGCTGGGCTCGAACGTCGCCGGCCTGGTGCAGAGCATCGTCTCGGCCAAGCTGTCCGAATACTTCGGGGAGAACCCGAAGGTCGCGCGCACCATCATCGAGAAGGCCGCCCTGGCCTGCCAGGCGCGCGAGGCGGCGCGCAAGGCGCGCGAAAGCACGCGCAAAAAAGGCGCGCTGGAGAGTTTCAACGTCATCGGCAAGCTGAAGGCGTGCTCGAGCCGCGACCCGGAGGAGACGGAGCTTTTCCTGGTGGAAGGCGACTCGGCCGGCGGCACGGCCGGCGACGGGCGCGACCGCCGCATCCAGGCCATCCTGCCCCTGCGCGGCAAGGTGCTCAACGTGGAGAAGGCCCGCATCGACAAAATGCTCGACAACAAAGAAATCCGCTCGCTCATCACCGCCATCGGCGGCGGCTTCGGCCCGGACGACTTTGACCTGGCCAAGGTGCGCTACCACAAAATCATCATCATGACGGATGCGGACGTGGACGGCGCGCACATCCGCACGCTCCTGCTCACCTTCTTCTTCCGGCAAATGCCCAAGCTCATCGAGCACGGCTTCGTCTACCTGGCCCAACCGCCGCTCTACCAAATCAAGCGCGGCAAAAAGGTGGAATACGTGGCCAACGACGAAGCCCTGGAGCGCCGCCTGCTCCTGGGGTGCGACACGCTCAGCTTCACCAAGGCCGACGGCGAGACGCTCTACGTGGAGCGCTTCATGCGCTTCCTCAACGTGGCGCTGGAGATTGAGGCGACCCTGCGCTCCATCCGCCTGCGCGGCGTGGACGCGGAAGCCTACCTGAAGACCTTCGACCCGGCGACGGGCGACTTCGCGCGCTACATGGCCGTCATCGGCGCGGGCGACAACGAACGCTTCCTCTTCCCGCGCGACGACGTGGAGCTGGAGGCCGTGCGCGCGGAAGCCGAGCGCACGCTGGGCGAGCCGGTGGATCTCTCGCTCTACCGCGTCTCCGAATACGCGCCCAAGCAACGCCACGCCTTCCAATGGATGGAAGTCTTCCGCTCGCAACGCCTGCGCGACCAGTTCCGCGAGCTGATGGCGCAAGGGCTCGGCTTCGGCCCGGAATCCTACTTCGGCAACGGCACGCCCCTAGGCGAACTGCGCGACGGCAACCGCCCGCCCGTCACCGTCACCGGCTTGGGCCAGCTCATCGAGGAAGTGCGCACGCGCTGCCGCCGCGGCGTCGTCATCCAGCGCTACAAAGGCCTCGGCGAGATGGACGCGCAGCAACTCTTCGACACCACCATGAACCCCGCCACGCGCCGGATGCTCCAGGTGAAAATCGAGGACGCCATCGCCGCCGACAGGACCTTCAGCCTGCTGATGGGTGAAGACGTGGAGCCGCGCCGCGCCTTCATCGAGGACAACGCCCTCAACGTCAAGAACCTCGATTTCTGACGCGGCCCGAGGGCGGTCGCTTTGCTTTTTTCCGGAAGTGTGGTAGAGTAAGTGTCGTTGCAAGGAACGTTCACCCGAGAGAAAGGTTTGAGTCATGGCAGAGCTTGGCAAGGCGACGCAAGAGGAACTGCGCACCATCTCCTCCGCGTTTCAGGTATATGGCGACTTTGAGGGCGGTTGCCCCTACGGCAGCGGCCACATCAACGACACCTACCGGATTTCGTACAGCGTGGGCGGCGCGAAAATGCACTACCTGCTCCAGCGCATCAACCACCACGTCTTCACCCAACCCCAAAACGTGCAGCAAAACATCCTGCGCGTCACGCGCCACATCGCCACGAAACTCCGCGCACAAGGCGTCCAGGACATCTCGCGCCGCACGCTCACACTCATTCTCACGCGCGACGGCGAGCCCGTCCACCACGACGCCGCCGGCAACTGGTGGCGCATGTACATCTTCGTCGAAGGCGCGCGCACCTACGACCAAATCCAGAGCGCGCACCAAGCCGAACTCGTGGGCGAGGCCTTCGCCGACTTCCAGAACATGGTCTCCGACCTCACCGACCCCCGCCTCCACGAGACTATCCCCCACTTCCACGACACCGTCCGCCGCTTCGAGACCCTCGAGGCCGCCATCCAGAAAGACGCCTTCAACCGCGCCAAGGACGTGAAGCCCGAGATTGCCTTCGTCGAGGCTCGCGCCGCCACCTTCGGCCGCCTCCTCGAACGCTCCGCCAAAGGCGAGATCCCCGAGCGCGTCACCCACAACGACACCAAAATCAACAACGTGATGCTTGACGACGCCACCGGCCGCGGCATCTGCGTCATCGACCTCGACACCGTCATGCCCGGCCTCGCCCTCTACGACTTCGGCGACATGTGCCGCACCTCCACCGCCAACGCCGCCGAGGACGAGCAGGACCTCGCCAAGGTCTACTCGCGCATGGACATGTTCGAGGCCCTGGTCAAAGGCTACTGCCGCGGCGCCAAGTTCCTCACCCCCGCCGAAAAGGAAGAGCTCGCCTTCTCCGCGCGCCTCATCACCATGACCATCGGCATCCGCTTCCTCACCGACTACCTCCAGGGCGACGTCTACTTCCACATCAAACGCCCCGGCCACAACGTCGACCGCTGCCGCACCCAGATCAAGATGGTCCAGAGCATGGAAGAGCAGGCCGAGCGCATGGAGGCCATCGTCAAGGACGCACTGGCCTCCGTGTGACCCCGCCCCACGACGCCCGCGGCACCCCCGCCGCGGGCGTTCGCGTTTTGTGAGAAAACCCACCGCGGAGAGACGACACCAATGGACACCCGCAAAATCGAGGAAATCCTGGCCTCCTTCGCCGTCAAAGGCCTCCCCGTCGAAGCCAAGCCCTACGGCAGCGGCCACATCAACGACACCTTCCGCGTCACCACCGAGGAGGCCGACGGCACGCGCCACCGCTACACCCTCCAGCGCATCAACCACGCCGTCTTCCGCAAGCCCCAGCAGGTGATGGACAATATCGAGCGCACCCTCGCCCACCTCAACGGCAAAGCCAAGGCATTCCCCGACGTCAAAGTCCTCAGCCTCATCCACACCCGCGAAGGCCGCAACTGCGTCCGCACCTTCGAAGGCAAATGGTGGCGGATGTACGACTTCATCGACGATGTCGAAAGCTACGACAACGTCCGCGACCCCGACGTCGCCTTCGAGGCTGCCCGCGGCTTCGCCCGCTTCCAAAACATGATGGCCGACCTCCCCCTCCCCCGCCTCCACGAGACCATCCCCTATTTCCACCACACCCCCATGCGCTACGCCACGCTGGAGGAAGCCGCCTACCTCGACATCCGCAACCGCGCCGACGAAGTGGCCGCGGAGCTCGACTTCGTCCGCACGCGCCGCCACCTCGTCGCCCACCTCCTCAACCGTTACCTCAAAGGCCAAATCCCCGAACGCATCACCCACAACGACACCAAAATCAACAACGCGCTCTTCGACCCCTCCACCAAACGTTGCGTCGCCGTCGTCGACCTCGACACCGTCATGCCCGGCCTCGCGCTCTACGACTTCGGCGACCTCTGCCGCACCACCTGCAACACCGCCGACGAATCCGAGCCCGACGTCGAAAACGTCCACCTCGACCTCAAAATGTTCGAGGCCGTCACCGCCGGCTACCTCGACACCGCCCAATTCCTCGTCCCCGCCGAAATCCAGGAACTCGTCTTCTCCGCCTGGCTCCTCCCCTTCATGATCGGCATCCGCTTCCTCACCGACTACCTCCAGGGCGACGTCTACTTCAAGACCCACTACCCCAAGCAGAACATCGACCGCTGCCGCACGCAATTCCGCCTCGCCCGCTGCATGGAAGACGCCCGCGAGGAAATGCAGGCCATCGTCCAACGTTGCGCCAAAACCGTCGGCAAATAACCCATTTCCGGAAAACGAAAGGACAACACCATGAAAGTCGCAATCGTCCAAAACCCCGAGGAAGGCAGCCGCCTGGCCGCCTCCATCTTCATCGACCAAGTGAAGCAAAACCCCAAGACCGTCCTCGGCCTGGCCACCGGCTCCACCCCCGTGAAGATGTACAAACTCCTCGCCGAAGCCTGCAAAGCCGGCACCGTCTCCTTCAAAGACTGCCAGAGCTTCAACCTCGACGAATACCTTGGCCTCGCCCCCGAGCACGACCAGAGCTACCACTACTTCATGAAGACCCAGCTCTTCGACCACATCGACATCGACCAGGCCAAGACCCACGTGCCCGACGGCCTCGCCACCGACATCGCCGCCTCCTGCCAAGCCTACGAAGACGCCATCAAGGCCGCCGGCGGCATCGACATCCAGCTCCTCGGCATCGGCTCCGACGGCCACATCGCCTTCAACGAGCCCGGCTGCTCCCTCGCCTGCCGCACCCACAGCCAGGTCCTCACCCAGCAGACCATCAACGACAACGCCCGCCTCTTCTTCCAAGGCCGCGTCGACGAAGTCCCCACCCAAGCCGTCACCATGGGCATCGGCTCCATCATGGACGCCAAGAAAGTCGTCCTCCTCGCCTTCGGCAAAGGCAAGCAGGACGCCATCGCCGGCCTCGTCGAAGGCCCCGTCACCGCCATGTGCCCCTGCTCGGCCCTCCAATACCACAACGACTGCATCGTCATCTGCGACGAGGAGGCCGCCGGCAAACTCCGCAACAAAGATTACTACAAGTACATCTTCTCCCAGACCGGCGTCTCCAACGCCTGAGCCACGCCCCAAACGGCACACAAGAAGCCCCCGCGCGCCACGCACGGGGGCTTCTTGTGTCCGACGCGTTTTCCCCAACGTCGGCGCGCCTCACGATGCGCCCGCGCGCCCACCCATATAGCGCCGCAGACGCGTGAGGGTAAAGGCCCGCTCCTCCGCGTCAAGCACCAACCACCAAACCAATGGCAAGAACACCGCCTCCGCGAGCGCCGTCGTGATCCCCACGCGCCAAATGGACGCCTCCATCGCGAGCCGCGGCAACAGCCCGATTGCCCCCGCCACCGCCGCGGCGATCGCCACCGGCGCAATCGTCCGGAAGAGCCAATCCCGCACGCCCATGCCCGCCTGCCGCCGCGCGAACCACAGCCGCACGCCCACGTGCACCATCGAGACAAAGGCCACCGAGGCGCCGACGGCATAGACGTTGCACCCGGCCGCGGCGAAACACCAGGCCAAGGGCAACGCCAAAAAGCACGTCAGCCCCAGCGCCAGCTGAAAGGCCGCTATGCGCCCCTTGGCCGTGATGGTCGTCCCTTGACCCGTTGTGGCCGTGTTGCCAAGCAGGTCGAGCATCATCAGATAGCAGAGCCCGACGGTGAAAGGCGGCGGCTCCTTGAGCCAAAGGTGGATGACCTCGCGCAACTCCAACGCCAGCGGCAACAGGAAAAGCAACGACAGCACCAACCCGAACTTGCTGGCACGCCCCGCCAAGCGGCGCATCTTCGCGTCGTCCCCCGCCCCGCACTCCGTGGTGATGGCCGGCGTGAAGGCGCCAATCATCGCCGCCGAGAGCGTGTTCGCGTGACTGTTCACCGTGTTGGCCACCGCCATCGCCGCGTTCACGCGCGGGCCATAGAAAAGGCGAATGTGCGTAATTCTTCACCACGTGGAGGGAATCGACGCCGCAGGAGATGCCCGTGCCGACGCCACCCGCATTGTCCATCGGCGTGTCGTCCATCGGCGCCTCGATACACGTCTCGTGAAGGACCTTGCTGTTGCGCGTCAGGGAGGGGATGAGGTAGGTGCGGATTTGGTAGAGCAGGCGCGCGGTCACGGGTGCCTCGCAGACGATGTCCAGCCATTCCCGTTGGGCGAAGTTCAGCAGGCCAATCAGAAAAGCGTCCGACCGCTCCGCGCAGAGATACTGTCCATACTTCTCCTCCACCTCGAACCACAGCGGCCGCACGTCGTCCTCGCCAATGCGGATCTCCGCGATCAACCTTGCCCGAGCGTCGTGGTGTTCGATGCGCGGTTTACCGATACGCATCGTTCGCACCGGCCTCGTCTCTTTCTCGTCCTTTGTGACCATAAAAAGCACGCTTTCTTTCACGCACTTATACCGAGGCCCTAGGATGTGCCCTGAACGAATACGTGCAAAGAAAGCGCGCCGATACGGCGCACCTTGCAAAACACATTGCTCGGCATGAAAGTTTCCTAGGCTTCGTTTGGAGCAACCTGTTTGCGCAAAGCGCAAAGTGCGAGGACTCTCCCCTCGCGTGGCGCCTATGACAGCAAAACGCCAACCCCACTGTCTTTCCGCAGAAAAGAGACTTTCGTCAACCTTTCGCACAACGGAACAGGGCGGGAACGTGTGGTGCGGGTCCCCCACCCCGGCGAACGATGGCATCTCGGCGGGAAGGCTTGCCGAAAACCTGTCGACGACCTGTCAATAGGCCGAAAAGGGGGTGTTGGCAACGCGCGAAGACGGGAAAGGCTCGGAGGAGCCCTCTCAATCCATGCAAGGGGGCGTCTTCCGAGACACGCCGCTTCCCGGGGTGAGATGCGCCGTCTCTCCGAAAGAAGGCCATTGGGAACGTTATCGACGAGCCAAACGATGGCGCGGCGACGTGTGGGAAAGCTCAGTCGTTGGGCGTCTCGGGGGCGAGTAACCAGTCGTAGACTGGGACGATGTGGACGGCGCGGCCATCCGGATTTGGCGTGACTTCCTCGCCTTTGTGGGAGCGGCGCACAATCACGGCAAGACTACGCCACTTAGTTTTCGGGGAGATCGAGAGGCTGGGTGTGGCGGCATTGGGGATACCGCGGGCACGCGAGGAAGGTCTGACCGGCGTTGGGGCCTTTGGTGGCGGTGCGTTGGACGAGGATGGCGCCGCAACGAGGGCAACGGGGAACGGCCGATTGGGCATGAAGTGCCTCGACGTGCCGGGCGCGATCGTCGTCGGTGGCATGGGCGGCAGAGGACAACGCGTCGGCAATGGCACGGATCCGGTCTTGGCCAAGCGTGGCGGGGTGCGTGGCAAGGATGGCGGCGAGGACGTGCGGAAGATGGCGGAGTGTGGTGATCACGTGGCCGGGTGCATAGGCCGGGGTGGATTTGAGCTGAGCAGTCCCGGTGAAAACAATGACGGAATGAATGGGCGGGGTGTGGCCACGCTCCTGAAGATAGGTTTGCAGGTGGCGAACGTGGGAGGCGTTTTGACGAATGGGGTTGAGGAACTGATTTTTGACGGCGGGACCGGAACGCGAGGGAAGGCTCTGCGTCCAATGCTCGCCGGCGACATCGCCAAAGATCCAACCGGAGAAGCACTTGCTCTCGATGAGGAAAAGGCCATTGGGGGTGATGGCAAGAAGATCGAGTTCGGTGGTGGTGCAATCGTGCTTGGGAATAAGAAGATTGCGGAGAATGATACTTTCGGGCGGAAGCAGGTCGGGCAATCGCGTGGCAAGACGTTCTTCACCTTCCGCACCCTTCTGCGCGGCGACAGCCTCCGGATCGTCGTCCAACGCGGCGGAAGCACGCGCCGTAAAACGGCGGCCCGATTTGCCGAAACGAAACGCGACAACAAGAACGATGCCGAGAATGAGGAAGATCAGAATGAACGTTGACATACAGCCTCCTAAGGTCGTTGTTCCAGGGACAAGTGTAGCACACCGCGCACGTTTTTGGGATTCCGCAAAGAGACATCATTCTAGTCAAGGAAGGGGGTGAGGGCGGTGAGGGCGCAGAGGAAGGCAAGATTGAGGAGGGTGAAGAGGAGGAGGTAGCGCCAGGGGCGGGCGTCTGGCTCGCGAAGGTAGAGCCCCAAGGAGATGAGCGAGGCGAGGGAGGCGATAGGTGTGCCGAAGGCGCCGATGTCGACGCCCCAGAGAAGTCCGCGCCAGTCGTCGGTGAAGGGAGAGAGGAGGATGGCGGCGGGGACGTTGGAGAGTGCTTGGGAGGCGATGGCGGCGGTGGTCTGGGTGTGGGTCTCGAGCAGGCGGGTAAGAAGGTTGCGGACGGTGTCGATCTGGCCAAGGTTGTTGGAGAAGACAAAGAAGCCGACGAAGGTGAGGAGAAGGGCGTAGTCGACGGCGCGGAGGGCGGTGCGGCAGAAGAGGAGCGCGGCGGCCATCACCGCGGCGAAGAGCCACGCGTGGGGGAGGAGGCGGAAGACGGTGAGCAGGCAGAGCGCGAAGAGCGCGCCGCAGAGAAGTGCCTGGGGGCGGTGGGTGAGGGTGCGGTGATGCTCGAAATGGAAGTCGATGGGCTCGTCGCGCAGGGCGTGGGTGAGGGCGAAGAGGAGGAGCGCGCCGGCGGCGGCGACGGGGATGGTGGCGGCAAAGAAGTCGCCGGGCGGGATGAGGTGGGCGGTGTAGAGGAAGAGGTTCTGCGGGTTGCCGATGGGGGTGGCCATGGAGCCCAGGTTGGCGGCGACGGTCTGGAGGGCGATGAGGCCGGGGAGACGATGGCGGAGGTTCAGGCGGTCGAGGGCGTAAATGGCGAAGGGGACGAGGGCGATGAGGGCGACGTCGTTGGTGGCGACCATCGCGATCGCGAAGGTGAGTTGGACGAGGGTGTGCGCGAGGGAGCGAAAGCGCGTACGCCCGGCCAGCAGGCCCTGGGCCAGCACGCGGAAGAGGTTGCACTCGCGCAGGCCGGCCACCACGAACATGAGGCAGAAGAGGAGATTGAGCGTGCGCAGGTCGATGGCACGCCACCAGGCGCCCGGCTCGGGGACGGCCAGGAAGGAGAGCGCGGCCGCCGCGAGGGAGACGGCGGTGACGGCGTTGGCGCGCAGGAGCCGCCCGAGCGCGATCAGGGGCAAGGGCACGGCGCGGGCGTCCTTTCATGGGGCCAACGGCGCGTGTAGGCCCAGTAGGCGACGATGAGGAGCGCGGCGGCGCCGACCCACGCGGCGGGGTCGCCCCAGAAGACCGCATTCTCGCCCAGGAGCCTCAGGAGGCCGAGGGCCACGCCCACGCGCATGGCCATCTCCACGAAGCCCGCCAACATGGGCAGCAGGGAGCGACCGATGCCTTGCAGCGTGTTGCGGAAGATGAAGATAAGCCCCAGCGGCACGAAGAAGGGCGCCGTCACCACCAACATCCGCTTGCCCACGCCCAACACCTCGGGGGCGCGCTCCGAGAGGAAGGCCGCCACGAAGGTCTCGCCGAAGGCGAACGCCAGAGCCGTCATCGCCACGCCGCTGGCCAGGGTGATCCACACGCAGGCGCGGACGCCCGCGCGGATACGGTCGAGGCGGCCGGCGCCGTAATTCTGCGCCGAGTAGGTGGCCATGGCCTGACCAAGGGCCACGGGCAACTGGCAGGCCACGTTTTCCACGCCGCGCGCGGCCGTCATGCCGGCCATGAGCGCCACGCCGAAGCTGTTGATGGCGGCCTGAAGCACCATCGCCCCGAGGCCCGTGACGGAGAATTGAAGTCCCATGGGCAGACTGATGCGCAATTGCTCCACGGCCATGCGCCAACGCGGCCGCCAATCCGCCGGGCGCAGGCGCAGCTCCGGCAGGCGGCGCGTCACCGCCAGCAGACAAGTGAGGGCAGAGGCGAGGATTGCCGTGTTCGTCGCCCAGGCAGCCCCGGCCACGCCCATGCCGAAGGCGCGGATGAAGAGCACGTCCAGCGCCACGTTGAGCAGGCTTGCGCCCGCCAGGAAGAAAAGCGGCGTGCGGCTGTCGCCCAACGCGCGGAGCGTCGCGCTCTGGAAGTTGAAGAAGACCATGAAGGGCGTGCCCAGAAAACTGATGGCGAGATAATCGTGCGCCAACGCGAAGATGTCCTGCGGCGTGTTGAGCAGGCGCAGGATAGGGTCGGTGCCGAGCCAGCAGGCCAGCGTGACGCACGCGGCGATGGCCGCGCTCACCCACACGCCCGTGCCCACCGAGAGGCGCACGCCGCGGCCGTCCCGCGCGCCGAAACGTTGCGCGGTGACCACACCCACACCGGCTGAGATGCCGAAGACGAAGCCCAGCACCACAAAGATGGTGCTGCCCACGGCGCCGACCGCCGCCAAGGCCTCCTTGCCCAACAGGCGGCCGACAATCACCATGTCGGCCAACGCGTAGGCCATCTGGATGACATTGCCCAAGAGCAGCGGCCACGAAAAGGCCACCAGCAGCCGCAACGGCGAGCCTTGGGTCATGTCGGTGGTCATGGGCTCACGCCTCCGCGGGTGTGGCCCCCACCGCGGGATGGAGATAGAAAGGCGCCGGGTCTTCCGTCAGCGCGTCACCCAAGCGGCGCACCGCCTCGCGCAACAGCGCGGCGGTCGGCGTCACGCCCCGCAGGCCGAAGTCCGCCAAGCGCTCGGCGTCCGGCGTCACCATGTCGGCCGCCGGCACAAAGCGTTCCCGCGCCAGGATGCGGAAGGGGCCGATCTGCGCGAGGCGCCCGGGCGAGACGGCGAAGCGCGCCGCCCAGAGCGTGCCGCGCCGCGCGTCGCCCACCACCGTGACCTCGGGCAGACCCGCGGCCAAAGCGTGCATCGCCGCCGAGGGGAAGCCCATCGGCCGCAACCCCCAGGCCAGCCCCATGCCTTGCAGGCAGGCGATGGCGGAGCGCACCCCCGCGAAGGAGCCCGGCCCCAGCCCCACCGCCAACGCGTCGGGGCGGCGCCCGCCCAGCAGGTCGCGGAGCCGCGCGCACCACGCAGGGTCGCGCCCCGGCAACTCCAGCGTCTCGTCACCAAAGGCGACCAGCGTCCGCGCGGACGAGCGATCGACAATCAAGCGCATCATCAGAAGAACCTCTTTGCCACCGCCAGGAGCCCTTGCTTCCAAGGCACGCGGTGGGTTTTGCCACTCTGCCCGCGGAAACGGTCGATGTTGGCGATGTACCACGCGTAGTTGCGCAACAGCGCGTCGCGGTTGGAGAAGCGCGGCTCCCAGCCCAAACGGTCCCGGATTTTGTCCACGCTCACGAAACTCTCCTGCGGCGCCGTCTCGTAGACCCAACGATAGAGCGGCGAGAGGCGGAGCGCCTCCAGCACGCGCAACGCGGCAATGACCAGGCGCGCGGGCGTGGCGCGGACGCGTTTGCCGTGGCCGGCCGCGTCGAGCACCGCCTGCCAATCCTCGCGCATGGTGGCGAAGCGGCGCGCGCCCACGTTGTAGACGTCGCGCACGGCGGGCTCGTCCGCGTGCGTCAACGCCAGGCCGATCGCGTCGCAGAGATCCTCCACGTCCAGCAACTGATAGCGGTTCGAGCCGTCGCCGATCATCGGGAAGCCGTGCCCCGTGTAGGCCCAGTCGTAAAGCAGGGCGAAGACGCCCAGCCGCTCGGGGCCGACGAAACTCTTGGGGCGCAGCACGCATACCGCGAAGCCCGGCGCGTCGAGACCGCGCACGATGCCCTCGGCCGCGATCTTGCTCTCGCCATAGGGCCCCACGCCCTCCAAACGGTCGTCCTCGACAATCGGGTGATGGTCGGGGATGCCATAGACGGCGGTGGAGGAGATGTAGACGAAGCGCGCCACGCCGGCGGCCTTCGCCTCCTCGGCCACGACGCGCGCACCCTCCACGTCCGTCGAGCGGATCTCGGCCTCGGGGCAGAGCGGCAAGGCGGCGGCGCAGTGGACCACGCCCGCGCACCCTTCCACCAGCGCGCGCACCGTGGCGCGATCGCGCACATCCCCCACCACGGCGCGAAGGCGGCGGTCGGTCTTCTCGGGGTAGTCGAACCCCACCAGGTCGAGCGTGCGCACCTCCGGCACCCCGTGGGCCAGTAGCCAACGGATCAGGTTGATGCCCAGGAAGCCGCTGCCCCCCGTCACCAGGACGGGGCCCGCGAGCGCCGCCACGCCCTCCGTCATGCGCGCGCCTCCAGCGCCGTGTAGGCCTGCGCCTTGCCGAGCGCCTTGAAGGCCGGGCGCACGATCGGCCCGCCGTTCACCAGCTCCTCCAGACGGTGCGCGCACCAGCCCACCACGCGCGAGATGGCGAAAAGCGGCGTATAGAGGTCTGTCGGGATATTGAGCATGTCGTAGACAAAGCCGGAATAGAAGTCCACGTTCGCGCACAGCTCCTTGGTCTTCTCGCGGCCTTCGTTGAAGACGGCCGGGCCGAGGCGCTCGATGGCCTCGTAAAGGCGGAACTCGTCCATGCGATCCTTCGTCTCGGCCAACTCGCGCGCCTTCTCCTTGAGCAGGACCGCGCGCGGGTCGGAGAGGGTGTAGACGGCGTGCCCCAGGCCGTAGATGAGGCCCGAGCCGTCGCCTGCCTCCTTGCGGAGGATTTTGCGCAGATAATCGACGATGGCGCCCTCGTCCGCCCAATCCGGGAGCGCGTCCTTGATTTCGTCCATCTGGTGCATCACGCGCAGGTTCGCGCCGCCGTGGCGGGGGCCTTTGAGCGAGAGGATGGCCGCGGCGATGGCCGAATAGGTGTCCGTCGCCGCCGAGGTGACCACATGGGTGGTGAAGGCCGAGTTGTTGCCGCCGCCATGCTCCGCGTGCAACACCAGGCACAGATCCAGCAACTCCGCCTCGAGCGGCGTGTAGGCCGCGTCCTCACGCATCATCATCAGGAAGTTCTCCGCCGTCGAGCGCCCCGGCACCGGGTTGCGCACAAAGAGCGACTCCCCGTGATAGTAATGCATCTTCGCTTGGTAGGCGTAGGCAGCCATCGCGGGGAAACGCGCCACCAAGTCGATACTCTGGCGCAACACCGCCGGGATGCCCACCGCGTCGGGCGTCTCGTCGTCGCTGTATGCCGCCAGCACCGAGCGCGCCAACGAGTTCATGATGTCCCGGCTCGGCTCGCGGATAATCTTCTCCAGCAACAGATACGGCAACGCGCGCTTCGCGTCCAGCACCGCGTTCCACTCCGCCAGCTCCGCCGCGTTCGGCAACCGCCCGAAAAGCAGCAGATACGCCGTCTCCTCGAAGCCGGGCCGCCCCTCCTTCTGGAAGCCATGCACCAGCTCCTGCACGTCCACGCCGCGGTAGTACTGCTTGCCCGGCACCGGGACCAACTCGTTCTCGTCCACCACGTAACCATGCACCGAGCCCACGCGCGTCAGCCCCACCAACACGCCCGAGCCATCCTCGTTGCGCAGACCGCGCTTCACGTTGTACCGCCGATACAGCGCCGGGTCGATTTGCGCGCACGCGCGCGCCTGCTCCTCGTAGCGCCGCAACCGCTCTTCCGACAGAACCGTGGGCGCCTGCGCCGCGGGGGCTTCCTTCTTGTTGCGTGTAACCATTCTCGCGCGACCTCCGTTCAATTTTACCGATAAAACGGCCGTAACCTTACCACACCCCACCCCAAAAGTAAACACCAAACCATTCCCCGCGCCCTGCGCAAGTCCATCGACATCCTACGATTCCGTCTCCCATCCCATCTTTGGCAAACCGGGTTTCACAGGCCGCGGAAGCGCTCGAAGAAGTCTTGGAGGCGGCGGACGAGGGCGATCTTCCGCGTTTCGCGGGACGTGTCGAATCGGGAGAGTTTGGGGAGGAGGGCGGGGAGGTCGGTGCCGGTGGTTTTGAGCGTGTCGTCGCGGAAGGCGGTGGCCATGAAGGCGCGGGTGGGTTCGGGCCGGAGGTTTTCCTCGCGGATGATGGTTTCCAGCTCGGCCTCGCGGCGCGCCTTGACGAAGGTGCGCCAAGCGGCGGCGGTGTCCTCGCCGCAGACGGTGTCGGCGAATGCCTCGATGAGGGCTTTTTTGCTGCGCAGGCGGGTGGAGGCGGCGATGGCTTTGTCGATGGAGACGCGGAGCTCTTTGTCTTGGCGATTGCCGGCGTGGTAGCGTTGGACGAGGGCGAGGATGTCGTCGATGCCGATTTCCTCTTGGCGGACCAGCTCCATCTCGAAGACGAGGTCGCCGTTGACGTTTTCCTTGTCGGCGTCGGTCTTTTTGCCGCGAGCCTGCCAGAGGTCGATGTAGGCGCCCTGCCAGTCTTGGAGATCGCGGAGCGGGAGGGGGTCGTCGTTCGCGAAGGCGTCGAAGGCCGTAAGGATGTTGCGCAGGCGCAGGAGGGCGCCGAATCGGCGGATGAAGTCCGCCTGGGCCTCCTCGCCCGCGATGGGCGCGCCGGGGGGAAAGCGTTCGCGCAAATCGGCGACAAGCTCGAGATAACCGGGATGGTGGGTGCCCGCGTCGTCATCGTAACCGCGGAGGTAGTCGGCATAGGGGCGCAGGAGGACAACGCTGCGGGCGTCGCGGTCGCCGAAGAGGGCGAGGGCCTCGTTGGTTTCCCGCTGCAGGTCGCGGAAGGTGACGATGTTGCCGTAGGTCTTGACGGTGTTGAGGATACGGTTGGTGCGGGAGAAGGCTTGGATAAGGCCGTGCATCCGCAGGTTTTTGTCCACCCACAGCGTGTTGAGCGTGGTGGCGTCGAAGCCCGTGAGGAACATATTGACGACGATGAGCAGGTCCACCTCACGGTTTTTGACCCGGCGCGAGAGGTCTTTGTAGTAGTTCTGGAACTTGTCGGCGGAGGTGTCGAAGTCCGTGCCGAAGGCGGCGTTGTAGTCGGCGATGGCACCCTCCAGGAAGGCGCGCGAGGAGGCATCCAGCCCCGCGGCGTCGAAGTCTTCGTCGGGCTCCTCCTCGTTGGGGGCCCAGCTGAAGATGGTGGCCACGCGCAGGGCGCGCCCCGTCCCGGCCAACTGCCTGCGGAACTCGGCGTAATAGCGCTTGGCCGCGTCGATGGAAGCGACGGCGAAAAGCGCGTTGAAACCGTCCAACCGCCGCCCCTTGAAGACATAGGCATGGCCGCGCTTGGTCTTTTGGGCGAAATGGTCGAGGATGTAGCGCACAACGCCGGCGATGCGCTCGGGCGCCAGGAGGGCGCGCTCGGTGTCGATGGCCGGCACCTGGGCGTCGGCCAGGTTTTCCTTGGGGCGGAAGGTGCGCACCGTGTCGATACGGAAGGGAAGGACGTTGCCGTCGCGGATGGCGTCGACGATGGTGTAGGTGTGGAGGCGTTCGCCGAAGAGCTGTTCAGTGGTTTGGCAGGCCAACGCGCCCCCCGCGGCGTTCGTCGCGAAAATGGGCGTGCCCGTGAAACCGAAGAGGTGCGACCGGCGGAAGCGCTTGACGATGGCCGCGTGCATCGCGCCGAACTGGCTGCGGTGGCACTCGTCGAAAATCAACACCACGTGTTTGCCATAGGCCGCGTGCGCCTTGTTGCGCTTGACGAAGATGCTCAGCTTCTGGATGGTGGTGACGATGATACGCGCGCGGGCGTCCCCCAGTTGCCGCGTGAGCACCGCCGTGGAATCGTTCCCGTTCGCCGCGCCCTTCTCGAAGCGGTCATACTCCTTGATGGTCTGATAATCCAGATCCTTCCGGTCCACCACAAAAAGCACCTTGTCGATGCCCTCCAGCGCCGTCGCCAGCTGGGCCGTCTTGAACGACGTCAGCGTCTTGCCGCTGCCCGTGGTGTGCCACACATAGCCGCCCGCCTCCGGCGTGCCCAGGCGCCCATACGCGCACGCGGCGACGATGCGCCGCAAAATCGCCTCCGTCGCCGCGATCTGATACGGCCGCATCACCAGCAGCGTCGGCTCCGTCTCCGCCGTCAGCACGCAATAACGCGTCAGCACGTTCAGGAACGTCCGCTTCGCGAAAAAGGTCCGCGCGAAGTCCTCCAAATCCTCGATGGCCCGGTTGCGCCCATCCGCCCAAGCCGACGTAAAGGCGAAGCTGTCGCAACATTTCTTCCCCCCCGCCCCCCGGCGGCCCGCCTGCTCCAGGATGGAACGCCGCCGTGTGGTGTTGGAGTAATAGCGCGTGTGCGTCCCGTTGGAAATCACGAAGAGTTGCACATACTCGAAGAGCCCGCACCCCGCCCAATAACTCTCCCGTTGGTAGCGGGCGATCTGGTTGAACGCCTCGCGCAGCGCCACCCCCCGCCGCTTCAGCTCGATCTGCGCCATCGGCAGCCCGTTCACCAAAATCGTCACGTCATAGCGCGCCGCGCGCGCCCCGCCCGGCTCCGCGAACTGCCGCGTCACCTGCAGGCGGTTGTTGTGCACCCGCCGCCTGTCCAGCAACGTGACGTTCTTGAAGCTCCCGTCGTCCCGCCGCAACACCTCCACCGGCGAACGCTGCAGTCGCGCCGTCTTCTCCGCGATCCCCTCCCCCTCCCTCGCCAAACGCTCCCGGAAAAACCGCTCCCACTCCCCATCCGAGAAGACAATCCCGTTCAGCGCCTCCAGTTGCCGCCGCAGATTCGCCACCAGCGCCGCCTCGTCCCGGATTGCCACCGGCTCGTAACCCTGCGCCGCCAGCCGCCCCACCAACGCCTCCTCCAGCTCCGCCTCGCTCTGCCACCCCTCCGCCACCCGAGGCAACGGCTCATACTCCGCCACCACCGTGCACGCCTCGCTCTCCGCGATCAACCCAAGCTCACTCATGCCCCAATCTCCTTGAAATCCAGCAATCGCTCGCGCCAGTACGCGAACTGCTTCCGCCGCAACGCGATCTCCCCCGGCAACCCCGCAGACAAATCCCCGCACAGCGCCTCGAACTTGTCCAATATCCCCACAATCCGCCCCTGCTCCGCCAACGACGGAAGCGGAATGCGAAAATCGCGAACAATTTTGGCGTTGATATTGGACTGCGTTCCTTGTCCCTTTGCCTTTAACGTTTCATATTGACTGCACAAGCAATAATAAACATAACGATAATTTGCTTTCGTTGCGTCTATCTGAAGATTACAGCAAGCCTGATTTGTGGTGAGAGGAATTTTGTTAATGGCAACTTTTGCCGCTGTCGCCCCATACATGGCAACAATCACACTATTCTTCGGGATCCACTTGACGGCTGCATTCTTAAAACCTGCGTCCGTTATTTTTTCCCCTGTGTCCCAGATGTCATGCCAATCTACTTCTTGGGTACGAAGCCACGGGATTTCCCCTCCAAAATACTCAGAATGACTTCTCGCAGGTGTACTACCGGAGGTGATTTTCATACAAACTTCCCCCAACGTCACCCATTGGACGGGCCTAGGCCGCCATGCAAATCTGTCTGTCTGTCTGTCTGTCTG
>CASEMQ010000047.1 GCA_949289005.1 uncultured Lentisphaeraceae bacterium
CACGGGGAGCGCCACGGGTGAGGCGGCGTCGGTGAGCACGGGCGCGGGTTCGGCGCGGGGCGACTGCGCGGCGGGGAGCGCGGGGGCGGAGGCCTCGGCGGGCACCTCGCTCTCGGTCTCGGCCACGACCACCTCCAGCGAATCGACCAAGAGGCGCGGCTCGGGCAAAGCGGGCGGCACGCCGAGGAGCAGGTGCGCGGCGGCGAACGCCAACAGCAGGTGCAAGGCCAAAGCGGCGGCCCAGAGGGCGGCTTCGCGCGCGGCGCAGGCACAAACCCTCACCACGGCCATCTCACCGCCCCTTTTCCACCTGATAGGTCACCTTGCCCACGCCGGCGGCGCGGAGCGCGGCCATGAGCTCAAGCGCGGGGCCCGCGTGCGCCTGGCGATCGGCGCGGATGACGACGGGCACGCCCAGCGCCTTGGCGCGCAGGGCGGCGGCCTCGACGGCGGCCTCCGCGGCCATGGGCGTGCGGCCGTCCAGGAGCACCTCGTCGCCGGCGGTCAACGCCAGTTGCACGGTCTGCCCGTGGGAGACGGCACCGTCGGCGCGCGGCAACTCCACGCGCACGCCGCGCTGGACGGTCATGGTAAGAAAGGCATAGACGAAGAAGACGATGAGAAGGAAAACGACGTCCATGATGGGCGTCATCTCCAGGCGCGCGCGGGGCGTTTCCTCCTCGGCCAGCCTCATGCCTTGGTCTCCGCGCGTTCGGCGTCGGTCATGGCGCGCTCCAGGTCGCGCACCAGCGCGGCGTGGGCGACGCGGCCGGCGTTGAGGGGGATGAGCGCGCCGATGGAGACGACCAGCCCGGCGGCGGTGGTGATGAGCGCCTCGGCGATGCCGCCGGCGACGCCGGTTGGGTCATCCACACCCATCGTGCCCATGAGGTCGAAGGAGGCGATGATGCCCGTGACCGTGCCGAGGATGCCAAGCATGGGCGCCAGGGTGACGATGGTGTCGAGCACGCCCAACCCGCGGGCCAGACGGCGCACCGCGCGGCGGGCCGCCCATTCGAGCGCCTCGGCGAAGGGACGGGCCTCTTGGGCGAGCGCGGCGGCCAGGATGCGCGCGTAGGGCGAGGCGGAGGCGGCGGCGCGGCGGGCGGTCTCGGCGCGGTCGCCCGCGCGAAGGGCCTCCAACGTGGCCGACCAGCCGCTCCGCCCGGCGCGGATGGCCAGGAGGTGGAAGCCCCACTGGAGCGTCTTGCGCAGGACGACGAGCACGACGATGACGGAACAGAGGGCGATGGGCCACATCACGGGCCCGCCGCGATACATCAGCTTCGCGATCAGCGAGAAGGCGGCCTCCACGTCAGCGGCCCTTTCGGGTGGCGGCGGGGAGGCGCACGGTGTAGGTCTCGCCGGCCCTGGGCTTGGCGGCCGGGAAGCGGATCATGTTGTCGAGCGTCAGGTCGGGCTTGCCGAGGGCGGGCGAGGCCTCGAGCGCGGCCGGGTCGTAGGCCCACGAGCCGGGCAGACGGAACCAAACGGCACCTTCGCGGGCGCCTGTGCGGGCCTCGGCGGCGAGGACGAGCGCGCCATCGTCCGCCAACGTGGGCGGGAGCGCCCGCCAGCGGCCGTCGGCGATGCGCGCGTCCAGGTCGGGATCGCCGTAGAAGGCGACGACGTCGCGGTCGTGGAGGTTGCCGATGCGTGTCTGCAGCTGCTTTTGGGCTTCCTTGGCGTCGGCGCCGGCCGCGAGCCGCTCCTTCTGCCAGGCGGCCAGGCCCGGGGTGATGGGGAAGTTGACCTTCTTGAGGTCGGTGAGGCGGAAGGTCATCATGTCGGGGATCGCGTAGCCGCGGATGGTCTCGACGATGGCGGTGTTGGTGAAGTGGAAGGCTTCGTTGGCGGTGCAGAGGCCGGCGGTGTCCACGAAGAGCCCCTGGGTGCCCCAGCCTTGCGCGCCGAACCAGGTGGTGACGGTATAGCCCATGAACTGGCGGGCGGCGCCGTCCTTGATCCACGCGAGCGCCATGCAGTCGGGCTTGTCGATGTCGCCGATCAGGCAGTTGCCGGTGCCGAAGTAGACCTTGGGCTCCGTGCTGCCGGCGGGGTGGTCGGCCTTTTTGGTGTCGCGGGCGACGAGGCGGCCGTCCTTGTGCACCAAAGCCATGTTGGGCCCGCAGTAGCCCATCTGCCAATCGTGCTGGGTGGCGTGGCCGGAGGTGGTCATGAACTGGACGCGATCCTTTTGCAGACGCTCCAAGACGCCCTGGGTGTTGTCCGTGTCGCAGGGCACGTCTTGCACCTTGTCGGTGACGCCGCGTTGCCAAAGGTTCATGGTGCCGCGGTGGTCCTCGGAGTAGCGCCAAGCCTGCTTGAAGGCCGTGAGGTCGCACCCCGCGCAGTCCAACGCCCGCTCGATGGCGATGGGGCCGGCCTTGGCGAGCGCCTCGGCGGAGGCCGCGTCATAACCGGTGACGATGCCCCAGAAGGTGTCCACGTACGGGTCGCCGTCCAGCGCGCGGCAGAGGTTGCTCACCGCGATGGTGAAGCGCACGCCCGCCTGCCCGGGCTTGACCGCGAAGGCGGTGAAACTCGGTTGGGCGGCCGCGAGGGCCTCCCGGGCCTCCTCCACCGCCTTGTCCCAGACGATGACCCGCGCGCCGGGGTGTTTGGCGGCGAGCGCGTCGACGGTGGCCGCCTTCCAGGCCGGGTCATCCATCACGGCCTTGGAGGCGACGATGGCATAGGTGTCGGGCGCGGCGGCGGCATGGCAATGGTGCCCGCAACACGCCGGGAACGCCACCAAGGCGCCAAGCGCAGGCAACACACACAACGGCGAAACACGCACGGGATGGCTCCTTTCTTCTCGCGATCAGCCGATGGAGAGCAGGTTGTCGGCCACGGCCATGAACGCCTTGGCCGCGGGCGAATCGGGATAGGCCGCCACGAAGGGCTTGCCTGCATCGCCACTCTCGCCGATTTCCGTGGCGATGGGCAGTTTGCCCAGGAAGGGCAGGCCATACTGCTTGGCCAGCGCCTCGCCGCCGCCCGTCCGGAAGATGGGCGTGAAGGTGCCGCAGTGCGGGCAGGTAAAGCCGCTCATGTTCTCGATGATGCCCGCGATATGCATCCCCAGCTGGTTGCAGAAAGAGATGGACTTGCTCACGTCCAGCGTCGCCACCTGCTGCGGCGTGGTCACCAGCACCGCCTCCGCCTGCGGGATCAGCTGGCAGACCGAGAGCGGCTCGTCGCCCGTGCCGGGCGGGCAGTCGATCACCAGGTAATCCAAATCCTCCCAACGCACCTCGCCGATGAATTGCTTGATGACGCCGGCCTTCAGCGGGCCGCGCCAGACAATCGGCTCGTCGGGCTTCTCCAGGATGAGCGCGGTGGACATCACCTTCAGCCCCTCGGGTGTCTCGGCGGGAAGCAACTTTTCGCCGTCGCCCATCGCGCGCTGCCCCTGCAGCCCCAGGATTTTCGGGATGCTCGGCCCGTGGACGTCCACGTCCAACAGGCCCACCTTTTGCCCGCGCAGGCGCAACGCCAGCGCCAGGTTGGCCGAGACGGTGCTCTTGCCCACGCCGCCCTTGCCCGAAAGCACCACGAACACATGCTTGATCCGCGCCAGGGTCGGCTTCACCGGGTCTTCCTTCTGGGAGGCGCACCCGCCCTTGCTCGCGCACGCCGCGCAGTTGCCGTCGCAATCCGCCATAACTTCTCTCGCTTTCCTTTAATCGTTTGGCCGTGCCCCGCCGCGATAGGCCGCCACCGCCGCCGCGAAAGCCGGCGACTTGGCGAAACCGCAACACTTGAACTCCGGGCAAAAGCCTCTGTAAACGCACTCCGGCACGCAGCACGCGGCCAGTTCCGGCTGGCCGTTCGCCCGCAACGCCTCCACCACCTGGCCCCACGCCGCGCGCGTCTCCGGCGAGGCCTGCCGGCACAGCCGCTTGCGCGAGATGGAGAGGATGGCCTGCGCGTTGGCGATGCACTCGTGCGTCACCGGCGTGTCCTGCCGCGACGCGTCGCGATCCACCCCCGTGCGGTCGCTTCGCTGCGTGCTCACGAAATGATCGATGCCGAACTTGTGGCGCACCAAATGCACGCTCACCCAGCTCTTCAGCCCCACCCACTTCCAACGGAAGACCAGTTGCCGGATCGGCGAATGTTCCGCCAACAGCATCCGCTTCTTCCATGCCGACGACGGCTCGCCCGCGCCTGCCGCGCGATTGATCGTCGTGCGCGCCGCGTCCGCCACGTCGCGCCACGTCGAGCGCGTCCCGTAAAACTCCAACTTCACGTCCATAAGCGCTCCTTAGTGTAGCATAATCTCCGCCCTGGCGCGGTCAGGGGATGCGGGCGAGTTTGTGGGTCTGGAGGGAGAGTCGCCAGGGCGGCGTGGGGTCGGCGGCGTTGAGGCGGCCCAGGAGGGTGACGGTGTGGAGGATGTTGGGCGCGTGGCCGTCGTCGCAGGGCGAGAGGTAGTAATCGTCGGCGGGCAGTCGGGCGCGAATGGCCTCGCACCAGGCCTGGGTGGCCTCGGGGGCGGCGACGAGGCGGACCTCGTCGGCGCGGGTGAGGGCGAGGTGCGCGCCGAACTTGGGCGAGGCAGCGACGTAGGCGAGCGCGGCGCGGAGGCCGGGGGTGGGCTCGATGGTGGCGTTGGTCTCGACGGCGACCCAAAATCCGCGCGCGCGGAGCGCCCGGGCCAAGGGCTCCAGCCCGGGCTGAAGCAGCGGCTCGCCGCCGGTGAGGATGACGTTGCGCGTGGCGGCGGCCTCGGCACGGGCCAGGATGGCCTCGGCCTTGAGGCGCAGGCGGGGCGAATGGTCGGTGTCGCACCACGGGCAGGCCAGGTTGCACCCGGCAAAGCGGATGAAAAGGCAGGGGCGGCCGGTGTTGCGCCCCTCGCCTTGGAGGGACTCAAAGATTTCGTGGATGGCGTAGGTCATGGTCGTAGTCAGAGGCCGAGGCGGTCGCGAAGGGCGGCAAGGGTCGGCGCGAGATTGACCTTGCGCCGGGCATTGCCAAGGGCGCCGTCGAAGCGATGGGCGTAGTCCTCGGCGCAAAGGTTGTCGACAAAGCGGGCGAACTTGCCGGTGGCGACGGTGAGATTGTCGAGGACCTCGACGTTGGCATGGCCGACGGCGACAGCCTCGCTGAGCATGCCGGTGGAGTCGGCGGTGACGAAGAGCCGCTCGCACTGGGTGACGAAGGCGGGGATGGGATTGAAGCGGTCTTGCGAGAAAAGGAGCGCGTAATCGAAGGGGAACTCGGCCAGGACGGCCTCGGCCTGCGGGGAGGTGCGGCGCGAGGTGGTGACCCAATGCTCGCAGCCGGGGGTGGCGGCGAAGACGGCTTGGAGCTGGGTGCGGAGCCAATCGGGCGTGACGTCGGCCACGGGGTTCTTGCCGCCGACGATGACGGCGACGGCGCGGTCGCGCGCGGGCACGTGGCGCTCCAGGAAGGCGGCGGTCTGGGCGGCATAAAAGTCGGGGCGGGCGGGGGTCAGGTTGGTGGGGATGGGGACGAGGTTGGGGCGCTCGGGCGGATTGTCGAAGGCCGGCGCCAAGATGGCGTCAAAGCCGCCGAGCCGATAACCGCCTGGCATGAGGATGGCCACGCAGGGAATGCCCAAGGCTCGGCGGAGCAGCTTCAGGGAATAGAAGGTGTTGGAGCCCGTGCCGATGAGCAGCGCGGGACGCCCCTCACGGGCGGCGGACACGGCCGCGCGGGCCGCCGGGAGGATGCCCGCCAGGTCGGGCGCGAACCCCAGCCGGTCGCAGAGATAGGAGAGGGCCTTGCGGGCCTTGCCGGGAAAGCGGCAGGGGAGGAGGGAAAACGACAATCCAAGGCCCTCGGCGAGGGCCTTGGATTGGTTTTCGTGCCCCGGCTTGCCGTCCGTGAGGATGAGCGCGTGGGACATGGCAGACACTCAGTCGGCGAAGCGCCCCATGGCGGCGAACTTGGCGTAACGCTGCTCCACGAGGGTCTCGACGGGGATCTTCTTGAGTTCGCGGATGGCCTTGAGAATGGCCTGCTTGACGGACTCGATGGTCTGGGCGGGGTCGTTCTGCGCGCCGCCCTTGGGCTCGGGGACGATGGTGTCGATGATGCCGAGTTTCTTGAGCCAGTCGGAGGTGAGCTTGAGCGCCTCGGCGGCCTGGGGGGCCATCTTGCCGTCACGCCACAGGATGGAGGCGCAGCCCTCGGGGCTAATGACGGAGTAGATGGCGTGCTCAAGCATGAGGATGCGGTCGCCCACCGCGATGCCGAGCGCGCCGCCGGAGCCGCCCTCGCCGGTGACGACGACGACGATGGGCGCCTTGAGGGTGGACATCTCGGCGAGGTTCTTGGCGATGGCCTCGGCCTGGCCGCGCGCCTCGGCATCCAGCCCCGGGAAGGCGCCCGAGGTGTCCACCAACGTCACGATGGGCAGGCGGAACTTCTCGGCCAGGCGCATGATGCGCATGGCCTTGCGGTAACCGTCGGGATTGGCCATGCCAAAGCGATAGGCAATCTTCTCCTCGGTGGTGCGGCCTTTGCGGTGGCCGACGAGGACGACGCGCTCGCCGCCGATGGTGACCAGGCCGGCGAACATGGCCGGGTCGTCGGCCACCAGACGGTCGCCGTGCAGCTCGCACGCCTCGGGGTCCCACGCCGCCAGGTAATCCAACAACAGCGGGCGATTGGGGTGGCGGGCAATCTGCACGGTGTCCCACGTGGTGTGCGCGGGCGCCTTCGCCGCGGCCTTTTGGGCGGGCGCCTTCTTGGCTGCGGGCTTGGCGGGGGTCTTCTTGGCCGCGGGAGCCTTTTTGACGGCGGGCTTGGCGGTGGGTTTCTTGGTTGTTGCCATGACAAATGCTCCTTACTTTGCGGCCGTCAGGAAGCGCAGAGTCTTGGCCAGGAAGGCCTTGAGGTCTTTGCGCGCGACGATTTTGTCCAGGAAGCCGTGCTCGAGCAGATATTCCGAGGTCTGGAACTCGGGGGGCAGCTTCTGCTTGATGGTGGTCTCGATGACGCGGCGCCCGGCAAAGCCGATGAGGGTCTTGGGCTCGGCGATGTTCAGGTCGCCCACCATCGCGAAAGAGGCGGAGACGCCGCCGGTGGTCGGGTCCGTCATCACCGAGACATAGAGCAGCCCCTCGTCGCGCAGGCGCTGGATGGCCGCGCAGGTCTTGGCCATCTGCATGAGCGAGACGATGCCCTCCTGCATGCGCGCGCCGCCGCTGGCCGTGCAAAGGATAAGCGGGCGGCGCAACTTGCGCGCCGTCTCGGCGGCCCGGAGAATGCGCTCGCCCGTGCCGGAACCCAGCGAGCCACCCATGAAGCGGAAGTCCATCGCGCCGAGCACCACGGGGATTTTGTCAAGCGTCGCGGTGCCCACCACGATCGATTCGCCAATGCCCGTCTTCGCGCGCGTGGCCGCCACCTTCTCGGCGTAGGCGTCCTTCGCGTCATGGAAGTCCAGCGGGTCGTGGGCGATGACCTCGGCGGCGATTTCCTCGAAGGAACCCTCGTCCGCCAAAAGGGCAATCCGCTCGCGCGCGGAGAGCCGCCCGTGCGCGCCGCACCGCGGGCACACCTTCAGGTTCGCCTCATATTCCGCCTTGGGCGTGTACGCCCCGCACTTCTTGCAGACGTTCCAGAGCGCCTCGGTCGGGACGCGCAGGGGCGCCTCGGGCGCCGATGTAAACCAAGCCATAGTCGCAAACTCCTTCCTAAGGTGTTTCTGCGCGTAGTCTACCACATCCCGCCCAACTTGTCGCGACGCATGGAAGTTTGGCCAGTCGCGCCCGGACTTGTTGATAAACCTATTGAAAACTTGTCAATAACCTGCCAATAACCTTGCGAGGGCGGGGGGGGGGGCGGAACCGCCTTTTCAATCTATACAAGGGGTCGTCCTCCGGAACACGCCGTATCTCCCCCCGAGACACGCCGTATCCCGACCCGGGATACGCCGCATCCCCGGAGGAATCCCGCCGGTGTCACGGCAAAGTCAATCGACAAATCGACCCCATCGTCCGCCACCGCACGAACCTCGTTGATCAATGACGGCCCCCAAGGAAACGCAAGCACGCGCGTTCCCTGACGGAAGCCTGCTAGTCTTCGGTAAAAGCCCGCAAAACGTTTTCCTTGTCATGGCGAAGCCTCCATCCCAACCCAACACGCACATCCAACACGCACAACGGCAACAGTACCCCAAAACGCCCGCCGTGTCGCAATCCCCGTCCCGACCAATACGCGGCGGGCATGGGAAGGAGGGGCAAGCCGAAAAGGTGTCGCGCGGGAAGTCTCGGAAATGGCACGATCAAGTCTTGGCTTGGGCATCGCGTTTCCCACGCGCGGCGAGGGTCGCCTCCACCAAATCCACGACCTTGTCCAGTTTCCGTTCGATGGTGTTGCCCCAGAAGCGCAACACCGTCCATCCCGCTTCCCGAAGAGCCGCGTTCACGGCGCGATCCCGTGCGCGATTCCGCTCGATTTTCGCGACCCAGAACGCGCGATTGCCGTGCAAATCGTTTTGGCGAACCGCCCAGTTCTTGCCATGCCAAAACTCCCCGTCGCAGAAAATCGCGACTTTGGCGGCGCGAAAGACGATGTCCGGCCTTCCTGGGAGATGGGCGGCATTCTTGCGATAGCGGAAGCCTTTTCGCCACAGCGCCTTGCGCAATGCGACCTCGATGCCCGTGTCCTTTCCGCGGATGCGGGACATGATGCGCGACGTGACCTCCTTGGGGCGCACGCTCATCGCGTCTGTTCCCAGAGCCGCCAGTCCACGAACTCCCTCAGGGTCGTGATTTTCCCGATGCCTGCCCATCGCAACTCGCCCACCAACGGGGCTGGCATGACCAACCGCACGCGAGCGGCCTCCATCTCGGCGACCTGGGTCTCGGAAAGTGCCGTGTCGAGCGTGAAGAGGTATGGGGAGGCGATGCGGTCGGCCTCCGAAAGTATTTGCCGCCATCGATCCTTGCAGGACGTTTTCGCGCCCATCATGCAAAGCCTCGAGTCTGGGAACGACAAATCGCGATAGGCTTCAATGGATGGGAAAAGGAAATCCGGGCGTTTGTGGAGCTCGGTCACGGCATTTGCCGAGAAGCGGACTCCTTCCGCGCGGAATAGCGCGGACAGATTGTTCTCCAAGGATTTTCCCGAGCGGGCTTTCCGCCGATTCAGGACGGTGAGCGCGAAATCCGAGAACGCTTTCATGTCCGCGAAACCCTTGCGCAACGGGTCGGCCGTGTGGACGGCCTCGACCTCCATGAACAGACGCTCCTCCAACTCCCGGCGCATGAGCAACAATGCGTCCACGTCGCACCCCCTTTTCCATGGGGCCAACCGTTCGAAGACATAGGCCGAGAGCTCCGTCGACGAGGGGAAAACCGTGCGCCACTCGTCCGGGAACGGGAGGCGTTTTCGGCCGGGATCCGACTCGGACGAGAAAAAGTCCTTTGGGGCCAATGGCGGCAGGCCGAGCGCATCCCGCAAAGCCTTCTCATCGGCCGCCGTCCGCGCCACAAACATCACGGCCTGCCCGGGATCGCGCCGGGAAACCGCCATCAGAAAGATGCAATCAAAGGCGTCCGCATCGAAACGCATCCCGGAGTTTCGCCGCCATCCGGTAACGCGGAATTCATCGCGCGTCCCTGTCCCGAACCGTTTGTTGTTGTAATGGATGACTTGGAGCGGGCCGAACCGCTCGCCCTCGCGCCCCACCACCTCGTAGCGTACCGCGAAACGCGGATTCAGCGTGGATTCGCCATCGAACGTCCCGGCAAACACCTGGCGCACGAAGAACGCCGGCAGATAGACGCCTGCCTGATGGCTTTGCGTGAGGCCAATGTCGTTGGACGAAAGCCGTTTGGCTCCCCACGCGTATTCCCCGCGCAGGATTGCCGCGCACAAAGCCTCAAGCGTCATGGCTGCGCCCTTCCAAAATCTCGGTAATCCTGCGCGCGGTCTCCGTCACGGCCGGGACCACGACGCTGTTGCCGATTTGGTGATAGGCTTGCGTCATTGAGACGGGGAAACGGAACGTTTTCGGGTCATAGCCCTGAAGTTGCATGGCTTCCACGACCGAAAGCCGTCGCGGGTTGCGCCCCGGTTGCGCAATCAATATCTCCGCGCCATCCTTGTGGTAGCGCGCGGAAATCGTGCGCGTGACTTCGTCCGCCGCGATCGGGAATGTGTGCAACCCATAGCCGAAGCCATGCCCGGCCAGCTCGTGGTGCGCCTTGTGCCTGAGCAACGTCGCCCAAGTCTTGTCGCCCAACGTGTAGCGGTCGGCGTCCGGCAAATCCGCTTGGACGATTTGGTCCAGCCGTGGGCGACGATAGCCCTTCGCGGGCTCCGTCGGGATGCGGATGTCCTCCGCTGTCAAATCGGGGAAACGCGCACGGTCGAAGCCGACGATGAAGACGCGCTCGCGGTGTTGGGGCACCCAGTTCATCCCATCCACGACCTGCACGGCCCAGACATAACCCAACTCGTCCAAGCACTCGCGAATGACTTGAAAGGTTTTTCCCCCATTGTGCGACAGCAGGTTTTTCACGTTCTCCAAGAAGAACGCCTTGGGACGCTTGGCTTTGACGATGCGGCAAACATCGAAAAAGAGCGTGCCCTGCGTCTTGTCCTCGAACCCATGCTTGCGTCCCAACGCGTTTTTCTTGGACACGCCTGCCAAAGAGAACGGTTGGCAGGGGAATCCCGCGCATAGCACGTCATGATCCGGGATGTCCTCCGCCGCGATTTTTCGGATGTCGCCAAACGGCATCAGCCCAAAATTGCTCCAATAGGTCTCTTGGGCGAAACGATCCCATTCCGAGGCAAAGACGCAGTGCCCCCCGACTGCCCCCATTGCCAAGTGGAAGCCACCAATGCCGGCGAAAAGGTCGATAAAGGCAAATCGCTCCCCCTCCTTCGGGGCATATGCCGGATAACCACCCAGAAGTCCCGGCGGGAACGGCAACCGATCGTCCTCCGCGCGTTCCCCCAAGGGTAGCGGCGCTTCCGCAAGTTTTTCGCGCAACCGATGAAAGAGTGCCATCGGCATGCCGGGGGGGCAGACCTCTGGCGTTGCGCACCAATGCGAAAAGATGGGTAAAAAATCACCCTTCGCACGAAACGCCGGATCCATGTCCGCGCAAGCCCCTAAAAAGTCCAGGAAACGCGACCGTGTGAACATATCATCTCTCCCTGCTCAAATGGTCGAGCATTATAGTCTCCTCTCACCCGTTGGGTCAAGCGATGGGCAGCCCGTCTATGATTTGCTTTGTGCCCCTGGCCATGAAAGATTTGTTGCCTCACACTTGCGTGGTGTTTTTGTGCGCTCCAAGCGCGTGGGTTGGCTGGGGCGCGGGGTCTGCGTACGGGAAGTCGCAACGCGGAAAACGGGAGCGGGCGATTTGCTCATTGGGCGAGATTGCGCTAAAGTGAGGCGAGATGAGGGTAAAAGGCGGCCTGCCGTGGGTCGCCGCCCCGACCTCAGGAATGGGAGTAAGCGATGGGCGTGACGCGCAGGACGTTTTTGGCACAGGGTGCGGCCGTGATGGCCGCGGGCTCGGCGCTCGGCGCGCTCGAGGACGCGATGGGCCGGGCCGGGCGCGAGGTGGTGGTGCAGGGGATGTTGATTGCCAACAGCCGCCTGGCGGGCGCGAAACTGAAGGGTTATCAGGGCACGTGGGTGCGCCTCCAGACCCATCCGCGCGCGACCAAGGGGTTGGACGTGACGGTGCGCGAGGCCGGCGGCGCGGTGTGGTATGCCGGGCCCGCGGCGGAATGCGACCTGGGCTTCTGGCTCTTCCGCCCCGGCCCGGTGACGCTGGAGGCCGTCTTCTCGCGGCCCGATGGCATCCCGCAGGTGCAGCGGCTGACGTTGGAAACGCTGACGATCAAGGCCGGGACGCTCTGCCCGGGGCTACTGATGCGTATGGTGCGCCGCGGCCCCAAAACGCCCACCCTGCCGGCGGCCAAGGACTTTCGCCCGATGGGCCCGGCGGTGGGCGGCCAAGACCCGGCCTTCTCCAAGCCGGCCGAGGATTACCCGCCCTTCCGCACGGCCGAAAGCGTGGCGGACTCTGGCGACAAACCCTTCCGCCTGCCCGACTACTGGCACCGCCCCATTCAAGACCTCCGCTTCGGCAAGGAGCCCGGCTGCGTGCCGGTGCAGGATCTCTGGCGCGACGACGTCTCCGCCCGCATCGAGGGCTTCATCCTGGCCGACAAGGCAGGACAGTACGGCTTCCGCGTGGAGACGACCTGCGAGGCCAACCTCCTCATCGCCGGGCAGCGCTGCCTCGGCGCCGAGCAAATCCGCGTCAAGGCCGGCGCCTTCCCCTTCGCCCTCACCCTCGCGCGCAAGGGCGAGGCCGAGCCCGCCTTCACCCTCCTCTGGAAGGAACCCGGCAGCGAGGACTGGGCGCCCGTGCCGCCCGAACGCTTCCTCCACCTCACCCCCGCCGCCGCGGAAACCTATTACGAGACCTTCACCCAAGGCCTCGCCCACCGCGCATTCCCCTTCAAGCCCGGCGACGCGCCCGCGTTCACCGGCGGCGAACCTCCCGAGAAATGCGACCGCGCCGCCTGGGCGCCCGCCGCCACCGCCCTCTGGGCACACTTCGCCGCCACGGGAGACCTGGCGACCGCCGAACGGCTCCTCACCTGGTCGCGCGCCTACTTTGCCTACCGCCACGCCACCTACCCCGGCCCGCAATTCCTCTGGCTGCAGGATGGCCAACTCTTGGGCGACGCCGTCTGGCTGCGCCCCTTCCTCGATGCCTGCCTGCGCATGCCCACCCTCCAGCGCCAAGCCCTCGCCACCCGCATCGCGGCCATTCGCAACACCGACACCGTCTTCAACCGCTCCTTCTTCTCCGAAACCCACAACGGCACCAACGACGCCTACGGCGAGAAAAACAACTTCTGGGGCCTCATCTGGCAAACCGCCGCCATCTGGGACGAGCCGGCCGGCTACGACGCCGCCCGCAGCCTCTACGACAACCACTTCACCTACTGCTGGTCCACCATCAACGGCATGGAAAGCGACGGCACCTTCAACTTCCACAACGCCAACGGCCGCCAACTCAACATGGGCGCCTATGGCCGAGACTGGGTGAACCGCGCCATCCGCCTCCCCAACTTCGGCACCCCCTGGGGCGAAACCCGCCGCCAACTCGACCGCCTCGCCGACTACACCCTCGTCTTCGAATGGGTTCTCTACCGCGGGGCGATGGCCTTCTGCGCCAACGGCCGCCACAACACCCACGCCGGCAACCACCCCACCGGCTTCGCCAACCGCCTCCTCTCCCTCCCCAAAGACAGCCTCTCCCCCGCCATGCGCGAAGCCCTCGCCGCCTGCGTCGCACGCGTCGCCAAAGGCGAAGGCACCCTCGAGGGCAACCGTTTCCTCTTCCGCCAACTCCTCCACATCCACCGCCGCAAAGACTACTACATCGACGTCAAACTCAGCTCCCCCCTCGTCGGCGGCACCGAGACCTTCCGCGGGCAAAACCCCGGCAACCTCTCCTTCGGCGACGGCGTCACCACCCTCATGCGCCGCGGCGACGAATACAACGCCATCCACCGCTACACCATCCCCGACTCCCTCTGGTGTTTCCGCGCGCTCCCCGGCACCACCCAGCTCAACGAAGAATGGGGCTGCGACAACGAATGGAAAGGCCTCGACCGCTACCGCGCCGGCGGCGGCCACCGCGCCGGCGGCGTCAGTGACGGCACGCTCGGCCACTGCGCCTTCGAGTTCGTCAGCCACGCCCGCAACGCCACCCGCGCCCGCAAGCTCTTCGTCTTCTCCGAAGACGGCCTCTTCGTCCTCGGCGGCGGCATCACCGGCTCCAAAGACGCCCCCGAGCCCTTCACCTACCGCAGCAACCTCAACCAAACCGCCTTCCTCGCCGACCTCACCCTCCGCGCCGAAGACGGCACCCAGGAAACCATCACCGGCGACTCCACCGAGGCCCACCTCACCCACCCCCTCACCCAACGCTTCTGGATCGAGCACAACGGTATCGGCTACCTCGTCTTCCCCTCCGCCAACCCCGCCGACAAAAAAGCCACCCTCCACGTCCGCGTCTCCGTCCGCACCCCCCTCAACCGCCTCGCGCCCCACATCATCGACGACCCCGACCCCGCCATGGCCGCCTACAAGGCCAAATGCAAAGCCCTCGCCGACCAAGGCCGCAAGGCCACCGTCCTCGAAATCTGGGTCGACCACGGCAAACGCCCCGAAAACGCCTCCGTCGCCTACTTCGTCCATATGCGCGCCGCCGACGCCAACCCCGCCACGCTCCTCAAGGCGCCCCCCTTCGCCGTCGTCGCCAACGACGAAACCTGCCAAGCCGTCCGCGACGACGCCACCGACACCCTCCACGCCTTCTTCTACCAACCCGGCGCCATCAAGGCCGGCGCACTCCGCCTGGCCATCGACAAGCCCGCCGCGCTCATGATCCGCACCAAAAACGGCCGCAAATCCCTCACCTACCAAGACCCCGTCGTCGCCTGCACCAACGACACCGCCCAACACGCCCAAGCCTTCACCCTCACCCTCGGCCACCGCCGCGTCAAACTCCGCCTCCCCGGCGCCGGCGACCCCGACGACCGCCGCCGCGGCGCCCCCACCACAATCCCGGTCTGACCCAATACCGTCCGGGGAAACCACGCACAGGCCGCAAAGACAGAAATCCTCGAAACAAAAGGCCATCGATGCACAAGTGGCGGACGCGGTAGGGAGCGCGCAGGCAAGGAAAGAAAACAGAAAGCAGAAAACAGCGCACAGCGACACGCCTGTCGCCCCAAGCGGGGCGTTCCGTTTACTGTTCACTTCTCACTGTTCACTTGTCAAGGCGCCTTTGCGGCCCGAGGCGTGCGCCGCCGCGTCAGCCGCGGGGATGGGCGGCGTGATAAGTCTCGGCCAAACGTTCGGGAGCCAAGTGCGTATAGATTTGCGTGGTGGCGGGCGAGGCGTGCCCCAGCAATTCCTGCACCACGCGCAAATCCGCGCCATGCCCGAGCAGATGCGTGGCAAAGGAATGGCGGATCTTGTGCGGGGACAGGTCGGGCGAAAGCCCCGCCGCCGCCAGCCATCGCTTCATGAAGCGTTCGATGGAGCGCGTGGCCAGCCCGCCCCCGAAGCGGTTGAGGAAAAGCGGGCGCGCGGGCGCGTCCGCGTTCGCCCAGAGTTTCCCGGCCTGCGCGCGCATGGCCGCGATCGCGGCGACCGCCGGCCCACCGAGCATGCACAGCCGCTCCTTGTCACCCTTGCCCACGACGCGGCAAGCCCCCTCCGCGAGGCTGACGCGCGCATTGGTGAGCGCGGCGACCTCGGCGATACGCGCGCCGGTGGAATAGAGCGTCTCGAAGAGCGCGACGTCGCGCAACAGCAGGTAGACCTCGAGCGGATCGGGCGGCGTGGGCGCGGCCAGCGCCTCGCGGAGCGCCTCGGCCGGCGCGTTGAGCAGGCGCGTCACCTCGGCCTCGATGAGCAGGATAGGCAGGGCGCGGCCACGCTTGGGCGGGCGCAACGTGGCGAAGGGCGAGACCGCCGCCATCCCCTCGCGAACCAGAAAACGATAGAAGGTGCGTAGCGCGGAAAGTTTGCGGGCGGTGGAGGCCGGCTTGGCGCCGGTGCGGGCGTAGGCGTGCAGGAAGTCCTTGGCCACGGCGCGGTCGGCCCGCGCCCAAGCAAGCGGAAGTGCCGCCCCCGGCCAGCAAAAGGCCGCGAATTGCCCGATGTCGCGCAGATAGCCCTCCACGGTGTGCGCGCTGGCGCGGCGGAGCGTACGAAGCGCCCCGACAAAGCGGGCGACGGCGGGGTCGTCGGCGATGTCGGGGCGCGTGGCCAATGTCTCAAGCGTGTGTTGGTTGCGGTTCAATGAACGAAGGCTTGAAGGTTTGGAGGCTTAGGCCGTTCGGACGCGCCTTGGGGCGATGTTGCGCCGTGCGTGGCGGATTGAACAAGGCGCAGGTGGCGGGACGCGGTAGGGAGGGCAAAGCCCGACCGATGGAGCGTCCGACCGCCTGCGCCCGGTTTCTGTCTTTACGGTCCGAAGCGAAGGGCGCCGTTCACGGTTTGCTGTTCACTTGTCTTTCGGCGGCTCGGTCAGCGGGGCGGCGTTGAGGCCCAGGCGCTGGAGGCGCGCCATGCCGGCGCGGCTCATGCGGCCGTGGAAGTCCTCCCACTTGCGGTCGGCCTGGGGTGTCCAACCGATTTCGGCGATGGCGGCGGCGCGCGGCCACATCTTCCAGTCGCAATCCTCGTCGGCGCGGATGTACTCGGCCCAAAGGTTGCCCTGAAGGCCGAGAACGAAGGGTTGCGCCTCGGGGGGAAGCCCCTCGGAGGGGTCGATGGAATAGGTGATCCAGATGGGATTGGGCGTGTTGTTGGGGATGTATTCGTAGGGGTCGTTGGGGACGAGCTGGTTGTAATCGATGTAGCAGACGGGCTTGGGCGTCATGACAACCTTGTGGCCGGCCTTGGCGGCCTTGACGCCGGCTGAGGTGCCGCGCCAGCTCATGATGGCCGCGCCCTTGGGCAGGCCACCTTCCAGGATCTCGTCCCAGCCGATGCAATTGCGCCCCTTCTTGGCCAGATAGGCGGCGAAGTGCTCGGCGAACTTGGTCTGCAGCTCGTGCATGTTCTTGCAGCCCAATGCCTTCATCTTGGCCTGGCACTTGGGGCAGGCGTTCCAGCGTGTCTTGGGGGCCTCGTCGCCGCCGATGTGGACGTATGCGCCGGGGAAGAGCGCCACCACCTCGTCGAGGACGCCCTCAAGCAATTCATAAGTCTTCGGGTTGCCGGCGCAGAAGATTTCCTTGAGCACGCCCCAGTTGGGCGTCAGGTCGGGGTTGGCGGCGCAGGCCAGCTCGGGATAGGCGCGGATGGCCGCCACCGCGTGGCCGGGCATCTCGATCTCGGGGACGATGGTAATGTGCAGTTTGGCGGCGTAGGCGACGACCTCGCGAATCTCCTCTTGAGTGTAGAACTGCGGGGGAACGGGCTCGCCGTCTTGCTTAAGGCGGTTGAAGGGGCGCGGCGTCGAGGGGCGTGCGGCGCCGATTTCCGTCAGGCGCGGGTATTTCTTGATCTCGATACGCCAGCCTTGGTCGTCGGTGAGGTGCCAGTGAAGGACGTTGAGCTTGTGCGCGGCCATCGCGTCGAGCTGGCGCTTGAGCGACGCCACGCCGAAGAAGTTGCGGCAAGGGTCGAGCATGATGCCGCGCCACGCGTAGCGCGGGGCGTCCTTGATGGTCACCGCGGGCATCGTCCAAGTGCCGCGGACGGGCGCCTTGCGGTAGATGTCGGCGGGGAAGAGCTGGCGGATGGTCTGGATGGCGTAGAAGGCGCCGGCCGGCTCGGAGGCGCGAATCTCCACCTTGCCCTCGGCGACCGTCAGCGCGTAGCCCTCCTTGGGCAAGGTCGCGTCGTGCACAAAGGCAAAGGTGGGGTTCGCCTCGGCAGGCTTGAGCCAAATGCCCGTGGCGGGGAAGAGCGTCTGACGGAGCGTCTCCATCTCGCCGGCGAAACGCGCGTCGCCGCCGACCGTCTGCCCCCACGCGAGCGTGAAAGGCTTGGCGCCGGCCTGTTCGGCCACGGAAACGGGGCGCGGCACGATGTCGGGCACGGCGGCGCGCAGGCAAGGGAGGGTCAGGGTCACGGCCAAGGCCGCGGTGAGAAGGGTGCGCATGGCGGTTCCTTTCATGGTTCGATGACAACGTAGGTGGGTAACCCCTGGATGGCGAAACGCGCCTGCGTGGGGCGGATGGCCCGATCGGCCAAGTCCATCCGCACCTTCAGCAACGTAAAGCGCGCCAACTCCTTTTGCACGTCGGGGTCGGGGAAGGTCTTGGCCTCCATCTCCTCGCACGCCTTGCAGGCGGTGCCCCAGAAATCGAGCAGGACAGGTTTGCCCTCGACACGCGCCTGCGCGATGGCCGCCTCGATGGCGGGCAGATCCGCGCCGTCCAGCCCCTCGCTCGGCACGAGTCCGCGCACGGCCACCCAGCCATAATGCAACGCGAAGAGAAGCACCAACACACCAAAGCCCTTCTTCACCCACGCCATCCACGCCCCGGGCTTGGGCAGGAAGGTGAGCCCCGCGCCCGCGACGGGCCACGGCAACGCCATCCCCACGCCCAGCACAAACGGCAGGCACAGCATCCACCACGCCCCCTGCGCCACCCCGTCGGCCGTCAGCAACAACACCGCCAACAACACCGGCGCCACGCACGCCCCCGCCAACACCGCGCTCACCGCCCCCGCCACAAACGCCGCCGCAACGCCCTTCTTCCCGCCGCCCGGGCCGGAAAAACGCGCCAAGTCAATCACAAAGACATCAAAGAGCGCCAACGCCAGCGCCACGAAAAGCACCGCGATGGCCGCGTTGAACCACCACGCCGCCTGGATGGCGCCAAAGGCCGTCCCCGTCAACGCCGGCACCAGCGCCAGCACGCCATAGGCCAACGCGATGCCCAACCCATAGGCCCCGCCGCGCAACGCCCCCCGCAGGCGACTCCCGCCCACGGCCCCCGCGCCGATGATGGCCAGGTTGATCGGGATCATCGGCAACACGCACGGCGTCAGGTTCAGCGCCAGCCCGCCCAACAGCACCACCCCGATGAGCAACCACGCGCCATGCACCGCCAGCCACGCCTGCGGGTCGTCGAGAAACCCCGTCCCGCCGGCCTGCCCCCGCACGCGCTCGCCGCGCAAAAAAGCCACAAAGTCCGCCGGCGGCAGAAAACCCGCCGTCGCGCGCTCCCGCGCCTCGGGCGCGACCTCGACAGAGGGCGCTGCTTTCGGCGCCGCCGCCTCGGGCTTGCCCTCCACCACCTTGCCCTCGGCGGTGATGGTGAAGGTCAGCGACTGCGGCATGTAGCACTGCTGCGCGTCGCACCCCTGATAGTCAAGCGTGAAGGAGACACCCGGCTTGGCGGCCCACGTGAAGTCCGCGTAGCCCTCGTAGATGGCGCGCCCATCGGCATCCGTCTTCGCGGCAGGCTTCTTCGTCGGCGCGCCGAGGCTGCAGGCCAGCATGTCGTCGTAGATGTGCTGGTCGGGGCGCTCCATGAAAAAGGTCGCCGTCAGGACGCCATCGGCGTAGGCGACATCCGGCCGGAAGGGATCGCGCGCGGTCGGCGCGGCCCACAGCCCAAACGCGACAACCCCCGCCGCGAAGGCGAAGGCAAGGCGACTCCGGAAAAGGCAAAACACGGCGGTCATTCCTCTTTTGGCAAACGGTCTCGCGCCGTGCGGCGGGTTCACTCGACGTCCACGCTGGCCTGGAGCGTCACGCGCATGAAGGGCGTCTCGCGCTCGCCGCGGGGCAGGGCCAAGGTCACGTTGCCCGCGCTGTCATAGGCCATCGTGGCGGCGTCGACCTTCTCGATGGGGGCGTCGGCGAGGGCGTCAAGCGTCTCGGCGCGCTGGATGCAGATGCGCCCGGCGCGGTCGGCGGCGGTCGCCCGCTTGAGGCTGCACCCATCGGGGCCGCGCACGGTGAGCGTCACCTGCTTGGCCTCGGGCACGATGCCGGTGACGACAAGGCGCTGCTCCACGCCCGACGCGGGATCCATGTCAAGCAAGAAGGCGTTGAAGGCGTAGTCCGTCAGGTCGCCGGCATTGGCCGCGGCCATGAGGCGCGCCCCCGCCTCGGGGCGTTTGGCCAAGTATTGCCGCAGGTCCACATTGTAGCGCGCGGCCCAGTCGACGACCGGGTTGGTGGGGGTGTCCACGGTGTAGTAGGCCGCGAAGGCGCCCAGATCGTAATTCGTCAGCTCGTCGGCCGTCAGCGCGGAGCCGGAGGAGAGCCAAGCGGCGTAGAAGCCGCCGGACGTGGCCGAGAAGCCGAGCATGTTCAAGGTGTCGAGCCCCGCCGTGTCAAGGTTGCCGGAGGCGGCCTGGGCGTTGTCGATGAGGAAGAACCAATCGCATCCCTCGCCGCCCTCGAGCGAGGAGAAGTCGAAGCGATAGCCCACGTCCGGGTCGCTGAGCCAACGGTAACCGAGCCCCGCCGTCAGGCACAGCTCCTCCGCGGCCGGGTCGTTGGCGTTGCGCACCCAAATGCGAAACCCTCGCGTGATGGGGTCATAGGCCGAGGCCGCGTACGAGCAAAACTCGATGCGCACGGTCACGGCGCCCCCGCCCACCTCGTCATACGTGTGCTTGCTCTTGCAGAACTGGAAGTCCAAATCCTCCGGCTTGCCGGAGCCCGGGTTCGCCGACGTGCCGCTCACCACGCGCGACACGTAGAAATAACCGTCCTGGAGGACGCAAATGCCCAGCTTCGCGGCCGAGGGCGTGGGAAGCTGCCCCGTGGTGCCCGAAGGCAGACTCTCGGCATACGAGGGATACATCTCGCGCAAGGTGTCCATGTCCGGCGCGGTGTCCGATCGCACGAAACGCACCGTCGCGTAAAGATTGTCCAACCGCAATTGCGTGCCATCCGCAGGCGCCAACGAATAGCCACCCGTCAGCCCATCCGCGTCGCCGGCAATGCCAAGCCCCAGATACGCCTGCGTATCGCTCGCGAGCGCCGCGTTGAAGGCCAGATACGGCGTCCCCGCGTCATCCGCCTCCACGCTGTAGTCGGCCTCGCCCTCCACGGCCTCCGAGGCCGCGTTATAGACCGTCCACTCCACGTAAGAAGACGAAGGCAACATATAAGACGCCCCCACCTCCGCGTCCGCGAAGGTGTACGGATTCGCCGACGTGTTCGCCGGCGAAAGCCATGTGCCGGGCACGGCACCCGCGCCCCAGGCAACACCCAAGGCGCCAACCATCCAAAGCAAGAGACGCGTCGTTTCCATAAACCAATCTTTCTGACGCATAGCATACTCAATTCCGCACCATCCCGCAAGCCTTTTTTGCACAAAGCGTCCCGGGAAAAGAGCAAATCCTCGGATTTTGGCAAATCAAGGGCGGCTCGCGCCGCCACGTCGCTTTCCGCCCCCGGGCATCGCCCCACCCCACAAAGCGGCACTCAACCGCCCATCACGTCAAGCAAAAGTTCCGAAGGCGTACCGACGGCCGTAATCAACAGCGCATCCCGAGCCCGCGTACATGCCACATAGAGCAGATTGCGCTCGGTTTCGTACACATCCTCCATCCCGGAGATGAACCCGGCTTCCGCCAGACGCGCCGGCGAGGGGAGGATTGCGCTGTCGCACGCGATGACCGCCACCGCACGATATTCCAACCCTTTCGCCTCCTCCATCGTCCCCAGGCGAATCTCCGTGCTGCCCTTGGCCAACGTGTCACGGTAGCCGGAAACATGGATGGCCGCCAACGCGCGGGGACGTTGCGCCTCGTCCCGGAAGAAAATCGCAATCTCCGAAGCCATCGTTCCCGCTTGCCGCAAGTTATCCAGCCACACCGCGACGCCATCCCGCTCCGCATCCACCGTCTTGAAGATTTGGACTTCCGGTTTTTGTCCGCGTAGCAGGGAAATCGTCCCGCTGCGGTCTTGGGTGTCCCCGTCCACGTCCTCGCTCACCTCGTCCAACAGTTTGTCCGCCATCCGCCGGATTTCTTGCGTCGTCCGATAGTTCACCTTCAGCACGCGGCTTCGCCCTTGGAGCGTGATGCCGGCCTCCTTCCACGAGAAGGGATACCGCTTGATACGTTGTCCCAAGTCCCCCGCGAAGAAGAGGCAATCCGGCCGCTGCGCATACGCGGCGAGAAACGCCAATTCGATTTCACCCAAGTCCTGCGACTCGTCGACGATGACGTGGTCATACGCCCGGCATTTTCCCGGGTTTTCCCGCAGCCAATCGGCCAACGCGCCAAAGAGCATCCCCCTGCTCAATGCCTGCCGCGCCGCGAATGCCGCACGCACCTTTTCGAAGACCTCCCACAACTGCTTGCGCCGCGCCTCCGCCAAGCGACGCGTGACGTTGCGTCGCTTCGTGTCCCGGTAAGCCACCCACGTGCACAGGTTGCGCACATCCACAATGCGCTCCCACTCCGAGCAGACGAAATGCACCGAGAGATCCCCCGGCAACAACGCGCGATTGGCCTCAACCGCCTGCCGCACGAACGCCGCCTCGTCGTCCGTGTCGCCCACCAGCTTCGGAAACTGACCGTAGATGGACTTGTAAAGTTCCGTCGCGAAACCCAACAGCGTCTCCACGGTGCTCCGCTCCAGCAAGTCCGGCTTGCGCAAGAGATGCCCGCGACGGACGTTCAGGTCGGCGGCCAGGTTCTCGGAATAGGTCGTGATCAGGACGGTTCGTTCCGGATGCGACTCCAAGAGATGCTTCGCGTGGTGCAGCGCCACCACCGTCTTGCCCGTGCCCGCACTCCCCGAGACCCGCGCGGAGCCGGCATAATCGCGATAAGCCACCTTGCGCTGTTCCGGGTGCAAAAAGACCGTCCATGCCTCCCAACCGCTCTCCAACGCTTGGCGGACAATCGCATCGTCCGTGACCGTCCAGAAGGTGCGCTTCGCGTCCGCCGTCTCATAACCCGAAACGCCCGACTCGATGGGACGCGCCTCAGGCCGTTCCCCGATAGCAATTTTCAGCGCGGCCTCGGCGGCCTCCGGCGGCAGGTGCTCCGCCACCGCCATCAACGCATCCTCGTCCGCGGCCCCCAAGACGGCCTCGACCCAATCCGGCGGAATGCCGAACGACAGCAACGCCTCCCCATTCAGCCCCAACGCCCGCGCCGGCGAAGGCTTCACCGGTCGCGCCGCCGCACGCGACGGCTCCGGCTCACCCACCACCACGGGGATTCCCACCAACTGCATCGTGCCCGTCACGGGGTGTTGCGACAATCTATGCCGCCGCGCCCAGGTATACGCGTCGTCATGATGCCCCACGTGCACCAACGTCAGGAACCCTTCGCCGTCGCGTTGCAGGATGATCCGCAAATCCCCGCCCACCCGCGCCGACCAAAAGTCGCATGCCTCCACCCGATGCAGATGAAAAACCGAGGCCGTCGGGTCATTGTTCAACCGCAACACCGCATCCGCGACCTTGGCGGCCTCCTTGCCGTCCAACGCCCGCCGCGCCTTCTCAAAACTCCCCGAAAGCCGAATGCCCGCCATCTGCACCCCCTTAATACCCGCGGCGATTTGTCCCTGCCGTAACCAAATGATCCCCTATATGACAAATGATTATTTTCTGCTCCTTCTCCGAATACGCAAAATAGAGTCTTGTATCGCCTTTGGTCTTTTTTAAGTGCTCTTCACATACATACTTTGCCCCATTATAAATAATAGTCCGTTCTTTCCTGTATTTTTCTGTATCCATCGTCAGCGACGCTTCATTTGGTGTGTATTTTATCGACAAACCGGCCAAGAGATTTTCACGGCGATTCCCGATAGAAGGATTTACATAAGATGGATACAACCGTGTATAAAGGGCAATGAAAAACACCATCATATCCTTAAAATCGATTTCCCTGGGCACAGTATCCAGTGATTTGCGAGCCTTGTCCGTTAAAACGATTCGGTCCTCAAACAATGGTCGGCACGCTTCCACCTGTTCGCGAAGAGAGCGTTTTCCAATCATAATTGCCATTGCGTCTGTCAGCTCAACTAATCTTTCTTCCCGTTCCCTTCTCTCATTACCACGTTCACGTTGCTCCAAACCTGCCAAACGTTGTCGCAATGAATTCTTTTCTTCTTCCAGTTCTTGAACCCTTCGTTCGGCTGCAAGACGCTTAGACTCCTCGTCGGACATTAAATCCATATAAGTATCTGCGTCATCTTGCTTTTCTTTTCTCAGTCGTTCAATTTCATCCAAGCGCCCTTGTTCTTTGGCCTCGTTTAACCTTCTGTCAAACTCTTGCTGTCGTCGAACCGCAATGGTTTGTGGGGTAACAGCATCAGGATCCAAAACAGGCCGTTGCCGATAAATATGCGCTTCCAAAGCTAGTCGCAATGTCCCCAACTTGTCTTGGCGAATTCCGTAATCCTCCAAAGTCGGCTCCGAGTATTGTCCCTCTCGTGGACGAATGAGATACAACGTGTTCACGTCCAATCGTAATCGACTTCTCGTAGCCCTATATGCAGGCGATGTGGGATCCAACACAAAAATAAGTGTCTTACCAAGCAATCGGTCGTTCATTTTTGTCAGTACTTTGAGCACTTCCCCTGTCAAACATTGTTTGTCCGCAGCAATGACCAAAACAGGAAAGCGACGTACGGGAGAAAAAAGAAAGTCAGCAAACTTCTCTCCACCACTCCTTTCTGATGCAACTTTTAACAACTTCCCATTGAAGTTAAAGGAAACACCAGAGCCGTGAGCATTAAATGCGTTTCCTTCACTCGGTTTCAAGAGAGTATAAATCAATCGCGGGACAGAAGGATTAGGAACTTCGTAAAACGCGCGTTTGGGAGTATACGAGACGCGAATATAGAAAACAACTCCTTTGTTTTGTTTCCCCATCTCTGACCCAAAATCTGCCTTCTCATGTACATCAGATTTATTTTCAATAAACGACGTTATCCCAACTTCTGTCACCCATTCTTTGTCGGGTTGCCGTTCCGTATATTCCATTCCCCATAAAACACGATCGGACAATTTGCATTTCAGCGAACGTAAACGACTGTCCTTCTTTCCTATTCTTGCGTTGAACTTCCCCCCCTTGAATAGAGCAAATCCAGATTCTCCATGTACCACGACATGTTCACTGTCAAAAATCTTAAGCCGTGGGTCAGAATTGGAGAATCGCTTTGTCTTCTCCTCTGTCGTGCGATACTTTCGTTCCTTCTCCGCAATCCAGCCCCAAATCTGAGCTACAATAGAATTGAACACTTCAAAGGCCGGCGGTTGTCGATGACGAATGATGTTTGATAATTCGTAATCCTGTAAGCAGAATCCATACTATACGTCCTTTCAGCGGTTGGTGAGGTCGTAGATTTTCATGACTTCGTCGCCAAAGTGGTTGATGACCTTGACGGCGATTTTGTTGGAGTCGGGCCGCGGGAAGGGATGGGAGAGCGTGCCGGCGGCCGCCGCCCACTCCTCCTCGTCGATGTCGTTGTTGAGCAAGGTCTTGAGCGACTTGTAGAGCGTGGGGTTGTCCGGGAAGAAGACCTGCCTGGCCACGAAGCACTGCTCGTTGTATTCCGTGTCCACCATCCAACAATCGATGTCGTCGACCTCGCCGCTACGCACCGTGTTCAGCTTGGGCACGTAGACATCCACGCCGTTGAGGCGCACGCGGAAGTCTCCCCCCTCGCGCACGATGTCCACGTCCGGCTCGCCATAGATGACGAAGGCGTTGCCGCCCGCGCCCTTGTCGTCAAGATCCATGTGTAGGTCGGCGTTCATCCGCGCCAAGAGCACGCGGCATCCGGCCCGGGCGCCGACCTCCTCGGTGGCGTGCGCCTCGAAGCCGAAGGCGCAGACCACCGCCAAATCGAAGCAACCGCACTCCTTCACCTCGCGGGCGAAGGCCAGCAGATTGTTCCGCGTGACGGTGCCGAACTCCGGCCCGATGGCGATGGCCACGTGCTTCTGCCGGTCGCCGTCCGCCTCCTGCGTCCACGCCTCGGCCTGGATGGCCTGCCCCGCCCAAGGCTCCACCTGCGCAAAGGTCAGCCGGTCGGCCTTGTGCGACTGCCGCACGCCCGCCCCGCGCAACAACTTCAACATCCGCGCGACAAAAGGCTCCCCCTCGCCCACCGTCTGCTCGGCCACGCGCAGGGCTCCCGTCGTGCCGTCTGGCCGCTCCGTGGCCACGAGCGCCTGCACGGGGCTCATGCTCTCCATCGTGAAGGGCCCCGCCACACGCGCCTTCTTCTTGTTCTCGTAGGGCCGATCGTAGAGATATTCCGTCTCGGCGTTGCGGGCGATCGAGGCGTCAATCTCCTTCTGCCGCGACTGCCACAACTTCCGGAACTCCGCCCACAGTTCCCGCGCCTCCGCATTCCACGCGGGCGACGCCTCAAAGGGCACCTCCCACTCCTCCGGCGTCCCCTGCCCCAACGCCCGCCCCAACGCCTCACGCAACTCCCGCGACGTCGCCGCGTAACGCGCGTGAATGACGTCGATTTCCGTATTGTTGGCAATCGACTTCAGCGTGATATGCGGCACGCGCTCGTAGACGAAACCCTGCTTGAGGCTCCCCTGAGTGGCGCGCACAATCGCCCGCCCCGTGAGCTTCCGCTCCTGCTCCACCCCCTCTTCGCTATCCGCCAGCAGATAATACGGGAACTTCGCCGTCATCACCCGCCGCCGCGCCAACGCCAACGCCACGCGGCTCGCGTCGATCGTCACCCACCGCCGCCCCCACTGCTCCGCCACCACCGCCGTCGTCCCGCTCCCGCATGTCGGGTCCAACACCAAATCCCCCGGATCCGTCGCCATCAACATGCAACGCTGAACGACCGATGTTGCCGTCTGGACAACATAGACCTTCGCCATGAACGAACTACTCGTGTCTCCCCAAACATTGTTCAGAGGAATTAGCCTGAAGTCGTCAAAGTAGCGAATGTAGGCAATACGCGTTTTCGCCCATTCAAGTCTATTCGCGTACTCAAGCCGCCTCATCCCCGCTTCGCTCGTGGTAAACGTCCGCTTCTTTGGCGTATAACTTCGCCCTTGATAATAGTATGTCGCAAACCCACCTTCGCCAACACCCCGCCCATGATTGGCAGATGTCACGTCGGCGATTGAAAAAGTCCTGCCGGACTTTTTCTCCCATTCTGCAATAGAGCAACGCTCCCCAGTCTCCAACTCTAGATTTTTGTACGGCGAGCTCCCCTCCCCTCCAAGTATTCTATCACGGTAGAGTGGACGCCATTTCATCACCTCCTTGTTCTTGGCAAACCAAACGACATAGTTGGTGGCATTGCTCAAGCGTTCGCCCCCAAGACCGCTTGTTGAGACATACGCAATCTGGCTCACAAAGTTGTCAGGGCCGAAGACCTCATCCATAATCGCCCGAACACGATGAACGTTCGCATCGCCAATCTGGACGAAGCAGGAGCCGGAGTCGGCAAGGAGGTCGCGCGCGAGAACGAGGCGGTCGCGAAGGTAAGAGAAGTAGGAGCCAAGCCCTCCTTTCCAGGTATCGCGGAAGGCCTTGACCATCTCGGGCTCTTGGCTCAAATCATCACAACCCGCCGTAGTTGTCTTTGTGGAGACTTGCCAAAAGTTGTTGAACTTGATGCCGTAGGGCGGGTCGATGTAGACCATCTGGACGCAGCCGCGGTAGGCTTCGTTTTCGAGGAGGGAGGCCATGACGTTGAGGGAGTCGCCCAGGATCATGCGGTTGGACCAGGACTCCTCGTGGCGGTAGAAGTCGATGGCCTCGGCCTGCTCGATGGCATCGTCCCAGCCGAAGAGGGCCTCCTGCGGGTCGGCGAGGCCCTTGCGCTTGGCGGAGCGGCGGCGCATGTCCTCGATAAGCATACGGGGGCGGATGCGCTCTTGGACGAAGAGGGGCGGGGCTTTGGCGCAGAGTTCGTTGAGGTTGGTCTTTTCCTTGCCGCGCCAGACGAGCTGGGGGTCGAGGTCGGGGTCGCGTTCGTTCATTTCATGCTCCAGGTCGGGGCCGCGGGAGAGGGGGAGGCGCACTTCGGGGATGTGCTTGCCGGCGAGGAGGTCGGCGGGGTCGAGGCCGCTGTATTCGCCGGAGGGGAGGGTGGCGCGGTGGATGCCGTCGGCGCGGCCGTGGTCAAAGTCGGCAATCTCGGTCATGGTCAATCCTTTTGGGTTACGGTCGCGAGTTGCTCGGCGTAGAGGCGCTCCAGTTCTGCCTCGTAGTCGGCTTCCATCAGCGTTTGGTCAGTCAGTTCGATGAAGGCCCAGCGGCCGAAACGACGCTCGGCGTTCACGCCGGGCACCCAGCTGTCGCGCACGGTGGCCTTTTTGGCCTCGGTGTCGAGATAACGGTAGCCCTTGATTTCCACGATGAGGTGGAGCGGGTCGTCGCGCCCGTGGCCGTCGTCCACCAGGACGATGAAGTCGGGCAGGTAGCTGTGCCGTTCGCCGCCGGCGAAGTAGGGCACCTCGAAGCCGAGCCCCGCGTTGCGCACGTAGGCCAACGTCTTGGGATGTGCCTCGACCACACGGCAAAAGGTCTCCTCCCACGCGCTGTCGCAGACGGCGTAATTGACGTGGCTCTTGTCCGCGGCTGTCTCGTGGAGGATTTTGCTCTTGCGCGAAACAGTGAAGTTCACGTTGGCCGAGGTGCCCTGCGGATTGTAGGAATCGATCAGCACGCGTACCCGCGCCTCCGGGTTGGCCTGAAGGGTTCCGCGGCGCAGGGCGTGCTCGATGTTTTCAACGGCACGTGCCAACATCTGCGGGTAAAAAACTTGGGCGGGGATGGCGCCGTTCACGCACTTGAGGTGCCCCTCGGCAATCCAGCGCGTTACAATGTTCTTGATGGAGAAGAAGGCTTCGGCCTTCTCCGTCTCACTCGCAAAGCCTTGATAGTGCCGCACGATGACCTCGGCCAGCGTGGCGATGATCTTGGAGGTGCGTTTGAAGGTCGCCTCGATGCCCTCGCCCACATTCATCTTCTCCCGCACGCCAACGAGCCCGCCCGAGGTGGTCTCCGCCGGGCCGAGGATCTCGGGGTCGAGAATCAGGGTGGAGGTGTCGCTGAAATCCGCCTCCCAGGTCGTCGTCTCGGCGGGTTGCTCCAGATAGTAGCCGCGCACCCGCGGGAAGGTGATGGCCAGGTGGTCGCGTTCCGGGCGGATGGCCTTCACGCGCCCGGTGTTGGGCGACTTGGGGGGCGGGGGAGGCGTTGGCTTGGAGGCAAAATCGAAAGGAATGCCGAAGATGTCGGCATATTCCGGGGCGAAGAGGCCGGTCTCGCGGTCGATTGTGTAGTCTTGGCGGCGCAGGGCGCGGCCGACGACCTGTTCGCAAATCAGTTGCGTGCCAAAGGCGCGCACGCCAAGGATGTGGGTGACGTTGTTCGCGTCCCACCCCTCCGTGAGCATGGAGACGGAGACGACACAGCGGATGCCGCCGCCCAACCGCCCCGCCTTGCCCACAGTGTTCATCACCTCGCGGAGCAAATCCTCGTCCATCAATTTCTCGGCGGCGGCGCGGTCGCCCGTGCGGCTGATAAGTTCGGTCTTGAAGATTTCGAGTTCCTTTGCCGCGGCCTTGCGGAACTCCGCGGTCAGCCCCTCGCCGGCCTCCAATTGCGCGCTGTCGACAAGGATTGTCCGCGGCACGGCATAGGGTTCGCCGGTGGTCGGGTCGTGGTTGGAGAAGAGCTCGCACAGCGCAGGGACAGTCTCCTCGTCACCATTGGCGTCTTTTCGCTTGTAGCCGGAGACTAGGTCATAGACGAGTTTGGAGATGACGGTGTTCTGGCAAACAAAGATAAAGCAGGGCGGCACAGGATTTGGATTGGGGCCACTCATCCATGCCTCAAAGGTCTTCTTGTAGTGGCCATAGAGCGCAAGGATGGCCGAGCGCAACGTCATGGGCAAATCGTCCACACCATAGGCCGCGCCCTTGGCGCGGCGGTTGGCCGGCATGTCCTGGCGGATGTGCTCCCAGAGTTTGCGATAGACCGGCCACTCCTCCTTGGCCTTGTCGGTGTCGTCGATGGGGATGCGCGGGAGTTTGACAATGCCACACTCCAGCGCGTCCATCAGCGAGAAGTCGCTCACCGTCCAAGGGAAGAGCGTGCCCTCCTGATAGCCGGAACCACGCAGGAAGAAAGGCGTCGCCGAGAGGTCGATGGTGCGGGCGTTTTTGTCGATGTGCCGGCGGACGGCCTCCAGACCGGAAATCCACAGGCGCGCCATCTCCTCGTTGGCCTTCGCCTCTTCCTTCTCGGATGCCTCCAGCTTGCGCTCCACGTTGACCGCGCGGTGTCGGTAACAGTGGTGGGCCTCGTCGTTGAGGATGAGCACGCGGCCAAGCCCCATCAATTCGGGCATGACGCGCCGGAGCATCTCTCCCTCCGTCTCCAGCTCCACCGCCGCGCCATCCGCCCCCGCAAAAAGCAGGGTTTTGGTCTTCTTGCCCACACCCTCAAACTCCGCCTTCGTACGATGGCGGAAGGCGTGGTAGTTGGTGATGACCACCTTGGCCTCGTTCAGGATGGGCAGATAATCCTGCGGCACCAACTGGCGCGGCTTATAGTAAGCCTCCGGGTCGGAAGGCTTGAGCACGCGCAGACGGTCGCGGATGGTCAGGCCAGGCGTGCAGACCAAAAAGCCGTTCGTGAACTTGGGCGAGGTGCGGTGATAGTGTGCGTTGATGGTCTGCCAGGCGACGATCATCGCCATCACCGTCGTCTTACCCGCACCCGTCGCCAACTTGAGCGCCAAGCGGTCAAGTTCCGGGTTCGCATCCGCGTTCGCCTCACGCAGACGCGCCAGAAATGCCTTGCCCTCCCTTGTGCCGGGCGCCACCTCCACCAGCCAAATCAACGTCTCGATGGCCTCAATCTGGCAAAAGAACGGCCGGATGTCGGCAAAGCCAAAGGTGCGCCAATGTTTCAGAAGCCGCGCCGTCTCCGGCGTTACGCCCCACTCACGCTCCGGCTTCCCGCGCCAAGCATCCACCTTGGCGCGGATGGAATTGATCAGTTCATTCTGCTGATAAGAGACGCCGTCCTGCTTCTTCTCGAAGAGATCGTCGCCATCAAACCTTGCCCCCCCCCCCGTACAGCAGGAATGGGCGAGCAGAGGCTGGAGGGACGCCGCATCTCCTTGATCGCCCCCGTCGGCCGATTGTCGGCATCGGTCTCCCAGTGCCGCTGCGGATACGCATACGGCGAGTTCAGAATCGGATTGGAAAAGAAGTCAGACATACGGCGCTACCTTAACCAAATGGTGTGGATAGTTTAGCAAATCGTCCACTCCCTGGGAAAGTTCGGATTGACTTAAATCGACCACGCCAAGTTGCACAATGTAATTGCGCAAGTGGGAGGAGGAAGAGAAAGAGGAAAGAAGATGGACAGGCAGAGGCCAAAGCAAAACAAGAGGAGGAGCCGCCCCCTAGGGGGCGGCACGAACAAAAGGCGAAAACGTCGTCGGCCTCTTCTGGCACACTATGCGCCAATCGCAAAAAGAGAGGAACCGACGATACGCGACAGTGTACCATTTCCCCACAGAAACGGCGGCGGACGCAGGAATCGCTCATCCGCGAAGGTGGCAAGTCCGACGCGGTGCTGTGCATCATGCTCTGGAAGCGTTGCAGGCGAACGACCCCGATCTCTCCATCCGGGAGTTCGCGAAACGCATCGGGGAGGAAGAGTCGACCGTGAGAAACATCCTCAACAAAGGGACGACCGCCGGCCGACTCACGTATTGGCTCCACGACCAAAAGGAGCGGGGCTATTTCGACCTAAGCCCGACCTTCGCCGCGGAGGAGACCCGCAGGCGCGCCTCGAACAAAGGCCCCCGCGGCAAGATCTCCAACCACTTCATGCGCGACTTTGCGAAAGAATATGCCGAGAAGAAGAGCGTCTCCTACGCACTGAAGGCACTCCGCGAGGCCCCGCACACCTACCACATCCCAAGCCGCAGCGCCGTTTATCGCCTCATGGCCGAAGGCAAACTCCTGGACAAAAACGGCAAACCACTCACCCACAAGCATTACCGGAAGAAACACCCACGCGGCACGCCCCCCGCCAACCCACCCCGCAACCACACCCCCAAGCGCATAATCGACGACCTTCCCCAGGCCGCCCTCGACCATACCGAACCCGGCCACTTCCAGATGGACACCGTCCACTCATCCGACGGCCGCTCCGGCCTCCTGACGCTCGTCGACCCCCACCACGTCGATCCCGAGGAGCCCCGTCGTTTTTACATGTACTTCCTCCCGGCGCTCACCCAAGACGCCGTGACCGCCGCGCTCCGCCACTTCCGCCGCGACCTCCGTGCCAACGGCCACGAACTCAAGACCCTGCTCACCGACAACGGCCCCGAGTTCCTCCACGCGGACAAGATCGAAGCCTCCCTCCGCGCCCCCGTCCACTACTGCCACCCCTATTGCGCCTGGGAGAAAGGCTCCATCGAGCGCCACAACCGCCTCGTGCGCACCTACCACCACAAACCCACCGACTTCTCCAAGCAGAGCCCTCACACGCTCAGACAGACCCACCACCTCATCGTCCACTACCCCCGCTCACCCCGAAAGGCCCCCTGACCCATGCAAATCTTCCACGCCATCCC
>CASEMQ010000048.1 GCA_949289005.1 uncultured Lentisphaeraceae bacterium
AACCGTCGCCGTAATCGCCTCGGTGGCGAGCGCGTCGACCTCGTCGCCCGTCGAGGAGAGCTCGACGTCGGCCGAGGCGAGCGCGGACCCCACGGTCACGACCTCGCCCGTCGTCCACGCCCCGAAGCCCCACTCGAGCATCGAGCGGACGTCCGCGAAGTGGGCCCACACGCCCTCCTCGTCCTCCTCGTTGGGAGCGCCCAGGACCACGCCCACGAGGCGCATCCCATCGCGCTCGGCGGCAACGATAAGGCACCTGGCCGCCGCGTAGGTGAAGCCGGTCTTGCCCGCCACGATCGTGTCGGGCAGGTACGAGGGGCTCTCGGGGTCGATGAGCTCGTTCGTGTTCTCGAGGGTGCGCGCGGGGTTCTCGCTCGTGGCGGGAAGGTCCCACGTGGCGCTCCCCGCGATCTCGACGAACGCCGGATAGGCGAGCGCGGCCTCGAACATGGTCGCAAGGTCGCGCGCCGTGGTGTAGTGGTTCTCGGACGTGAGGCCGCACGGGTCCGAGAAGTGCGTCGAGGTGCAGCCGAGCGACGCCGCCTTCTCGTTCATCATCCCCACGAAGGTCTGCCAGTCGCCGCCCACCGCGCGGGCAAGCACGTACGCCGCGTCGTTGCCGGACGGCAGGAGGAGCCCCGCGAGAAGGTCGCGCACCGTGAGGACGTCTCCCGCCTTGAGTCCCGCCGTCGTGCTCTCGACGGTCACGTGCTCGAAGTCGCCCTCCTCGACGGTCACCACGTCGTCGAGGCTCGCGTTCTCGAGCACCACGAGGGCCGTGAGGATCTTGGTGATCGACGCCGGGGTGCGCTGCTCGTCGGCCCCCTGCTCAAAGAGCACGTAGCCGGTGTCGCGGTCCACGAGCAGCGCCACCGGGGACGAGAGCGCGGGCGGCTCGTCGGCCGAGTAGGCCGGGACCTCGGCGGCCGGGGCCTCGGCGGCCGGGGCCTCCGCCGGGGGCGTCGGGGCGGGCGCGCGGGGCGTCTCGTCCACGGGCGGGGCCGGCAGCTCCGCCGCCGCGATAGGCTCGGACGCCTGCGCTTCCGATGTTTGCGCGGCGGGCTCGTTGGGCTGGGGGCGTTCGGGTTTGGGGGCCAATGCGTGGCGCGGCTTGCGCGTGCGCGGTTTCGCCACCCGTCTTCCGGGCAATTGAGAGGCATTCATGCGTCAAAGGGTTCCTTGAAATCAACAAACACGCCCATTCTAACAAAACTCGCCCAAGACGGCACGGACGCCCGGCGCAAACCCCGCTTCCGGGCCTCCGTCAAGCCGCCGTCGCCCTGTCGATAACTTTCGCGAACCTGTTGAAAACCTGTTGAAAGCGGCGCCGGCCCGAGGCGGCCCAAAACCACGTTTTCAATCTATACGCGGGGTCGTTTTTCGGGATGCGCCGTACCTCGGTGCGAGGCACGGCGCATCCCGCCCCAAGGCACGCCGCAATCCGCACCGCCCCGCCCGGCCGCCTCCCGCCAACGCGCGTGTCGCGGGCAATCATGAACCTTGGCACATTTAAGAAAGGGGGCCTTTCGGGAGGAGCCGGGAAGTGGACGGTGAGGTTGCGGGTCTGCTTGGGCGTGCGAGGGCTTGCGACGTTTTTGTTTGTGCGTTTTAGGGGATGGGATAGGGATAGCGTTCGCGGAGGAACTTGGCGAGGGTGGCGCGGTCGACGCGGAGGTGTTTGGCGATGCGGCGTTGGGAGAGGCCGCGTTGGAGGCGGCGGCGGATGCGGTTTTCCTGGCCGGAGAGTTTGACGGTGGCGTTGTGGCTACCTTTTGGCCGGCCGAGGACAATGCCTTCGGCGCGTTTGCGGGCGAGGGCTTCTTTGGTGCGTTGGGAGATGAGGTTGCGTTCGATTTCGGCGGAGAGGCCGAAGGCGAAGGCGAGGACTTTGGAGGAGATGTCGTCGCCGAGGCGGTAGTTGTCTTTGATGGTCCAGACGCGGACGTTCTTTTTCATGCATTGGTTGAGGACGTCGAGGATCATGAAGAGGGAGCGGCCGAGGCGGGAGAGTTCGGCGCAGATGAGGAGGTCGTCGGGGTGGAGGCCGTCAAGGAGTGGGCCGAGTTTGCGTTTGGCGGGGTCTTTGGTGCCGGAGACGGTTTCCTCGACCCAGCCATCGACCTTCAGGTTCTCGCGTTCGGCGAAGGCGAGGATTTCGAAGCGTTGGTTTTCGACGGTCTGTTTGTCGGTGGAGACGCGGATGTAGCCGTAGATCATGGAATAACCTTTCGTTTGGGATGAGAAGCGGGGGATGATAGGGAAAGTGTCGGGCTTTTGCGTTTTTGCGAACGATTTTGCTTGCGTTTTTGGGTGGGGATTTGGTATTGTTTGCTCGTTTTGCCCCTTGGTGGGGCAATGCTCTTTGACATCATCCGGTCCATCCTTGGACGCAAAAAGAGGTACGCATGGCCACTGACCTGGCAGAGATTCGGAACATCGGCATCGTCGCCCACATCGACGCGGGCAAGACGACGACGACCGAGCGTATCCTTTTTTACGCGGGGATGACGCACCGCCTCGGGAATGTGGACGAGGGGAACACGGTGACGGACTGGATGGTGCAGGAGCGGGAGCGGGGGATCACGATCACGTCGGCGGCGATTACGTGCGCGTGGCGCGGCAAGCAAATCAATCTCATCGACACGCCCGGGCACGTGGACTTCACCATCGAGGTGGAACGGGCGTTGCGTGTGTTGGATGGCGCGGTGGGGGTGTTTTGCGCGGTGGGCGGGGTGCAGCCGCAGTCGGAGACGGTGTGGCGGCAGGCGGATCGCTACAATGTGGCGCGGATCGCGTTCGTGAACAAGATGGATCGGATGGGGGCGAACTTCGCGCGGGTGTTGGCGGAGATGAAGGGGAAGCTGGGGGCGAACGCGGTGGCGGTGGCGTTGCCGGTGGGGGCGGCGGAGAGCTACGCGGGGGAGATCGATTTGATTGCCATGAAGCAGCGGCGTTACCTGGACGCGGAGGGGAAGACCTTCGAGGATGGGGCGATCGACGCGGCGTTGGCCGACGAGGCGCAGGCGGCGCGCGAGGCGCTGCTGGAGGCGTTGGCGGAGGCGGACGATGCGTTCATGGAGGCGTACCTGGAGGAGCCGGAGCAGCCGGCGGGGGCAATCCGGGCGGCGTTGCGCCGGGCGGTGATCGCGCAGGCGTTGGTGCCGGTCTTTTGCGGGTCGAGCCTGAAGAACAAGGGTGTGCAGGCGCTGTTGGACGGGATCGTGGATTTTCTGCCGGCCCCGGCGGAGCGCAAGGCGCCGGTGGGGACGAACGTGAAGACGGAGGAGCCGGCTGAGATCGAGATGACGCCGGCGGCGGCGCTCTCGGCGCTGGTCTTCAAGATCGCGACGGATCCTTATGTGGGGCGGCTCTTCTTCGTGCGGGTCTATGGGGGGACGCTGAAGAAGGGGCAGAATGTGTACAACCCGCGGACGCGTCAGCGTGAGCGGGTGATGAAGATTTTGCGGGTGAAGTCCGACGAGGAGGAGGAGCTGGAGGCGCTGGCGGCGGGGGACATCGGCGCGGTGGTGGGCCTGAAGGGGGCGACGACGGGGGACACGCTCTGCGCGGAGAACAAGCCGGTGGCGTTGATGGGGATCGCGGCGCCGGAGCCGGTGATGTTCATGGCCATCGAGCCCAAGAGCACGGCGGAAAAGGACAAGCTGGCCGATGCCTTGGCGCAATTGGCGGCCGAGGATCCGACGTGCCAGGTGCGCACGGACGGGGAGACGGGTCAGAAGATTTTGTGCGGCATGGGGGAACTCCACCTGGAGATCCTCGTGGACCGCTTGAAACGAGAGTTCCATGTAACGGCGAACACGGGCAAGCCGATGGTTTCCTATTGCGAAACGGTGACCGCGGCGGCCCGCCGGACGTATACGTTCGACAGGGAAATCGCGGGGAAGCGCCATTTCGCGACGCTGACCGTCGAGGTCTCCCCGCTTGGGCGTGGCGAGGGTCGGCAGACGGCGGTCGGGAAGGCCGCGCAAAAACGCTTGCCCCGGCCCGAGGTTTCTGCTATTATGAGGGACGCTTTGTTGGACGCAATAGCCACTGGCGTTTTGGCGCGGTTCCCGATGACGGACGTGCGCGCGGAGGTGGTGGATTGCGTTTTGTTGGACGAAGAGACGGCGACGGACGTGGCTTTTCGGAGCGCGGCCGTGATGGGCTTCCGGGAGGCGGCGTTGGCCGCCGGGCCGGAGTTCCTCGAGCCGATCATGTCCCTCGACATCGTGACGCCGCCCGAGTACGTGGGCGACATCATGGGGGACATCAACGGCCGCCGGGGGCAGGTGCGCGACATGGAGATGAAGGGGGACCTTCAGGAAGTGCGCGCGCAGGTGCCTTTGGCGGAACTCTTTGGGTATGCCACGGCGATCCGTTCGCTCTCGCGCGGACGAGCCGGGTACACGATGGAGCCCGGCGCGTTCGCGGTGGTGCCCAAGGCAGTTAAAGAAGAACTACTCAACAGGTAACGTGAGAATGCAAAGTCAGCGCATACGCATTCGTTTGCAGGCGTACGACCACAAGGTGCTGGATCAGGCCGTGGGCGCCATCCTGGACACGGCGCGGAGCACGGGGGCCCAGATCGTCGGGCCCATCCCGCTGCCGACGCGGGTGGAGCGCTTTACGGTGAACCGCTCGCCGCACGTGGACAAGAAGTCGATGGATCAGTTTGAGATGCGGACGCACAAGCGCCTGCTGGACATCGTGAGCCCGACGGCGAAGACCGTCGACGAGCTCAAGAAGCTGAATCTGCCGGCCGGCGTGGATATCACCATTCGCATCTAAGGGAGGCGACCATGCAAGGCTTGATTGGCAAGAAGATTGGCATGACCCAGATTTGGGACGAGAACGGCGTGGCCGTGCCCGTCACCGTGGTCGAGGTGGGCCCCTGCCCCGTGGTGCAGGTGAAGACCGCCGAGAAGGATGGCTACGTGGCCGCGCAGCTGGGCTTTGTCCCCCAGAAGCCGCAGCGGCTGAGCAAGGCCGAGCGGACGCGCTTCGAGAAGGCCAACGTGCCGGCGCAGCGCGTGCTGCAGGAGTTCGCCCCCGACGCGGCGGACGAGGTGAAGGCGGGCGACACGCTGACGGCGAAGGTGTTCGAGGGCGTGGCGTACGTGGACGTGCAGGCGACGACCAAGGGCCGCGGTTTCGCGGGCGTGGTGCGGCGCTATGGCTTCCGCGGCGGCCCGCACACGCACGGCGGCCACAGCAAGCGCCGCCCCGGCGGCATTGCCGCGCGCGACCTGCCCGGTTGGGTGGAGAAGGGCAAGAAGATGCCCGGCCACATGGGCTGCGTGACGCGCACCACCCAGAACATCCGCGTGGCCAAGCTGTTGGCCGAGGATAACCTGATCCTCCTGCACGGCGCGGTTCCCGGCCCCAACGGCGGCATCGTCCGCGTGACGAAGGCGCTGAAGAAGTGAGGCTTGAGACGATGAGCACGATCAAAGTTTACGACAAGACCGGCGCGGCGACGGGCGAGCGCACCGTCGACGAGGCGCAGTTGGTGCTTGACCGCGGCGAGCAGGCCGTGAAGGACACCGTGGTGGCCATCCTCAACGGGTGCCGCGCGGGCACGGCCAAGACCAAGAGCCGCGGCGAAGTGAGCGGCTCGGGCAAGAAGCCCTGGAAGCAGAAAGGCACCGGCCGCGCGAGCTTCGGCGGCAGCCGCAACCCTGTGTGGCGCGGCGGCGGCGTGGCCTTCGGCCCCGTCCCCCGCGACTACTCGCAGAAGGTGAACAAGAAGGTGGCCGCCCTGGCCTTCGCCCGCGCGCTGAGCGACAAGATCGCCGCCGGCGAGCTGTGCGTGGTGGACGCGCTGAACTTCGACGCGCCCAAGACGAAGACGGCCGCGGCGATGTTCCGGGCGATGGGCATCGAACGCTCCTGCCTGGTGGTGATCGACGACGACGCGACCTCGGGCGACACGAACGAGAACTTCCTGCTCTCGGTGAACAACCTGCCCAACGTGATGTGGGTGACCGTGGCGGAGGTGGACGTTTACATGCTCTGCCGCTTCAAGAACATCGTGGCCACCGAGAAGGCCTTCGAGGGTCTCCAAGCCCGCATGGCGCGCGTCGCCGGAAAGGCGGGGAACTAAGATGAAGACGATTATCCGCAAGGTCTCCGTCACCGAGAAGGGTGCCCGCGTGGGCACGGAGAGCAACCAATACATGCTTGAAGTCGCCCCCGAGGCGACCAAACCCCAGATCCGCGAGGCCGTGGAGGCGCAGTTTGGCGTGCACGTCGAGAGCGTGAACACCGCGAACTACCGCCCCCGCACGGTGGCCACGCGCACGCGCCGCACCACGCAAACCCAGGCGTGGAAGCGTGCGTACGTGACGTTGCGCGCAGGTGAGCGCATCGAGATCGCCTAAGAACACTGCCAAAGGAAACCCTATCTATGGCACTGAAGAGTTACAAACCCCGCAGCCCGGGCATGCGCTTCCGCGTGTCGCAGGTGCGCACGCACCTCTCGAAAGAGAAGCCGGTGGCGCACTTGACCGTGTCGCGCAACAGCACCGCGGGCCGCAACAACCAAGGCCGCATCACCGTCCGCCATCGCGGCGGCGGCGTGCGGCGCCGGTTCCGCATCGTGGACTTCCTCCGCGACAAGCACGGCATTCCCGCCAAGGTGGCGGCGCTTTGCTACGATCCCAACCGCACGGCCAATTTGGCCCTGTTGAACTACGCCGACGGCGAGAAGCGTTACATCCTGGCCCCCGAGGGGTTGAAGCCTGGGATGACGGTGGTTTCCGGCCCCGAGGCCGAGCCGACCGTCGGCAACGCGTTGCCCTTGGAGAAGATCCCGCTGGGCATGGCGGTGCACAACATCGAGCTGGTGCCCGGCAAGGGCGCGCAGATGGTGCGTTCCGCCGGCACGAGCGCCACGTTGATGGCCCGCGCCAACGGCATGGCCACCCTGCGCCTGCCTTCGGGCGAGGTGCGCATGGTGTCGGTCAAATGCATGGCCACCGTGGGCACGGTGGGCGAGGGCGACTGGAACGGCGTGAAGTTCGGCAAGGCCGGGCGCAAGCGCCTGCTGGGCATCCGCCCGACGGTCCGTGGCGTGGCGATGAACCCTGTGGATCACCCGATGGGTGGCGGCGAAGGCCGCACCTCCGGCGGTAGCCATCCCCGCAGCCCGTGGGGCAAGCTTGCCAAGGGTGGCAAGACGCGCAACCGCCGCAAGAACAGCAATCGCTTCATCGTTAAGCGGAGGAAGTAACCTACCATGGCACGTTCCATCAAGAAGGGCCCGTACGTTGAGGCGTCGCTCCTCCGCAAGGTGGAGAAGATGAACGCCTCGGGCAAGAAACTGCCGATCAAGACGTGGTCGCGGCGTTCGATGGTGCTCCCCGAGTTCGTCGGGCACACCTTCGCCATCCACAACGGCAAGCAGCACATGCCGGTCTTCATCACCGAAAACATGGTGGGGCACCGCTTGGGCGAGTTCTCGAACACCCGGACGTTCAAGGCGCACGGCGGCTTGACCGAGAAGGCCTCGAAGTAACAGGAGAGACTGACATGGAAGTGAAAGCCATCTCCCGCAATCTGCGTATCTCCGTGCGCAAGGCCCGCCCCTTGGCGCGGCGCATCCAGGGCCTGCCCCTGGCCGACGCCTTGGCGGTGGCCGATTTCAGCCCCCTCAAGGCGGCCCGGTTCCTGGCCTGCACGTTGCGTTCGGCCGCGGCCAACGCCCGCAACAACAACAACCTCGACATCGAGACGCTGAAGGTCAAGACGGCGGTCTTTGACGAGGGCACGCGCATGAAGCGCTATTGGTGCGGCGCGCGCGGCAGCGCCAAGCCCATCCAGAAGAAACTCAGCCACCTCACCGTGGTCCTGACGAACGAGTAAAACGAGGAGCCTACCTTGGGACAGAAAGTCAACCCTATCGGCTTCCGCATTGCCCTGAACAAACAGTGGCAGTCGCGTTGGTTCGCGAAGAAGCAGGATTTCGGCCTGAACCTGGCCGAGGACAACACCATCCGTGAGACCGTGCGCAAGGCAATCGAGGGCGCGGCCATCACGAAGATTGGCATCGAGCGCTACGCCAACCGCGTGCGCGTGGTGATTTTCTCGGCGCGCCCCGGCGTCATCGTCGGCCGCAAAGGCGAAGCCGTCGAGAAGTTGAAGGCCACTTTGGCGAAGAAGACGGGCAAGGAAATCTACCTGGACATCCAGGAGGTGCGCACGCCCGACGCCGACGCGCAGTTGGTGGCCGAGAGCATCGCCCAGCAGATTGAGCACCGCATCGCCGTGAAGCGCGCCATCAAGCGCGCGGAGAAGACGGCGATGGAGCTTGGCGTGGACGGCATCAAGATCCGTTGCGCGGGCCGTATCAACGGGGCGGAGATTTCGCGCGTGGAGTGGAGCCGCAAGGGGAAGGTGCCCCTGCACACGCTGCGCGCCAACATTGACTATGGCTTTGTGGAGGCCAACACCACCGCCGGCAAGATCGGCGTGAAGGTGTGGATCTGCAAGCGCGATGACTTCCAGCCCGCCCGCCAGCAGCGCGGCGGCGACCGCGGAAGGAGGAACTATGCCGCTCATGCCTAAACGCGTGAAGCACCGCAAGGTCTCGAAGGGTTCCCGCAAGGGCTTCGCGACGAGCGGTGAGAAGCTTGCCTACGGCGAATACGGGATCAAGGCCCTGGGCCGTGGGTGGGTGACCAACACCCAGATCGAGGCCTGCCGCGTGGCCATCAACCGCCACATGAAGCGCAAAGGCAAACTCTGGGTGCGCATCTTCCCGGACAAGCCCGTGACCAAGAAGCCGATCGAAGTCCGCATGGGCTCCGGCAAGGGCAATCCGGAGTTCTGGGTGGCCGTGGTGCTCCCGGGCAAGGTCCTCTTCGAGGTGGGCGGCATCCCCGAGTCCCTGGCGCGCGAGTGCCTGCGCCTGGCCGACACGAAGCTGGGCATCCGCACGCAGCTGATCGGCCGCTAAAGGGAGAGCCACCATGAAGATCGCAGAAATCAAAGACCTCAGCGCCGAGGCGATCGCCGCCCAGATCCAGGACAAGGAGAAGGAGCTGCGTGAGCTGCGCCTGAAGCACAACTCCACCCAGCAGGGCATCGAGGCCCCCGGCCGCTTGGCCAAGCTGCGCAAGGATATCGCGCAGCTCAAGACGGTGGCCAACCAGAAGAAGGTGAACAAATGAGCGAAACTACTGTCGAGCGCGGCACGCGCAAGGTGCGCACGGGCACCGTCGTCAGCAAGTCGGGCGACAAGTCGATTATCGTGCGCGTGGAGCGGCGCCTGCCGCACCCGCTGTACGGGAAGATCGTCAAGACCAGCAAGAAGTTCCACGCGCATGACGAGGGGAACGTGGCCAAGGTCGGCGACACGGTGACCATCATGGAAACCCGCCCGCTGAGCAAGACCAAGCGTTGGCGTTTGGTCTCCGTCGAGGAGAAGTAAGCCATGATCATCGAAGAGAGCAAGCTGGTGGTGGCGGACAACACGGGCGCGAAAATCGCCAAGTGCTTCCGCATCCTGGGTCAGCGCAAGGGCACCGCCGGGGTGGGCGACATCATCCGCGTCTCCATCCAGGAGGCGAGCCCGACCGGCGCGGTGAAAAAAGGGCAGGTCTGCTTCGCGTTGATCGTGCGCACGGCGCACCCGATCGCGCGTCCGGACGGCTCGTACGTGCGCTTCGACCAGAACGCGTGCGTGATTGTGGATGCCAAGCACAACCCGATGGGCACCCGCATTTTCGGGCCTGTGGCGCGCGAGTTGCGCGACAAGGGCCAGATGAAGGTCATCTCCCTCGCACCCGAAGTGGTGTAAGGGGGAGGCCGCTTCGTGACCGCAGGTAATACGTAAGCGTAAGCCGGGAACCCACAGGAAGAACGGGACGTTTGCGAACTGCGTTTGTTACAACAGCGAGTTACGGAACAGAACAATGAGTATCGCAAGAATCAAGAAGAACGACACGGTGATCGCGATCGCCGGTGCGGACAAGGGGAAGACCGGCAAGGTCCTCTCCGTGAACCCGAAGGCCGGGACCGCGGTGGTCGAAGGCCTCCACATCGTGAAGAAGACGGTCCGCCGCACGGAGCAGCAGCCCGGGAGCATTGTCGAGATCGAAAAGCCGATCCAGCTCTCGAACCTGATGCCCTATGACGCGGACAAGAAGCGCGGCAGCCGCATTGCCCGCACGGTGAACGGCGAGACGAAGATCCGCACCCTCAAGGTGTCGGGCAAGGCGTTGGACTAAGGAGCATGGACATGGCCAATCTGAAAGAGACCTACGCCAAGGAGATCGTGCCTGCGCTGGAGAAGCAGCTGGGCGTGACGAACCCGATGTTGGTGCCCCGCCTGACGAAGATCGTGGTGAACATGGCCTTCGGCCTGCGCGAAAAGGATGTGCAGAAGCAGCTGGTCCAGGACCTCGAGGCCATCACCGGCCAGAAGGCCGTCCTTTGCAAGGCGCGCAAGAGCATCTCCAACTTCAAGCTGCGCGAGGGGATGCCCATCGGCGCGAAGGTGACGTTGCGCGGCAACCGGATGTACGAGTTTGCCGAGCGCTTTTTCAACGTGACGTTGCCGCGCATCCGCGACTTCCGCGGCGTGCCGAACCGTGGCTTTGACAAGGCCGGCAACTACACGATGGGCATGAAGGAATACGTGACCTTCCCCGAAATCACGGCCGTGAGCTCGGCCTCGGGGCTTGACGTCACCTTCGTCACCACCGCCAAGGACAAGGCGGGCGCCAAGGCGTTGCTCGAGGCGCTGGGCATGCCGTTCATGGGCCGCTAAGGAGAGAGAAAATGGCTAAGACCTCCCTGATTGTCAAGGCTGCGCGCAAGCCGAAGTTTGGCGTCCGCGCGTACACCCGTTGCTCCCGTTGCGGCCGCCCCCACAGCGTCATCCGCAAGTTCCGCCTTTGCCGCCTCTGCTTCCGCGAGATGGCGCTCAACGGCGAAATCCCCGGTGTCACCAAGGCCAGCTGGTAAGCGAGAAAGGGCACACGAAAATGATGACCGATCCCATTTCCGACATGCTGGTGCGCATCCGCAACGCGCAGAAGGCGCGCCACCCCGAGGTGTCCATGCCCGGCTCCCGCATCAAGGGCGAGATTGCCCGCGTGCTCAAGGAGGAGGGCTACATCGCCGACTACACGATGACGGGCGACGTGAAGCGCGTGCTCACCATCGAGCTGAAGTACAGCGACCGTGCCGAGCCCGCCATTCGTGGCCTCGAGCGTATTTCGCGACCCGGTCTGCGCCGTTTCTGCGGCTATACCGACATCCCCAAGGTTCTCGGCGGGCTGGGCATTGCCGTGCTTAGCACTTCCGGCGGTATCATGAGCGGCAAGACCGCGCGCGAGCGCCGTCTCGGCGGCGAGCTGCTCTGCACCATCTGGTAAAGGAGCCAACACCATGTCTCGAATTGGCAAACAGCCTATCACCATTCCCGCCGGCGTCACCGTCACGGTCGCCAATGCGAACGAGGTGACCGTCAAGGGCCCCAAGGGCGAGCTTTCGCGCACCTTCCAGAAGGGTATCGCCGTCGAGGTCGATGGCAGCGAGATCCGCGTGACCCGCGCCGACGACACCCGCGCACAGAAGAGCTATCACGGCCTTTCGCGCACGCTCCTCAAGAACATGATCGAGGGCGTCACCAAGGGCTACTCCAAGGAACTCGTCATCGAGGGCACCGGCTTCAAGGCCGCCGTCCAAGGCAACAAGGCCATTCTGACGTTGGGCTTCGCCTCGCCCAAGGAATATCTCATTCCCGAGGGTTGCACCGTCTCGGTCACGGCCGATGTGAACGTCAAGGTGGAAGGCATCGACAAGCAGGTGGTCGGCGAGGCCGCCGCGCGCATCCGCGCCTACTATCCGGCCGAGCCTTACAAAGGCAAGGGCATCCGCTACAAGGACGAGAAGATCCGCCGCAAGGAAGGCAAGACCGTCGCCTAACCCCGGCCAGGAGAATCGCAATCATGAGTTTGAAGAATCGCAAAGAACAGCGCGCCCTGCGCCACGCGCGCATCCGCCGCCGCATCGGTGGCGGTACGGCCGCCCGCCCGCGTATGGCTATCTTCGTCTCGAACCGCTATCTCTACGTGCAGTTCATCGACGACGAGGCCGGCAACACCTTGGCCTCCGCCTCCACCCTCAAGGGGGGGCTGAAGTGCAACCTGGAAGGCGCCAAAGCCCTCGGCGAGGCCGCCGCCCAGGCCGCGTTGGCCAAGGGTATCAAAACCGTCGTGGTCGACCGCGCGGGCTATAAGTTCCATGGCCGCGTGAAGACCATCGTGGACTCCGCCGTCGCGGCGGGCCTGTCCATCAGCTCCAAGACGGAGGAAGCGTAATGAACGACCGCAACAATCGTGACCGCGACGCCGCGCCCGAGTTCGACGAGAAGACCGTCTTCGTGAACCGTTGCGCCAAGACCGTGAAAGGCGGCCGCCGCTTCAGCTTCTCGGCCATTATCGTGGTGGGCGACAACAACGGCCGCGTCGGGCTGGGAATCGGCAAGGCCAATGAGGTGGGCGACGCCATCCGCAAGGGTGGCGAGGCCGCCCGCAAGGCCATGCGCCCCGTTTGCATGAAGGGCTCGACCATCCCGCACGAGGTCTACGGCGTGTGCGACGGCGGCAAGGTGCTCCTCAAGCCTGCGCCCGACGGCACGGGCATCATCTGTGGCGGCGCCATGCGCCCCGTCTTGGAGGCCGCCGGCATCAAGGATGTCGTGGGCAAGTCCCTCGGCTCCAAGAACCGCCTCAACGTGGTCAAGGCCACCATCGACGCGCTCCATCAGCTGCGCTCGGCCGAGTCCATCGCGGCGCTCCGTGCCTGACGGGTCGTGCGGCGGGCTTCGCGCCCGCCGCGCCCCTCACCAAAGAAAGGACTTTGAGACATGGATCTCTCTAACCTCACCAACACCCCCGGCGCCCGCAAGGGTCGCAAACGCGTCGGCCGCGGCATGGGCTCGGGCATGGGCAAGACCTCGACCCGCGGCCATAAAGGCCAGGGCTCCCGCAAGGGCCACAAGCAGAAACTTGGCTTTGAGGGTGGCCAGATGCCCTTGATGCGCCGCTTGCCGAAGCGTGGCTTCAAGAACCCCAATCGCATCCCCTACTACGGCGTGAATGTCGAGGCGCTCAACCGCTTCGAGGACGGCACCGTGGTGGACATCGACGTGATGCTCGCGGCCGGCTTCGGCTATGCCCCCGCCAAGACCGCCGGCATCAAGATTCTTGGCAATGGCGACATCACCAAGAAGCTCACCGTGAAGGCTTCCGCCTTCTCCGCCTCCGCCAAGGCCAAAATCGAGGCCGCGGGTGGCACCTGCGAGGTAATCTGACCCCGCCTCGCCGCATGGCCCCCGGCCACGCGCCGGGGGCCTGCACCCCAACGGGGCCTTGCCCCGCGACATGACACTGAGCGCACGCACCACTGAGGATTCCTCATGCTCAAGACTTTCGCCAACCTTTTCAAGATTCCCGAGCTTCGTGCCCGCATCTTCTTCACGATTGGCCTCGTAGCCGTTGCCCGCCTGCTGGCCATGATCCCGACCCCGGGCGTGGATTGGGCGGCCATCGTGGAAATGCAGAACATGATGGAGCAGAACAACGCGGGCGGCTTGGTGGCCTGGTTCGACACGTTCACGGGCGGCGCGCTCATGCAATGCTCCGTGGGTACGCTCTCCATCTGGCCCTACATCTCCGCGCAAATCATCATCCAGTTGATGACCGCGGTCATCCCGGCATTGGGTCGCTTGCAGCGCGAGGGCGATGCAGGGCGCAAGACACTCAACCTTTACATCCGTTGGCTCACCATCGGCATCTGCGTCTTCCAGGCGTTGGCTCTGGCCAACACCATGCTCCACCCCGACCGCCTTGGCGTGGGCGATCAGCTGCAGCTGGTGACCGCCATGCCTCCCTTCCTCTTCTATGTGAATACCGTCATTGCGATGACGGGCGCCTCGATGTTCGTCATGTGGTTGGGCGACCAGATCACCGAGCGCGGCATTGGCAACGGCGTCTCCCTGCTCATCATGATCAACATCACCTCGCGCCTGCCCGTGGCCGTGGCGGATGCCGCCCGCCGCTATTTCAACATCGGTGGCGCCCAGGCGCAGGGACAGATTTGGGAACTCCTCGTCCTCCTCGTCTTTTTCTTCGCCGTGCTCTTGGGTACCGTGGCCATCACCCAGGCCCTCCGCAAAATCCCGATCCACTCCACCCGCGCCATTTCGCGCGGCGCGAGCTATGGCGGCGGCGTGAACTACCTTCCCCTGCGCGTCAACTTCTCCGGCGTCATGCCCATCATCTTCGCCGGCCCCATCCTTCAAATCATCGGTATGCTGAGCCGCCTCAACGGCACCAACCCCGTCTCGGCCTTCCTCAAGAAGACAGGCGAGCTCATTGCCCAGCCCACCACAATGACCCACATCATCCTCTACGGGGCCCTCATCCTCTTCTTTACCTTCTTCTGGGTTGCCACCCAGTTCAACGCCATGAACATCTCCGATGGCCTCAAGCGCGACGGTTCTTACATCCCCGGCATCCGCCCCGGCCTCGCCACCGCCGAGTATCTCGATGCCGTGATGACGCGCGTCACTTTCATTGGCGCAATCGCCTTGCTCCTCATCGCCATCATCCCGTTGCTTCTCACCTCCTCGCGCCAGATTTCCTGGGAAATCACCTCTTTCTTCGGCGGTACCAGCCTGCTCATCATCGTGGGTGTCGCGTTGGATACGCTCCGCCGCCTGGAATCCCAGCTCGTCATGCGCAATTATGACGGCTTCCTGAAGCATGGCCGAATCACCGGCCGCCGTTGAGGGCGCTGACGTGAACGTGGTAATCCTTCTTGGCGCCCCCGGTTCGGGGAAGGGCACGCTGGCCGGCGAGCTGACCCGCGTGCCCGGCATCCGCCATCTCTCCTCCGGCGACCTGCTCCGCGGCGCCGTCAAGGCCGGCACCCCCGCCGGCATTCAAGCCAAAGCGTACATGGAGGCCGGCAACCTCGTCCCCGACGAACTCATCACCCAAATGATCGACGAGGTGCTTGCCGCCGACACCGAGACCGCGACCCTCCTGCTCGATGGCTTTCCCCGCACGGTGCGTCAGGCCGATATGCTTGCCGCCCTCCTTGAGGAAAAAGGCGTCCATCTGCGCGGCGCGCTCCTCTTGTCCGTCCCTGACGACGTGCTTGTCGCGCGTATTGCCGGGCGGCGCGTCTGCCCCGCCTGCGGCGCAACCTTCAACGTCACCACCCTCCCCCCGAAGGCCGAGGGCATCTGCGATGCCTGCGGCACGGCGCTTGTCATCCGCAAAGACGATGACCCCTCCACGGTGCGCCACCGCCTTGACGTCTACGCCGAGCAGACTATGCCCCTCATCGACTACTACCGCCAACGCGGACTCTTGCACGAGGTGGATGGCACGAGCCATGACCTGGAGCCCAAGGTCGAGGCCGCACTCAGGAAGATCCATGATTAAACTCTGCACGCCGGACGAGCTCGACAAAATGCGTGTCGTCGGCCGTATGATGGCCGACCTGCTCAACGCATGTTGCGAGCAATGCCGCCCCGGCGTCACCACCGGCGAGATCGATGCCTTCTGCCGCGCTTACCTGTGCACCTTGGGCGACGGCACGGCAGCCTCCGGTTCCCTCGGCTACATGGGCTATCCCGCCTCCCTTTGCGTCTCCGTGAACGAAGAGGTCATCCACGGTATCCCCGGCGCGCGCGTCCTGCAGCGCGGCGACATCGTGAGCCTTGACGTCTGCGGCTCCTACCACGGCTACTTCGGCGACAACACGCGGACCGTTGCCGTCGGCGGCGCCGAGACACTCACCCCTGACGTTCGCCGCCTGCTGCGCGTCACCCGGCAATGCCTCGAAGAGGCCGTCCGGGCGATCCGCCCCGGGATCCATCTGTCGGATGTCTCGCACCTCATCGAGAAAATCGCCACGGCCGGCGGGTGCACGGTGGTCAGGGAATACACGGGACACGGCGTGGGGCACCGCCTCCACGAAGACCCGCCCGTCCCAAACTACGGGAAGCCCGGGCGCGGCCCCATCTTGCACGAGGGCATGACCTTGGCCATCGAGCCGATGATCAACCTCGGCAAGGCGGCCATACGCACCCTCCCCGACGGTTGGACCGTCGTCTCGCGGGACGGCTTGCCGACCGCGCACTTTGAGTACACCGTGGCCGTGCTCAGAGACAGGGCGGAAATCCTCACACCTTGGTTCGAACGCGACCCTTGGTCGGCGGATTGGATGGCGTGATGCGATTTTCCGTATTTTTTGTGTGGACAGTATGGTGTCAAATGCGCTATACTTATTCACTCATTTGAAGAAGGAACAGACCATGAAAGTTCGTAGTTCTGTCAAACGCATTTGTGAGCAGTGCCGCATTGTCCGGCGCAAGGGCATCGTGCGCGTCATCTGCTCGAACCCCCGCCACAAACAGCGTCAAGGTTAATCGGAGAAGAAACATGCCGAGATTGATGGGTGTGGATGTCCCGGGAAACAAGCGCATCGAGTATGCCCTGCGGTACATCCACGGAATCGGCCCCAAGCGGGCCATGGACATCGTTGAAGCCTGCAAGATCGAGTTGGGCAAGAAGGCCGACGCCCTCACCCCCGACGAAATCCGCCAGGTCGTCACCTACATCCAAGAGAACTACCGCGTCGAGGGCGACCTCCGCCGCGAGGTCTCCGGCAACATCCGCCGCCTGATGAGCATTGGCACCTACCGTGGCTACCGCCACAAACGCGGCCTCCCCTGCCGGGGCCAGCGCACCAAGACCAATGCCCGCACCCGCAAGGGCGCCAAGAAGACGGTCTCCACCGTCCGCGAAAAGTAATCCACTTCAGGAAGAACCCCTAAATGAGCGAAGAAAACACCGAACAGCAGGCCGTCTCCGCCGAGGAGCAACAGAAGCCTGCCCTCAGCGAGGCCCAGCAGATCCTCGCCGCCGACACGGCCGCCGCCAACGCCGCCGCCGACGCAGAGGCTGCCAAGAAAAAGTCCAAGGTCAAGGTCATGCCCGCCGGCATCGCCTTTATCCGGGCCACCTACAACAACACCCTCGTCTCCATTGCGGATGCCCGCGGCGGCGTGATTTCGTGGAGTTCCTCCGGCAAGGCCGGCTTCAAAGGCTCCCGCAAGTCCACCGCCTTCGCCGCCACGATGGTCGCCCAAGACGCCGCCCGCACCGCTTACGCCCGCGGCATGCATGAGGTCGAAGTCCGCATGCAAGGCGCCGGCGCCGGCCGCGAATCCGCCGTCCGCGCCATCCAGTCCGTTGGCATCCACGTCACGTGCATCAAGGACTGCACCCCCGTCGCCCACAACGGTTGCCGTCCCCGCAAGCGCAGGAGGGTTTAATCATGGCTCGTTACACCGGCCCCCGCTCCAAAATCGCCCGCCGTTTCGGCGAGCCCATCTACGGCCCCGACAAGGTTCTCGACCGCCGCAACTTCGCGCCCGGCCAACACGGCCAGAACCGCCGTCGCAAACTCTCCGAGTACGGCGTCCAGCTCCGTGAAAAGCAGAAGGCCAAATATATCTACGGCATGCTCGAGCGCCAGTTCCGCATCTTCTTCGAGCGCGCCAAGGCGCGCCAAGGCAAGACGGGCGACATCCTCCTGCAACTCTGCGAAACCCGCCTGGACAACGTGGTCTACCGCCTGGGCATTGCGCCTACCCGTGCGGCCGCCCGCCAGCTGGTCTCCCACCGCCACATCACCGTCGACGGCAAGGTCTGCAACATCCCCTCCTACATTGTCAAGCCCAACCAGGTCGTGGCCGTGCGCGAGAAGGATCGCACCATGAGCGTCATCGTCGATTCCCTCAAGAATCCCCGCACCGCCGCCGCCTCCTGGCTCCAGTGGGACGAGGCCAATATGGCCGGCACCCTCCTCGCCGCCCCTGAGCGCGCCGAGATCCCGGAGAACATCGACGTCCAGCTCATCGTCGAACTCTACTCTCGCTAACCCATTCGTTGTCCCATCGCCGCGCGGGCCCCGCAGGCCCGCGTGGCCTACGTCAGAAAGGACGGACCATCATGCCGATTCGCCTGAGTCGCTTTGAAATGCCCACACACATCGTCCGGGACGACGCCACGGCCACCGAGACTTACGCCCGGTATACCGCGGATCCTTTCGAGATCGGTTACGGCCGCACCATCGGCAACTCCCTGCGCCGGGTGCTCCTCTCCTCCATCGAAGGGTTCGCCATCAAGGCCATCAAGCTGGAGGGTGCCGCGCACGAGTTCTGCTCCCTGCCCGGCGTCGCCGAGGACGTGACGGACATCGTCCTCAACCTCAAAAAAGTCCTCCTCAAGAGTTTCACCCGCGACACTCGCTGGATCCGCCTTTCCAAAAAAGGCCCCTGCGTCGTCACGGCCGGTGACTTCGCCGTCGACAACTCCATTGAGGTGCTCAACCCCGACCAGGTCATCGCCACCCTTGACACCGACGGCGTCCTCAACCTCGAGGCCCAAGTCGGCGTCGGCCGCGGCTTCTGCCTGGCCGAGGGCAACAAAGACCCCTCCTTCGACATCGGTGTCATCCCCATCGATTCGGCCTTCTCCCCCGTCACCCGCGTCAATTACGACGTCGTCAACACCCGCGTCGGCCAACGCACGGACTACGAACGCCTCATCCTCGACATCTGGACCGATGGCCGCGTCTCCCCCGACGAAGCGCTCAAAACCAGCGCGGCGCTCCTGCGCCATCACCTGGACGCCTTCGTCGAGACCACCGACGACATCCTGGACTTCGAGGACGTCTCCCAAAAAGACACCTCCGAGGTCGAGGACCTCCGCCGCAAACTCAACATGGGCGTCAACGAAATCGAGCTCTCCGTCCGCTCCGCCAACTGCCTCAACAGCGCTGGCATCCGGACCGTCGGCGAACTCGTCCAGAAGACCGAGGCCGATATGCTCAAATACCGCAACTTCGGCAAAAAGTCCCTGACTGAAATCAAGGAAAAACTCCAGGACATGGGGCTCTCCCTCGGGTACAAGTTCGACACGAACCTCCTCGACAAGACCCCCAACGCCTGAGCACCAACAACTTAAGGAACACCTACCATGCGCCACAAACGCCTTGCCAAAAAGTTTGGCCGCAGCCCCGAGCACCGCGCACAACTCATGCGCATGCTCTGCGCCGCGCTCATCCTCAACGACCGCATTGTCACCACCCTCAAAAAGGCCAAGCAAGCCCGCAAGGATGCCGAGAAACTCGTCACCCTCGCCCGCAAAGGCACCCTCGCCGCCCGCCGCCTCGCCGCCGCCCGCCTGCGTAGCCCCGAGGCCGTCAAGCGCCTCTTCAACGTCGTCGTCCCCGCGCAGGCCGGCCGCAACGGTGGCTACACCCGCATCACCAAAATCGGTACCCGCCGCGGCGATGCCACCGAGATGGCCGTCCTCGAATGGGTTCTCCCCGTCCAAGCCGCCGAGGCGACCCCCGCGGAAACCCCTGCGGAAACCCCCGCCGCCGAATAACCGGCGCGGACACGCCAAAAAGCCCCCGACCTTCCAGGCCGGGGGCTTTTTTTGTGTTTGCCTGCCAGGAATCGTGCGCCGAAGGGCACGAAGGACCGGGAAGACCGGAAGGGCGTGCGGTGGAAGGCGATGTTTGGCCGCGGGGCATGGAGAGGCGGCAGGGGTGAGCGCTTGGCCGTTGCCCGTGGGGTGTCACCGTCGCGCGAGTCGTCCCGCATCGTCATCGGCTCCTTCATGTCGCGCGTTCCCGCGCGCTCCCGTTCGGCGGGTCTGTTGATAAGCCTGTTGAAAATCTGTCGAAAGCCGCACCTGCCAAAAGGGGGCTCGGATGGGCTTTTTCAATCAGGGAGCGGGGTCGTTTTCCGAGACACGCCGTATCTCCCCCCGAGGCGAGGCGCATCGCCCCCCGGGATACGCCGTGAGACTTTTCGACAAGCAGTGTCGCGAACGCCCACCCCCACGACACGCCCAAAAGACCCCGGCCTGTGTGCGTTCGGCGGCTGTTTCGCCCGCGGCGGAGGCAAAGCGGGCCTGGGGAGAGGCAGGGCCCCGACGGCCCCTGGGCGCCTGGAGGGGGCGACTGGCGGATTTTTCGCGGCGAATGAAAATAAGTCATTGACAAACGGGGGGTGAGTGTTATACTTGCGATATTCAGCCTTGAAGAAGGGAAAAACATGATGAAACGTTTCTTGTTCCTGCTTTTGTGCGCCGCGCTCGCCGGCGCCGCCAACGCCCTGAACGTCTCTTGGGAGGACTACGTCGCGCCAGGCGATTGGGACAATCCAAAGGCGTGGAAGGGCGACGGTACCAATTTCTCGTTTGAGACCGCCAATGGTTTTGGTTGGAACAGTTTCGCGGATCGCCGGCTTGGCGGGGGCGAGAAAAGTTTCGTCGTCTGCGTGACCTTCACGAGGCTCTCGCTCAAGGACGCCGTTTCCGCGGATACCTTGGCCGTGGCCTTCGACATTTATCACGCTGCCAACGGCGGGCAGAACTATGGCGTCGCCTATGACGCCGAGCAAGGCCCCTGGGCACTCTGGCAGAAGGCGCAGTCGGAAGAGGGCCAAGGGACGTTTATGGAGGCCGCGACCAAGGTTTCGCTTGAGGATGTCGGCGACACGCTGAAGATTTCGGTTTACTACGATGCCGAGGCCAACACCCTTTCCTTCGCCGTCAACGACGTGCTTATTGGCACCTTCGCGGATGTCCGCCTGGAGGAGGGGGACAACTTCAACTTCAACTATGGCGGCGCTTCCGGGAGGAAGAACACGCTCGCGGGCCTTTACGATGGCGTTTCCGCGCCGACCATCCAAGCCTCCGCCAATCTTGCGCTCTTGCCCGAGCCGACGGCGTTGGCGCTGTTGGCGCTGGGTGTCTCCGCCCTCGCCCTTCGCCGCCGCGCGGCCTGAGCGCGCGCCGCGTACGCCACGGCGCCCCGCCAAGAGGCCCCGGCCTGAAAGGCCGGGGCCTCTTGGCGGTCGGGAACGAAAAATCGCGTTCGCGAATCCGAAGGCCGGAAAGCCCCGAAGGGCAGCATATGGCAGGCGGCCTTCTGCCGATAAACAAACGGCCGGTTGCGTGGATGCTTGTTTACGCTTTGACCGATGGCAACCCTTCGCTGCGTCGAAACGCCTCTTAGATCCCTCATGCCCTTTTTCCCCTTTCGTCCATATCCGTTTGCCGGCCGATAGAAACGTCTTTCCCTTGTCACCCTTTCCCCATCCTGTTCGTTGAGGCTGCTGATGCGTCCGTCGAAAACCTGTTGAAAGCCGCCCTGGCCAATGGGTGCTCAGATGGACATTCTCAATCAGGGAGCGGGGGCGTTTTCCGGGGCACGGCGTATCTCACCCCGGGACACACCGTAAGACTTATTGACTGGCAGTGTCGAGAACGCTCGTCCCGAAGACGCGCCCCAAAGGCCGTCGGCCTTCATCGAGCGGCGGTCTTTGTTTGTCTCGGCGCAGAGTTGCCGTAGGAAGCCGAAATGGGCGAAGGCCCCGGGCGATGAACGTCTCTCGGGTAGGGCAACGGCATGTGGGCGGGTGTAGAATGTCAATAGAATTGCGCAGGGGGCGAGGGATGGCGTGGAAGATTTGCATGGGTCAGGGGGCCTTTCGGGGTGAGCGGGGGTAGTGGACGATGAGGTGGTGGGTCTGTCTGAGCGTGTGAGGGCTCTGCTTGGAGAAGTCGGTGGGTTTGTGGTGGTAGGTGCGCACG
>CASEMQ010000049.1 GCA_949289005.1 uncultured Lentisphaeraceae bacterium
CAACGCCTCCCGGCAATTCTCCGGCGTCATCGCGTAATACCGTGGCATCCAATCATCGGCCAAAAAAGGTTTCTCTTGCATATCCATCGTCCAATCCTTTCGCCCACACTATACCACAACCCAACGCCCCGCCCCCGCCTGCACCCAACGGTATGCACCCCCGCCGCCCTCGGGCGCGCCGTAACCTTTTGCGTGTTTCGCGGAAAGCCGCGGGGATCGGGGCAGGGCCCCATCCTGACAGTTCCGCCAAAACCAAAAAAACAAAAATAGAGGCTTGCGGAGCCTTGCGCGGTTTGCTATCATATGCGCGCTTTCTTCGTTCGGGGAGGTAGCTCAATTGGTTAGAGCTCCGGACTGTCGATCCGGAGGTCGCGGGTTCGAGCCCCGTCCTTCCCGCCATTTCTTGAACGGAAAGCCCTCTTTTTCGGGGAGGTAGCTCAATTGGTTAGAGCTCCGGACTGTCGATCCGGGGGTCGCGGGTTCGAGCCCCGTCCTTCCCGCCATTTTCAGTGTGCGTTCACACTCCTTTCGTGTTGTTGCAGCCGCGCGGTACCCTGCCGCGCGGCTTTTTTGCCCACCGCCAAATCGATTGTTGCCCGGGGCCTGGCCGGCTTGGGCGCGGGGCGTGGGGTTGTGGTATAGTGTGGGCGAAAGGATTGGACGATGGATATGCAAGAGAACCCTTTTTTGGCCGATGATTGGATGCCACGGTATGACGCGATGACGCCGGAGAATTGCCGGGAGGCGTTGGCGGTGGCGGTCCCGGAGGCGGAGCGACGCTTCGCGGAGGCGGAGGCGGCGGGCGGGGTGTCGTGGCAGGCGCTGCTGGTGGCGCCGCAGCAGGCGTTGCGCCCGGCGTTCGAGGCGTGGGGGCTGCTGTCGCATTTGGCGGCGGTGGTCTCGTCGGATGCGTGGCGGGCGGTGCAGGCGGAGTGGTTGCCGCGGATGGTGGCGCTGTCGCAGCGGGTGGCGCAGAGCAAGCGGATTTACCGGGGGCTCGATCGTTTGTTGGGGGCGGAGGGATTGGCGCCATGGCAACGGCACGTGGCCGAATGCGAGGCGCGGCGGATGCGCCTGGCGGGCGTGGGGCTGCCGGCGGCGAAGCGGCGCGCGTTCAATGGCACGCAGGCGCGGCTCTCCAAACTCTCGCTCGCCTTCAACAACCATGTGCTCGACGCGGATCGCGAGACAAAGGTGACGGTGGCGCCGGGCGAGGAGGCGGGCATCCCGCAAGACTTTGTTCAGGGCGAGGGACCATGGACGCTGGGCATCGACTTTGCCACGTATGACGCGGTGATGCGCCACGCGACCTGCCGCGCGGTCCGCGAGCGGATGTGGCGGGCGCGGTCGCGCCGCGCCTCGGAAGGCAAGCTGGACAACGCCCCGCTCATCGAGAAAATCCTGGGCAATCGCCAAAAGTTGGCCGAGTTGTTGGGCGAGCCCGATTATGCGCACCTCTCCACGGCCGAGAAGATGGCCGGCGACCCCAAACGCGTGGAGGCGCTCCTGACGCCGATGGCGGAAGTGGGCCGCCCCGCCGCGCTGGCCGAGGACGCCGAGCTGCTGGCCTTCGCCCGCGCGCAGGGCTTCAAGGGGCACCTCATGCCGTGGGACGTGGCCTTCTGGGCCGAACAACAGTCGCAGGCGCGTTTCGGCTACGACGAGGAGACCTTGCGGGCCTACTTCCCGGTGGAGCACGTGCTGGAGGGGCTCTTTGGGCTGGTGGGCGAACTCTTCGGCGTCACCTTCGAGCGCGAGACCGCGCCGTTGCACGCCTGGCACCCGGACGTGCGCTTCTACCATCTGCGCGACGAGCGGGGCAAGCGCATCGCGGGGCTCTACCTGGACCTCTACGCCCGCCCGGGCACCAAGAACGGCGGCGCCTGGATGAACGAGGTGCGCGGGCGCGACTTCGAGACGCTCCGCCGCCTGCCCATCGCCGTGGTCTGCTGTAACCAGAAGCCCCCGCGCGCGGGCGCCCCCGCCACGATGAGCTTCTACGAGGTGGCCACCCTTTTCCACGAGACGGGCCACGCCCTCCAGGCCACCCTCACCACCATCGACTCTCCCCTCTGCGCCGGCATCAACAACGTGGAGTGGGATGCCGTGGAAATCGCCTCGCAGTTCCTCGAGCAATTCCCCTACGAGCCGAAACTCCTGCGCACCCTCTCCTGCCACGTGGAGACCGGCAAGCCCCTGCCGCGCGACCTCGCCGAACGTGTCGTCGCCAAGCGCACCTACCGCGCCGGCAACGCGCTCGTGCGCCAGCTCCTCTTCGCCGAGACCGACCTGGCGCTCCACGCCCGGGCCTACGCCCGCCGCCACACGACGGCCGATGCCGCCATGCGCCGCATCGCCCGCCGTCTCCTGCCCCGCCCCCAGCACCCGGACGACCGTTTCCTCAACGCCTTCACCCACATCTTCTCGGGCGGGTACGCCGCAGGCTACTACTCTTACAAGTGGAGCGAGACCCTCTCGGCCGACATCTACGCCCGCTTCGTCGGCGCCACCCCCGCCAAGCGCCGAGCCCTCGGCCGCCGTTGCCGCGACACACTCTTCGCCCTCGGCGGCTCCAAACCGGCCGCCGAGGTTTTCCGCGAGCTCATGGGCCGCGACCCCGACCCCACCGCGCTCCTTCGCCTGGAGGGGCTGGTCGACTGACCGGCCTGCCGCTCACGTGGCGTAGAAGGTGTCGAGATAGGCGCGGACGCGCGCCAGCAGGCGGCGGCGGATCTGGACGATGGTGTTGGGGAAGCGCCCAAGGCGGCGGGCCAGGGCGGTGGGCGAGCCCTCGTTGAGGATGCATTCGTCCAGGACGGCGCGCTGAAGGGGCGAGAGCGAGGCGTCGTGCCGCAGGCGGTCGAGGGCGACCTGGTAGGCGGCGAGGCGAAATTGGAGATCGAGCCGCTCGTTCACGGGGAGCGCGTCGGCGGAAAGGTTGGTCTGCAAATGTTCGCGGAGGCGGGCGCGGCGGGTGGCCTCGACGCGTATCTTGCGGAAATGGTCGCGCACCACGTTGTCGACGATGACGCCCATGTAGGTGCGGAAGCGGGCGCGCGTGGCGTCGTACATCCGGTCGCGCAAGACGCGGGCGAGGCGGAGGCGAACGTCTTGCAACGCGTCTTCGACGAGTGCCTCGGGCAGGCCGCGCAGGCGGATCCAGTTCTCGACAAGGGGTGAATAGAGGGAAAAGAAGATATACCAGCGGGCGTCGTCCTGCGGGGCGCCGGCGAGTTTGCGCAAGAGCGTCTGCGGGGTGATGGGCGGTCTCATGTCAGGACAAGCGCGTTGGGGTCGCGGCGAAGGGCGCGGCCGGCGGGGAGATTCTCGGCGCGGAAGTCGGGCGTGCCGTCGAGCGTCTCCCATGTCAGCACGGGGCCGGGGGCGGCATCGGGCGCGATGCGCACACGCACGGCTCCGCGCGCCTCCAACGCACCCACGGCCACGCACCCGCCGCGGGCGACGACGATGGCGTCGGCCTCAAGGCGGGCGCGCGAGAGCGTGAGCGCGCCGCGCCCCTCCTCGCCGCCCTCGAGCAGGGCGCCCGCGCGCGCCGCCAGGCAGGTCTTGGGGGAGAAAACGACGCCTCCGGTGCCGCGAAGCGTGGCGCCGGCCCAAAGTTCCCAGTTATGGCAGGTTTTGTTGGCGCACCAGTTGCGCGCGGTATCCTGCACGGCCTGCGCGCGCAGCGTCGTCCGCCCCGCCCGCAACGCCACCGCGCAGAGCGGCAGGAAGGGTTCCTGTTCCAGGACGATGTCGCCGGCGTTGTCCTTCGCGACCACGATCATGCCGCGTTTCCAGTAATCGTACATGAACAGTTTGCCGCCCAAGGCAAGCGTGGCGCCCGCGTCGGCCGAAAGCGTGAGCGTGTCCCACAGGTAGAGCTCGCCGCGCAGGGTGGCGGCGCCCCGCGTGGCGCGGAAGACAGCGCCGCCAATGACGTTGAAGCCCTCGAAGACCGCGCCGTCGCCCATGAGGACCGGGGCCCGCTCGCGCCAATTCAGATAGAGCCGCAGGCCCTGCACCGCGAACTTCCCGCCGCCCGAGAGGTCGATGGCGCGAAACATCACGCTGGCCCAGCGGTTGCCGCGCGGGATGAAGGCGACGGCGCAACCCGCGCCGATCGCGAGCCTCGGCGAGCCTCCCACGCGGTTGACGATGTCCGCCTCGGCGCCGCCCGCCAACGCGAGCGTTCCGGCGAAACGTGCCTTGGCGGCATCGACGACGGCGAGTTTGCCGGGGCCCTCCAGCGCCAACGTGGCCGCCTCGTCCGCCACGATTTCGCCCAAGCGCCAGGTCTGCCCCTGCATCCGGAAGGCAAGGCGCGCACGGCGCGCCAACGAGATGGCCGGCAGGCGCGTGGCCGGCGGGAGGCCGACCTCCACGTGCTCGCCGATGCCCAAGTGGACGGCCTCGCCGCGCGCCCAGCCCGCCGCCGCGCCGCCGCCCACGCGCCG
>CASEMQ010000050.1 GCA_949289005.1 uncultured Lentisphaeraceae bacterium
CGCCACCGTCGAGCGCCTCCCCTGGCCCCTCATGGAGCGCCTCGCCCACCGCATCACCCACGAGGTCCCCGGCGTCAACCGCGTCCTCTTCGACCTCACCCCAAAACCCGTCGGCACCATCGAGTGGGAATAAACCACACGTCAAACAAAAAAGGGGCGGGCCGTCAGGCCCGCCCCTTTTTTCAGTCGCGTTTAAGCGCCGCGCGCCTCAGTAGGCGCCTTGGGGCTCGAGGGCGAAGTAGGCGCGCGGGTGTTTGCACACCGGGCACATCTCGGGCGCCTTCTCGCTGATGACGATCGCGCCGCAATTCAGGCACTCCCAGCGGTTCTTGCCGGTGCGGACGAAGACCTCGCCGGTCTCGACGTTCTTGGCCAGCGCGTTGTAGCGAGCCTCGTGGCGGGCCTCGATCTCGGCGACGCCGCGCATCTGGCGGGCGATGTCATGGAAGCCCTCCGCGTCGGCCTCGTCGGCCATGCGCTTGTACATCTCCGTCCACTCATAATTCTCGCCGGCGGCGGCGGCCTTCAGATTGTCGAGCGTGGAGCCGATGCCTTGCAGGTGCTTGAACCACAGCTTCGCGTGCTCCTTCTCGTTGTTGGCCGTTTCCTCGAAAATCTTGGCGATTTGGACGTAACCTTCCTTTTTCGCCACCGAGGCAAAGTAGGTGTACTTGTTGCGCGCTTGCGATTCGCCCGCAAACGCCTCCAACAGATTCTTCTCGGTCTTGCTGCCCTTCAATTCCATGGGTCTCTCTCCTTCTGTCGCTCCGGAGGCACCGCGCCCCCGAAAACGCCTCTAGTATACGACAACCCGCCCGCGATTGCAACCATTACAAACGTGTTTCCCGCGCCACCTTTGCGCCTTGGCCGTGGAAGGTGTGGCGCGTCGCGCCCGGACGATGGCCGCCGTGACTTCCGAAATCCTGTCGATAACTTTTGCAAAACTGTTGAAAACCTGTTGAGAGCGGGCCGGGCCGGAAAAGGCGCGAATGGCTTTTTTCAATCAGGGAGCGGGGTCATTTCGCGAGACACGCCGTACCTTCCCCCGAGACACGCCGCATCGCGGGGCAAGGTGCGCCGCCTCCCGAAAAGGGCGCGCCCGGCAGGCTTTTCAACAACCCCACCACACCCGCCTGCGCAGGTGGCGCTTTTGGGGGATGATGGCGTCGCGGGCGGAGAGGCCTTGCCTGTCGCGGGGGCCCCGGCGTTCGTTCGTGGCCATTGTGTTGAGGCGGTCGGTGATTTGCGCGGCCTTGACGGCCTCGGCGTTTCACGGTCTTTCCATTTGGAGACGGCGGGGAGGTCGCCACGCACGGCGTCCCGGAAGGCGTCGACGGTGGGCCCGGGGATGCGGCCGGTGTCGTAGGCGCAATCAGCCCAATGCCTTGGCGGCAAGGATGTAGGTGGCGTTCCTGCGAGCACCCAACTTCACAATGGCGCCAGAGGCACGCAGCGCGCGGAGCGTCTGCTCAATGGTGCTGTCGCTGATGTCCGGGCAGCGTTCCCGTATCGCGTGCTTGGAAAGCGGCACATCCGTCTTGTCGAACAGGGCACGTATCCTATCGGGTTTGGACTGCCTGAAAGCGATTGCGCCCTCGACGCGCTCCTCAAACCGCCGATAACAATTCAACGTCACGCCCAATAAGTATTCAACAAAGGGAGCGGGGTCGTTCTTCCCCTCCCCCCAACCTTCGGAACTTTTGGCGAGGGCATCGTAATAGGACGCTTTTGTTTGCTCGATGGCATACTCCAGGCTGACGTACTTCCCGACGATATAGCCCAAGCGATACAACGCCAGCAACGTCAAGAGACGGCTTAGCCGCCCATTCCCATCGTCAAATGGATGGATGCAAAGGAAATCCAGCACAAACAGAGGTGTCAGCAACAGCCCATCGATTGCCTTTTGTGTGATGCCGTGATTGTAGGCGTCGCACAGATCCTCCATCGCCCACGGCGTCTCAATGGCGCTCAAAGGCTTGAACCGCACAAATCGGCGGCCCTGCGTGTCTGTCTCGGAAATCACATTGTCGCCACTCTTCCAATTTCCTCCCATCCCGGAAGGATGGTGCGAATAAAGTTTTTGGTGCAATGACAAGATCCAAGAGGGTTTGAAGGCAAGGTCGTCATGGTGCTCGTGGATAAAGGCAAGCGCATCGCGATACCCCGCAATCTCCTGCTCGTTTCGGTTCCGCGGCGCGACATCCGGCGTTCCCATCAACACACCAAGCCGCTCTCGGGGGATAACGATGTCCTCGATTTTGTTAGACGCCTCCGTGCTTTGGATCTTCGCCGTCTGCAAAAGGTGCGCAAGGACGTCTCGTTTGGCCGAAACAAAAAGCTCCTGTTTCCCTTTGTACTCGTGAATCGCCGAAACAAGATTGCAAATGTTCGGTGTTAAAAGCCGCAGAGGGAAATCCTGATAGTCAAACAGTCGCATATGTGCCGCCTTTCCCCTTCAATTTACCGCTTATTGCACAATTTCTCAAGAAAAATGTGCAATAAGACGTAAAATGTGCAATAAATTGGGCAATAACGCGCCATGGCCTGCTCGAGGTCGCTTCGGATCCAGTGGGTGAGGGAGCCGTCTCGTAGAGCGTGGGGGCGACCGCGACGGCGTGCAGGTGCTCGTAGGTTGAGAAGCCATGCCGCATTGTCTTTGCGATACTCGTTTCTGTCGTCATCTCGCGCACTTGCGTGCCATTGATGAAGGCAACGTTGCCGGTCTGTCGATTGGTGTAGCCTTCCGGGTGCTCGGCGTTCTGGTCGCGGATAGCCTGTCGTGCTTCCCGGATGGAGAACTTGGTGTTGGCGACGGTGGTGCTTGAGGCGTTGCCGCCGACTTGGGGGCGGCCCTGGGCGGTCTCGGCGTCGATGCGGTCGATCTCGCGGTTTTTCCATTTGGAGACGGCGGGGAGGTCGCCCTTCACGGTGTCCCGGAAGGCGTCGACGGTGGGCCCGGGGATGCGGCCGGCGTCGTAGGTGGCCTGCGCGGCGGCGTCGGGAATGGCGCGCCTTGCGGTCATTCCCGGTCGCTTCCCGCAACTTTCCGTATTCCCCACCCATCTTCCCAAAAACGAAAAACCCTCGCGAATCGCTGAGGTCGCGAGGGTTTTGATTGGTGGGCGGTGACGGACTCGAACCGCCGACAGCCTGAGTGTAAATCAGGAACTCTAACCGACTGAGTTAACCGCCCGGGATGTCGGCGCGCATGATACCATATCGCGCGGGCGGAGGGAAGGGGCTTATGCCGGGAAGCGTGTTTGGGATGGAAATCGGCCTATCGTGCGGGCGGGGCGAGCCGTTGTGGCGGCCACTTGGTATAATGCGGGTGTTTTCGTGAGCGTTTTCGGAGGATTTTGGCCATGCGGATTTTGTTGGTGGGCGATATTGTCGGTTCGCCGGGGCGTGGGTGGTTCAAGGAGGTGGCGCGGCGGCTTTTGGGTGAGGGGCGGGTGCATGCGATCGTCGCGAACGCGGAGAACGCGGCGGCGGGCAGTGGCATCACGGCGGCGTTGGCGGAGGAGTTGTTCGAGGCGGGGGCGACGTTGCTGACGTTGGGGGATCACACGTGGGGGCAGCGCGGGTTCGACGCGGCGATCGGGGGGTTGCGGCGGGTGGTGCGGCCGGCGAACTTCCCGGAGGGTGCGCCGGGGGCGGTGGCGGCGGTGGCGGAGACGGCGTTGGGGCCGATCGCGGTGGTGTCGGTGGTGGGGCAGGTGTTCATGGGGCCGGCGGAGAATCCGTTTCGGGCGGTGTCGCGGGCGTTGCGGGAGGTGCCGGCGGGGGTGCCGACGTTCGTGGATGTGCACGCGGAGGCGACGAGCGAGAAGATCGCGATGGGGCGGTGGCTGGATGGGCGGGTGGCGTGTGTCTTCGGGACGCATACGCATGTGCAGACGAGCGACGCGGGGCTGTTGCCGGGGGGGACGGCGTATATCACGGATTTGGGGATGACGGGGCCGGTGGACTCGGTGATCGGGCGGCAGGTGGCGCCGGTGTTGAAGAAGTTCACGACGGGGATCCCGGCGCGGTTTGAGGTGGCGGCGGGGCCGTCGAAGCTGGAGGGGGCGATCGTGGAGGTGCCGCGCGGGGCGACGCTGCCGGCGTCGATCGAGGCGGTGCGGTTTGTGGAGGGGTGATGGAGGGGGTGGGCGAGGCGCCGGGCGCGTTGCCGGGCTGGGCGTTGGAGACGATGGCCGCTTGCGCGCGGGCGGGCGGCGACGAGGCGTGGGCGCGGGAGATTGAGGCGGCGCGGACGGAGCGGCTCTTTGAGGAGACGGCGGACGAGGCGTGGTACGCGCGGTTTCCCATGGTGCAGCGTGCCAAGCCGCGGGATTTGACGCCGCCGGAGCGGTGGGTGCCGGTGGGGGAGGGGGCGTTGGGGCGGATTTTCGGCGAGGGTGGGGAGCTGGCGCGGGTTTTTGACCGTTACGAGCCGCGCGCCGGCCAGCAGGCGATGGCGCGGGCGGTGGCGGGGGCGTTGGATCGCCGGCGGCTGCTGTTGGCGGAGGCGGGCACGGGGGTGGGCAAGAGCCTGGCGTATCTGGTGCCGTGCGCGTTGTGGGCGACGGCGAACAATCAGCCGATCGTGATTTCGACGAACACGCGCAATCTGCAGACGCAGCTGCTGACGAAGGATTTGCCTTTGGTGCGGCGGATCGTGGCGCCGTTTTTGCCGGAGGGGGTGGCGCTGTCGGCGGCGGTGCTGAAGGGGCGGAACAATTACCTGTGCCTCAAGCGGTTCGCCACCTATGTGGAGGGTGGGCACGAGGCGCTGCCGGGGGCGGAGGCGTTGCTTTTCGCGGATTTCGTGGCGTGGGCGGCGCAAACGCGGGATGGGGATCTGGACGCGTTCCGGCCGCGCCACGGGCGGGGGGATCTGGGCTTTGTGCGGCAGTTCGGGTGCCGGGCGGAGGCGTGCACGGGCAAGACGTGCCGGTTTCACAGGCGGTGTTTCCTCCAGGCGGCGCGGGCGGCGGCGCAGCAGGCGCATCTGGTGATCGCGAACCATGCGCTTGTCTTTGCGGAGCTTACCACGCCGGGCTCGCTGTTGCCGCCGCACGCGCAGATTGTCTTTGACGAGGCGCACAATCTGGAGGACGCGGCGACGACGTTTCTCTCCGGCGAGCTGTCGCCCTTGACGCTTTATGATCTGTGCCAGCGGCTGGCGCCGAGCAAGGGGCGCGAGGCGGGGAGCATCTTCCATCAGGCGCGGGCGGACTTCATCGACCGGGCGGCGCTTTCGCCCGAGGCGCGCACCAATCTCATCGCCCTGTTGGCGGAGACGCGGCAGTGCGGGCAGGAGCTGGCCAAGGCCGGCACCGCGCTCTTCGAGACGCTCCATGCCTTTTTGGCGCGCACGCCGGAGACGACGGTGCGCTATCGCTCGGTGCCGGACGCCACGAAGCCCGCGCTGGTCAACGGCCAGCCGCAGATGCGCCGCGAGGTGTGCCTCCAGCGCGACATTTTCCTGCCGGCCGAGCCGATCGTGCCCGAGGCGGAGATCCAGGCGCGGCGCGACGCCATCGTCGCGGTTTTGGGGCGGGCGCGCAAGTTTCTGGAGCGGCTGCTCACGGCCATTGCCGGGCAGTTGCCGCCGGATGGCGCGCCGAGCCCTTACGACGACCTTGCTGCCGCCGTCACGGCCACCTCCGAGGGGCTCGGCGAGTTCGCCAAGACGCTCGACGCCATCCTGGCGGGGGTCGACCCGAACCTGGTCTATTGGATGGCGCGCACGGCGCCGGAGGCCCGGACCGTCGCCCTCACCGCCGCCCCGCTCGACATCGCCCGTCAGCTTCAGAAGCTGCTCTACGAGACCAAGGAGACGCTTGTCTTCTCCTCGGCCACGCTTCGGATCCGCGACAGTTTCGCGCACATCCGCCAACGGCTGGGGCTGTCGTTCCCTGACGTGGCCGGGCGCGTGGAGGAGTTCGTGGCCGAGAGCCCCTTCGATTATCCGCGCCAATGTTGCGTGGCGGTGCCGACCTATCTGCCGGAGGTGACGGACGCGAACGCCTACGCGCTGGAACTCGCGCGCCTGATGTATCGCCTCTTCGTCACGGCGGGGGGGCGCTCGCTCGCGCTCTTCACGGCCTACGACATGTTGCGCGCCTGCGCGGACCTGCTCGCGCCGCATTTGGCGGCCAAGGGCATCGAACTCCTGGCGCAGGGGCCCACGATGGGGCGCGACGCGATGACCGAGCGCTTCCGCGACCAGCGCCGCCCCGCCGTCCTCTTCGGCACGCAGAGTTTCTGGGAGGGCGTGGACGTGGTGGGCGACGCGCTGCGGTGCGTGGTCATCGCGCGCCTGCCCTTCGAGACCTATGGCGACCCGCTCTTCAAGGCCCGCTGCGAGAAGATCGAGCGCGAGGGGCGCTCCGCCTTCGCCGAACTCTCCCTGCCGCAGGCCGTCATCCGCTTCCGCCAAGGTTTCGGGCGGCTTATCCGCAGCCGTTCCGACCGCGGCGCCGTGGTGGTGGCCGACGCGCGCATCGTCACCAAGGCCTATGGCACCGTCTTTTCCAACGCCCTCCCCGTGCGGGTCGAGGCGCTCGCCAGCCGCCAAGCCGTCGAGCGCCGCCTGCGCGAGGTGCTTTCGCAAACCCCGAACCCATGAGCCGCCCCATGGACAACCCCCGCCCTGACGCACCGGACAACCCCTGCTTCGACGCCTTCGACCGCGCCCACCTCTGGCACCCCTACACCTCCACCGTCGCCCCCCTGCCCACCTACAAGGTGGCCCGCGCCGAGGGTTGCGAGCTTGTCCTCGCCGACGGCACGCGCCTGGTCGAGGGCATGAGCAGCTGGTGGTGCGCCATCCACGGCTATTCGCACCCCGCCCTCGTCAAGGCCGCCCAAGAGCAGGCCGCCCGCATGAGCCACGTCATGTTCGGCGGCCTTACCCATCAACCTGCCATCGATCTGGGGCGGCGCCTCCTGCGCATCGCGCCCGAGGGCATGGACAAAATCTTCTATGCCGACAGCGGGTCCGTCGCCGTCGAGGTCGCCCTCAAGATGGCCATCCAATACGACCCGGCCAAGACCGACTTCCTCACCGTCCGCTCCGGCTACCATGGCGACACGTGGAACGCCATGTCCGTCTGCGACCCCGTCACCGGGATGCACAGCCTCTTCGGCCCCGCCCTGCCCCGCCGCCGCTTCGCCCCCGCCCCCGCCCCCATCCACGACCTCGCCGAGCCCTGGGACCCCGCCGACTTCGCCCCCATGGCCCGCCTCATCGAGGCGCACCGCGACACCCTCGCCGCCGTCATCCTCGAGCCCATCGTCCAAGGCGCCGGCGGCATGCGCTTCTACCACCCCGCCTATCTCCGCGCCCTGCGTGCGGCCTGCGACGCCGCCGGCGTCCTTCTCATCCTTGACGAGATCGCCACCGGCTTTGGCCGCACCGGCACCCTCTTCGCCTGCGAGCATGCCGGCGTCCGCCCCGATATCCTCTGCCTCGGCAAGGCCATCACCGGCGGCATGATGACCTTCGCCGCCGTTCTCGCCACCGCCGCCGTCGCCGAGCGCGTCTGCTCCGGCCCGGCCGGGTGCTTCATGCACGGGCCCACCTTCATGGGCAACCCGCTCGCCTGCGCCATCGCCTGCGCCTCCATCGACCTCCTCCTCGCCAAGCCCTGGCGCGAGAAGGTCGCCGCCATCCAGGCCCGGCTCCGCGCCGAACTCGCCCCCGCGCGCGACCTCCCCGCCGTCGCCGACGTCCGCGCGCTCGGCGCCATCGGCGTCATCGAGCTCAAACGCCCCATCGACATGGCCCGCGCCCAAGCCTTCTTTGTCCGCCGCGGCGTCTGGCTTCGCCCCTTCGGCCGCAACCTTTACGCCATGCCGCCCTACGTCATCGCCCCCGCCCAGCTCACCCGCCTCACCGACGCCATGCTCGCCTGGTGCCGCGACGAGGCCGGCCGCTGACGTCCCCGCGTACGGGCGGACGCGGGGGGCGAGGGGCGGTCGTTGGCGATTGACGGCGGCGGCGCGATGGCGTACGCTTATCCCTGCTTCACCCCGAAGGAAAGGATTTCTGTCGCCATGTTGCCCGAAGCCGCGCTCGCCGTGTTGATGACGGTCACCTCGCCCGATGGCTCCAACGCCATCACCATCTCCCGTGACGGGGAGCAAATCGTCTACGCCGTCTCCCGCAACGGCAAGGCGCTCCTCGCGCCCACGCCCATCGGCCTGGACATCCAGGGGCTGAAGGCCGGCGCGTCCGCGCCCAAGGTCACCACCTTCGCCCGCGACCTTTCCGCCGACACGCCTTTTTATACCAAGCGCGCCCGGATCGACCTGAAGGCCAATGGCGCGACCGCGGACTTCGGCGGCCTGTCGCTCACCGCCCTCGCCACCGACCAAGGCGTGGCCTACCGCTGGGAAAGCGCCCTCCCCGGCGAGGCCGAGGTGCTCTCGGAGACCTTCGCCGTCGCCCCCGCCGGCGAGGCCGAGCTGCTCTACGCCTACAACAATACCCCGCACCGCGGCGACCTCCTCCAGAACAGCTTCGAGTCGCCCCACAACCGCGGCCCCATCGCCGGCGTCGACCCCAAGCGCCTCGTCTACCTCCCCCTCACCATCCTCTACAAGGGCGCCGCCCTGGCGCTCACCGAGGCCGAGCTGCGCGACTTCCCCGGGCTCAACCTCTGCCGCCCCGCGGATGACCCCGCCCGCCTCGTCGCCCTCATGGCCAAGCTGCCCACCGCCGAGGATGGCGCCAACCGCCGCCAGAGTTTCGTCACCGCCCGCGCCGGGTGCCTTGCCCGCACGCAGGGCACGCGCACCTATCCCTGGCGCGTCTTCATGCTGGCCGACAACGTGGCCGGCCTCTACGACAACGACCTCGTCGAGGCGCTCTCCGAGCCCGCGCAGGGCGACTTCTCCTGGGTCAAGCCCGGCGAGGTGGCCTGGGAATGGTGGAACCATTGGGGCCTTGACGACGTCCCCTTCAACCCTGGCGTGAACACCGACACCTACAAGGCCTACATCGACTTCGCCGCCGAATACGGCCTCCCCTACGTCATCATGGACGAAGGCTGGGCCGTCAAACTCGACGTCATGAACATCATCCCGCAGGTCGATCTCCCCGCCATCCTTGCCCACGCCAAGGCCAAGGGCGTCGGCATCATCCTCTGGTGCACCTGGCAGCAACTCATCGGCCGCCAAGAGGAAATCCTCGGCCACTACGCCAAGATGGGCGTCAAGGGCTTCAAGATCGACTTCTTTGACCGCGACGACGCCCTTGTCGCCCAATTCCTCTACAAGACCGCCGCCGTCGCCGCCAAGCACAAACTCCTCCTCGCCTACCACGGCGTCCACAAACCCACCGGCCTCTCCCGCACCTTCCCCAACGTCCTCGCCTATGAAGGCGTCTTCGGCCTGGAGCAGGCCAAGTGGACCGGCAACGGCATGGACTTCATCACCAACGACATCCGCCTCGCCTTCGGCCGCCTGCTCGCCGGCCCCATGGATTACACCCCCGGCGCCATGCGCAACGCCACCCGCCAAGCCTTCCGCGCCAACGGCCGCCGCCCCATGAGCATGGGCACCCGTTGCCGCCAGGCCGCCCTCTTCATGCTCTACGACACCAACCTCCGCATGCTTTGCGACTCCCCCTCCGCCTACGCCCGCGAGCCCGCCTACACCCGCTTCCTCGCCGATGTCCCCCTCACTTGGGACGACACCCGCTGCGACCCCGCCTCCGAGCCGGACACCCTCCTCCTCGTCCGCCGCGCCGCCGGCGAAGACCGCTGGGTCGCCGCCATCGTCGGCGCCAAGGGCCAAACCGTCAAGGTTCCCCTGCGCGATCTCGCCCCCGGCGTCACCTACACCGCCACCATCCTCCGCGACAGCCCCATCTCCGATGCCGTCCCCACCGACTACATCCTCCAGCATCGCGACGTCACCGCCCAAGACACCCTCACCCTCCCCTGCGCCCCCGGCGGCGGCTTCCTCGTCCGCCTCACGCCCAAGAAGAAGTAATCCCTGCCGCGCACTTTGGCGCCCGACCCTGCGGTCGGGCGCCAAAGTGTTTTGCCCAGGGGCAACGCGTGGGCCGCGGGCGGGGCGCGCGCCTTCGGGCGGGCATTGTGTTAGAATGGGCGCATGATTACGCAAGCGAAACTCGATCAGGCGGTGCTGGAGCGGCGGGCGTTGGGGCGGGGGCCGCGCCGGACGACGCTCTTTGATTTGTTGCCCGGCGGCATGGCCACGCTGATGGGGCCCTTCGCCTTTTTCCTGGACGCGCGGGAGGCGCACGGGCTGGGCGATTTGCTCTTGGCGGCCTTGCTGCGCGGGGTGCGCGGCGAGGGCACGGAGCCGCCCCCGCGCGTCGTCGCCGCGGTGGCGCGCGAGCCGGATGGGCTTGTGCGGGTGGAGACGCGCCTGTCGCGGCTGTGGGTGGCGTTCGACCGTGTGCCGGAGGGCGCCGAGGCCGCGCCGGACCCGGCCAAGCGCTTCAACGCGGCGCTCGTGCTGTGTGCCGTGCCGCCGGAGGAGCCCCCGCCCGCGCCGTTCGTTCCCTTTGCCTATGCGCACTGGCTGGAGCAGGTGCGCCGTTTTCTGCCACTGTATCTTCGCGCCGCCGATCCGCACTGGCTGCAGGTCTTTTCCGCCTGGCTGGCCGCGCTCGAGGGCGCCACCGGAGCCGCACCCATGAAAGATTTGACCGATGCCCTGCGTTTCTACGACCGCAACCGCGAGAAGATCGAATCCCTCCTGGCCTTCCGCCGGGAGCTGGCCGAGGAGAACGTGGGCTTCGCCCGCCGCATCGAGGCCAAACTCCGCGCCGCCAGCCTGGGCGATGGCTTGGCCGTGGAGCCGGGCGGGCGACTGAGCCTCGTGCGCGACATCCGTCTTGAGGGCCATCCCTACGAGGCGCAGTGGACGGCCGAGATCCGCCTGGAGGAACTGGCGCTGCGCACCGCCATCGCCCTGCGGCGCGACCTGGCCACGCGCCGCCGCCCCCCGGCGGAGGATGCCGCGCGCCTGCTCGAGGCATCCGGTCTCGCGCGCCTCGCCGCGGACAAGCGTATCAACCCCGAGAACCCCGAGGCGCTCGCCTACCAGGCCCTGAAGCCGCTCCTTCAGGCCGCGCTCGACGCCTTCGCGCAACTTGCCAAGTAAGGTGTGGGGGCCCGCCGACACCCTCCGGGAAGCCTGCGCACACCGGGACGCGGCGGCGGGTTGTTGGCGGTTCCGGATTGCGCGGCGGGCGCGGATGTGGTCTCATATGGGACGAAAGGATTGCGATTATGACGATGCGGGCGAGTTTGCTGGCGATTGGCGTGTTGATGGCGGCGGGCGCGTGGGCGTTCCCGGCGGTGGAGGGGCTGGTGGGCCGGCTCCTGCCGGAGCACAAAGGGCAGATCGCGCTGGAGGATTGGGCCGCGCCCAAGCAGGGCGAGGCGGAGCGCTGGGCCTATTGGTCGGAGGGCGGCAAACTGCACGTGGCGGGCAACACGCCGGTGGCGCAGGCCTCGGCGCTGGGGTGGTATCTCCGGCACACGGCCAAGGTGGCGCCTTTCTGGGAGGGGTTTGACGCGGCGGCCCTGCCCAAGACCTTGCCGGCGGCGCCCGAGCGCGTGGAGCGGACGGCGCCCCATCGTTGGCGCGTCTATTTCAACTATTGCACGCTGTCGTATTCCGCGGCCTTCTGGGACTGGGCGCGCTGGGAGCGCGAGATTGACCTGATGGCGCTGCAAGGGATCAACATGCCCCTCCAGCCGATTGGCCTGGAGGGCGTGTGGTATCGCATGTTGCAACGCCCGGAAATCGGCTTCACCGAGGCGGAGGCGCGGGAGTTCCTCGTGGGCCCGGCCTATTTCGCCTGGCAGTGGATGACGAACATCGAGCGCTTCGGCGGGCCCCTGCCCAAGGCGTTCATCGACGACCGCATCGCGCTGGGCAAGCAAATCGTCGCCCGCGAGCGGGACTTCGGCATGACGCCGATCCAGCAGGGCTTCACGGGCTTCGTGCCGTTGCGTATGCGCGAGAAGTTCCCCCAGGCGGCCATCAAGCAGCAGCCGCCGTGGTGCGGCAGCTTCGTGGGCAGTGCGCAGCTCGACCCGCTGGACCCGCTCTTCAAGACGTTGGCCAAGGCCTTCTATGAGGAGCAGAAGGCGCTCTTCGGCGCTTATGGCTTCTACGGCACCGACCCCTTCCACGAATCCGCGCCGCCGCGCCCCGGCGAACAGTATCTCAAGGACGTCGGCCGCGCCATCTACGAGGCCGCCGTGGCGGCCGACCCGCAGGCCACGCTTTGCATGCAGTCGTGGTCCATCCGCAAGCCCATCCTCCACGCCATCCCCAAGGAACACTGCCTGGTGCTCGACATCGGCGGCAAGTGGCGCAGCCAAAAGGCCTTCGACGGCTATCCCTTCGTCATCGGCACCATCCACAACTTCGGCGGGCGCACGCGGATGTTCGGCAATCTGGCCGCCCTCGCGCGCAACCCCTTCATCGCCACGAAAGAGGCCGCGCCCAACTGCGTGGGCATGGGCCTCTTCCCCGAGGCCATCAACAACAACCCCGCCTACTTCGCCCTCGTCCTCGACGAGCTCTGGCGCGACGGCCCGGTGGACATCCGGGCGTGGCTGGACGACTACGTCCCCGCCCGCTACGGCGCCGCCTCCCCCAAGGCCCGCCAGGCGTGGGACCTGCTCCTCAAGACCGTCTACCGCCCCGGCACCTATGGCACCTCCACCCTCATCGCCGCCCGCCCCGCCCTCAACGTCCGCCGCTCCGACCCCAACTGGGGCTTTGGCATCCGCTACGAGCCCGCGGAACTTCTCCGCGCCTGGCGCCTGCTCATCGAGGCCGCCGACGAAGGCGCCCGCGGCCCCGGCTATGCCTTTGACGTCGCCGACGTTGGCCGCCAGGTGATGGGCGACGTCCTCCACGCCCTCCATGCCGACGTGGCCGACGCCTACCTCGACGGCGACGCCGCGCGCCTCAAGGCCGCCTGCGACACCTTCGCCGCCTTTGCCCGCGACATGGACGCCCTCTGCGGCGCCGAGCCCCTGCTCTCCTTCGAGAAATGGGTCAACGACGCCCGCGCCCTCCCCGGCACCCCCGCCGACAAGGCGCTCTACGCCACCAACGCCGCCTGCCAGGTCACCCAATGGGGCCACAACCACAATCGCCCCCGCATCTACGACTACTCCTGGCGCGAATGGGGCGGCCTCATCCGCGACTACTACCTCCCCCGCTGGCAGCGTTTCCACGCCGCCCTCCAAAAGTCCCTCGCCGACAAGACCGAATGGCCAGACGAGGACAAGGTCAGCCCCAAGGACTACGGCCGCCCCGCCCTTCGCGCCACCCCCTTCCTCAGCGCCCTGGCCGATTGGGAAGATGCCTTCATCGCCAATCCCCCCACCTACGCCCCCTACCGCCCCGGCGACCCCGCCGCCCAGGCCCGCCGCATCCTCGCGCAATGGGGCACCCTCATCGAGAAAAACCTCGCCGCCAACCCCATCGCGCGCCTCGACGCCGTCCGCAAACGCATCGCCAACCGAGACATTGACCAAACCCTCGGCACCATTGTCAAGCGCTGGACCCCCAAGGACTGCTCCAACCGCGACTGGCGCACCTGGGAAATCGACGTCACCAAAGCCTTCGACGCCAACGGCACCTACACCGTCACTTTCACCTACCTTTCCGGCGGCGCCCGCCTCGACATCGCCGAGGTCGCCCTCCTCCAAAACGGCGCCGAGGTCTCCAAGGACGCCCACCCCGGCACCACCGGCGACGTGAACAAGGCCAATGCCTACACCCTCCGCTTCGACGACCCCATCCTCGGCGCCGACCTCAAACTCCGCGTCAAGGCCCGCACCCACGGCTCCCCCAGCTCCAACGGCCTCATCCAAGTCAAGCGGATGGAGTAAGCAGAAAACAGCGAACAGTGAACAGGACGCGCCATTCGGCGCGACGGTCAATCTTGGTGATACCGTAATTGACGATTAGGCCAAGATTGACCAGTCGCCCGCTTGTCGGGCGTCCTGTTCACTGTTCGCTGTTCACTGTCCACTACAAAACCTTCGAGAGGAAGTCGCGAAGGCGGGGGTTGGCGGGGGCGTTGAAAAAGACGTCGGGGGCGCCTTCGGCGGCGATGCGGCCGCCGTCGATGAAGAGGAGGCGGTCGGCGACCTCGCGGGCGAAGGCGATTTCGTGGGTGACGACGACCATGGTGAGGCCGCCGTGGGCAAGTTCCTTCATGAGGGCGAGGACCTCGCCGACCATCTCGGGGTCGAGGGCGGAGGTGGGCTCGTCGAAGAGGATGGCGTCGGGGGCCATGGCGAGGGCGCGGACGATGGCGATGCGTTGCTTTTGGCCGCCGGAGAGTTGGGGCGGGTAGGCGTTGGCCTTGTCGGCCAGGCCGATGCGCGCGAGGAGGGCGAGGGCGTGCCGCTCGGCCTCGCGGCGGGTCTTGAGGCGTAGCAGGGTGGGGGCCAGGGTGATGTTGCGCAGGACGGTGAGGTGCGGGAAGAGGTTGAAGTGCTGGAAGACCATGCCGACGTGGCGGCGGTAGCGGTTGATGTCGGCGCCGCGCTCAAGGATGTCTTGCCCGCGGAAGCGGATTTGGCCGGCGTCCGGCCGCTCGAGGAGGTTGAGGCAGCGGAGGAAGGTGGATTTGCCGCCGCCGCTGGGGCCGATCACGAAGAGCGCCTCTCCGGGGCGGATGTCGGCATCGATGCCGTCGAGCACGGTGCGGGAGCCGAAGCGTTTGACGAGCCCGCGGATTTGGAGGAGGGGTTCATCCATTGCGCGTGAGCCTTTTTTCGAGTTTGCCCAGGAGCCAGGCGAAGAGGGAGACGACGGCGAGGTAGATGGCCGCGACGGCGAGCAGGGGCATGAAGGCGGTGTAGGTCTGGCTGCGGATGACGTCGCCGGCCTTCGTGAGATCCATCAGCGCGATGTAGCCGGCCACGGAGGTCTCCTTGAGCAGGACGATGAACTCGTTGCCCAGCGCGGGGAGCACGTTGCGCAACGCCTGCGGGAGGAGGATGTGGAGCATGGTGCGGGGGTGCGAAAGGCCCAGCGAGCGGCCGGCCTCGGCCTGCCCGCGGTCGAGCGCCAGGATGCCGCCACGCACGATTTCGGCGACGTAGGCGCCGGAGTTGAGGCCAAAGGCGACGACGGCGACAAAGAACTTGCTCACGTCCTGCGAGCCGAAGATGACGAAGTAGATGATAAGGAGCTGGACAACGACGGGGGTGCCGCGGATGACGGTGAGGTAGACGCGGCAGAGGGCATCGAGCACGGTGAGGCCGCCCGCGAGGTCGTGCGTGGCGCGGATGGCGGCAACGGCAAAACCGATGAGCAGCCCCAGACAGGTGGCCAGGGCCGCGACGCCGAGGGTGACGAGGAAGCCATCCCAGAGATAGCGCCAGCGGTCGCCCTCGACAAAGTTGGCATGGGCGGCCTCGGCCAAGCGGCGGAACCAGGCGCCCGAGCCCTCGGTCTCGGGCAAGGCGGCCAGGCGGGCAATCTCGGCACGGAGCGCCGGGTCGGCGACGACGCGGGCGCGGATGTCCGCGGTGTCGACCGCCTCGCGGAGCGCGCCGTCGTCGCCGTCGCGTTGGCGCCCCATGGCGTCGAGGTAGCGGCGGATGAGCAGGTCGAGGTCGCCGGTGCGGCGCATGGTCGCGAGGATGGCATCGACCTGCGCGGCCAGGCGCGCGTTGGCGTGCGCGAAGGCCAGGGCGTAGGTTTCGCGGGTGACGGGCTCGGGGAGGATGCGCAGGCCGGGCGTGCGCGCCACAAAGACCTCGGCGGGCTGGCGATCCACCACGGAAGCCTCCACCTTGCCGGTGAGGGCGGCGGTGGCCGCGAAAATGACATTTTGGAAACGCTCGGGCTCGCCATAGGTGCGCGTCACGAAAAGGTCGCCCGTGGAGCCGCTCTGCACGCCCAGGCGGCGCCCCTTGAGGTCGGCCGGCGCACGGATGGGGCTCTCCAGCCGCACGACGGCCACCTGCGCGGCCTCCATGTAAGGCCGGGAAAAGCGAACCTGCCGGGCGCGCTCGGGTGTGACGGTGAGGCCGCTGGCCGCGATGTCGGCCTTGCCCGTGGCCACGGCTGGGATGACGGCGTCAAAGGCCATGTCCTGCACCTCGAGCGGGCGCCCCAGGCACTCCGCCACGATGGCGCACAGCGCCGGGTCGATGCCGTCGATCCCCCCGCGCACGTGATATTCGTAGGGCGGGAAGGTCGCCTCGCAGATGACGCGCAACGGCGGCGCGCCCGCCTCCTCCCCGCCGCAGCCGGCGGCCAAGAAGGGAAGCAGGAGCGCCGCGCCAAGCAAGGCGCGCAGCCGTTTGCCGATCGGTTTCTTCATGCGCATGGGGTCCGGGTGTGTGTCATCGTCGTCGCCTGCCCGGGCAAAACCCGGTGTGCCCCCAGTGTAACAAAACCACTCACCCCCGCGCTTCCGCCCCACCCCCAAAAACGCCGAAGCGCCCGGGGCCGAAAAAAGCGCTTGCGGGGCGGGGTGGGGTTATGCTATCCTATCCCCACATTTAAGGCGCGATAGCCAAGCGGCTAGGCAGAGGACTGCAAATCCTTTTAGACCGGTTCGACTCCGATTCGCGCCTCCATTTTGCGGGCTTTGGGCAACCAAGGCCCGTTTTTGTTATCCTACCCACCCATGAAGCGGGAACGTTTGGAGAAGGGTTGGCTGTGGGCGCGCCGGGGCTTGGCCTTGGCCGTGCTGGGGACGGTCACGTGGCTGTCGCTGGCGGACGGGGAGGGTCTGCGCGCGGAGGTCGAGGCGCCGTGGTTCTGGGGGTTGGTGCGGGCCTTGGGGGTGCCGGCGGACAAGATGGCGCACGCGACGATGTATTTCGGGGTCTGCGGGACGTTGTGGTTGGCGTTGCCGGGGCGGCTGCGGGGGGTGCCTTCGCCGTGGTGGGCCTTCGGCGCGGCGGTGGCGTGGGGGGCGTTGATGGAGTGCGGGCAGTGGGTCGTGACGGCGTTGGGGTGGGCCTGCCGCAGCTTCGATCTCCGGGACATGGCGGCCAACGCCTGCGGCGCGGGCATGGCGGCGGTGGGGTGCGCGGCGTTGATGACGCTGTGGGCGTTGGCGCGAAGGAGGCGGGCGCGGCCATGAGACTGGTTTATTGGACGAATTACCCGAACGTGCACCAGCGGGCGCTGATCGACGCGCTCCGCGCGGCGGGGCATGACGTGGAGGTCTGCTATTTCGACCGTTACGCGGGCTATCGTGCGTTGCTGGGCTGGGTGGAGCCGGAGGCGTTGCCGCCGCAGGAGCGGCGCGTGCGCACCCTTCGCGCCGCGCGCGCGGCCATCCCCGACTACGACGCGCGCACCGTCCTACTGGGCGGCTATTCGCATCCCGTCTTCTGGGCCAACGCCCTGCGCTGCGCCCTGCGCCGTCAGCCGTGGGCGCTCATTGCCGAGAAGAGCCGGGGTCGCGCCCGCTCGTGGCCGGTGCGCCGCCTCTTCGGCGCGCTTGTCAACCGCGCGGCGATCGCCGCCTTCGGTCTGGGGCCCGAGGCGGTGGACGACCTGTTGCGCGGCTGGGGCGTGCGCCTGAGCAAGGTCGCCGGCTTTGCCTACGCCACGCCGGGGATAAGTGAACGGCGAACAGTGAACGGCGAACAGAACGCGCCACAGGGACGCGACGGGACAAGCCCCGCAGGAAACGCTGGGCACACGCGGCCGTTCCGGTTTGTCTTTGCGGGGGCCTTCACGCGGCGGAAGGCGGTGGACGTTTTGGCGCGGGCGTGGGCGGCCTATGCGCCCGCCCACCCCGAGGCCACGTTGCGCCTGGTGGGGGCGGGGCCGCTGGGGGGGTGCTTCGCGGGGCTCCCGCGCGTGGAGCGGTGGGGCGTCTGCCCGCCCGAGCGGATCGACGAGGCGTTGGCGGGGTGCGATTGCGGCATCCTGCCGAGCCGATTCGACGGCTGGGGGATGGTCGTGGCCGAGTATGCCCGCGCAGGGCTGACGCTCATCGCCACGCAGACTTGCGGCGCGGCCGAGCCGCTCATCCGCCCGGGGCGCAACGGTTTCATCGTGCCGCCGGGGGACATCCTCGCCCTGACGCAGGCGCTGGAGGACGCGCCGGGGCTCCGCGCCGACGCCGGGCCGCTCGCGGCCACCGCGCCCGAACGCCTGGCCGCGGCGCTCGTCCGCCGCCTGGAGGGCTATGGGGAGGTGTGGTCGCCGCCGCGCCACCTGTTGCACGTCGTGGCCGGGTGCTGGGCGGACGGCGGCGGGCTCTCCGAACTCGTGGCCTCCATCGTCCTGGCGCAGGCGCGACAAGGTTATCGCGTTACGCTCGCCTTCCTGGGCGGGCAGGCCGAGCACCCGCTCGTGCGGGCGTGCCGCCGCGCGGGGGCGACGGTCTGTGTCTTCCCGCGCGCGCGTCCCCACGCGCCCTACTTTTCGCGGGCGATGGCGCGCGTCCTGCCGCGCCTGGTGCGCCGCGCCACGCAGGTGCACATCCACTGCTGTTGGACCTTTCCGGTCTGGTGGGCGGCCATGCTCGCGCGTTTCTATCGCGTGCCTTACGCCATCTCGCCGCAGGGCAGCCTCGATCCCGTCCGCCGTGCCTATGGGCGCCTGCGCAAGGCGTTGGCGTGGGCGTGCTTCGATTGGGGCGTCTTTCGCCATGCCGCGTGGGTTCACGCCACCGCGCCCGTCGAGGCCGAGTGGGTGCGGGGGGCGCTGGGGCGGCGGTGCCCGCCCGTGCGCGTCATCCCCAACGGTGTGGACGGCGATTTGCTGGATGCCGCGCCGGCTGTGCCGCGCGAGAAGTCCTTCCTCTATCTGGGGCGGCTCCACCCGCTCAAGGGTTTGGATTTGCTGGGCGAGGCGTGGGCGGCGAGTGGGCTGGCGGCGGAGGGCTGGCGGCTCGTCGTCGCCGGGCCGGCCGACGGCGCCGCGCCGCCGGCCGGCCCGGGCATCGAAATCCGTGGCCCGCTCCATGGCGCGGAGAAAGCGCGGGCGCTCAAGTCCGCCGCCTGCCTGGTGCTCCCCACGCGCAGCGAGAACTTCGGCATCGTGGTGGCGGAGGCGCTCTGGTGTCGCACGCCCGTCATTTGCACGCGCGGCGCGCCCTGGCCGGAACTCGGTGACTTCTGGGTGGATGTCTCCGCCGACGCCCTCGCGGCGGCGATGCGGCGCTTCGCCGCCCTCTCGCCCGAGGCGCGGGAGGCGGCCTTTGCCCGCCGCTTCGCGTGGGCGCGCGCCCAATTCGCCTGGCCGGCGCTCGCCGCCCGCCTGGCGGAACCGTAATCTTTTTTTCTTGTCGGGATTGGGCGGGGTGTGGTATCATTGACCTTCCTTTTCCCACGGTGGGCGAAGGTTTTTTGACATGAACAACCGGGCGCTTAACCACCCCTGGGCGTTTGGCCCGAGGGCCTGCCAAGGGGAGCGCGCCCGTCACAGAGAAAGCAAACAGCCAAATGGCTATCCGCAAACCTCAGAAGGCGGTCGAGAAGACCGGCGCACGTTATGATGAATTGCTGGCCGCGCTGAACAAGCAGGACAGCGTGCCGGCCCCCGGCACGATCGTGAAGGGGACGGTCACGGGCAAGCGCGGCAACGAAGTCCTCGTGGACATCGGCTGCAAGAGCGCCGGCGCCATCCCCGCCAATGAGTTCGAGAACCCCGACGACGTGAACGTGGGCGACCGGTTCGACGTGCTCCTCATCGAGCTGGAGGGGGAAAACGGCATGGTGGTGGTCTCCAAGCGCCAGGCCGACGAGAAGATCCGCTGGGAGGCCATCCTGGCGAAGTACAAAGAGGGCGACACGGTGCAGGGCGTCATCCGCAGCAAAGTGCGCGGCGGCATGATCGTGGCCGTGGACGGCGTGGACGCCTTCCTGCCCGGCTCGCAGGTGGACGTGAACCCGAGCCGCGACCTGGATGTCTACATCACGGGCGAACCGCAGGATTTCAAGATTATCAAGATCTCCGACGAGCGCCGCAACATCATCGTCTCCCGCCGCGAACTGCTCGAGGCCCAGATGGCCGAGAAGAAGCACGCGCTGCTGCAGACGCTCGAGAAGGGCCAGATCGTCCACGGCAAGGTCAAGAACATCACCGACTTCGGCGCGTTCGTGGACCTCGACGGCATGGACGGCCTCCTGCACATCACCGACATGAGCTGGGGCCGCATCAAGCACCCGAGCGAGCTGCTCAAGGTGGGCCAGGAACTCGACGTGATGATTCTCGACGTGGACATGGAGCGCGAGCGCGTCTCCCTCGGCCTCAAGCAGGCCCAGGCCAACCCGTGGGACGACATCACCAGCCGCTATCCCGTCGGCAGCCGCCTCCACGGCAAGGTGGTCAACCTCGCCCCCTACGGCGCCTTCGTCGAGCTGGAGCCCGGCATCGAGGGCCTCGTCCACGTCTCCGAGTTCAGCTGGACCAAGCGCATCGCGCGCGCCTCCGACGTGCTCAGCGTGGGCGACGAGGTGGATGTGGTGGTGCTCAACATCGACGCCGCCAACCAGAAGATCGCCCTGGGCATCCGCCAGACCGAGGCCAACCCCTGGGACACCGTCCAGGATCGTTACCCCGTCGGCAGCCGCATCACCGGCAAGGTTCGCAACTTCACCACCTACGGCGCTTTCGTCGAGATGGAAGAGGGCATCGACGGCATGATCCACGTCTCCGACATGAGCTGGACGCGCAAGGTCAACCACCCCTCCGAGATCCTCCAAAAGGGCCAGACCGTCGAGGCCATCGTCCTCGAGATCGACGCCGCCAACCAGCGCATCTCCCTCGGCCTCAAGCAGGCCCAGACCGACCCCTGGAGCTCCATCGCCTCCACCTATCAGATCGGCCAGATCGTCAAGGGCAAAGTCTCCAAGATCGCCACCTTCGGCGCCTTCGTCGAGCTGGAAGACGGCGTGGACGGCCTCGTGCACATCTCCCAGATCTCCGACCAGCACATCGACAAAGTCCGCGATGCCCTCAAGGTTGGCCAGGAAGTCGAGGCCCGCATCGTGAAGATCGACCGCGAGGAACGCCGCATCGGCCTCTCCATCAAGGCCGTCAACATGGACGAGGGCGAGGTCGCCCGCCTCACCGCCGAGGCCGAGGCCGAGACCCCCGCCGGCTCCGGCGCCCCGCTCGGCTCCTTCGCCAACGCCTTCGAAGAGGCATTCGCCGCCTCCGAGGAGTGGCGCCCCGGCCAGGACTGAGTCCCCCCTGGCACAAAAAATGCCGCCTGCGAGCAATCGCAGGCGGCTTTTTTTGTGCCAGGGGACAGTGAACAGTGAGAAGAGAACAGTGAGCAGTGAACAGTGAACAGGACGCCCCTTTCGGGGCGACGGTGCGGCTCTCCTCACGGGATTTGGCCCGGCGCCCGCTTGCCGGGCGAACTGATCACTGTTCTCTGTTCACTGTAAGCTAATCTTCACCGTATCCACCATGCGCGAGCGCAGGTGCGGGGGGATTTGGAGGGTGAGGGTGCCGTTGTCGTAGGCGAAGGGGATCGCGTCGCCGGTGCGCAGGAGCGTGGCGCGTGCGGGGCGCTTGGGCAGGTCGCGCACGGCGATGGCCTTGTGGAAGTTGGGGAAGGCGTGGACGTAGAGCGTGCCGTCGCCCTTGACGGTGACGGGCTGGTTGGCGGTCTCGGGGAAGCCGCCGCCGGTGACGTCGTGGACGGATTCGCCGCTATGCCTCATCCAGGCGGCCATGTCGCGCCAGGCGGCGAGCGCCTCGGGGGGCATGGCGCCATCGGCCATCGGGCCGATGTTGGCCAGGAAGTTCCCGCCCCAGGCGCGCATGATGACGAGCTTCTCGATGACGTCCGCGCCGGAGTCCATGCGGTCGCTGCACGAATAGCTCCACCAGCGGCTCGGCCAGCACGGGTCGTTGCACTCGAACCACCCCTGCGGGCGGCGCGTGGGCAAGACGCCCTCGGAATCGCCAAAGTCGCCGATCTCGCCGTTGCGGCGGTTGATCACGATGCCGGGCTGAAGGCGGCGGATCTCCTCGTTGGTGATTTCCCGCTGGCCGCCGTCGAACCAGATGACGTCGATCTTGCCATAGCGCGTGAGCAGCTCGCGCACCTGGTTGGCCACCATCTCGCGCCGCGCCGCGTCGTGGCCGGCCGGCTTGGGCGGCACCTTGTCGAGCGGCTCGTGGCGCAGCCCCACGGGCTTGCCGCCCTTGCGGCCAAAGTCACGGTAATGGCGGTCGAAATACCAATCGGGCGGCGAATAATAGAGCCCCACCCGGAGGCCATTGGCCCGGCACGCCTCCACCACCTCCTTGACAAGGTCGCGCCCGCCCAGCTTCTGTTTCACGCCCAGCTCGCCATACGCGCTCGGCCACATGGTGTAGCCATCGTGATGCTTGGTGGTGAAGACCACATAGCGGAAGCCGGCCTCCTTGGCCAGGCGCGCCCACTCCGCCGGCTTGAAGTTCACGGGGTCCCACCTGTCGGCCAGTGCCCAATATGCTTCCGGCGTGATCTCGCCATCCTCCCACGACTTCCCCGCCAACATCCCCCACGAAAGGTCGATCCCCCCATGCACGGCCGCGATGCCCAGGTGGATGAAAAGCCCCAGCCCCGCCTTGGGGAACCACTGCGCCCCAGGGTGCGTGTTCCGCCGCGCCTGCAACTGCGTGGCGCCCGACGCCTGCTGCCCCAAAATCAAATGCTGCGCGTTCGCGGCCGCGTCGTTCTGCGCCCACAGCGCCAACGGCCACAACGCCAGCGCGGCCAACCATGCACATCTGCCCATCGTCCACATCCTTTCGTTTCCCCGCGCGCCCATCGCGCGGACGCCCCCACTATACCCCACGCCCACGCCGCGCGTCACCCGCCCGCCCGCGCTTTTTTGCGCCTGCCTATCGCCGTGCGCACCGCGCGCCTCCCGGCCCCCGGGCGCGCCCCGCGCGCGGCGCGGCCGCGGCGGTTTGACGGCGCGGCCGCGGATATGCTATCCTCCCCGCCGTTTTGCGCCTACGTAGCTCAGTAGGTAGAGCACTTCCTTGGTAAGGAAGAGGTC
>CASEMQ010000051.1 GCA_949289005.1 uncultured Lentisphaeraceae bacterium
CCGGGCGGAACGCCCAGGCCGCGAGCCCGCAGAGGAAGAGCCCGTGGCCGAGCGCGGCGGCCAGGATCCACGGGAGCGGCGCGGTGTGCCCCTCGGGCGACCAGGCGCACAGGCCGGCCGCCGGCCAGAGCGTCGCCGTCGCCAGGCACCCCCCGAGCGTGAGGGCGATGAAGGCCATGCGCTTGCCCCGCCGGTCGCAGAGCGCCATCGCCCCGACGACGCCCATCAGCGCGGGCACGGCCAGGTGAAAGACCCCCACCGCCAGCCAGGCGCGCGGCACCCAGTGCGCCCACGCGCGGAGCGACTCTGCCCCCAAGGTTTGCACGCCGTGCGCCCAACCCGCCCAATCGCCGGGCAAGCCGTTCGTCGCCAGGAAACTCGCCCCGAGCCCCGCCGCCAACCCCGCCGCCGGCAGGGGCAAATGGCGGAAACACTCATCCGTGCGCAACCGGTCGAAGACCGCCTTGGCCGTGAGGAGCGGCAGCGCCAACGCCGCGAAGAGCAGGTTTTCGCCGCAGGCCACCCCCAGCGTCAGCCCGAAGAGCGCGCCCCAGCCCCGCGCCGGGCGCCCCGGATCCGCCGCCGCGCACCGTGTCAGCGCCCACAGCGGCACGGTCAGCAAGAGCGCGTCCCACGGTTCGCGCGCGCCCAGGCTCCCGGCCAGCAGCCATTCGCCGTCGAGGAGAAGGAGCGCCGCGCACGTGCCCCCCGCCCCCGCGGCCCAGCCCGCCGCCGCGCGCACCGACCCCGCCGTGACGAGCGCGCGGAAGATCGCGTGCGCCACGCACAGGAAGAGGAACCCTGCCGCCGCCCCCGCCGCGCACGCCCCCGCCAGGTTCGCGCCCCACGGCGATCCCGCCGCACCCACGATGCTGCGCAACAACGGGTAGGCCCCCCGCCAGCCGCCCATCGCCTCCGGACACAACGCCCCGAGCATCTCCCGGCCGCCCGCGCCCGCCGCCAACGCGTGCGGCGCCCACGCCCCCAATGCCGCCGCACCCGCCGCGGCGATCGCCAGCGCCGTGCACGCGAAACACGCCCGCACGCGCCACGGCGCCTCCCACGCCACCGCCGCGTCCCAACCCCGCCCCTCGCGCCTCCGTGCCGCCATCGCGCACCTCCCGCCTTGCCTGCCACGACAAAAAAGAAGGCGGCGCCCCGGTCGGGGCACCGCCGCACGCGATCGGCCTCACGCCCGGCGGCGAAGCGCCAGCCCCGCCACCCCCAACGCCAACAGCGCCAACGCGCCCGGCTCGGGAAGGATGTGGGCGTAGTCCGTCAGCCCCTCATATTCCGGGCCGTTGACGCCCCAGGTGAGGTCGTCAAACACGGTGGCGTGGTGTTTCCACCCCGAGACGGCCACGTTGTAGGAGCCGTCGTCGTAGTGCTCGACGAGCACCCAATAGTAGGCCGTGTACGTGTCATCCCCCGCATCCCCCGCCTTTTCCAACGAGCCGGTGAAGGTGTCCGTGCTCGCGGCGATGCGGGCGTCCGGGGCAATGACATCCAGCAGGGCATTGATGTCGTCGGCGGTGGCGCAAGCCACGCCGGCATGTAGGTTTTGGCGCATGGTCCACACTTGCGTGTTGTTGTCTTCCTTGCCGTCCGATGTCGCGCCGTTGCGCCACGAGTTGATGAGGTAGGCCGAGACGTGGGAGACATCCGGGTCGCTCGGCGCGTAGTCTTCGATTGTCGCCGTCCAGGCTTGGGCGGTCGCGGCGATTGCGAGTGCCGCGAGGAGGGAGAGGTGTCGCTTCATTTGTCGCATCCTGTTCACACATTCGTTGGTTTGCACACAAGAGACCGGGGGCCCAACGAATTAAAACCTCTCTCGGTATCCGTCGGAGGCCTTGGACTGCCCACACCTGACACCGAAAGAGGCTATATGTGCACGACATATAGGCTCCGCGGACGTAGGTGCAAGAAAGTGTCCAAGTTTCCGACAACGTCACGCTTTGCGCTATGCAAAGACGAAAGTACCGGCTCTCCCGATACGTGCGCCTATGGTAGCATACCCCATGCAAGAAATGCAAACGCGCGTTTTCGTCGCCTGCCGCCGGGGTCGCCGACGCGCGGGGCGCGCGGCGGGGTGTGCACGGCGCAACGCAGGGGACGGGCGGGGCGGGCGGCCGGCATTGACATCGCGCGTGCGAAATGCGACACTGTGCGCGAGTGATTGCGTAATCCCCCAACGAGAGGAGCGGACGTATGGACATGAGACAAGCGGTGCTTTGCGGTGGGCTGTGTTGCCTGGCCTCGGCGGCGCTCGCGGCGCATGGGTTCGGGCAGGCTTCGGCCCCGACCGGGCGCGAGTGGGAGCAGGAGCAGAACCTTTCCTATAACAAGGAACCGGCGCGCGCGTGGGCGTTCAGCTTCACGGATGCGGACGAGGCCAAGCAGGTGTTGCCGTGGTTCAGCAAGCGTTGGAAGAGCCTGGACAGCAAGACGGCCTGGAAGTTCAAGTGGAGCAAGGATCCGGCCTCGCGCCCCATCGGCTTCCAGAACCCGGATTACGACGTCTCGGGGTGGGAGACGATCGTGGTGCCTTCCTCGTGGCAGGCGATGGGCGCGCACCCCGAGCGCAAGAAGGGGTGGGGGACGGCGGTCTACGCGAACCAGCCCTATCTCTTCAAGCGCGATTGGCCGTATGTGATGGGCGAGCCGCCCAAGGACTTCACCTCGTATGAGGCGCGCAACCCGGTGGGCAGCTATCGCCGCACCTTCACGGTGCCGGAGGAATGGCAGGGCGAGGAGGTCTATCTGCAGTTCGACGGCGTGGACTCCTTCTTCTACCTGTGGGTCAACGGCAAGTATGTGGGCTTTTCCAAGGATTCGCGCACGCCGGCGGCCTTCCGCGTGACGCCCTACCTCAAGGCCGGCGAGAATGTCTTGGCCGCCGAGGTTTACCGTTACAGCGACGCGTCGTACCTGGAGTGCCAGGACATGACGCGCCTTTCGGGTCTTTTCCGCACGGTGCAGCTGTATGCCGCGCCGAAGCTGCACATCCGCGACTTCTTCACGCAGACCGAGCCGTTGGACTGGAACAAGATGCAGGGCGGCCGCTGGGAGGTGACGGTGGACGTGGAGCTTCAGAACCTCAACGCGCCCGACGCGCCCGCCGCCGCCACGCTCGTGGCCAAGGTTTACGACGCGCAGGGCAACGAGGTCGCCCCCGTCAAGCCCGCCGACCCGCCCTACGACGGCATCGCCTCGAAGTCCTTTGACCTCATCGGGCAGACGAAGTGGACGACGGGGCTGAAGCTGCGCTTCGACGCGCCGCGCCTGTGGAGCGCCGAGACGCCCAATCTCTACACGCTTGTGCTGGAACTCCGCGCGAAGGACGGCACGCTCATCGAGGCGGTGCCCTCGCACCTGGGCTTCCGCAAGGTCGAGGTGGCCGCCCGCAAGGGCCAGGCGGAGAAGCGCTTCTGGGTCAACGGCCAGAAGGTGAAGCTGAAAGGCGTGAATCGCCACGAGGCCGACCCTTGGATGGGTCACTACACCTCCAACGAGGTGATGGAGAAGGAAGTGCGCCTGATGAAGGAGGCCAACATCAACCACGTCCGCTGCTCGCACTATCCGCCCGCCGCCTACTTCCTCTACCTCTGCGACAAGTGGGGCATCTACGTGCAGGACGAGGCGAACATCGAGAGCCACGGCTACTATTACGGCAAAGAATCCCTCTCGCACCCCGTGGAGTGGCTGGACGCGCACGTCGACCGCATCATGAACATGGTCGAGCGCGACAAGAACTTCCCCAGCGTCGTCATCTGGTCGCTGGGCAACGAGGCCGGCCCCGGCCGCAACTTCGCCATCGCCGAGCGCACCATCAAGGCCCGCGACATCACGCGCCCCACCCACTACGAGCGCAACAACGGCATCGTGGACATGGGCTCCAACCAATATCCCTCCGTGGGCTGGGTGGAATGGAAGGCCAAGCAGACCAAGGACGCCAAGCCCTTCTACATCTCCGAATACGCCCACAACATGATGAACGCCCTCGGCAACTTCATCGACTACCAGAACGCCATCGAGAGCAGCGACGTCATCCTCGGCGGCGCCATCTGGGATTGGGTGGACCAAGCCCTGTGGTATGACTCGCCCAAGAGCGGCAAGCGCATCCTCGCCACCGGCGGCGACTGGGGCGACCGCCCCAACTCCGGGCAATTCGTCTGCAACGGCTGCCTCCTCCCCGGCCACGTCCCCGAGCCGAGCTACCACGAGGTCGCGCACGTCTACCAGAACATCGCCACCACCCTCGCCGACGGCAAGGTCACCATCCGCAACAAAAACTACTTCCGCCCGCTCGATTACGTCGAGGCCCGCTGGACGCTCTACCGCAACGGCGCGCCCACCGAGCAGACCGGCACCCTCGACGTCGCCGGCATCGCCCCGCAGCAAAGCAAGACCTTCGCCCTGCCCGTGCGCGTGCCCCGCACGCTCGATGGCTACGACCTGCGCGTGACCTATACGCTCAAGGCCGCCGAAGGCCCCCTCGCCCAAGGCTTCGCCGTCGCCGCCGAGAGCCTCACGCTCCAGAAGCCCCAGCCGCTCCCCGCCATCGCGCAAGGCGACAAACCGGCCATCGTCGACGACGCCAAGGCCGTCACCGTCAAGGGCAAGGACTTCGCCGTCGCCTTCGGCAAAGGCACCGGCCTCCTCACGCAATACACCCTCAAGGGCAAGGAACTCCTCCGCGCCCCGATGACGGTCGACGCCTTCCGCTGCCCCTCCTCCAACGAGGTCGGCAAGGGCGGCGAGTGGGCCATGCAGGGCCTGCGCGACCTCGTGCCCGTCGAGGCCGCCATCACCGACGTGAAGGCCGAGGCCGACGGCACCGTCACCCTCCGCACCACCGCCACCTATCGCGGCGCCCGCCTCGAACGCCTGCGCGACTTCGACAACGGCATGACCGACCGCACCTTCTTCGAACCGCTCGACCGCCCCGTCACCGACCGCAACACCCACTTCGTGGTGAACGCCGCCTGGAAGGTCTATCCCGATGGCACCGTCACGATGCAATCGGCCCTCCTGCCGCGCGGCCGCGCCATCGAGCTGGGGCGCCTTGGGTACAGCCTCACCCTCGACGGTGCCGACGGCACGGTCGATTACTACGGCCGCGGCCCTTGGGAAAACTACCCCGACCGCAAGTCCGCCTCCTTCGTCGCCCGTTATCGCGACACCGTCAAAGACATGGTCGTGGCCTACCCGCGCCCCAACGACATGGGCAACCGCGAGGAGACCTACGCCGTCTCCGTCGCCAAGGATGGCCTCGGCCTCACCGTCGGCGCCCTCAACGACGCCACCTTCGCCTTCTCTGCCCTGCCATACACCGCCACCGAGCTCACCGAGACCCGCCACGTCGCCGAACTCCCCGCGAGCGACAAAACGGTCCTCACCCTCCTGGCCGTCAACCGCGGCCTCGGCGGCGCCAGCTGCGGCCCCGGGCCTCTCGCCCGCGACATCCCACGCGCCGACAAGCCCTACCGTCTCAACCTCGCCTTCCGCCCCGCCGGCGCCCCCCTCCTGCCCGTGCGCGAGAAGGTCGAGGCCATCGACGAGACCATGCCGCCCCCGCCCGAGACCTTCAAGGCCGTCGACTGCACCTCGCAGGAGCCCGGCAACGAAGGCGCCAAAGTCTGCGACGGCGACCTCGGCACCTTCTGGCACTCGCAATACGGCAAAACCCTCGGCAAATATCCCCATGCCGTGACCCTCGACCTCAACAAGGCGCGCACCCTCAAAGGCATCACCTGCTATGCCCGCCAGGACGGCCAGCTCAACGGCCGCGTCAAGGGCTTCCGCGTCGAGGTCTCCGCCGACAACAAGTCCTGGGCCGTCGCCGCCGAGGGCTCCCTCCAAGACACCATGGATCCCCAGGCCGTCCGCTTCGCCAAACCCGCCGCGGGCGTCCGCTACCTCCGCTTCACCGCGCTCTCGGAACAGCGCGGCCAAGAGTTCGCCTCCATGGCCGAAATCGCCATCATCGAGTGACCCACCCAAACCCAAGGCGGCGAGGGGTGGTCAGTGGGGTGTGGCACGGGCGCCGTGTGTGGGACAAAATCCCCCACAAACATTTTGGCCCCCCAGGCCC
>CASEMQ010000052.1 GCA_949289005.1 uncultured Lentisphaeraceae bacterium
AGCCCGCGGCCGGCGGTCGAGCAACGCGGCCACCCCCAGCGCCGCCAGGGCCATGTGCACGCACAGCCCCGTCACCAGCCCCGCCGTCACCGCCAGCCCCGCCCAGGCGCCGAAGGCCGCCGCCTGCGCCAGCACAAAGCAATTGTCCGGCCCGGGCGCCACCGCCACCGCCAGGCAGGTGCCCACGTAGAGCGTCAACCGCCGCGCGTCAGTCACGCGACTCCCCGCCCGGCGCCCAGAGGCCATGCGCCATCAGCCAATCGCGCACCACGCCGCGCGGCAGGCCCATCGCGTTCGAGTGCGCCCCCACGCGCCCGGCGATGAGCCAATGCCCCAGCGCGTTCACGTCGTAGGCGCCCGCGCGATCCAGGGGGCGCACCCGCCGCAGATAGGCCTCCACCACCTCCGGCCCGTAATCCTTGAATTGCAGTCCCGTCGCCTCGATGCGGATCGAGGGCTCCGCCGCCCCCGGCAACAGCAAGGCCACCCCCGTGAAGACTGTCTGCGCCCGCCCCGCGTAGGCCAGCAGCCATGCCCGGGCCTGCGCCTCGTCCGCCGGCTTGCCCAGCACCTTCCCTTGGAAGCTGACCACCGTGTCGGCGGCGATGATGGCCGCGTGCCGGTGGTGCGCCTGCGCCGCCAATGCCTTGTGCCGCGCGTTCGTCCCCACCGTCGCCACCGGGTCGTCCGCATGGAAGACCTCCACGCATGCCGGCACCGACACCACGAAGGCCACCCCCATTTCCTTGAGGATCGCCCGCCGCCTCGGGCTCCCCGAGGCCAACACAATCGCCACGCGCTGCATAATGCCTCCCAGTATACCACACGCCCGCCCCCCGCGCGGCGCACGCGTGCCCGGGGAAATCGCCACACGCATCGAGCCGCAAAGACACCTTGCCAAGTGGATGGCATGAAGTGAACGATGCCGCGGCCGCCACCTGCGTAACGATGTCCTTTTGTCCCGAGGCATTGTTTTCCCGGGCGTGCTTGACAGGTGGGCTATAATGTTGGGCATGACTGGGCAGACGGCGGAACATTTGCGGCGATTGCGGGAGGCCCCCGTTCGGGGGCTGATTGTGCGTTTGGCCGTGCCGACCATTGCGAGCATGTTGATCACGGCCTTTTACAATGTGGTGGACGCGTGGTTCGTGGGGATGCTGGATACGCAGAGCGTGGCGGCGGTGGGGATCGCCTTCCCGGCGATGGCGGTGATCCAGGCGGTGGGGTTCTTCTTTGGGCATGGGTCGGGCAATACAATGGCGCGGATGATGGGGGCGCGGGATCGTCACGGCGCGCGGCGGATGGCGGCGGTGGGGGTGGTCTGCTCGGCGCTGTGCGGCTGCCTGATCGCCGCGGGCGGGGTGGTTTGTCTGAGGCCGCTGGCGTTGGCGATGGGCTCGACGGAGACGATTTTGCCCTATGCGGAGGACTATCTGGAGGTGACGTTGCTGGGTGCGCCGGCGATGTGCGCGGCGCTGACGCTGAACAATCAACTGCGCTTTCAGGGGATGGCGGCGTTGGCGATGGCGGGGATCGTCTCGGGGGCGGTGTTGAATTGCGTGCTCGACCCGCTCTTCATCTTCGGTCTGGGGTGGGGGGTGCGCGGCGCGGCGGCGGCCACGGTGGCAAGCCAGGCGGTGAGCCTGGGGGTGCTGTGGCACCTGAACCGGCGACATGGCGTGGTGCCGGTGCGGTTGCGGGCGTTCGCGCCGACGCGGGCGGCGTTGGGCGAGGTGGTGCGCGGCGGCGCGCCCTCGCTCTTCCGGCAGGGGCTGGCCTGCCTGGCGACGGCGGCGCTCAACCACGCGGCGGGGGCGTATGGGGACGCGGCCATCGCGGCAATGAGCATCGTGACGCGTATCGCGATGTTTCTGGGCGCGGCCTTGGTGGGGTTTGGGCAGGGCTTCCAGCCGGTGTGCGCCTTTGCCTATGGCGCGCGGCAGTGGCGGCGGGTCTACGAGGGGTTCGCCTTCCTGTCGGGCGCGGGCGGGGTCTTCCTGGCGGCGGTGGCGGCAATCGGGTGGGTGTGGGCGCCCGAGGTGGTGGGCGCGTTCCGGGCGGACGACCCGGCGGTGCGGGCCATCGGCGGCTCGGCGCTGCGTTGGCAGTTGGCGACGCTGGTGCTGTCGGCCTGGATTGTGCCGTGCAACATGATGATGCAGGCGATTCGCAAGCCGGTGCGGGCCTCGGTGCTGGCGGCCTCGCGGCAGGGGCTCTTCTTCATCCCGGCGGTCGCGCTTTTGCCGTGCTTCTGGGGGCTGACGGGGGTGCAGGTGAGCCAATCGGTGGCCGATGTGCTGGCGGCGCTCCTGGCCTTGCCGCTGACGGTGCCGACCTTGCGCGCGTTGCGGCAGGACAGGCCCGCGTGAGCGGAAGGAGCGCGACCTGATGCGTGGCGATCGCAGGCGAGACTTCAATCTGTTGTTGGGGGCGACCTTGTTTTACCTGGCCGGCCCGCAGTTGCTGATGCCGTTGATCGTGGGTTTCGCGGGCTCGCTGGGCGCCGGCGAGGTGCTGATGGGGCTGGCGGGCGGCGTGATGAACATCGTCGCCCTGCTCTGCCGCCCCTTCGCGGGGAACCTGGCCGACCGGGTGAGCAAGCGCACGCTGACGTTGGCGGGCACGGGGGTGATGACGGTGGCGGCCGCGGCGTGCGTCGTGGCCACGGCGCCGTGGATGGTGGTGGCGGCGCGCGTGCTGCACGGCATCGGCTTCGCGGTCTGCTCGGTGTGTCTCTCCACGTGGCTGGCGGATTTGCTCCCGCGCAACCGCATGGCCTCGGGGATGGGGCTCTATGGCACGATGACGGCGCTGGGGATGGCCATCGGCCCCGCACTCGGCGTCTATCTTTACCAATGGGTGGGCTATCGCTGGGCCTTTGCCGCGGGGGCGGCGTTGACGGCGGTGGTGCCGGCCTTGACCGCGCGCGTGAAAAGCGTGGGCGCGCCGCGCGGCGTGCCTATGCCCGACCCGGCCGCCCACGGCCTGCACATTCGCCTCTTGGAACCGCGGGTGGTGCCCGTGGCGCTGATCATGATGCTCTTCACGTTGCCTTTCACCGCCACGCAGGCCTTCTTGGTGACGCTGACTGAGGCGCAACGGTTGGACGTGCCGGTGGGGCTTTTCTTCCCGATCTACGCCGGGGTGCTCTTGTTGGTGCGCTTCTTCCTGCGACGTCTCTTCGACCGGCTCTCCTTCCGTGTCTTCATGGCGTGCGGGCTGGTGTGCCTGGCGTGCGCGATGTGCGCGCTGGCGGCCATGCACGGCTGGCCGCTGATGGTGGTGGGCGCGTTGGGGCTGACGGGCAGTTACGGCGTGATGTGCACCGTCTGCCAGGCCACTGCCATGCTTTTGGCGCGTCCCGGCGGGCGCGCGCTCGCCAACGGCACCTTCTACGTGGGCATCGATTTGGGCATGGCCTTGGGGCCGCTCTGCGGCGGCTTCCTTTTTGGCCACGCCCCGCTTGGCTGGTTCTTCCCGGCCTTCCTCTTGGCCATCCCCGCCATTCTCGCGATTTATGCCTGGGGGAGGCGCGGGCTGGCTCACCTGTAGTCGTTCATGAAATCGCGGGCGATGGCGGCGGCCCAGAGGCGGTGCCCCTCTTTGTTGGGATGGAGCTGGTCGGGCAAAAGCGCCTTGTTGATGGTGTCGTTGTCCGGCAACAGGTAATAGGGGCCCACGTCGCGGAGATAGACGTGCCGCTCGTCCGCCAACCCGGGCAGGCGGGCATTGACGGCATTGTTGACCTGGCGGCGCTTGGCCTGGCTGTTGAGGTCGCGCGGGAAAATCTTCAGCAAGGTGATTTTGGCCTCGGGGCATTGCTCGCGCAGATACCGCACGATGGCCGTGATGCCGGCAAAAATGGCCTCGGGCGAGTCGCTGCCGGAATTGTTCGTGCCAATCATGAGCATGATGCGCTTGGGGGCCACCGTCTTCCAATCGATCCGCGCGATGCGCCAGAGCACATGTTGCGTGCGATCGCCGCTGAAACCAAGATTGAGCACCTCGCCAAAATACTGCTTCTGCAATTCCGGCGCGACGACGTCCCAGTTGTGCGTGATGGAGTCGCCGATGAAAACCGTCTCGTGCGGCTTCTTCGCCTGCGCCTCCTTCTGCTCCAACCGTTGCTTCCACCAGCCGGTGTTCAGACGCTCGGCAGGTGTGGTCGCGGCGCAGGCAGGCACCGTTTCGGCCGCATTGGTCGCCGAGACGGAGACGCACGCCGGCCCGATGGCCATCAAGCAGGCCGCGCAAGCGGCCAAAAACGCAAAACGAATCGCTTTCATGTCATGTTCCTTTCCGCCCAACAGTGTACGCCCCGCCCCTCACGAAAAGCAACCCCGCGCATTGCCCTCCTCGCCCCTGCGCACAACGCAACGCACGCGCCTTCCTGTCCTTCCCCCTTGGCGCGTGCAAACTTAGCCCTCGCTAAAAATGGCTTGCCTTCCGGCCTTAGTCTATGCTATCTTTAAGGCGTTCACGGGGAGGTTTCGCCGCGTGGGCGTGCCACTGGAAAAGGAGTCCGAGATGGGCATCATGGACATGAAGGTCGGCGACAAAGCCGAGATCACAGGCTACACGGTGACGCAGGCGGGTTACCGCGCCAAGTTGTTGGCGTTGGGGCTGACGCGCGGCGCGGAGATTCAGTTGGTGGGCGTGGCGCCGTTGGGCGACCCGATGCGCCTGCGTGTTCGCGGCTTCGAACTTTCCTTGCGCAAATCCGAGGCCACGGCCCTTCAACTTCGGGTCGCGCGATGAGCGTGCCGCGCCAGGGGCTGACCCTTGCGTTGGTGGGCAACCCGAACACTGGCAAATCGACCTTTTTCAACGCGTGGACCGGCCTGCGCCAGGTGACGGGCAACTGGCCGGGCGTGACGGTGGAGAAGCACTTGGGGCAGACGATGCTCCGCGATGGCACGCCGGCGACAATCGTCGATCTCCCGGGCATCTATTCGTTGTTGGCCGTCTCGGAGGACGAGCGCGTGGCGTCGGATTACGCGCGCGGCCCCGAGCCGGATCTTTTGGTGAATGTGGTGGATGCGGTCAATCTCGAGCGCAACCTTTATCTGACGCTGGCCTTGATGGAGCTGGGCAAGCCGATGGTGGTGGTGCTGACGATGACGGACATCCTCAAGCGCCAAGGCTTTGCGCTGGACGTCGGTGCGTTGTCGCGCCGGTTGGGCGTGCCGGTGGTGACGGGCGACGTGCAGCGGCGCGCGGCGCGCACCGCGCTGGACCATGCCATCCACGATGCGCTTGCCACGCGCCGGCGACCCCTCCACGCCACCTATCCGCAGCCGGTGCTGGACGCGTTGGCCGCGCTTCGTCGCGCGGACGAGCCGGGCTTTATGGCCATCCATCGCTTGGAGGGCGTTTTGCCGGGCGGCGAGGCGCAGATCGCGGCCTTCGAGCGGGCGCAAGGCATCACGCCGGACGTGCTTATTGCCGACGCGCGCTACAACGCCATCGCGGCGGCGGTGGCGGGTGTGCGCCGCGAGACGGGGCGCATCCACGCCGAGTTTGGGCGCGCGCTCGACCGGTTGGTGCTGAATCGCTGGCTGGGCATCCCGATTTTCCTGGCGGTGATGTATCTGCTCTTTTGGTTCACGCAGGTGGTGGGCGGGTGCTTCATCGACTTTTTCGATGGTTTGGGCGACGCGCTGTTCGTCACGGGGCTGGGCAACCTGCTGACGCTGTGCGGCGCGCCGGGGTGGCTCACCACCGTGTTGGCGGGCGGTTTGGGCGTGGGCATCCAGACGGTGCTCACCTTCATCCCGCCGGTCTTCTTCATCTTCCTGGGGCTCTCCGTCTTGGAGGATTCGGGTTATCTGGCGCGCGCGGCCTACGTGATGGATCGCTTCATGCGGTTGTTGGGGTTGCCGGGGAGCGCCTTTGTGCCGATGTTGGTGGGCTTTGGGTGCACGGTGCCTGCGGTGATGGCCACGCGCACGTTGCCCAACCGCCGCGATCGCCTCCTTACCATCTTCATGATCCCCTTCATGAGTTGCAGCGCCCGTCTGCCGGTCTACGCGCTCTTCGGCGCGGCCTTCTTTGGCGCGGCCTCGGGCAACATGGTCTTCGCCATTTATGTGGCGGGGATCGCGCTGGCGGTGCTCACGGGGGTGCTCCTCAAACACACGCTCTTCACGGGGGAGCCCTCGCCGTTCATCCTGGAGCTGCCGCTTTATCACTTGCCCTCGCCGGGGGCGGTCTTCAAACAGGCGTGGGAACGGTTGCGACACTTCCTCTTCCGCGCGGGTAAGGTCATGGCGCTGATGGTGCTGGTGCTGAGCGTCTGCGACCGGATCGTCGTGCCCTCGCCCTTCTCCAAGGGAAATGCCTCCGTCGTTGAGGTGGCCGGGCGCGCGCTCGCGCCCGTTTTTGCGCCCATGGGCGTCAGCCGCGACAACTGGCAGGGCTCCGTGGCGCTCATTGTCGGCCTCTTCGCCAAGGAGCAGGTCATCGCCTCCCTTACCACGCTCTACGCCATCGAGCAAGGCGGTGCGGACGCGGTCATGGACCCCGCCGGGCCGCCCGTTGCCTGGCACGGCGCGCGCGAGGCGCTCGCACATGGGATTGCCGATGCCTGCCGCTCGATCCCCGAGGCCTTCGCCGGGCTCTTCGGCACCCTGCGCGATCCCCTAGGCATGGAAGATTTGGAGACGGCCTACGGCGCGGCGGCTTCCGAGGAGGATGCCACGCTCATGCGCACCCTCACCGCGAAGTTCCGCGACAGCAAGGCGCGCGCCTTCGCCTACCTGCTCTTCGTGCTGCTTTACGTGCCGTGCCTGGCCGCGATGGCCACCGTCATCCGCGAGATCGGTTGGGGCTACGCCTCCATCCTCTTCGCCTACCTCACCCTGCTTGGCTGGTGCGCGGCGACGCTCTTCTATCAGCTCGCCGCCGGCCACCAAACCCTCTGGGTCGTGGTGCCGTGCGCCATCCTGGCCGCCATCGTGGCCGGCTTCCGGATCCTTGGCAAACGCCTCCACAAAATCCCGCTCGTCCACTGAGCGCCCGGGTCAGCGGGCGGGGAGCGCCGGGAGGCGGTGGAGGAATTGGCGGAGACGGCAGGCGGTGGGCGAGGCGAGGCAGGCGCGTTGGCGCAGCGCGGCGGCGCGGGAGGGGTCGCCGGCACGCGCGGCATCCTCGGCGGCAACGTTGAACCACGCCTGCGCGTAGGCAGGGTCGTCGCGGTCGTTCAGTTCGCCCAGGCGCTCGGCGAGGTCGGATTGTTCGGCGGCGGCCTCGAGGGCGAGTTCCGGCCAGGCGTCGATGACCTTGCGGAGCATCTCCAGCGCGCCGGCATCGTCCCGGAAACGTGCGCGAAGGGCGCGGACACGGGCAAGGCCGGCGGGGACATCCTTGGCGCGCCAGGCCTCGCTGAGGAAATGGGGCATGAGCAGCGCGCCCCAGCCGCGGGGCAGCGGGCGGACGGCCTCGACCTCAGCCAGCGCCTTCGCGCGATCCGCGGGGGCCGTGGCCTTGACGAGGCGGCCGAAGGCGGCTGAGAGCGCCTCCGTGCGGGCGGCCTCATCGGCGACGGCGGCGCGGACGGACTCGGGGTCGGCGGGGGGATTTTTGGCGCGGAGTGTGGCGGGAAGGGTTTCGAGCGGGCCTTTCCAGAGCAGACGCCCGCCACGGAAGTAGGCGACGTAGGGTGGGTTGTGGCGGTCGGAGACGCCGAAGAGGGCGGCGTCCACCTCCTTGGCGAAGGCAAGGGGCGCCTTGCGCCAGGCGAGCGGGGCGAGGAGACTTTCGAGGTGCGGGCGAGCCGTCTCGGGGGCGAGGGTGAGGGTGCGGTGGGGATAGGGCAGGGTTTTGGCAACGCATCGCTCGGGAAGCATGGCGAGCGTGGCCCAAGTGAGTTTGGCGATCCAGAAGGGGTTGGGCCAGTAGGCGACGAGGGTCGGCACATCGTCCGCCGGGAGCGGGCCGACGAGCGCGGCGTAGGGGGCGGCGTCGCCCTCGGACGTGGTGCGCGCGGCGGCCGGCGCGGCGTAGGGCGGAAGCGGCGGCGTGTCCCAATCGGCGGCGGTCTCCCGACAGTCCGCGGGCAGGCCGGGGAGGCTGCGGAGTGCTTGGCGCTGGAGGTCGGCGGCGGCCGCCCAATCACCCTTCGCGGCGGCGGCATCGGCACGTGCCTCAAGGTCGCGGACGGCGGCCAAGGGGTCGGGCTTGGGCGCGGCGCGTTCGGGGCGGCCGTCGCGGAGGGCGCGGAGTCGCTCGGCGGTGAGTTTGGCGGGGTGGCCCTGCCAGACGACTTCGCCGTCGCGCACGGCGATGGCGTGGGGGATGCCCTTGATGCCGAGGGCTTTGGGGAGGGCGCCCGCGCGGTCGACGGCGATGGCGTAGGTGGGGGGCGTGGGCTGTTTGGCGAGAAAGTCGAGGATTTCCGCATCGGTGCCTTGGTCCCAGACGTTCACGCCGACGAAGCGCACACGTTCGTCGCGCAATTCACGGTGGAGCGACTCAAGGTGGGGCATGGCGCGGACGCACGGGCCGCACCACCGCGCCCAACATTCCAGCACGGTGAGCCCCTCGGGCCAGGCGGAGGGGCGCTCGCCACGCAAGAAGTCGGCCGGCAACACCGTGACGGGCAGCGGCGCGGCACGAAGGGCAACGGCGACAAACACGGCAAGCAGGGCAACGATGCGGCGCATGGCAGGCTCCGTTCAGGCAAGGCCCGGGCGCGGCGCGCGGGCGGCGTCCTGCGCGGCGATGAGCCCCCCGAGGCGCCGGCGTTCATGAAGGTGGAAGCCCAAGGCGATGATCACGGAGAGGACGTCGGAGATGGGCGCGGCCCACCACACGCCCGCAATCGGATCCATCACCTTGGGCAACAGCAACATCAGCGGCACCAACAGGAAGCATTGGCGCGAGAGGCTCATGGCCAATGCCACGCCGCCGCGGCCGATGCTCTGGAAGTATTGGCCGACCAGGATGGCGTAGCCCACGAAGGTGAAGCCGCAGAAGAAGATGGCCATCTCCGCGGGCCCCACCGCCAGCAAGTCGCCCGCCATCTCCTCCTTGCAGAACATCAGGAAGATGGGGCGGCGAAAGAGCAACACGAGCGCGGAGGTCACAGCGATGTAACCCCCGCCCCACCACGCGGCCAGGTTGAAGACCCGGTGCATCCGCCGAAAGTTGCGCGCGCCATAGTTGAAGCCAAGGATGGGCTGCATCCCCTGCGCCACGCCCAACACCGGCATGCACACCAACATCTGCACCGTCATCACAATGCCAATGGCAGCGATTTCGCGCCCGGCAATGGCCTCTGTGGGGGCGAAAGCCTTGAAGAGAATATTGTAGAGCGCGGTGATTGCGCTCCCCACCAAGTTCAGCGCGAAGGGCGGCAGCCCCGCCACGATCACGCCCCAGAAAAGCGGACGATAGAGCCGCACGAAGCCCCACCGCAGGCGCAACCCTGCCGAAGGGCGCAAGAAATGCGCCAGCACCCACACCATCGAGACCGCCTGGGAGATGCAGGTGGCGATGGCCGCGCCCTGGATTTTCAGCCCCAGTCCCGGCACCGTGCAGAAGCCAAGCGGCACTTCGTCGAAGATAAAGAACGGGTCAAGAATCGCGTTGAGCACCGCGCCGATCAACATCGTCATCAACGCCTTGGTGGGGTGTCCCTCCGCGCGGATCGTATGGTTCAGCCCAAAACTCAGATACTGAAAGGCCGCGCACCAGAAAACGATGCGCAGATAATCCGCCGCGGGGGGAATCGTCGCCGCCGTGCCGCCCGTCGCCGCCAACAACGGCTCCACGAAAAACGCGCACAACGGGTAGACAAAGACCGAAAGCAACAGGTAAATGCAAACCGCCTGCCCCAGGTAACACTGCGCCACTGAACGCTTGCCCTGCCCCATCGCGATGGAAATGCGCGTGGCCGTCCCCACCCCCAACAACAGCCCAAAGGCCAACATCACCATCATCGGCGGGAACGTCAGCGCAAACCCCGCCAACCCATCCGGCCCCACGCACCGCCCCACATACAGCCGATCCACCACATTGTACAGCGCCATCACCATCATGCCCACGATTGCGGGCACGGAATACTTCCACAGCAGCCCCCCAACCGGAAACCGCCCCAATTCCTTCGACGCACGCGAAACGGCCATGCTTAGTTATTCCCCCCTTGCGCGAACACCGCCACGCCTCGACTCTGCGGACGTGTCGCGGCGCATTCAATCAAACAACCGGCCTCCATCATCTTCCTTCAATCCTGCTTTTGGCGCGAATGTCAGAACGGCAGTCCCGGTGCCGACTCCCGCAACATAAAACCTCCGGAACCTGTCAAATCCTCTGGTAGCGCGGTTGCGTGCTCAAATCCCTGAATGCGTCGCATGGTGTCTTGCCGCACGCCATCCTCGTCCAAACGCTCCCGGCGCACGCGCGCCAACCTCAGAAAATCCTCTTCCAAATCAATCCCCAAAAACGAGCGCCCTAACAAGGAAGCGGCGATGCCTGTCGTCCCGCTGCCGCAAAAGGGATCCAACACCCAATCGCCCGGGTTCGTGCAGGCAAGCAAAATCCGAACAAGCAAGGAGAGCGGCTTTTGGGTGGGATGTTTGACGCCGTCGACCTTCTCCCACGGCGCAATGGCAGGGAGTCGCCACACGTCGCGCATCTGCTTGCCACCGGCAATGGCACGCATTGTCTCGTAGTTGTAGCGGTGGGGCACCTTGTCGTGTTTGCGCGCCCACAGCACGATTTCCGCGGAATGCGTGAAATACCTGCACGAGAGATTGGGGGGCGGATTGCTCTTTTCCCACGTTACGGCGTTCAGCAACCGGAAGCCCAACTCCTCAAGGACTTCGGCGACCAGGAAGATGTTGTGGAACGTCCCGCTCACCCAGATCGTGCCATGTGGGGCGAGTTTCTCCCGCACGGCGTTCAGCCAAGCGCGCGTAAAGGTGTACTCGGCCTCGTGTCCACGCGGTTTGTCCCAGTCGCCCTTGTCCACACATACGCACTTGCCCGCCTGAACGGAGATGCCGCCGCTTGAGAGAAAGTAAGGCGGATCCGCGAAGGCCACGTCGAACTCAAAGTCGAACGATCGCAACATCTCCACACAATCGCCATGCACGAGCGTGAAGTCGCGGTTTGCCGAGGTATACCAACGCGTTGGCATCATGGAGCGGATGTCTCCTCGTCCGGAACCGGAAGCCCGAGTTTCTGGAGGGGGATGTAGTTGAAATAGTATTTACATCCCACCGAGATGATATATTCGAGCGTGTCCTTGTAGCCGGGATCCTTGAACCAATCGCTGAGCACGTAGACATACTCTATTTCGTAATTGAGTTCAGCCAGCAACTTCTGATAGCGCTTCTTCTTGTAGTCGCACGTCTGAAGCTTCTCGTCGACGGAGCCCGAACAGTTCTGGAACTTGACCTCGATAATGTAAAGCGTGTTGTTGACGATGACGTAAATGCAATTGTCCGGGAGCAACTGTTTGGAGAGGTGTTTCCGCCAATCGACCCCCAATCGCGCGATATAGCGATAAAAGGCGTGCTTCTTGAAGACGCGCGCGACCAACTCCCCTTTGTAGTAGACCTCCTCGCCCTTGACGGAATAGCCCGGTTGCTTGGCGAGCAACGTCGCCAAGTCCACGTGTTCCTCAAAGAGAAGCCCGGTCTTCGTGTTTGCGCCACCTGTGCCGCCTTTTATCATGACGTCCTCCGACGATCAGAAGTTCGAGATGAGCAATTCGGAGAGAGGCCCGCGTTTTGCCGGGTTGGCATTGACGCAACGGCGGGCCTGCACCCGCTCGATGCGAAATCCGGCGTAGAGATCGTCGAAGAACGAATCCCCGGGGTCTGAATTGCTCAGCAAAAAGTAATGCCCTTTGGCGTCAAGCGCACGACAAAAGGCGGCGAGACGGCGTTGCTCGTTGTCATCGAAAGGGATCTTGGTGTAGGTGTTGAAACTGGAGGTTTGGCTGATGGGCTTGTAGGGTGGGTCGAGATAGAAAAACGTGGTGCGCGTCAGACGCTCGGTCACCGATGGGAAGTCCCCGCATTGCAGCGTTACCTGCTTGAGCGCGCCCGCGTCCGCACGGAGCGTTTTCGCGTCGCAAAGCATTGGATTCTTGACTTTGCCGTACGGGACATTGAAGTCGCCCCGCGCGTTTTCGCGGTAGAGTCCGTTGAAACAGGTGCGGTTGAGAAAGATCAACAAGGCCGCGGTCTCGACATCTTCGGGGACTTTGGCGTTGAAACGTGCGCGCATGGAGAGGTAGTGCTCAAGCCGTTCCATGTCGTCCAGCGGCAAGAAATGCGCGGCAAGTTCGGAGAGACGGTCGATGACGGCCTCGACATTGTCCCGAATGGCCCGATAGGCGGCAATCAGGCGTGGGTTCAAATCATTGACGACCGAGCGGACGGCCGGGACTTTCTCCAGCACCCTGAAAAGCACCGCACCACCGCCGACGAAAGGCTCTGCGTAATCCCAATTGTTCGCTTCAAGTTCGTGCCACGGAATCCGCGCCTCAATCTCCGGCAACAATTGCCGCTTTCCCCCCGCCCATTTGACGAAAGGTTTGCTCGGGCCCTCATTGTCGTAGATCGCTCTTATCACGGCCATTGTCTCATTGAAGTCGTCATTCGGAAGACGTGATCCCTCAGGCGCGGGAGGCGAAGGCGGCGGCGCAGCGGGCGCGGAGGTCGGCCACCGCCGCGGCCATGTCGGCCTGGGCGAAGAGGAAGGAGCCGGCGACGAAGGCGTTCGCCCCGGCGCGCGCGGCCGCCTCGGCGGTCTCGCGGTTGATGCCGCCGTCGACCATGATGTCCAACGCGGGCGCATGGCGGCGCAACGTGGCGATTTTCGGCAGGACGTCGGCGATGAAGGCTTGGCCGCCATAGCCGGGGTGGACGGTCATGCAGAGGACTTCGTCGGCGCAGTCGAGGTAGGGTAGGGCGACTTCGGCGGGGGTCTCGGGGTTGAGCGCCAGGCCCACGCGCGCTTTGTGCGCCTGCACGAGCGCGGCGAGGGCGCGGACGTTCACCGTCTCGCGCAGCTCCAGGTGGAATTGCACGGTGGTGCTGCCCTTGTCGACGAAACGCTTGGCGTAGGCATCGGGGTTGGTGATCATGAGGTGGGTGTTGAGTTCCATCCCCTCGGGCAGGCAACGCCGGCAGAGCGCTGCCGTGTCGGGCGAAAACGAGAGGTTCGGCACGAAGTGCCCATCCATCACATCCAGGTGCAACGCGTCCGCGCCCGAGGCCGCCACCCGCGCGATTTCCTCGGCCAGGCGGCCCATGTCCGCGGCCAACAACGAAGGCAAAATCCGGATTTTCATCATATCCTCCCGTCTCCCGAAAAGGCGGCCCCGCCGGGCGGGCGGGGCCTGACCCTCACTTGCCGGCGGCGCGCCGCTTTTCCAACGCGGGTTCGCCGATGATGGCCTTGATGCGGCGCACGCCCGCGGACGAACTCTCTTCCTTGAGAATCTTGAAGGCGACGAGTTCGGAGGTGTTGGCCGCGTGCGGGCCGCCGCAGACTTCCTTGGAGAAGTCGCCCATGGTGTAGACTTTGACCTGCTCGCCGTATTTTGCGGTGAAGAGGGCGGTGGCGCCGGCGGACTTGGCGTCCTCGATGGACATCGTCTCGCAGGTCACGGGGAGGGCGCGCTCGATCTGCTCGTTCACCAGATCCTCCACTTGCTCGATCTGTTCCTTGGTCATCTTCTCGGGGTGGGAGAAGTCGAAGCGGAGGCGCTCGGCGGTGATGTTGGAGCCTTTTTGGTTCACGTGGTCGCCCAGGACGATCTTGAGCGCCTTATGGAGCAGGTGGGTGGCCGTGTGCAGGCGGGTGGTCTGCTCGGAGTGGTCGGCCAGGCCGCCCTTGAAGACGCCCTCGCCTTGTTTGGAGGCCTCCTTGTGCTTGGCCTCGGCCTTGGCGAAGCCATCGGCGTCCACGGAGAGGCCGCGCTCGGCGGCGAGTTCCTGGGTGATCTCCAGCGGGAAGCCGTAGGTGTCGTAGAGCTTGAAGGCCGTCTTGCCGGAGATTTGGGTCTGCCCGTGCTGGGCGAGGACGGCGGCGACCTTCTCGAACTCGTGGCGGCCCTGGGTGAGGGTCTTGGCGAAACGCGCTTCCTCGGCGGCGAGCTCCGCGAGAATGCCCTCGCGTTTCTCCTCCAGCTCGGGATAGAAGCCCTTGTAGATGCCGATGACGATCTCGGCGAGGCCAGGGGTGAAGCCCGCGGGCAGGCCGAGATCCATCCCGTAGCGCACGGCGCGGCGGATGAGGCGGCGGAGCACATAGTTCGCGCCCACGTTGCCGGGCTTCACGCCGCCCTTCGGGTCGCCAAGGATGATGGTGGCCGTGCGCATATGGTCGGCGATGATGCGCTCGGCACGCACACGCTTCTCCTCGGGCAACTCCACGGTGGCCAACGCGCGGATACGCTCGAGCAACGGCAGGAAAAGTTCGGACTCATAGACATCCTTGTAGCCGTTGATCATGCAGATGGTGCGCTCCACGCCCATGCCCGTGTCCACGTTGTGTTGCCTCAGCGGCTCATAGGTGCCCGCGGCGGTTTTGTTGTACTGCATGAAGACGTCGTTCCAAATCTCCATGAACTTGCCGCACGGGCACCCCGGGCCGCAATCGGGCCCGCAGGCCGGCTTGCCCGTGTCCAGAAACATCTCCGTGTCCGGGCCGCAAGGGCCGGTGATGCCCGCGGGCCCCCACCAATTGTCCTCGCGCCCCTTCGGGAAGATGTGATCCTCGGGGATACCCTGCGCCTTCCAGCACGCGATCGCCTCATCGTCGCGCGGAATGCCGTCCTCGCCCTTGAACACCGTCACATAGAGCGCCTCGGGCTTCAACCCCAGCTTCGTGGTCAGAAACTCGAAACTCCAGGCGATCGCCTCCTTCTTGAAGTAATCGCCGAGCGACCAGTTGCCCAACATCTCGAAAAACGTGAGGTGTGCGCTGTCGCCCACCGCGTCAATGTCCCCCGTGCGCACACACTTCTGCACATCCGTCAACCGGCGCCCCGCCGGGTGCGGCTCGCCCAACAGATACGGCACCAACGGATGCATCCCCGCCGTCGTGAACAACACCGTCGGGTCATTCTCCGGAATCACCGACGCGCCGGAAATCACCGCGTGCCCCTTCGACGCGAAAAAGTCCAAATACATCGTCCGCAACGCATCTGCCGTCAGCTTGGCCATCTCGATAAACTCCTTTGGAAAGCAAAATCGCGGCGTAGTATACCATAATTCGCCGCCATCGCGGCTTGGAAATCGAAACACGCCCGTCGGGCCCGGTGCCGGCTCTCGTTTCCTCCAGGTTTTCGGGACCTTCGTCCTCTCGTCTTTTTTCAGCTTGCCATCCTGTCGATAACTTTCGCAAATCTGTTGAAAACCTGTTGAAGCGGGATGGGCGCCGAGGCGCCTCGGAACCTACTTTTCAATCAGGGAGCGGGGTCATTTTGCGCGACGCGCCGTACCTCACCCCGAGACACGGCGCGTCGCGCATCGGGGTGCGGCGTGCGCTTTTCGGCAGGTCATTGCCACGCCGCGCCCGGAGACGGTGGCCGGGCGAGGGGTGGGCGTGGCAATCAGCGCATCTTTTGGGCCGTGAGCCAGGCATCGAGTTCCGTCAGCCATTGGGCGTAGGGGCGGCCGGGGGTCGGGCGGAAGGAGTAGCCGTGGCCGCCGGTGGCGTAGAGGTGGTAATCGACGGGGCGGTTGGCCTTCAGCAGGTGGGCGGCGTAGGCCATGGAGGAGAAGACGTACGCGCGGTCGTCCGCGCATTGCGTCAGGAAGGTGGGCACGGTGGGCGCGGCGGGCACGACTTCGGGCGCGAGCGTGATGCCGTCGTTCGAGCAGTAGGCGGGGTAAATCAGCATGGCGCAGGCAAGTCCGTGGTTGGGCGTGGCGAGCACCGAGGCGGTGAGGTGGCCGCCCGCGGAGAAGCCCATCATGCCGATGCGCGCGGTGTCCACCTTCCATTCCGCCGCGTGGGCGCGGAGCACCTCCAGCGCGCGCAGGGCGTCTTGCAATGCCGCGGGGCGGTCGCCCGGCACGCGATATTTGAGGATGGCCGCGTGGATGCCGCGCGCGTTGAGCCACGTGGCCGGCGCCGTTCCTTCCAGGCGGTAGCTGACGACGGCATAGCCTCCGCCCGGCACCACCAGCACGGTCGGCAGCGCCTTGCCCTCGGGGTTGGGCGCGGGCAGGAACTCGAGCGTGGGCACGGAGACGTTGGTCACGTAGCCTTGCGGCTGGGTCGTCTGCTCAGCTTGGCCCGTCGCCTTGCCGGGCATCGTGGCCCCTTGCCAAATCGCGATCGGCTTCGCCCAGGCCGCGGAGGCCAGCAGAAGCATTGCCAACAACAATCCTTTCATCGTTCAAAACCTTTCCGTTGCGCCCTATGTTAGCACAGCGCGCCCGCCAAACGCGCACAAATGCCGAAAGGGGCGCCCCTGCATAGAAAAGTACACAAAAAGCGCGGCGCATCCCGAAAGGGACGCACCGCGCAAGCAAGACGATTGTGAACGGCGAGCCGTTGTCTGTTTGCCTGGCCATTAGGCGGCCAGGCTGCCGACGGCGATGAGGGTGAAGACCATGATGAAGATGGCCGTGGTCTCGATGACGCCGAGGGCTGCGAGGTTGTTGGTGAGGCCCTGGCCGGTCTCGCCGTGGGCATCGGCGGAGCAGCCGCCCGCGCGGCCTTGGAAGATGGCGGACATGCCGATGCCCGCGCCGGCGAAGATGCCGAGAATGAGCATGCCGAGACCGCCGCCGGGAAGCACTTGGGTGCCAATCATGGTGAACATGAGAATCATCCCGTAGAGCGTCTGGGTGATGGGGGCGCCGACGTAGGCGAGCAGGAGGAAGGGCGCGGGGCGGTTTTGCGCGTAGCATTTTTTCCAGGCGCCGATGGCGCCGGCGGCGGCAAAGCCCGTGCCGACGGCGGAGCCGAGGCCGGAGAGGGCAAGGCAGGCGACGGCGCCTGCGACGGTGAGTGCGGTATCCATGATGCGTGTTTCCTTTATTGTTGAGGTTGGCAGAAGGGGGCGTAGGGCTGGCCGGACCAAGTGATGCCCTTGGCGTTGGAGAACTCCAGCGTGTTGAGGCGGACGGCGTGGACGAGCACGGAGAGCGCGCCCATCGCGAGGTTCAGGCCGTGGCCGACGAGCAGGATGGCCGCAACGGCCAGGACGCGCAGGACGAAGGGGAGGTCGAGCCCCAAGGCCATCGCGTTGAAGTTCTCGGCGACCTTGACGGAGGCGAGGCCGACGGCGAAGAGGCGGACGTAACTGATGATGTCGCCCATCGCGCTGATGACGTTGAGCGGGAGCATGCCGATGCTGATGCCCTCGTGCCGGATGTCCGCGACGAGCGGCACGAGGATGAGCGCGACGCCGCCGCCGACCAGGCCGGCCATGAGCGCGACGGGCGCGCTGAACCAGGCGACCACGATGTTGCAGACCACGGCGAACATCCCCCACGTCACGCACAGCCAGCCGATTTCGCCCACCATCTTGAGCGTGGGCGCGAGCAGGATGGCGTTCCAGACGCGCGCGAGTGAGAGGTGGGTGGCGCCGATGAGGAAGCAGAGGAACATCATGTTGTCATTGCTGCCCAGCCAATCCACGGTGGGGATGGCCATGAGGCACGCGGGCAACGCCGTTTTGTCAATGCCGAAGTAGGTGCCCGAAAGCACGCCCCACAGCACGGTGGAGAGGCTGAAGACGGCGAAGACCGTGAGCGCGGGGCGGGCGGCGGGCTTGCCGCGCAGGGCGATGGCAGCCGCGACCGTGGCCGCGAACATGAGCGCGCCATAGCCGGCGTCGCCCACGAGCATGGCGAAGAAGAGCGAGAAGAAGGCGTAGAAGGGGATGGAGACGTCGCCCTCGGAGTAGCCGGGCAGGATGCCAAGCCCCTTGAAGACCACGCCGATGGCGCGGAAGCCGCGCGGCGGCTCCAAGAGCACGGGCACGTTCGGGTCGTCTGGGGCGGGCGTCTCGGTGACGATGCCCCATCCCTCGGTCTTGGCCTTGGCAAGGAGGTCGGCTTCGGCGCGGGCGGGGATGTAGCCGCGCAGGTAGGCCACGTCGCCCACGTCGCGCAGGTTGGCGGCGACCTCGGCGGCGGTGCGGTCGGCCGCGGCCGCGGCGACCTCGCGGGCGAGCGCGGGGCGCAACGCCGCGCACCCGGCCAGCAACGCCTTGATTGCGTGCGCGGCGGTTTCCGCCTCGGCGGCACGCGCGCGCAACACTGCGGTGGAGACCTCGGGCAACGGCAACGCCTCGAACCCCGCGTGGAGAGGCTCGTCCGAGATCCATGCGCCGTAGGCAAAGCCCGCCTCGGTGCGGAAGCGATACGCGTCGGGGCCGAGCGCGTCGGCAATCTTGGCTGGCGCCTTGAAGAGCGTTACGCGGATACCCTCCCGCGCAAGCGCCGCGACGGTGGCGGGGTTGACCTCGCCAAAGGGCGCGTAGCGCCGCGCGACCAAGGTCGCCGCGAGCGCTTCCTCGGAGAGGCGCGTGGCAAGCGCGGCCAAGCGGTTCACCTCCGCGGCGGTAGTCGGCGCGGTCGCGCCCCGTGCCTCCGACAGAAGCCTCTCCGCGTCCAGCGAAGCGATGGGCGAGCCGGCCTCGGGCTTGAAGACGAACGCGCCGCCCTTTTTGGCCGCGTCGAGCGCGCGGATCGCCTGCTCGGCGGCGGCGACCTCGGCGGCCGCGCGGCGGATGCCCTCGCCGTCGCGCACCTCCAGGCCGACATGGACGCATCCCAGCGCACGAAGCGCGGCGAGCGCGGCCACGCGGTCATGCGCGGCGCACAACAGGGTCAGGCGCAACATCGGGACAATCATGCGATCGCCTCCTCTTGCTTCGGTGTGCGGCTCTTGGCAATCTTGCCACGCACGACGGCAGCGGTCTGCTCGTCGCCAATGAAGATGCGAATGACGCGGATATTCTCCTTGCACTCGGGAATCTTCACCTTCTCGAAGAGGTTGACGCGCTGGCCGGTGGTGTGGAGTTCCTCCTCGATGGCGGCGCGTTGCTTGCGGAGCACGTCGCCCTCGGCCTTGAAGGCCATCAGGTCGGCCAGCATCCGTTGCGCGTCGTCGGTCCACGCCGGCGTGCGATAGGGGTCGAGTGGCGCGGGCTCGGCATCGATGCCCTCGTAAAGCGGGATGGCGACGCCGGCGATGTTGCCTTGCGCCGTATGCACGCCCCTGAAGGTCACAAGCGCGTCGGGGCGCACCTCGGCATCGGCGTAGAGCGCCACCCAGGCGTCGAGGCGTTTGCGTGCCTCGGCCTCGCGCGCCTGCAGCTCGCCCAGCTTGGCGGTAATGCCGGCAATCTCCGCCTGGAGCTGTTGCTTCTTCAGCTGCAGCATGGGCAGAAACCGCTGAAAGCGCTTCAGCGCATCCGTCTGCGCCTTCAGCTCCGTCTTAGTATGCTTGATTTTCGCCATGGGAATCGGGAAGTTTGGAAGTTTAGAGGCTTGGAGGCTTGGTGGTATCAGAGGTCAGCTTCCGCATAAAAGCGTTTATCTGACGTGCCAACGACTCGAGACCTGCGCGGGCCTCCTCGGTGTAGGCCAAGTAACCATACGCATGGGCGAGTTCAAGCTGCGTGTCCAGTTCCGCCAACGCGCCGCGCGCGATGCCAAGAAAGTGCGCGAAATCCATAGCCCCGCGGCGTGATGACCCTTCCGCTATGTTGGAAGGAACAGAGACTGCCGTCCTACTGATCTGCGAATAGAGACCAAATCGTTCTTCCCTCGGGAAGTCACGAATCAATCCATGCACGTATTTGGCAAGCGCCATCCCACGTTGCCAAATCTCCAAATCTCGGTGCTTGAATTGTGTTCCCATCGCGGCGACTCACCTTTGGAATGCCAAACTTCTAAGCCTCTAAGCCTCCAAACTTCATTTTGGCCAGAACTTGTCGGACGTCTTGGTGGGGATGCCGGTCTCCATCGGCTCGAAGCACTCGGCGAGGATCTGCCAACCGAGATCGAGGGCCTGCTCCAGGGGAATGTTGACGGAGAGATCCATCATTTTCTCCTCGAAGCGGGCGCCGTAGCGGAGAAGTTTCTTGTCCCAGTCGCTCATGCGGAAGCCCATGGACTGTTTTTCGGCGGCGTCCTTGTACTGCGCGTAGAGTTTGATCATCGCGTCCATGATGGTGCGGTGATCCTCGCGGGTGTCTTTGTTCACCTGTTGTTTGAGGCGGGAGAGGGAGCCGAAGGGCTCGATGCGGCCGTTGCGGAGGTAGAATTGGCCCTCGGTAATGTAGCCGGTGTTGTCGGGGACGGGGTGCGTCACGTCGTCGCCGGGCATGGTGGTCACCGCGAGGATGGTGATGGAGCCGGCGCCCTCGAAGTCGACGGCCTTTTCGTAGCGCGCGGCGAGCTGCGAATAGAGGTCGCCGGGATAACCGCGGTTGGAGGGGATTTGCTCCATGGTGATGGCGATTTCCTTGAGCGCGTCGGCGAAGGAGGTCATGTCCGTGAGGAGGACGAGCACGCGCTTGCCCTTGAGCGCGAACTGCTCGGCCACGGCCAGCGAGACGTCCGGCACGAGCATGCACTCCACCACGGGGTCGGCGGCGGTGTGCACGAACATGACCGTGCGCGAGAGCGCGCCCGAGGCATCCAGCGTGTCGCGGAAGGCCAGGTAGTCATCGTGCTTCAGACCCATGCCGCCGAGGACGATCACGTCCACCTCGGCCTGCAGGGCGATGCGCGCGAGCAACTCGTTGTACGGCTCGCCGGCGCGGGCGAAGATGGGGAGTTTCTGGCTCTCGACAAGCGTGTTGAAGACGTCAATCATCGGGATACCCGTGCGCACCATGTGGCGTGGGATGATGCGCTTGGCTGGGTTCACCGAGGGCGTGCCGATGTCCGTGGGGTTCATCGTCAGCTCCGGGCCGTTGTCGCGCGGCTTGGCCGAGCCGGTGAAGACGCGCCCGAGCAACTCGTCGCCGAAGGGAACCTGCATGGGATGGCCCAAGAACCGCACTTGCGCATCCGTCGCCACGCCGCGGGCGCCGGCAAAGACCTGCAACGTCACCTCGTCGCCGGCCAACTTGATGACCTGTGCCAGCGAGGTGCCCACGCGGGAATCGATCTCGGCGAGTTCCTTGTTGTGAACGCCCTCGGCGCGGAGCGTGACGACCGAGCCGGAGATGTTGTCGATCCGGTGATAGAGTTTACGCATGGGGAGCCTCCTCGACGAACTTCAGCACGGCCTCGCGGCGCGCCGCGTAATCGTTGCCGCCCTGCGGCGTGTTGTTCCAGTCGATAAACGCCTGTTGCAGACGCAGGAACGCGCGCCGCGCCTCGGCCTTGTCGGCATACGCATACCGCGCGGAGACGATCCGCTCCAACACGTCGAATGCCTCGCGTTGCCGCGCCACGGGGCAGCAGGCGTCCACCTCGTTGAAGGCGTTCTGCTGCAGATAGACCGCGTCAATCAACTCTTTCTTGAGGAAGTCCACGAAGTCTTCCATCGCGGTACCTTCCTCGCCCACCACCTTCATCATCTGCTCCACGTCCGCGCCCTTGCGGAGCAACTCGCGCATGGCCTCCACGCGCGGCTGCTCGATGACGGAGGGATACTTGCTCCACGAGTCGAGCGGGTCGATGGCCGGGTAGCGCCGCGCGTCCGAACGTGCGCGCGACAGCCCATGAAACGCGCCCACCACCTTCAGCGTCGCCTGGGTGACGGGTTCGTCGAAGTTGCCGCCCGCCGGCGAGACCGTGCCGCCGATGGTCACCGAGCCCACCGAGCCATCCTTCAGGCGCACGCGCCCCGCGCGCTCGTAAAAGCCGGCGATGACCGATTCCAGGTAGGCCGGGAAGGCCTCGTCGCCCGGGATTTCCTCCAGGCGCCCCGACATCTCGCGCAACGCCTGCGCCCAACGTGAGGTGGAGTCGGCCAACAACAACACGTTCAGCCCCATCTGGCGATAGTAGCCCGCCAACGTCACGGCCGTGTAGACCGAGGCCTCACGCGCCGCCACGGGCATGGACGAGGTGTTGCAGATGATCACCGTGCGGTCCATCAGCGTCCGCCCCGTCTTCGGGTCGATCAATTCCGGGAACTCGCGCAACGTCTCCACCACCTCGCCCGCGCGCTCGCCGCACGCCGCCACGATCACGATATCCACGTCCGCGTACTGCGAGGTCTGGTGCTGAATCACCGTCTTGCCGGCGCCGAATGGCCCCGGGATGCAATACGTGCCGCCAATCGCCACCGGGAAAAAGGTGTCCACCGAGCGGATGCCCGTCGAGAGCGTCTCCGTTGGGCGCAGCCGCTCGGCGTAGCAGGTGATGGGCAGCTTGACGGGCCAACGCTGCATCAGGCGCACGGGCAGCTCGTTGCCTTTGGCGTCCGTCACCGTGGCCACCACATCCTCCACCGTGTACGCGCCCGCCGGGGCCACACGCTTCACGGTGTAGACCTCGCGCCAGGCAAAGGGAATCATGATGCGGTGTGTGTGGACGCCCTCGGGCACCGTGCCCACCGTCTCGCCCGCCGTCAGGCGGTCGCCAGGCTTGGCCACGGGCGTGAACGCCCATTTTGCCGCGCGGTCCAACGCCGGCAGATACGTGCCGCGTTGCAAGAAGAAGCCGCACTGCTCCGCCAGCTCCGGCAACGGGTTGAGCAGGCCATCGTAAACGCGCCCCAACAACCCCGGCCCCAACTCGGCCGACAGCAAATCGCCCGAAAACTCCAGCGTGTCGCCCACCTTGAGGTCGCGCGTATCCTCGAACACCTGCATATCCGCCACGCCGTCGCGCACGCGGACAATCTCGCTCATCAGCCGCAACGGCCGCTCGCCGCCGGGCAGGCACGCGTAGCCCACCTCGTTTTGCGCCACGGCCCCGGTGAACGCCACCGTAATCATGTTGCCGTTGACACCCGTCACCTTGCCTGTCGTTCGTTCCATAAGGCGTCCTTCTCCGTCGTCAAAGTGTTTGTCGCGGCAAGGCGGCTTCCAGCCGCTCGCGCCCGCGCGCCGCGTCAAGCGCCATGCGCCGCGCCGCCAGGCGCAAGCGCACCGCATAGGCGAAAACCTGCCCTTTGGCCATCGGGTCAAAGCCCCCCAGCTCATCCGCCGCCGCCCACCGCGCGCGATCCAAAGCCTCCTCCCGCGCCAAGGGATCCTGCGCCGATTCGAAGGCCGCGTCCACCAACCGCGTCAGCCACACCGGGCACGCCGCGCTCGCCGGCGGCACAAAAAGCCCATCCTGCCCGCCGCCACCGCGCCGCGCCAACCGCCTCCGGCCGATCGCCATGTCAATCGCCGCCTCCAAATCTCGCCACCGGCGCACCGCCGGATGGTCGCTCGGCGCGGCATCCCCCCGTGCCAAAAGCGCCGCCGCCGCCGCGTCCCCGGGCGACAGGGTGGCCGCGCACGCCGCGCAAAAGCCCTCCACCGTCACGCCGGGCTCACGCCCGTAGGCCAGATACGGCAACGAAGCCAGAAGATACCCCAGGCTCACGCCTCACTCCCCCAAGAGCTTCGCCAATTGCGGGCGCAACAACGCGGCCAAAGCCTCGCGCACCGCCTCGCCCGAAAAATCATGTTCCACCCGGCCGCCATCCAAGCGCACCTTGAAGCCCGTCCCCATCTGTGCGTCGGTCACCACCGTCACCGTGCCCCGCTTGGCCAGCCGCGCCTTCAGCGCCTCCGCCAGCCCCGGCGCACAGACCACCGTCGCCTCGCCCGTCTTCAGGTAGGCCGCGACGGCCTCCTCGGCCAACTTCCCGACCACGTCATCCTTCGCCAGCGTCTCATCCACCGCGCCGCCGAGCGTCCGCTTCAAGAGCGCCGAGACATCCTGTCCCAACTTCAGCAACACATCGCGTGCCGCTTGGCGGATTGTCGCCTCCGCGCCCGCGGCAAAACGCTCCGCGTCCGCCTTTGCGCGTGCCGTTTCGGCCGCGGCCTCATCCTTGGCCTTCGTCACGATTTTCGCGGCCTCATCCTTGGCCTTTGCCACGATTTCCGCGGCCTCCCGCTTGGCGGTGTCGACACCCTCCGAGCGAATCTTGTCCAACAGCGCGTCCAGATTTTCCATGCGTCGCGACCTTTCGGCAAACGTCCAAAAAAGTTAGGCGCTCAGTATAGCAAATACTGACCGAACGCTCAATTTCCGCCCCCGCGCTAACGTAAATCTAACACGCCGCGGGGATTTGTCTCGCCGCCGGAAACGCTCACAGCGCCAAGACGCGCGGGAAGTCGGGGAACGATTCGCCCAAAATCTCGAAACCTTGGATGGCGACAGGCCGCTCCGCGACAAGCGCGGCAAGCGCCAACGACATCGCCACGCGATGATCGCCATGCGCATCGAGCGAGACGCCGCCGGCAATACGCCCCGTGCCACGGATACGGAAGCCATCGGGATACTCCTCGATGTCCACCCCAAGCGCGGCAAGCGCGGCCGCCATGATGGCGATGCGATCCGATTCCTTCGCGCGCAACTCCGCGGCGTCGCGCACCAACGTTTCGCCCCGCGCACAGGCCGCGGCAATCATAAAGGCCGGGAACTCGTCGATCATCCGCACCACCAAATCTCCGTGGATGGAGGTTCCCGTGAGCGCGGCGGCACGCACCCGCAGGTCGGCGACCGGCTCGCCCGCGAGCACGGTCTCGTTGAGCACCGCGATGTCGGCCCCCATCGCGCGGAGCGCGTCGAGAATGCCCGTGCGCGTGGGATTCACGCCCACTTGGCGAAGCGTAAAGTCGCTGCCGGGCAGAATGGAGGCCGCCACAAGCAAAAACGCCGCCGAGGAAATGTCGCCCGGCAACTCGATGTCCAGCGGGCGCAACGGCGCGGCAAGCGGAAGCGTCACCACCCCATGCGCGGGTGGCTCCAACGCGCGCACCGAAGCCCCCATCGCCGCCAACATCCGCTCGGTATGGTCACGGCTCGGCCCCGGCTCGGAAAAGGCACATGGCCCATCGGCCGCAAGCGCCGCCAACACCAAACAACTCTTCACCTGCGCCGAGGCCACCGGCAACGCATAAGCCAATGCATGGAGCGGCGCAGGCCGAAACGTGAGCGGCGCCCGCCCGTCGCAATCCGCGACATCCGCCCCCATCAACCGCAACGGCTCCACGATCCGTCCCATCGGCCGTCGCCGCAGCCCCTCGGACCCCGTCAGCGTGCACGGAATCCCCGCGGCCGCCACCGCCCCCGCAAGCAAACGAAACGTCGTCGCCGAATTGCCGCAATCCAACGCACCCACCGGCACCGAGAACCCATGCAGCCCCACTCCGCGCACCCGCAACACATGCGCACCCTCGTCCAACGCCCATTCCACCCCCAACTGTCGCAGGCACCGCAACATCGCGCGCGTCACCCCGCCGATGAGAAACCGACGAATGACACTTTCCCCACCGGCCAATGCCGCGAACAGCAACGCACGGTGAGAGAGCGATTTGTCGCCCTCCGGACGATACACGCCCACCAACGGCCCAACACGTCTGCCAATCGTCTTTGTCATGCCCCGCATTATAGCAAATGAGCGAGCACCGCTACGCCGATCTTCCCGAAGCCGTCAAGAAAGGCCAAACCGGGGGGTACGCCCAGGCCGACTTTGTCTGCTCCGGTTCCAACGGCCACGGCATGCTCTTCACGATGGTTCTTCCCTTCCACAATCATCGCGCCTATGTCCGGCGCCTCCTCCGCCCCAGCCGCCGAGCCTTCTTTCGCGCCCTGCGCAACGTGGCCAAAGAGATTGAACGCGATGGGTTGAAAGTCAATGTCCTATTGCTGGACAATGACATCCTCTTCATTGACGAGAAACGGATCGCGGCGATTTTCGGCTGCACCGTTTATTACACCGCTGCCTACGCCGGCCGGCAGAAAGGCGCCGTCGAGAACCTCAACAGGCTTGTCCGCCGATTCTATGCCAAGGGCACCGACTTCTCCAAGGTCAGCGAAGCGGAGGTCCGCCTCCTTCAATGGAAACTCACACACTACCCCCGCCCCTCCGACAACTACGCCCAATTCCTGCCATTCCCAGCCTAAAACCATCCCCTGCGCAAAAACACTTGCATTTCTCAGACCTATCATGAAAAGAGAGAAGAAGCGTATCCCGCCCACGGTTTTTCGTTTGCCGTTTACGCGTCAGGGGGAGGCTTTGCCGAAGCGGGCGCGGAGGGCGTCGAGGGTGCGGGAGAGGCGTTCCTGGCGTTGGCGGGGGGGTGGGGTGAGGGTGGCGAAGAGGTCGTCGGCGGGGAGGTCGGTGGCCGAGTCTGTGAGGTTGTCGACGCCGAAGCCGAGGAGGCGGACGGGGGTGTTTGGCTCGAGGTGGCGCGCGAGGAGGGCGCAGGCGGCGTCGCGGAGGGCGAAGTCGTCGCAGACGGGCGTGGGGAAGGGCATTTGCCGGGTGACGGTGCGGAAGCCGGCATAGCGGATCTTGAGGCGGGCGGTGCGGGCGCGGAGGCCGAGGGCGCGGAGGCGGCGGCCGACGTCCTCGGCGATGGCGCGGACGTCGCGGCGGAGGGTTTCGCGGTCGAGGGTGTCATCGGGGTAGGTATGCTCGCGGGAGAGGGATTTTTCCTCGCGCCCGGTTTCGACGGGGCGGCTGTCGCGGCCGAAGGCGATGGCCATGAGGTGTTCGGCCAAGGTGGGGCCCACCAACGCGCGGAGGCGCCCGGGGTCGGAGGATTGCAGGTCGCGCACGGTGGTCAGCCCCGCGGCCCGGAGGGTGGCGGCGAGTTTCGGGCCCACGCCCCAGAGGGCGCGGAGCGGCTTGGCGGCGAGCCACGACAGGATTGCCCGCGGGTCGGCGGGGACAACGAAGAGCCCGTTGGGCTTGCGTTCCTCGCTGGCGAGTTTGGCCAGGAACTTGTTGGGGGCCACGCCCACGGAGCAGGTGAGCCCCACTTGCGCCAGGATGCGCGCCTTGATCTCGGCCGCGATGGCCTCGGGCGGGCCGAAGAGGCGGCGCACGCCCGTCACGTCCAGGAAGGCTTCGTCGATGGAGAGCGGCTCGACCAAGGGCGTGAAGTGGGCGAAGATGGCGAAGACGGCTTCGCTGACGGCCTTGTAGCGTGCCATGCGCGGCCGCACGAAGATGCCTTGCGGGCATTTCTCGTAGGCCTGGCGCGAGGGCATGGCCGAATGCACGCCAAAGGCACGCGCCTCGTAGGAGCAGGTGGAGACGACGCCGCGTTTGTCGGGTGGCGCGCCGACGATGACGGGCTTGCCGCGCCATTCCGGGTGATCGTGTTGCTCGACCGCCGCAAAAAAGGCATCCATGTCCACGTGCAGTATCATGACGGGGCTATTTTAGCACACCTTGGGGGCGCCAACCCATGTCCAGAATCGTCCACACCCCCCATTTCTCCGAAAGGCCCACTGTCTCATGCGTGTTTTCCAAGTGCTTCTGCGCGCTCTGGGCAAATCCGTTGACATCCCACGCACACCAAGGCGCTGTGGCGTGGAAGGCGCGGGGGCGTTGTGAGTTTCGGGAGGGGTTGTCGATAATTTTTGCGAAGTTGTTGAAAACCTGTTGAAGGCGGGCGGGGCCAGAGGCACCCTGCATCCGCTTTTTCAATCAGGGAGCGGGGTCGTTTTTCGAGACACGCCGTACCTCGTTGCGAGACACGCCGTGTCTCGGGTTGAGTCACGGCGTCTTCCGAAAAGGGGGAGGCGGGGATTTTCTTTTGACAGGGGGGCGCCTTAGGGGCCTTTGCGGGCGCCGGTGGTTTGGCCGGGGAGTGCGGGCTGCACCTTCCAGTAGAGCGTGGCGCCTTGGGGGGCGCGGACGGTCTGGAATTGCCAGAAGGTCTCGGGGCGGAAGGTGAGGGTGCGTGGCTCGACGTTGCCGGAGAGGTCGTCGGAGGAGAGTGCGACGGTGACTTTGCCGGCGGGGCGGCGCCAGAGGGTGAAGGCGTAGATGCCTTCGCCCAAGGGGCGGCAGATGGTGGCGTTCACGGCACCGCGGAGGAGTTTCGCGCGGAGCATGGTCTCGAGGCCGATGGTGATGGCGAGGGTCTCGGTTTGGTCGCAGCGGGGGGGGAGGACGGCCGCGCCGGTCCATTTGAGGTAGAGCATGGCGGCGAACATGGCGGCGGTGGGGGAGGTGGGGCGTGGGCCGTCGTAGACGGGGTGGTCGGGCAGACGGCGGACGAACTCGGCGACGGCGAGGGGGAAGGGGATCCAGCCGGGTTTGGCGGCGTCGAGAGCGAGGATGCGGCCGAGGTGGGCGAGCTCCTCGCGCCCGGTGTCGTCGGCGAAGGCGGGGCGGGTGTAGAGGGTGGCGGCGGTGACGCTCGCGGCGGGCGGGGTGAGCGTGCGGTAGAGGCAGGGCAGGCCGGTGGCGAGGTCGGTGTCGGTGGTGTAGTGGAGGGTGAGGGCGCGGCCGTCGGCTTGGGCCAGGCGCAGGAGCCAGCCGCCGATGGCGTGCTCGAAGGCGCCGTCGTAGAGCACGGCCTCGAAGGCGGAGCCGACGCGGACGGGGAAGGCGGGCAGGTTCCATTTGTCGGCGGCGTAGCGCACGTCGGGGAGGAGTGCGTAGCCTTCGCGGATGGAGGCAATCAGGTCGGCGGCGACTTCGGGGTGGACGCCGGGGAGTGCGGGGAGGTCGGCGCGGGAGCCTTTGGCGGCGAGGGTGATGCCGGCGGCGAAGACGTAGGCCTCGGCGCGGGGGCCTTTGGGGACGCGGCCGTCGTAGAAGGTGTCGTCGGTGTAGACGCGTTGCCAGATTTTCGGCAGGGGGGCGATGCCGCAGCGTGCGGCGGTGGCGATGCGCGTGGCGATTTGGAGCGCGCGGTCGTCGCAGAGGCCGGACATTTTGTAGACGGGCTTTTGGGCGGCGACCAGGATGGGCGCGGGCAGGGTGGGGGCGCGTTGGGCGGCAAGCGCGCGCAACCCCAGCAGGGCCAGGCCATCGGGCTCGGCGGCGGGGAGGGAGACGAGGAGGGTGTCGGCGGCGAGCGCCGCTTGGCGCGTGGCGTCCTCGCCGGGCGCGTTGGCCCACGCGGAGAGGTAGGCGACGTCGTTGGTGACGAGGGTGACGGTCTCTTCGCCCAGCATGGGCGCGAGGGTCTCGGCGACCGCCGGCGCGGCCACGGGCGCGTCTTTGCCGACGATCCAGACCGTCTTGGCCCATGCGAGCGGCGCGGCCAGCAGGGCGGGGAGCAGGACGAGGGTCAAGGCGCGGCGCATGGCGGTGTTCCTCACTTGAAGTCCGGCAACGCCGAGAAGTCGAGCGTGGCGAAGTAATCGTCGATGGTTTCGGCGCGTCGGATTTGGACGACGGAGCCGTCCTCGCGGAGGAGGAGTTCGGCGGAGCGGAGTTTGCCGTTGTAGTTGAAGCCCATGGCGTGGCCGTGGGCGCCGGCGTCGTGGAGGACGAGCAGGTCGCCGGGGACGACCTCGGGGAGGGGGCGTTGGATGGCGAACTTGTCGTTGTTTTCGCAGAGGGAGCCGGTGACGTCGTAGACGTGGTCGTGCGGGAGGTTGTCCTTGCCGACGACGGTGATGTGGTGGTAGGCGCCGTAGAGGGCGGGGCGCATAAGGTTGGCCATGCAGGCGTCGAGCCCCACGTAGTCGCGGTAGGTGTGCTTGAGGTGGAGCACGGTGCTCACGAGGTAGCCGGCGGGGCCGGTGATGCAGCGGCCGCACTCGAAGCAGAGGGGCACGTCGGGCAGGCCGCGGCCGGTGACGCGCTCGGCGTAGGCGCGGCGGATGCCCTCGCCCACGGCCTCGAGATCCACGGCGTCTTGCTCGGGGCGATAGGGGATGCCGATGCCGCCGCCGAGGTTGATGAAGTCGAAGACGATGCCGAGGCGTTCGTGGATTTCCCAGGCCAGGTCGAAGAGGAGGATGGCGGTGTCCACGAAGTATTGCGGGTTGAGCTCGTTGCTGGCCACCATGGTGTGCAGGCCGAAGCGCTTGACGCCTTTGGCCTTGAGCAGGGCGTAGGCATCGAAGAGTTGGTCGCGCGTGAGGCCGTACTTGGCCTCCTCGGGCTTGCCGATGATGGCGTTGCCGCCCTTGAGCGGGCCGGGGTTGTAGCGCAGGCAGACGCGTTCGGGCAGGCCGCAGGCCGCTTCCAGGAAGGCGATGTGGGAGATGTCGTCGAGATTGATGTTGGCGCCGAGCGCCTTGGCCTTGGCGAACTCTTGCGCGGGGGTGTCGTTGGAGGTGAACATGATGGCCTCGCCCGGCAGGCCGACCCGCTCGGAGAGGATGAGTTCCGGCAACGACGAGCAGTCCGCGCCGAAGCCTTCCTCCTGCAAAATGCGCATCAGGTAGGGGTTGGGCGCGGCCTTGACGGCGAAGAAATTGCGGAAGCCTTTGTTCCAGGCGAAGGCGTTGCGCAGGCGCCGCGCCGCCGCGCGGATGGTCTTTTCGTCGTAGAGGTGGAAGGGGGTGGGCCAGCGCGCCGCGATGTCGCGCAGTTGGGCCTCGGTGCAGGGGAGGGTCTTGGCAGTCATGGGTGCGTGTTCAGGCTTGGGGGTGAAAGGGGATTTCCTTGGCGCCTTTCCAGAGGGCCTCGATGTCATAGTAGGCACGTGCCTCCGGCACGAAGAGGTGCGCCACGACGGTGAAGGCGTCCAACAGCACCCAGCCGCTGTCGGCCTCGCCCGAGAGGCGGCAACGCGTCTCGCCCAAGCCTTTGAGGTAGGCCACTGCGGCTTTTTGCAGGGCCTTGAGGTGGGGTGTGGAGGTGCCGGAGGCCACCACGCAGATGTCGGTCACCGTGGACACGCCGCGCACATCGAGCACGCGGATGGCCTCGGCCTGCTTGTCGTAGAGTGCCTGGGCGATGCCCAGCGCCAGCTCCTCACTGGTCTGCTTCATGAAGGTCTCCCTGATAAAGGCGGCGGGCGCGCAGATAGTGCCCCGCCAACGTGTGAATAGGATAGCGGATTGCCTCGCCGCGCGCAACCTCTCGGCGGATTTCCGTGCTCGAGACCGCGCACAGCGGCCCCAGGCGGTGCGCCAGCAGGCGCGCGTCGAAGGGTGGGGCGGGCGGCGGCACGCCGGGCCGGTCAAAGGCGATGAAGGCACACATCCCCACCAATTCCCGCGCGCGATACCACCGCGGGAAGTCGCGCACCGAGTCCATGCCCAGGATGAACCAGAGCCGGGCCCCCGGCAGTTCCGCGCGCAGCTCCGCCACCGTGTCGTAGGTGTGCGTGCGCCCGGGGCGCCAGAGCTCGCGGCAATCCAGCGTCAGGCGCGGCTCCCCGGCCAGGGCCAGACGCAGCATCGCGCAACGATCCTCGGCCGGCGCCGGCGCGCGGTCCTTCAACGCCTGTTGGGCGCACGGCATCAGGCGCACCTCGTCCAGCCCGAAGGCGTCCAACGCGGCGCGGGCCAAGGCGACGTGCCCGGCGTGGATCGGGTCGAAGGAGCCGCCCAGGAGGCCGATTTCCCTCATGCCTCGTCCGTGTCCCCCGTCTCGGGCTTTTCCTCGGGCAGCACCGTCACCAACGCCACCGCCACGCGCTTGCCGCGGATTTCCGGGATTTCCACCGAGAGGCGCCCCACCTTCAGCGTCGCCTGGCTGCCGTCCGCCGGGATGGCGCCCAGCTCCGCCATCAGGTAACCGCCGAAGGTGTCGCAATCGTCCGCGTCCAACGGCACGCCCAGCGCCTTGGCCGCTTCGTCCAGCGCGGCCGAGCCCTGCACGCGCCAGACGTTCGGGCCCACCTTTTCGATGTCCGGCGCCTCGGGGGCGACCGCCGAGTCCTCGTCCGGTGTTTCGCCCACCAAGCGCTCCACCAGGTCGCTCATCGTGACGACGCCGCTCATGCCGCCGTATTCGTCGCACACCACGGCGAAGGGGTTGTGCCGCCGCTTCATGTCGCGGAAGAGCACGTCTGCCTTCACGCCCTCGGGCACGAACACCGCCGGGCGCACCGCCTTGGCCATCACCGTCGGCCGCGAGCGGTCGTCCAGCCGGAACCAATCCTTCGCGATCAGCACCCCCACCACCTTGTCGATGCTCCCGTCGCAGATGGGATAGCGCGAATGGCGCGTCTCGTGCAGCGTCTTCGCCCACGCCTCGTCCGTGTCCTCCAGCCACAGGGCCGAGACGTCCGTCCGGTGCGTCGCGATCTCCCCCGCCGTCAAATCGTCGAACTCAAAGACGTTCTGGATGAAGGTCCGCTCCTCTGTGTCGATGGCCCCCTTCTCGCACCCCACGTCCACCGTCATGCGGATTTCTTCCTCCGTCACCGCGTTGTCTTCCGCCTGCGGGTCGATGCCCAGCAGGCGCAGCACGCCGTTCGTCGAGACCGTCAGCAACCACACGATTGGCGCGCACAGCCGCGCGATGGTGCATACCAGGCCCGACATCCCCAGCGCCAACGGCTCCGCCTTGCGCATCGCCAGGCGTTTCGGCACCAGCTCGCCGAAGACCAGCGTCACGTAAGACAACACCAGCGTGATGGCCACCACCGCCATCGCGTCCAGCACCTTCGGCGGCAGCGGCACCCCCAGCCCCACCATCCAATCCACCAGCCCATCCGAGAAGTTCTCCGCCGCGAACGCGCTCCCCAGGAACCCCGAGAGCGTGATCGCCACCTGAATCGTCGCCAGGAACCGCGCCGGTTGCGCCGTCAGCCCCAACAGCCGCTTCGCCCGCCGGTTCCCCGTCTTCGCCAGCCGCTCCAGCCGCCGGTCGTTCATCGAGATCACCGCAATCTCCAAGCAGGCGAAGACCGCGTTCGCGAGGATGAGGGCCACTTGCAGCAAAATCAAGAGAGGCAGGTTCTCCATGAAGACTCCTTAGGCGCCAATGGGGCAAAACCTCCCACACCCGCCCCACACGGGGCGGGCGCGAAGGCCCGGGGAAACGATCGGTTCCGCTTGTCGCTGAACGTACACCTCATTGGCAAACCGTCAAAACGCCGCATAGTCTACAGCAATCCCGGCAGAGCCGTCAAATCGGCGCGGCCGGGCCGGGCTTCCACGCCCCGGGAGGACGGCCGCGCGGGCGCAAAAAGGCCCCGGGCGCGGGTGAGGCGCGCCCGGGGCCGGGGTTGGACACACAAGCGTTTGGCGGGACGGGCAACCGTCCGTCGGGAGAGGAAGGGCGCTTAGCGGGACCGAAAGTCCCTGTCCACTTTCTTGCGCAGGGTACGGTCGCGCGGAAGGCCGCGACGGGTATGGCGAATGCGTTCGTCCAGATAGTCCATGCAAGCACAGACGCCGGGCCTGTCGGCATGGAAATCGATGGCCTCCTCGGCGTCGATGCCGTAGCGTTCCGCGGTTTCGACGGCGTCGATGTTGGCGGCGAGGAAGGCGAACTCCCAACCATACTTCTCCTTCTGGCGGGTGATCATGGCACGGACCTCGTCGGCGGTGTGGCGGTGGCTGGCGTTTTCGAGGCCGTCGGTGATGATAGCGAAGAGGGTGTGGGCGGGGACGTCCTCGGGGCGGGCGTATTTGTGGATGTTGCCGATGTGGTGGATGGCATCGCCGAGGGCATCGAGGAGGGCGGTGCAGCCGGACGGGTGATAGGTCTCCTCGGTGAGTTGGGGGATTTGGGCGAGGGGGACGCGGTCGTGGACAACCTGGCTGCGGTGATTGAAGAGGACGGTGGAGACGAGGACGTCGCCGGGTTCCTCGCGTTGTTTCTTCAGGGTGGCGTTGAAGCCGCCGATGGCGTCGTCCGCGATGTTGTCCATGGAGCCGCTGCGGTCGACCACGAAAACAAGTTCGGTGAGGGTGTCGTTCATGGCGCGTTCCTTTCCTTTTCGGGGTGAGAAAACGCGTATAATTGTACAAACCGTGGCGGTGCGGAAGGTCGCCCGGCGGGCGACAATTTGGCTTTATTCTTTGGGGAGGCGGAGGTGGGGATACTTGAGGTGCCAGCGTTGGCGGGCGGGCACGGCATGGGCCTCGGGCAGGCGGAACTTGAAGCGCATGGCGATGAGGCGGATGAGCAGCACGGCCGCCGAGACGATGAGGAACCGCCCGAAGTAGTCCACCGCCCCCATCCAGCGCTCCAACGCCACGAAAAGGAAGCCGCCGATGAGCGCGGCGGTGGCGTAGAAGTCGCTCCGCAGGACGGCGGGGATGCGCATGGCCAGCACGTCGCGGATGACGCCGCCGCCGACGGCGGTCATCACGCCGCAGAGGATGACGGCCACCCAGGTGCAGTCGTAGTGGACGGCCTTTTCGCAACCGATGGCGGTGAAGACGCCCAGCCCCACGGCGTCGAGCACGGGGATGACGTTCCAACGGTCGCCCAGGCGCGGCGCGACGTAGAAGGAGATGGCGCCGACGAGGGCGCAGATGATGAAGTAGCGGCCGTCCTGGAAGGCGGCCACGGGGGTGGCGCCGATGAGCGCGTCGCGCGTGATGCCGCCGCCGACGCCGACGGCGCAGGCCAGGACGACCACGCCCAGGAAGTCGAGCCGGCTGCGCCAGCCGCGCAGGGCGCCGGTGATGGCGAAGATGGCCGTGCCGAAGAGATCGAGCCCCAGAATGATGCCATCGCGGTGGTTGGCGAGGAAACCCAGATCCATGGCGCGCTCCCGTTTGCCGAAGGTTGCGTCAGGCCAACGCGGCGAGGGTGTCCTCGGCCGCCTGGACGATGTGCGCCACCTCGGCCCGGGTGTGCGCGGCGGAAACGAAGTTGACCTCGAACTGCGAGGGCTCCAAGTAGACCCCGCGGTCGAGCATGCCGTGGAAGAAGCGCGCGTAGAGCGCGGCGTCGCAGGCCTTGGCGCCGGCCAGGTCGGCGACGGGGAGACGGTCGGTGGCGAAGGGGGTGAAGATGGTGGCGTGGCGCTGGGCGCGCAGGGGCACGCCGTGGCGCATGGCGGCGGCATCGATGCCCTCGGCGATGGCGCGGGCCATGGCCTCCAGGCGGGCATAGGGCGGGTCGGCCTCCAAGCGGTCGAGCGTCGCGATGGCGGCGGCGACGGCCACGGGGTTGCCCGAGAGGGTGCCGGCCTGGTAGACGCGGCCGGTGGGCGCGAGCGCGTCCATGATGGAGGCGGGCGCGCCCACGGCAGCCAACGGGAAGCCGCCGCCGATGACCTTGCCCATCGTCACGATGTCTGGCGTGAGGCCGGCGGCCTCGGAATAGAGTCCCGGGCGGAAGCGCCAGGCGTTGATGACCTCGTCGCAGATGAGCAGCGCGCCGGCGGCGTGGGCGGCCTCCTGCACGGCGCGGAGATAGCCCGGCTTGGGCGGCACGCAGCCCATGTTGCCGGCCACGGGCTCGACGATGACGGCTGCGACGCGGCCGGGATGCGCGGCGAGCGCGGCGGCGACGGCCTCGGCATCGTTGTAGGGCACCACCAGCGTCTCGGCGGCAATGGGCACGGGGATGCCGGCGCTGGCGGGGCGCGTGCCGTCGCCGGCCGTCATGGCGCCGCTGCCGGCGGCGACGAGGAGCCCGTCGCTGTGGCCGTGGTAGCAGCCCTCGCACTTGACGATGAGGTCCCGGCCCGTCACGCCGCGCGCCAGGCGGATGGCCGTCATCACCGCCTCGGTGCCGGAATTGACCAGGCGCACCTTGTCGATGAAGGGGACGCGCGCGACGATGCGCTCGGCCAGCTCGGCCTCGGCGGGCGTGGCGATGCCAAAGGTGGTGCCCTTGGCGGCGGCTTTGGCGACGGCCTCGACGATGCCGGGATCCGCGTGCCCCAAAATCATCGCGCCCCAAGAGCAACAACAGTCGATGACCTTGCGGCCGTCGGCCAACGTCAGCCACGCCCCCTGGCCGGAGGCCACGAAGATGGGCGTGCCCCCCACGGCGTTGAAGGCGCGAACGGGCGAATCCACGCCCCCGGGAATCACGCGGCAGGCCCGCGCGTACAGCTCCTCATGCGTTGTCATGGCGCCAATTATAGCAGATTGGCGCCGGGACGCGGCGCACCGCCACCGCCCCGGCGCGCTCGGGCGTTTGCCGAAACCTGCCGAACGTGTTACACTACAGGAAGATACGTTGGAGTTCGCAACAAGGAGAACGCAATGAGAACGAACGACAGTAAGCGATGGTGGCTCGCCTTGGCGGCGGCGACACTCTTGGCACCCTTCTCCCAGGCTGCCATTTCCGATGACGACCCCATCTGGGAGGGGCTCTCGTGGTATTCCTCCTTCAACGGGGAGACAAGTGGCTATCCCGCGGAGAAGCCGGCCGAGAACGCCGGGTCGTGGGGGATGAGCGCCTCGCCGGCGACCATCTCGGTTTCCGGTGGTGACAACAAGGCCATTCTCGTCGGGACGGGGTGGACGGACAGGCAAACCGTGCTCTCGGGGGACGATGAGGCCTTCACGATTGTTTTCCGCGGGCAATTGGGCGATGTGGCCTCCGGGCTTTTCTTTGCGTTCGGCTCGAAAAAAGAAGCGCTTTCCGGCGGCTTGGCGTTTCGGCGCGGCGCGGATCCGGGCACCTTCGTCGTCACCACGGGCAAGGACACGACGGCACGTTTGCAGGCCACGCTCGATCCGGCCGACGATTGGGCGTGGCACACCTATGCGTTGACCTATGACAGCGCGCAGGAAACGTCTCTGACGCTCTACGTGGATGGCGAGCAAGTCGCCACGGGCGTGCCTTCGGGGACGGTCATCGACGCGCCCTTCCAGTGGGGCACGCGCCACGGCAACCCGATGGCCGGCGAGGCCAAGGGCAACGGCGCCATCGACGCGATGGGCGTCTGGAAGCGCGTGCTGACGCAAACCGAAATCCAGGCGTTGGCGGCGGATTGGTACACCGAGACCACGGTCGCCGTTTCGTTCACGGCGCTCCCCGAGGGCTATATGCCCCCCCCCCGTTCGTGCCTTGCCGCTTGAGCTGACCGGCAACACGGGGTTGGAGGGCATGCGCGCGGCCAAGCAGACCGTGAACGGCCGCGCCGCCACCGTCGCCAACGTCACGGGCGGCACCGGCGTCTATTCCATCTACGGCATCAGTGGCTCGGGATCGGGCGACCGAAGCACAATCAATCACGATGTGTGGCTGAAGGTTTCCGGCGGATCGTTCAATCAAGTGGTCGGCGGCAAGGACAATGATTGGAAGGGCAACCACGCCAATGGCATCAACGGCGATTTGTTCACGGAACTTGCCGGCGCGGGCACCACGGCCAAGTGTGTCATCGGCGCCATCTTCGGTTGCGGCACGGGTGGGGACAATGCGGGCGCACTGCCTTTCACCGGAGACACGGTGGTTACCGTCGCCGACGGCGCGAAGGTCTCCGGCGCGGTGGTGGGTTCCTGCTCCACGCAACATAGCAAGGTGCAACAGCATGTCGGCAACAGCACGGTGCGCGTTTATGCTTTGCAGGACGTGTCGGTTTCCGGCGATGCGCTCGCGGGGAGCGGGACGGCCATCATCGGCGCCAGCACCGTCAATTACATCAACTCCAATCATACATCCGGCGCGACGCTCTCGGGAAACAGCACCGTGGAGATTGTGCTCACGGAGGGCGCAGGAACCTTCGCCAAGTCCATTTACGGCGCCTCGCGCGGGAGGGACGGCGCCAAGGGTGACCTCTCGGTGCAGGGCGACAGCGCGGTGCGCATCGACGCGCCGGGCATCGTCTTCCCCAACCTTGTCTGCGCGGGCGGCAGCGGCACGACGTCGGGTGTCGACGGCACGGCCTCGCTGACGTTGGAGGCCGGCGTCTTCACGGGCAGCCTCGTCCCGTGCGAACGTGGCGCCTCGGTCGGCGCCTCGGTGCTGACGTTGGCGCCCACGGGGCGACTTGACCTCACGCGAGCGACGATTGGAGACTTCGGGTCGATCGCGATCGCGCCGCAAGGCGGCACGCTTGTTTTGGGCGAGTTGCGCCCGACCACCGCTGTCTGCGCCGCCGATGCCAAGGGTGTCGTCGCGCTGACGCCGACCCAGGCGGAAATCATGGCGCGAACGATCACCCTCTTTGCGGCAGAGTCCATCCCGGAAGGATTGACGGTGGAGGCCGAGGGGCTGGCGCCCGAGCAGATCGCGTTGTCGCTCGTCGATGGCAAACTCTGCCTGACAATTGACGCGGCCGCGGATTTGACATGGCAGACGCCCGCCGAGGGGACGGATTGGGTCGCGGGCTTGGAAGGCTTCCAGGCCGGCGACAACGTGACCTTCGGCGTGAACGCGGCCTCCGAGGCGGTGACCGTGCCCGGGGACGTGCGCGCGAACGCTATCACCGTGGCGGGCGATTACGCGCTCTCCGGCAATGGGTTGCTTTCGGTGGGCGAGCTGACCGTCGAGGCGGGCGGCACGCTCACGCTTGGCGAGGGCGCGATTCGCGCGCGGCGCGTCTATCTCATGCCTGCGGCGCGTGCGACCACGGGGTCGATCAGCGATGGCTTGGCGCTGGCGGAGTTCGGCCTCACCTTGGCCGGACAGCCCGTGGACCTCTCGAAGGCGACCATCTCGACCACCAAGGCCGGTGCCGCGCAACACCCGATCGCGAACTTGATTGACGGCGACCTGCGGAGCAAGTGGTTCTGGGTCACGACCGCCACGTCTTTCAACGACTGCACCATCACGCTTGATGCCGGGGAAGGCCGGGAGTTCGTCTTTGACGGCTACCGCCTGGCGATGGCCGACCAATCCGGGCGCAACCCCACCACGTGGTACGTCGTCGTGGACGCCATCGGCGGTGGGCAGGTCTTTGCCGACTACCGACAAAACACGGAGGAGGTCGCGACGGCGTGGACGCCGAACGCCTGGCTGGACGAGACCTTTTCCACGCAACTCGCCCAGGGGCGGATGACGCTCGCGGCCGAGGGTGGCGTCACGGTCGCCGGGACGCTCGCCGGCATTGGCGAAATCCGTGGCGACGTGGCTTTTGCCGAGGGGAGCGTCCTGCGCGCCTCGGCCACGGGCTATCCCGTCATCGCCGGCGCGGTCTCCGGGACGGCGACGCTCGACGCCTCCGCGCTGACGTTGGGCGACGCCACGGTGGTCCCGGTGCTCCGGGCGCCCGAGGGGCTCGCCATCACGCACACGGCAGGCGAGGATTACGAAATCATCTACGGGAACGGTCTCTATTGGTTCGCCCGCAAGCTGACGATGCCCTTGACGCTGACGTTGTCGCAGGCGTCCGGCTGGATGGGTGGCAACTGGGTGGACGCCACGGGCACACCGGTGGCGCCGAACCAGTGGGGCGCGCGCCCGGCCGAGACGCTTGAGGCGGTCGTCGCCGCGGCCGCCGACGGCGCCACGCTGAGCCTGGATTCCCCGGTCGCCGTCGGCTCTCTGACCGTCGCGGACACCGGCCATGCGCTAACGCTTGCCGCGATGTACGATTACACCCTCTCCGCGCAGACGCTGACGGTGGCGGGCGACCTCGCCACCTCCTCCGCCGTGCTGGCCATCCCCGACGGCGCGACGATCGACGGCACGCTGACCTATGACTACCCCTCCGGCTCCTTGGCGCTCCCCAACCTCAAAGGCTCGGGCACGCTCGCGAAAACCGGCGGCGGCACGTTCAATCTGGCCAACTCGGTCGCCGTCTCGCCCACCGTGCACGTGCGCGCCGGCACGCTCGCCCTCACCAGTATCGAGGGTGTCTACGAGGCATTGCCGGACATCATCGTGGAAGGCGGCGCGACCCTGACGGGCGCGGGTTGCTCGTCCGTGAAGTACAACGACGCCTCGGCCACCTTCACCTTCCGTGACGACGCCGTCTTCATCTTCGAGAACGGCAACGGCGCCGGCGGCACCCTCGCGCCGCACATTGTGATCGCGAACGATGGCACGAAAGTCGCCAATTTCCGCGGATCGTACTATGGATCGCACACGCGTTTCACCGGCGGCATCGCCGGACACGGCACGTTGCGCTTCGGTGGCGGGCACAACAATGCCTTTGGTGTCACCGGCGTCATCGAGGACGATGACGAGGGCGCCTTGGCGTTGGAAATCGCCACGAATGCCGCCGAAATCACTGTCAGCGGCGCGAATACGTACAGTGGCGGCACCACCATCGCTCGCTCCTTCACGACCAACAACGCCGAGGCGCTTGGGCGCGGGCCGGTCGCCATCGAGGAAGGCGGCACGCTGACGGTGAGCGGCACGCTGAACGTCCACGCGGCCTATGCCAACGCGGGCACGGTGAATGGCGCCATTCGGTTGTGCGCGGGGGCGACGCTCGACGCGGCCGCCGGCACGGCGGTCTTCGACACGGTCTCCACGGAGGATGGCGCGACCGTCACCTTCACGGCGCTGCCGGAGACAATGGCCGCCGAGACGAGGTTGGCGGCCTGGGTGAGCGGCCCGGCGGATGCCTCCGGCTTCTCGGTGCCGGGGTGGGAACTCGCCGCGCGCGAGGATGGCCTCTACGTGGTCGGCCCCGCGGCCCCGGCGGTGACCCTGCCCGAGGCCGTCGCCGGCGAGGCGGAGGGCGTGACCTTTGACGCCGTTGCCAAGGCGGCCCTCACCGCCGCCGCCGAGGCCGCCGGCCTCACGGAGGTGCTCGCCGTGACCGGCACGGCCAACGGCCGGGCGATGACGACCGCCGAGATCAATGCCGCGCTCTCCGGCCTCACGGGCGAGGGGCTTGTCTCCGCCGATGTCGATGCGGGCACGCTCCGCGTGGCCTACGATTTCGCGGTCACGGCGCTGTCGTTGGAGGGCGGCACGCTCGCCGTCACGGCCACGGTCTCGGGCGCGGAGGGCAAAACCGTCCTGCTTGCCGAAGGCGTGACGGCCGCGCTCATTCCCGTGACCTTGGGCGAGACAATCGTCGAGGGCGAGCCCGTGGTCGAGGCGACGCTTGCCGAAAATGCCGCCTCCGTCAGGTTGACCTTGGACGCCACGGGTGCGGGGACGCGGCTCTTCAAGGTGCGCGTCTTGCCCCCTCAATCATCCTCGGCCGAGTGAGGCGGTGGGCACACAAAAGGCCGCCCCGCGCCATGACGGCGCGGGGCGGCCTTTTGTGCGCGCGGGAAACGCCCAGGGCCCAATGCCGGTGACGGTTGCTTGTCGGTGGCGGGGCGGGTTTGGTATGCTAAGGGGCGTTTTGCCGTTGGTGGCAAACGCGATTTGGAGAGGCCGATGAGGAAGCGCGGGAAGACGGATGACGAAGAGATGACGACGTGCTCGTTTTGCGGGCGGAAGGTGCCGCTGGGCGAATGCGTGTTGGGGCGCGAGCCGGGCGTGGCGCTGTGCGATGCGTGCATGTTGCAGGTGGCGGACAGCGTGTTGTCCACGCATGCGCACTTCGCGCCGTTGCGCGACTTGTTGGCAGAGAAGGTCGGCGAGGGCGCGCAGCGGTCGCAACGGCCGTTGCCGCCGGTGGAGGTGCCGCCGCCGCCGCAAATCAAGGCTTTCCTGGACCAGTACATCGTGGGGCACGACCGGGTGAAGAAGTTGCTTTCGGTGGCGGTGCACAACCATTACCGCCGCCTGAACCAGAAGGCGGCGCGCAAGAACGACCCCTTCGCGGACGTGGAAATCGAGAAGAGCAACGTGCTGCTAATCGGGCCGACGGGCTGCGGCAAGACGTTGTTCGCGAAGACGTTGGCGCGGATGTTGAAGGTGCCTTTCGCCATCGCGGACGCCACGACGGTGACGGAGGCCGGTTACGTGGGCGAGGACGTGGAGAACATCCTGCTCTATCTGCTCCAGAATTGCGGCATGGACGTGGGGCAGGCCCAACGCGGCATCGTCTACATCGATGAAATCGACAAGGTGGCGCGCAAGACGGAGAACACCTCCATCACGCGCGACGTGAGCGGCGAGGGCGTCCAGCAGGCCCTGCTGAAGATTATCGAGGGGACGGTGGCGCACGTGCCGGAGAAGGGCGGGCGCAAGCATCCGCAGGCGGAGTATATTCCGGTGGACACCTCGAACATCCTCTTCATTTGCGGCGGCGCCTTTGTGGGGCTCGACGAGAAGATCAAGGCGCGGCTGGGCAAGAAGGCCATCGGCTTCGTGGATTCCGAGAAGACCGCGCGCGAGGAGCAGGATCGCGTGTTGGCGCAGGTGCAGCCTGAGGATTTGGTCAGCTTTGGCCTTATCCCCGAGTTTGTGGGGCGCCTGCCGGTGGTGGCGAAGATGGGCGAACTCTCGGAGGATGAGCTGGTGCGCATCCTGACGGAGCCGAAGAACGCGATTGTGCGGCAGTACCAGAAGTTGCTGGCGATGGAGGGGGTGGCGCTGACCTTCACGGAAGGCGCGCTGAAGGCCATCGCCCGCGAGGCGCTCAAGCGCAAGACGGGCGCACGCGGCCTGCGCTCCATCATGGAGCAGGTGATGGCGGACTTCATGTACGAGCTTCCGGGCAACCCTGAGGCCACGCAAAAGCCGCTGGAGGTGGACGAGGCGACCGTCCGCGCGAAACTCGCCGTGGCGGAGGCCTGAGCCATGCGGTTCGTCGGGCCACACGTCTCCGCGGCCGGCGCACCGGCGTCCGCCGTGGCCAACGCGCTGAAGGTGGGCGCCACGGGCTTCGCGCTCTTCGTGAAGAACCAGCGGCAGTGGGTGGGCAAGCCGTTGCCGGAGGCGGATGCCAAGGCCTTCCGCGCGGCGATGGCGGCCGCGCCCTACGTGCCGGCCCAAGTCTTGCCGCACGCGGGCTATCTCATCAACCTGGCCAACCCCGACCCGGCGAAGCACGCCAAGAGCATGGAATCGTTGCTCGACGAGTTGCATCGGTGCGAGGCGTTGGGGCTCGACCGCCTGAACCTGCACCCGGGCGCGCACCTTAACCAAATCGCCCCCGAGGCGGCGTGCGACCGCGTGGCCGACAGCATCAACCGGGCGTTGGCCGAGACGCGCGGCGTGACGCTTGTCATCGAGAACACCGCCGGCCAAGGGAGCTATCTGGGCGCGACGCCCGAGCAGTTGGGCCGCATCGTCGCCGGGGTGGGGGACAAATCGCGCGTGGGCATCTGCCTGGACACGGCGCACGCCTTCGCCGCGGGCTATGACCTGCGCACCGAGGCCGGCCTGGAGGACTTCCTGGGGCGGGTGGATCGCGCGGTTGGCCTGGGTTACCTGCGGGGCATGCACCTGAACGACTCCAAGGGCGAGCTGGGCACCCACCTCGACCGCCACGAATCGCTCGGCAAGGGCGCGTTGGGCTGGGCGCCTTTTGAGCGCCTGGTGCGCGACCCGCGCCTGGACAATGTGCCGCTTGTCATCGAGACGCCCGACGACACGCTCTGGGCCGAGGAAATCCATCATCTGCTGACGGTTTGACCCATGCTTGACACGCTCCGAATCACCACGCTCCCCAACGGCATCCGCGTGCTCTCCGTGGCAAAGCCGCAGGCCGAGGGTGTCCGCCTCGCCATCCACGTGCGCGTGGGCAGCCGCAACGAGCCCGAGCCGCTCAACGGTGCCAGCCATTTCATCGAGCACATGCTCTTCAAGGGCACGGCGCGGCGCTCGGCCAAGGCGCTCTCCCAGGCCATCGAGGGGCAAGGCGGCTCCATCAACGCCTACACCGACCGCGACAACACCTGCTACTACGCCGAGGTGCCCGCCGACAAGGCCCATCGCGCCCTTGATGTCCTCGGTGACCTCTTCTACAACGCCACCTTCGACCCCAAGGAACTCGATCGCGAACGGCACGTCATCGCCGAGGAAATCCACATGTATGCGGATCAGCCCGACAGCGTCGCCATCGAGAACCTTGCCGCGCAGCTCTGGTCCGGCCACCCGCTCGGCCGCCCCATCCTCGGGCTGATGGACGGCATTCTCGCCATGCCCCGCGCAGACCTCTTGGCCTATCGCGCGGCCAACTACACCCCCGGCCGCACACTTTTCGCCTTCGAGGGGCGCGTGCGCCACGATGCCTGCGTCAAGGCCGTTGAGGCGCTCGCCGGCGCCCTGCCTGCCGCCCCCGCCGCGCGCGGGCCCGAGCCCTTCACCCGCGCCATCCCGCAAGACCCCTTCTCGCTGACGCGCCGTGACATCAACCAGACCCAGCTGGCCTTCGGCTGGCGTACCGCCGGCCTGGAGGTCGATCGCAGGGCGCGCGCCACGCTCCGCTTCCTTTCCGCCGTCTTGGGCGAATCCATGATGTCGCGCCTCTTCCAATCCATCCGCGAGCGCCGTGGCCTCTGTTACAGCGTGGCCAGCGGCACCTCCACCTTCGCCGATGCCGGCGCGTTCTACGTCGCCGCCGGCTGCCACCCCGACAAGGCCTACGGCGGCGCCAAGGCCATCCTCGCCGAGATCCGCAAGCTCATCGAAAAGCCCATCGGCGCGGCCGAGTTGCGGCGCACGCGCGATTACCTCTGCGGACGCTTCCGCCTTCGCCTCGACCGCTCCGCGGCCGGATGGGCCGCCGCGCAGGCACTCTTCGGCCAAGCGCCCGACGCCGAGGCGACCCTCGCCGCCTTCCGCGCCGTCACGCCGGAAGATTTGCGCGAGGCCGCCGCCACTTACCTTGCGCCCGACCGCCTCGCGCTCGCCGTCGTCGCCCCCAACCGGGCCCGCCACGGCGCGGAAGCCTGGACGCGCCTGATGCACTATTGACCCCACCCAAGGAAATCCCGATGAACGATTTGTTCAACATGACCATCCTCGCCGTGGTGCAGGGGCTCACCGAGTTCCTCCCCGTCAGCTCCTCCGGCCACCTCGTGCTCGCCAAGGCCATCCTCGGCTTCGAGGAGTTGAGCGGGCTCGGTGTCGAGGTGCTCCTCCACGGCGGCACCGTGGTGGCGGTGGTGGCCTACTATTGGCGCTTCATCGTCGAGACGGTCGTCGGCCTCTTCCGTCGCGATCGCGCCGCTTGGCGCTTCGCTTTCGCCGTGCTTGTCTCCATGATTCCCGCCGTCGTCGCGGGGCTCCTCTTCGAGGACGAACTCGAGGCCGCCGCCGAGAGCCCGCTCTTCGTCTGCTGCGCGCTTGTCTTCACCGGGCTCTTGCTTTTGTCCACGCGTCGTTTCGGGCGCGACGCGCTTGACCGCGACGTTTCCCTGGGCCGCGGCTTCCTCATGGGCATCGCCCAGGCGGTCGCCATGCTCCCGGGTGTCTCGCGCAGCGGCAGCACCATCGCCATGTCCCGCTTCCTGGGCGTGGGCACGGACAAAGCCGCTGCCTTTTCCTTCCTCATGGTCGTGCCCGTGATCGTCGGCGGCAACATTCTCTACTTCCTGCGCGCCCTCGGCGACCCTGCCGGCGACCACCCCTTCGCCAACCTCACCTGGGCCATGGGCATCGTCGGGTTCGCCGTCTCCGCGCTCGTCGGCTACGCCAGCGTTGCCTGGATGGTGCGCCTCTTGGGGCGCCACCACTTCTGGCTCTTCGGCTTCTACTGCCTTGCCGTCGGCCTCTCTGGCGGCGCCTGGCTTCTGCTCCGCTAAGGCCGCCCCGCCCGCTGACCTCACAAACCAATCGTCCGCTTGCCCCTTTTCGGGACGCGCCGTGCCGCGATGTGGGACACGGCGTGTCTCGATCCGGGATGCGGCGTGTCTCGAAAAATGACCCCGCGTATAGATTGAAAAGCCGCTTTTGGGGTGTCTCCGGCCGCGCCCGTTCTCAACAGGTTTTCAACAGATTTGCGAAAGTTATCGACAGGCTGCCGCAGCCGGTTTGCGCCCCTTCGCCACGCCGCCCGGCGCGGGCGTGCCCCGGCATCGGCAAAAAGGTGCTGACGGCGAGCCTGCGCGCGTTGGAGGCCGACGGGCTGATCGTCCGCGCCGTGCTCCCGGGGAAGCCGCCTCCCGTGGAATACGCGCTCTCGCCGCTTGGGCGGTTGTTGCCGCTGTCCGACGCGATGGCCGCCTGGGGCGAGGCCTATCGGCAATCGTGCGACTGAGGCGCGCGTTGCGTGGCGCCGGGGCGGCGCGCAAGCAGGAGGCAGGCGGCGAGGAGGAGGCCAATCGGCAGGCCGAGCGCACCGTGCCCCAGGCGCGCCACCGCGGCGGCGCCAATCGCCGCCCCGAGGACGAAACAGGCGGTGGCGCCGAGCGTGTGGAGGCCGCGGCGCGGCGCGTTGGGGTCCGCGCCACGCCGCCAGGCCAGCGCGGCCTCGATGGCGGAGCGGAGATTGCCCGTGCACATGGTGGTGGCAATGGGGCTGCCGTGAATCTTGCGGAACCCTTGCACTTGGAGCGCACAGACAAAGGAAATGGCCATGTTCACCGTCGCATCGTGCAAGGTGGGGCAGAGAACGCAGAGCAATAGCGTCGCGGACTCGATGAGCAACAGCGGTTGCCGCCAATGGAGCGCCCCGCCGCGCCACGCGGCGCGCCGAAGCGCCTCCGCCAACAGAATGCCCGCGACAAAGGCCAGCACCGGCAACAGATAGCCGCAGGCGCCCGCCCAATCGCCATTGGCCAGGCGAATGCCGAGCAAGGCGAGATTGCCCGTCTGCGCGTTGGCAAAAACGCCGCCACGGCAGAGAAACGTGTAGGCATCCAAAAACCCGCCGGCGCACGCCAACAGCGCCCCGACGCGGAAGGATTCGGACATTTGTTCGCCTTGTTCGCTTGCTTGCTTGGTCTCCATGTCGCGCGGAAGTATAACAAATGAGTCGACAGGGGACAGAGAACAGTGAACAGTGCGCCCGGCAAGCGGGCGACGGTGAGGCGGAGCGGAACGGCAACACGCCCCGTATAGCAAATGAGTGGACAGTGAACAGAAAACAGGACGCCCCTGCGGGGCGGCGGTGGAACGATGGGAACTCAAACCGCCGCATGGCAAATGGCCAATTGGCGCGTGGCTGATTGGCCGATTGGGTTTGTGCGACGGGGCGGCTTCCCGGGCCGGAGATGTTTGCCACCACCAAGCAAAATGAGTATGTGGAAGCGCGTGTCGTACCACTCCGGGTACGTCTGCGTTGGCGCGACCGATTTGTGCGAGGCAACTCGGTTGTGGTAAATTGTGTGTGATTTCGGGAGAGGTTCCCGTTACGATATCGAAAGGATACCGCTCATGATGCGTTTCTCTTTTGTTTGCTGTTTCCTGTTGTCCGTGATGGGGCTGACCGGTTGCGCAATGGGGCCCAAGGCGCCTTTCGCGCCGGCCCATGGGGTATTCTTCAACAACACCACAGCGCCACTCTCCACCGAATATCCGGCGACGACAACGCTGGGTGCACGTAGCGGGCAGGCTTCGGTCTCCAACGTGTTGGGACTTTTCTCCTTTGGCGATTGCGGTATTCGTGCGGCGGCCGAGAATGGCAAACTGCGCTCGGTAACATGTGCCGATTATTCCAACTTCAACATCTTGGGTATTTACCAACGTACGACGGTGACGGTTTATGGCAATTAAGCGTGTGCTTCTTGCTCTTGGCATCGTGACCTTGGCATGGTGCGCCACCGGGTGTGCCAATTGCTACAGGGCGCCACTCAAGCCGGCGCCGGGAGCCTTTTTCACGATGCAGACAATCCCTCTGACGACGGAGTTCGGCCCGACGCCCGTTGCGGGGCTAAACAAGGTGTCTTCGGAGACCTTCTATCTGTGGTGGCCCTATCCAATCATGGATTTCGGCTGGGGCGATGACACTAAGGTGCTCGGGAAACTGGCTTCCGCGCCTGCCTATGCCGAGGTGGACATCCTAACCATTTTCGGGCTTTTCGGTCGTTACACCGTGAACATCTACGAGTAATCGCCCGTTGCCTTCGAAACCAAAAAAAGCCCCCGGCCTCGTCCTTGAGGTCGGGGGCTTTTCTGCCATGCCGTGGGGGCTCAGTCCTTGAAGAAGGCGTGGTAGAGGGCGCGGACGGCGGCCTCGCGGTGGGAGGACTGAATGCCGAACATCATGGAGATTTCGGAGGAGCCTTGGTTGATCATGTCCAGGGAGATGCCCTCGCGGAAGAGGGCGAGGGTGGCGTGGGCGGCCATGCCGGGGGTGTAGTAGAGCCCTTCGCCGACGATCATGATAAGGGCGGTGCCGCGCTCAATCTGGAGGTTGTCTGGCTTGAGGTCGCGCATGATGTGGTCGCGGACGCGGCCTTCGACCTCGGGGGTGAAGCCGTCTTCGCGGAAGACGACGGAGACGTTGTCGATGCCCGAGGGCATGTGCTCGTAGGAGATGCCTTCTTCCTCGAGGATTTGGAGGAGGCGGCGGCCGAAGCCGATCTCGCGGTTCATCATGTATTTGTCGATGTAGAGCGTGCAGAAGCCGCAGGAGGAGGCGATGCCGACCACGGAGCCTTGGCGGGCACGGCGGTGGTGGACAATCATGGTGCCGGGCGCGTCGGGGTGGTTGGTGTTGCGGATGTTGATGGGGATTTGCGCGCGGACGGCGGGGATGATGGCCTCGTCCTGGAAGACGCCGAAGCCGGCGTAGGAGAGTTCGCGCATCTCGCGGTAGGTCATCTCGGGGATGCCTTGGGAGACCTCGGGGACGAGGCGGGGGTCGACGGGGTAGACGGCGTCGACGTCGGTGAAGTTCTCGTAAACCTTGGCTTTGACGGCGGCGGCGAGGATGGAGCCGGTGATGTCGGAGCCGCCGCGCGGGAAGGTGGCGATGTCGCCATCGCGCGTGACGCCGAAGAAGCCGGGGAAGACGACGATCTCGCGCTCGGCGCGCTCGGCGAGGGCGGCCAGGCGGGGATAGGCATCGGGGAGGATTTGGGCATTGCCGAAGTCGTCGGACATCAGGAGCCCGGCCTCGGCGGGGCTGACGTATTCGGCGCGGAGGCCGGCGGCGCGGAAGGCCTCGGCGACGATTTTGGCGGCGTTGTCCTCGCCGGCGGCTTTCATGGAGTCCATGAAGCGGGCGGCTTCCATCTCGGGGCCTTCGGCGACGCGACGCTCCAGGTCGGCGCGGATCTCTTCGACGATGGCGGGGTCGAGGGAGAGGCCTTTCTGGATGGCGGCGTAGCGCGCGACGATGGCTTCGAGCACGTCGGCGGGGTCGCGCTGGGTGAGCACGCGGCCGGCGCACTCGATGAGCAGGTCGGTCACCTTGGTGTCGTTTTTGTTGCGTTTGCCCGGGGCTGAGACGACGACGATGCGGCGGTCGGGGTCGGCGGCGACGATGTCACGGATTTTGGCGACTTGTTGGTCATCGGCGACGGATGACCCACCGAACTTGCAGACTTTCATGGGTTTGGGAACTCCATCTCGTGGGAAATCAAAGGATGCACAGGTGGAAGGGCATGGAGCGGACGATGCCCTGCTCGGTAATCTCGGTAAGGGCGGCGGCGATGTCACCGGCCTTGGCGGGCTGGGTGAGGATGACGACGGGCACGTAGCCCTCGGTGCGTTGGGCTTCGGTGGGCTCGTGTTGGCTGGCGGCGAAGATGCTCACGCCGTGGTTGCCGAGGATGGTGGCGAAGCGGCCGACCATGCCGCAGGCCTCGCGCACCATGAGGCGGATGTAGAAGCGGCTGACGCAGTCTTCCGCCGGCAGGAGCGTGTAGCCCGTCTCGGTGAGGGGCGGCAGGGGCTCGGCGGCGCGCGGCGTGCGCACGGCCACGTGGCGGGCGACGGAGACGATGTCGGAGAGGACGGCGCTGGCGGTGGCCTCGCGGCCGGCGCCTTTGCCGTAGTAGAGCGTGTCGCCCGTGAGCGAGCCATCGACCAGCACGGCGTTGAAGACGTCGTTCACCGCGGCGAGCGGGTGGTCCTTGGGCACGAGGGTGGGATTGACGCGCACTTCCAGGCGGTCTCCCGCATGGGCCTTGCAGACTGCCAGGAGTTTGATGACGTAGCCCAGCTCGCTCGCGTAGCGCACGTCCACGGGGTTGAGGCCGCGGATGCCCTGCACGCGGATGTCCGCCAACGGCACGCTCACGCCATAGGCCAGCGAGGTGAGGATGGAGATTTTGTGCGCGGTATCGAAGCCGTCGATGTCCAGCGAGGGGTTGGCCTCGGCGTAGCCAAGGCGTTGGGCGTCGGCCAACACCTCGTCGAAGCCCGAGCCTTCGCGCGCCATGCGGGTGAGGATGTAGTTGCAGGTGCCGTTGAGGATGCCGTGGATGGCGCGGATGTCGTTGGCCACCAGCCCGTCGCGCAGCGCGCGGACGATGGGGATGCCCCCGCCCACGCTCGCGCCGAAGTAGAGATCCACCTGCCGCTCGCGCGCCAGGGCGAAAAGTTCGGCGCCGCACTCGGCGAGCAGTTTCTTGTTGGCGGTGACGACGGATTTGCCGGCCTGGAGGGCGGCGCGGATGACCTCCTGCGCCACGCCCGTGCCGCCGATCAGCTCCACCACCACGTCCACGTCCTCGCGGGCGATCAGCCCGAAGGTGTCGGTGGTCAGCAGCTCGCGCGGCACGTCCACGCCGCGGTCGCGCGCGATGTCCACGTCGGCCACGCCGCGCAGCGTCATCTTGAGGCCGCAACGGCGCGAGATCAGCGCCGCGCCGCGCAACAACCCATCGGCCACGCCCGCGCCGACTGTCCCGAAACCAACGATGCCAACGCCAACTTCCTTCATGCGACTCTCCGCTTGTTCGATTTCGCTTGCCTGACTTGATATGAATGGGCAATACCTTAGCACAACCGCCGCCTGCCGCGCAAACAAACGCGTGCCGGCGGGCGTTCAGGCCGGCCGGAGGCGGAGGATGACGAGGGTGTGGATGGCGCGGGAGATGGCGGTGTAGAGGGCGGGGCGGTTCCAGAGGGGGTCGCGTTCGGTGACGTCGAGGAGGATGAGGACGGGGGCTTCGAGCCCCTTGAACTTGCGGTAGGTGTAGTAGCGCAGGCCGGGGAAGCGGAGGAGGATGTCGGCGAGGGCCATGCGGTGGAGGGCGTGCGCGCCGAGCAGGAGGATGTCGCCCGGGGGGATGCGCTGCGCGTGGACGAGGCGTTCGAGGATGGCGCGGAGGCGTGCGCGCAGGCCGGCGCGGCGGAGGGCCAGGAGCGTTTTGCCGCTGCCGGCGCACCCGCGGACGCGGAGCCTCGGGAAGGCCGCGAAGGCGTCGAAGGCGCGGGCCTGTTCGTGGGTGAGGCGGGCGATGCGCGCGTCGGCCAACGTACGGCGGTGGCGCCAATCGGGACGGAAGGAGACGGACGGGGAGAGGAGCGCGCGGAGGGTGGCCAGGTCGGGCGGCGCGGCGCATGGGGGCGCGGCGCGCGTGAGCAGACGCAGGAGGGCGGGCCCGGGATCGGCCAGATCGGCGGCGTAGAGGGTGATGCCGGCGAGCGGGAGCGGCTCGGCCGCGGGGCGCGCGGCATCGGGCAGCCATACGGCGTGCGCCAGGGCGAAGGGCAGCGGCGCGCGACCCAGGCGGCGGCAGAGGATGGTGCGCAGGGCGTGGGCGTGGCGCGTGGCCTGCAGGTGCGGCGGCTCGCGCAGGCGGCGGCCATCCTGGAACCATTGGCCGTCGCGGCAATCGAGCATGCCGCCCTTGACCTCGATGGCGACGAGCCCGTGGCGGGGGTGGGCGCACAGGAAGTCAATCTCGCCCTCGCCGTCGGCCCCGCCCGCGATGGCGGAGTAGGCGAGTGACCACCAGACGACCCACTCGGCGGGCAACCCCCGCTCCAGCGCGCGGAAGACGGTTTGCTCGGAGTGCGGGCCTTGGCCGAAGAAGGGCGGGATCAACGTGGCCATGGGCTTCGGTGCGTGGGGCGTGGGGCGGCGCGCCGCCTCAGTCCAGGCGCAAGGCGCCGCGGAAATCCGCCACGTCGGCGATGCCGTGGTCGTCGAGCCAGCGCTCAAGATCCTCGAGGATGCGGATAGGTGCCAGCGGGTCGAGCAGGGTGGCGGTGCCGACGGCGACGGCGGTGGCGCCGACGAGGATGAAGTCCAGCGCGTCCTGCGCCGTCATCACGCCGCCCATCGCCAGCAGGGGCACGGTGGCGACCTGCGCGGCCTCCCACACATGCTTGAGGGCCACGGGGTGGATGGCCGGGCCGGAGAGCCCGCCGGTGCGGTTGGCGAGGATGGGGCGGCGGCGCTCCAGGTCCACCGCCATCGCGGGCAGGGTGTTGATGAGGCTGATCGCGTCGGCGCCCGCGTCCTGCGCGACCTGCACGAAGGGGCGGATGTCGGGGACGTTCGGGGCGAGTTTGGGCAGGATGGGCAGGCGCGTGGCGGCGCGCACGCGGCGGACCACGTCGGCGAAGGTCTCGATGTTGGTGCCGAAGCTGGCGCCGCCCTTCTTGACGTTGGGGCAGGAGACGTTGAGTTCCAGGCCGGCCACGCCAGGCTCGCCGTCCAGCCGCGCGGCCACCTCGGCGTATTCCTCGGCGGAGGTGCCCCAGATGTTCACGATGGCCGGCACGTTGCGCGCGCGCAGGAAGGGGAGATCCTCGGCGATGAAGGCCTCCACGCCGGGCCCCTGCAGGCCGATGGCGTTGAGCAGCCCGCCGGGCACCTCGGCATGGCGCGGTAGGGGATTGCCGGGCCACGGACAGGCACGGATGCCCTTGACGGTGACGGCGCCCAGGCGCGCGATGTCGAAGAGCGCGGCGTATTCCTGCCCATAGCCGAAGGTGCCCGAGGCCACCGTCAGCGGGTTTTTCATGGCGATGCCGCCCAGATTCACTGCCAATTGTGCCATGGTTGCTCCTGTGGTATGCGCGGGTTCAGGCGCGATGCGGGCGCGTCTTGGCGTACTTGTCGAGCACGCCGTTCACGTACGCGCCGGCTTCGCGGTTGGCAAAGTCCTTGGCCAGCTCGATGGCCTCGTTGATGACGACGGGCGCGGGCGTGCCGATGGCATCCAGCTCGTAGACGGCCAGCCGCAACACGCACCGCTCGATGACGCCCAGCCGATCCAGGCTCCAGTTCTCGCAGAGCCGCGTCAGCGTGGCGTCGATCTTGGGCTGGCTTGCCAACGCGCCGCGTACGAGCGTCTCGGTGAATTCGCGCAGTTCGCGCGTGGCCAGGCGGTCGCCCGGATCCTCCGGCACGCGGAGCAACCCATCCGGGTCAATTGTCGTGACAGCGGCGGGCTCGGGCGCCTCCCCACGCGACTCGGCCTCCTCCTGGCGGCAGCTCCACTGCTGTTCCCAGAAATGCGCCAAAATCATGTCTACGCTGGCAAAGGGGTTCAGGTCGGCCTGGACGAGCATTTGCAGGGCCCAGGAGCGCCCTTGGTGGCGTTTCGTGGCGGGTGCGTCCATGTCCGGGCCTCCTCAATCCAGTGCGCGGAGCACGTTGGCGGTCTCGATGGCGGCGCAGACGGTGTCGTAGCCCTTGTTGCCGGCCTTGGATCCGGAGCGTTCGATGGCCTGATCCAGGTTGTGCGCGGCGACGATGCCGTTGAGCACGGGCACGCCGCTCTCCAGCGCCAGCTGGCTCAACGCGCGCGCCACGGAGGTGTTGATGAGCATCGCGTGGTCGGTGGCGCCGTCAATCACCGCGCCCAACGCCACCACGGCAGAGAGCCCCGCCCGGCGCTTCAGCAACGTGGACACAGCCAGAGGTATCTCGTTCGCGCCCGGCACGCGCACCACAACGATTGTCTCTTCGCCCACGCCGTGGCGGCGCGCCGCGTCGAGCGCGCCCTGCAACAATTGTTCGGTGAAGATGGCGTTGAAGCGGCTCACCACGATGGCGAGTTTGAGCCCTTGTCCCGAGAGATTTCCGGTGATTTCGTACATGGCGATCTGTGTCCTTCCATTGAATAAAACGTGCCTCAAAGCAAATGGCCCATCTTGTCGCGCTTGGTCTCCAGGTAATGCGCGTTGAAGGGACCCGCGTGCGCCACCAACGGCACCCGCTCGACAATCTCCAGCCCGTGCCCCGCCAGCCCCACCACCTTCTGCGGGTTGTTCGTCATCAGGCGCAACCGGCGAATCCCCAGCGCCGCGAGAATCTGCGCGCCGATGCCATAATCGCGCAAATCCGGCGCGAAGCCCAGACGCACGTTGGCCTCCACCGTGTCGCACCCCTGCTCCTGCAGCCGATAGGCGTGCAACTTGTTCGCCAGGCCGATGCCGCGCCCCTCCTGCCGCATATAGAGCAGGCACCCGCGCCCCTCCTCAGCAATTTTCGTCATCGCCTGGTGCAGTTGCCAGCCGCAATCGCACCGCGCGCTACCGAAGACGTCCCCCGTCAGGCACTCGCTGTGCACCCGCACCAAAGGCGGCTCGCCCCCCTCCAGGTCCCCCATCGTCAGCGCCAAATGCTCCAACCCGTCCAACTTCCCCCGGAACATCGTCAGCCGGAAATGCCCATAGGCCGTCGGCAAATCCACGCTCTCCACCCGCTCCACCAACGTCTCATGCTCCCGGCGATACGCGATCAGCCGCTCCACCGAGCAAATCTTCAGTCCATGCTTCCGCGCGAACGGCACCAAATCCGGCAACCGCGCCATCGTGCCATCCTCCCCCACGATCTCGCAACAGATCCCCGCCGGCTTCAGCCCCGCCAGCCGCGCCAAATCCACCGTCGCCTCCGTGTGCCCCGCTCGCCGCAACACACCCCCCGGCACCGCGCGCAACGGAAACGAATGCCCCGGCGACACAAAGTCCGCCGCCGTCGTCCCCTCCGCCACCAACAAGCGCACCGCCTTCGCCCGATCCCCCGCCGAAATCCCCGTCGTCACCCCCGTGTGCGGCGCGCCATCCACGCTCAACGTGAACGCCGTCGCAAACGCATCCCCCCGGTTCACGCTCGGCGCCAACGCAATCCCCAACCTGTCCAGCAACGCCCCGTCGCACGGCGCGCACAGCAAACCCCGCGCCTCCCGAATGCAAAAGTTCACCGCCTCCGGCGTCACCCGCTCCGCCGCCATGATCAAATCGCCCTCGTTCTCACGCTGGGCGTCATCCACGATCACCACAAACTTGCCCGCCCGGATGTCCTCCAGGCAAGCCTCCACCGAATCGAACGTAACCTCTTCCTGTGCCATCGCACGGGCTCCAAACAAAATACCCCCGCTCCGGGGCGCGACCGTCTCTTTCTTCCGGACTGCTCATACCGTCGGCCGCGGACTTCCACCGCGTCAGGGCGCCGCCACCCGGCACCGCCCGCGTGGGCTTTCACCACCGGTTGGGACTCTCACCCGACCCCGAGACGATGCCGCCCATTATAGCAAATGAGTGGACAGGGAACAGAGAACAGAAAACAGGGCGCCCCTGCGGGGCGACGGGTGGGATGATCCGGCACCAATTTTCCCGCCAAAAACTCCGAAGAGCCAGGCAAGGGTTGCGGTGACTCGCGATTCGGTGGGGCTTTTGGTATCATGCGGGCACGCGAGGGGAGAGTCCTCGCACAATTTTGCGCTTTGCGCAGATACTGTTGCCTTATCTGAAACCTGAGAAATTTCACTGGAAGAGCAACGTGTCGGCAAGGTGCGCCGTATCGGCGCGCTTTCTTTGCACGTGTTCTTCCTCGGCTTTCTCAGGGCCTCAGATAAGGTACGTGAAAGGAAGCGTGCTTTTTATGGCCGATGGGAAAGTCGAGTTGTCGTTGGTGGTGCCTTGTTTCAACGAGGCGCCATGCGTGGAGGCGTTTGTCCGCGCGGTGGACGCGGCGGGGGTGGGGAGTGACGCGCGGC
>CASEMQ010000053.1 GCA_949289005.1 uncultured Lentisphaeraceae bacterium
CGTCGGTTCCTCTCTTTTTAGGATTGGCGCATCGTGTGCCAGAAGAGGCCGACGACGTTTTTGCCTTTTGGCCGCGCCGCCCCCTAGGGGGCGCCCCCCTCTTCTGCTTTGCCTCGACCTCTGCCAGTCCACCTTCTTTCCTCTTTCTCTTCTTCCTTCCACCTGCGCAATTACATTGTGGACGATTCACGGCGGATTGGGTCTGGGCGGCGGTTTGACAGGGTCGCGGGGGATGGGGTAGACTGTGGGTGTCGTTTGGTTGGAAAACTGTCATGGCGATGAATGTGTTTGGGTTGATGGCTTCGCTTGCGGCGTCGGTGGCGGCGGTGTGGGTGGGGGTGGATTTGCGGGAGGAGCCGCCGGGGATCGTGGGGGCGGGGCCGTGGGTGATGGGGTGCGAGCGGGTGCCGGGGGGCGTGGCGGTGGCGGTGGCGGGGGAGGCGCCGTGCCTGACCTTTGATTTCGTGGGGCTGGGGGAGGATGTGGCGTTGGGTTATGTGGTGACGGGGGAAAATGGCGAGTCGTTGGGCTCGGGCGTGGGGCGGTCGGTGCCGTTCCCGTTGTGGGAGGGGGCGCGCGGGGTGTCGTTTTACGCGTTGGACGGGGACGTGGATTGGGCGGCGGTGTCGGAGGTCTCGGCGCGGGAGGGCGATGCGGCCTCGGGGCGTGACGGGGCCACCGACGCGGCGGGGGCCACCGGCGCGGCGGGGCGTGTGGGTGGCGGCGTGCCGCGGGTGCGGGTGGCGGCGTCGGACGATGGCGGGTTTGTCGTTTATGAGGCGACGACGGCGACGGCGACGTGGAGGCGTGTGGTGGAGAAGGGGGAGGATGGCGAGGCGGATGTGGTGGAGGTGGAGACTTCGGAGGTGGCGTCGTTGGGGGGGATTTTGGTGAGCGGGACGTATCCGAGCGGGGAGGGGGCGTTCAGTGTGTCGGTGGCGGGCAGTCTTTTGGTGAAGCCGGGGACGCGGTTTCGGGCGGGGGCGGATGACACGGCGGATGTGACAATCGGCGGGGCGACGTCGGGCATTGGCGGGGAGCATGCGTTTCAGTGGGGGAATTGGGCGACGGTGCCGGGGGAGGGGGAGCATCCGGTGTTGGTGTCGGTGTCGGCGGGGTTTTCGACGGTGGGTGGGCCGTATGGGTTTAACGTGGAGGGGTTGGAGGACATGACGTTTTATCGGGAGGCGGGGCGGATCCCGTATGCGCAACTGTCGGTGTCGCCGGCGCGTTTCGTGGTGCCGTGGTCGGGGGAGGAATTGTCCGGGAGCGTGGGGTATGGGCCGAGGGACGGCAGGGTGACGTATGTGGGGCCGTCGTGCGCGGGGCCGTTCGTGAGCGTGACGGGGGATGTGTTGCGGGTGGATGGCGATGCGTTTTTGCGGGCGGGGGCGAAGCCGGCGTCGGCGGAGGTAACGTTGGCGCAGAGCTATGGGTGGCAGGCGTACACGAATCGGGTGGCGGTCGTGTTGGAGCCGGACGTGACGGGGCTGGAGGTCAATCCGGGGAGCCTGACGGTGACGAACGCCTCGGATGGGGGGACGTTGACGGCGGTGGGGGAGGATGAGCCGGAGCTGGATTATGAGCTGCGGGCGGACGAGGCCGGTTGGTTGAGCGTGAAGGGGATGGCGATTTCGGCGGGGGCGAAGCTGACGGGGCTGCGCGACCAATGCCTGAGGGCGAATATGGCCACGAACGACACGTGGAGCGTGAATGTGCCGTGGGTGGCGAAATACAAGGGCGTGGCCGTGACGAATGGCGTGGCGCAGGTGACGGTGGCGTTGTCGATCACGTCGAAGGTGAAGGATGATTGCGCCTGCGATTGCGCGGAGGGGACGGAGACGGAGGCGGGGTGCGTGGCGTTCCGGCAGGTGTTTGGGCGGACGCCGGCTTTGGCGGGAATGCCGACGGGGGCGTTGGCGATCGAGGCGGAGAATCTGTCGGACGGGTTGTTCACGCCGGGGGCGTTGCGGTTTGACCACCCGATGGAGCGGCGGCTGGACGTGGCGACGTGGACGGTGACGGACGCGATGGGGCGGGCGGTGACGTATGGGCGGGACGGGCTGCCGGTGGGGGCGGACGTGGCGGCGGACAGCCGGTTGGAGGCGTTGCCTGACGGGAGGGTGCGGGAGATCTTCGCGGACCGCTCGGCGGTGGAGTATGACGCTTCGGGCGCGGTGGCGGCGTTGGTGTCGCCGGCGGGGGTGCGGGCGGCGCCGGATGAATTGGGGATTGCCGTGGAGCGGGACGCGCAGGGGCGCATCGCGCGGATCGTCTCGGCGGCGGATGGGGTGCTGGCGGTGACGGTGCTGTCGCCGACGGCCTATCGGGTGGATTGGACGGACCGGGATGGGGAGGCGGTGAAGTCCTTCGCCTTCTCGAAGGAGGGTGCGGACACGTTGCTGTTGATGGACGGGCCGTTTCCGGTGCGGTGGCGGTGGGTGCCGGAGGCGCACGACTTCGCGATGACGAAGGGCGAGGGCGACGAGGCGTTGACGACGGCGCACTCGGTGGAATACGACGGGGCGACGATCCATGTGGCGCGGACGGTTTCGCGGGGCGGCGTGGTGGCGGCCTCGGAGACGGAGACGCTCGACTCCACGAACGGCAACGCGGTGGTGGGGCGCACGGTGGATGGGCGGACGACGCTCGCGGCCTCGCGGGTGACGCAGGGCAACGGCTTGGGGCGCATCGCGTCGCGGACGGACGAGCGGGGGCTGACGACGGCGTACGCCTACGACGCCTATGGGCGGACGCTGACGCGGACGGAGATGGGCGCCTCGACGAACGTGACGGACTATGTCTACGCGGCGGAGGCGACCGACCGGCGGCCGCGGCGGACGACGGTCTCGGTGGATGGGATTGTCACGCGGGTGGCGACCTTCGAGGAGGCCTTTGACGTGGAGGGCGGGCGCGTGGAGACGGAGGTGGATTGCGGGCTGGAAACGGTGCGGGTCTATTGGCCGGCGGATTGCGCGAACCGTTTCGCGGCGGGGCGGTTGCGGTCGGTGACGCATCCGGACGGGCGCACGACCGCGTATGATTACGACGCGGGGACGTGGACGGAGACGGCGACGGAGGGGCTCGCGGGGGAGAACGGCGCGTTCGTCTTGGTGCCGGGCAAGAGCACGCGCACGCGCACGACTTACGACGCGGGCGGGAACGCGGCGCGGATTGCGCGGGAGGCGTTGATCGGCGAGGATTGGGTGCCGCTGACGTGGGAGGAGCGGACGTACAGCGCGGCGCACCGACATCTGGGCTCGACCTTCTCGAACGGGAAGGCGACGGACTCGCGGTGGATTTGCACGGGGCCGCTCTGGGAGGTGGACGCGCGGGGCGTGGCGACGACGAACGTCTATGACTCGCTGAAGCAGCGGGTGGCGAGCACGCGGCATGGGCCGCACGGGGCGTTGACGACGATCTTCGCCTATGACGCGGCGGGGCGGGAGATCGCGGCGACGCGCGGGGAGCTGACGACGTCGCGGGCGTATGATTTGAGCGGGCGGGTGGTCTCGGAGACGGACGAGCAGGGGCGGACGACGGCCTATGCCTATCCGGACGCGTGGACGACGGTGGCGACGCTGCCGGGCGGGGGCACGCGGGTGACGACGTTGGACGCGGAGGGGCGCGTGGCGTCCGTCACGGGCTCGGCGGTGACGCCGGAATGGCACACCTATGGGCCGGGTTGGGAGCGGGTGGCCTACGGCGCGCCGGATGGGGCACGTTGGGTGAAGACCTTCCGGGACGGCTTGGGGCGCGTGACGCGCGAGGAGCGCGCGGGTGCGAACGGCAGTGTACTTGTAACGGAAAACACCTACAACGCCAAGGGGCAGCTCGTGCGCGTGGAGCGGACGGGGCAGGCGCCAATCGTCTACGCATACGACGCGTGGGGCGACCGCGTGGCGACGCGGGTGGGGGCGCGCCTGCCGCAGGAAACGGAGACAAACTATGTGCTCGTCGCGGGCGAGCCGTGGCAGGAGACGGTCTATGCGGTCTCGAACCTCACGCAAACGGTGCGCGTGGACGCGGAGGGCGAGCGGCGCGTCAGCCTGGACGTGCGCGGCAACGCGACGACCGAGACGATCGTGGACGACGGCGCGGGGCGGACCGTCACGACGCAGGCACCGGGCGTGGCGAACCCCGCGGTGGAGACGTTGCTGGACGGCGTGACGGTGGAATCGGTGGACGCGGCGTACGTCACCAACAGCGTGGCCTACGACAAATATCTGCGCGTGCTCTCGGAGACGGATGGCCGCGGCAACGCGACGACCCGGGCGTATGACGCGCTCGGGCGCCTCGCGACGGTCACGGACGCCTCGGGCGCGACGACGGACTATGGCTACGACGGCGCGGGGCGCGTCTGCGCCGTCACGAACGCCTTGGGCAACGTGACCACTTACGAATACGACGTGCGCGGCAACGTAACGCGCGAGGCGGGCGCGGTGTATCCGGTGGACTATGAATATGATGTCTATGGGAACCGGACGGCTATGACGACCTTCCGCGACGAGGACGCCGCGGGCGATCGGACGGAATGGGGTTATGACCCCGCCACGGGCGCGGTCGTCGCGAAGACCTACGCCGACGGCCACGGCGTGGCCTACGCGCTGACGGATCTGGGCCAACCGGCGACGCGCACGGACGCGCGGGGCATCGTCACGGCCTATGCCTACAACGTCTATGGCGACCTCGTCTCGCAGACCTACTCGGACGCCACGCCGGCGGTGACGTATGACTACGACGTCTTTGGCCGTCAGGCGCAAGCGACGGACGCGGCGGGCACGACGACCTTCGGCTACAACCAATATGGCGAGTTGGAGACGGAGGCCATCGTGGGCGAATACACCAAGACGCTCACGCACCACTTCGACGCCTTCGGCCGCGACGCGGGCTACTCGGTGAACGGCAGCCGCCGTCAAACCATCGGTTACGACCCCGCCACCGGTCGCATCGCCTCGATGAACGAGGGCGGGAACTTCGCGTGGACGTACCTCCCGGGCACGAACCTCAAGGCCTCGCTCACCTATCCCAACGGCCTCGTGGCAACGTGGGACTACGAGCCCACGCGCGACCTGCTCGCGACGGTGGAGAACGTTCTGCCCGATGGCACGCTTCTTTCGCGCTACGCCTACGCGAACGACGCCCTCGGCCGCCGCACGGAAATCGCAAAGTCCGGATCGGCGATGGATGCCAAGACGGAGACCTACGCCTACGACTTCCGCGACCAGCTCGTCGCCGGCCAGGGTTTCACCTACGCTTATGACGACATCGGCAACCGCACCGCCGCCGAGGGGCGCGACTACACCGCCAACAATCTCAACCAATACACCGCCATCGACGCCTTCGCGCCGACCTATGACCTTGACGGCAACCAGACCACCGTCCTCACCGAGACCGGCGTCTGGCAGGTGGAATACAACGCCGAGAACCGTCCCGTCCGCTGGACGCAGGGTAACACCGTCGTCACGATGGGGTACGACCGCCTCGGCCGCCGCGTCTTCTACAAGGAGATGAACGGCAACCGCCAGGTAACCTACACCAAGTTCCTTTACGACGGTTACCTCTGCATTCAGCAACTCTTCTCGAACAGCCCGTGGAACGTCTACAAGGAGTTTATTTGGGATCCCACCGAGCCCGTCGCCACGCGCCCCCTCTGCTTCCGCCAATACGGCCAACGCTCCGCCTTTCTGATGCACGACGGCAACAAAAACGTGACCGACGTCGTCACCGTCGGCCCCTTCAACGAGCCCGTCGCCCACTACGACTACGCCCCCTTCGGCGCCCCCGCCGCCACCGGCCCCCGCGCCGCCGACAACCCCTTCCGCTTCTCCTCCGAGTTCCACGACCCCACCCTCGCCCTCGTCTACTACAACTACCGCCACTACAACCCCAAAGACGCCCGCTGGCTCGGCAGGGATATGGCAGAGGATTTGCTAAACGAATATGCATTTTGTCGAAATCAGTTTTCGTATTTCGATTCGTTAGGGCTCATTACTGTTTCGTTTGGTAACGATAGTGGCGAACGACAATTCAGAAGGAGTATAACAGGTCCCGGATGGGCGTTGGATTGGGGATTAAGTTGGGATTTTGCTCTTACCATAAATAAAGCGCCAGATAATCCCTGTGCCATTGAGGTTAATGGAGCTTTTTCGCTAATTGCAGATGCGGGAATAACGCTCGGTTATTCTTGGCGACCTTCATGGAAAATAGGAGGTTATAATCTTTGGGCATTGCTTGGAGGGCGAGGTTTTGCAAGCGTTTGCGCCGCTTCGGGTATTCGGACACGCATCGATCTCTGTGATTTAGCATCCTCCGCAATGAGTACAACCGTAAGCGCACATGGTCAAATCGGAATTGAGGCGGGAGCGTTTGTTCGATTTTACAAGCCGAACAAACGACCAGAATCGGTCGGTGCAGGGTATAGAGGCGCCCTCAATTTTTCGACTAACACAATACTTGAATGTTCCGGAGAAACATGTACACTTTCAGCTGGATTTGATGTGGGCAACTTAGAGTCTGAGTTGTTCGCCGACGTTTACTTCTTTGACGTATCACATTCTTGGGAAACTTGGATAGGTGTCCACAGCGAGGAAAAAAATTTCATTCCGTAATCCGCTCTTTTCGGTATTGGACGACTAATAAGTCCGCTCGCCTCTTTGAAGCACATGGGCGCATTACGACCATCGCAATGGCAATTCTTTTGCTATTTTGCCTCTCCGTCCACACCAAGTCGGGGTCTGGGGAACGAAATGCCGTTTTGGATTGCCCGACCGCGCAGTCGAGTTTGGATTACGAAAGATTACTTCATCCAAAATGTTCCATTTGGCGTCATAACTCTTCTTGCTTCCTATTTCGGGAGCGTGTGGAATGTTTTGTTCTCGATGCCGTTTGTTATGTTTCCTTTTCTGTCTCCATTTCTCCTTCCGCTTACGGTGGTTCCCGTCTGGGCCCTTCTTTGGCCGATTCGAATACATCTCTGTCGACCATTTCTTTGGTACTATCTAAGTGCCAGTCGCGCGGTTGCCGAATATAAGTTTAGTTTTCTACGGCTGTGTTGGAGTGTCCCCAAGAGAAATATCGGAGATTTTGAGATCCGTTGTTCAAGTTCTTTCCTTTATCTGATGCTTGCCGATCTTAAAGTGGGATCTAGCACTACGGATGGGAGCCCACATTTCAGTTTTATGTTCGATGGATTGACGTTGGCAGAGGTTAGACAGGTGGTGGCCGATTTTGGGTATACCAATCGTGTCGTGAACGTTTGGAGTAATGTGACACATGAAGAGATGGAATGGTGTAAGTTTTGGCGCACTGGAGGCCCTGCCAAACATTGGAATTTAACCGATGAAAAGCGTCAAGTATAGGTATGTGGCAAAAAGCGTCTGGCAGGTGGAATACAACGCCGAGAACCGCCCCATTCGCTGGACGCAGGGCACCGTCGTCGTTACGATGGATTACGACCGCCTTGGCCGCCGCGTCTTCTACAAGGAGATGGACGGCAATCGTCAGGTAACCTACACCAAGTTCCTTTACGATGGCTACCTCTGCATCCAGCAACTCTTCTCCAACAGCCCCTGGAACGTCTACAAGGAGTTCGTCTGGGATCCCACCGAGCCCGTCGCCACGCGCCCCCTCTGCTTCCGCCAATACGGCCAGCGCTCCGCCTTCCTCATGCACGACGGCAACAAAAACGTGACCGACGTCGTCACCGTCGGCCCCTTCAACGAGCCCGTCGCCCACTACGACTACGCCCCCTTCGGCGCCCCCGCCGCCACCGGCCCCCGCGCCGCCGACAACCCCTTCCAATTCTCCTCCGAGTTCCACGACCCCACCCTCGCACTCGTCTACTACAACTACCGCCACTACAACCCAAAAGACGCCCGCTGGCTCGGAAGGGATCCCAAAGAAACGGCAGGCACCAATCCTTATACTTTCACATTAAACACGCCCATGAATTCCTACGACAAACTTGGGGAAGACCGCTATGTTATTCATGTATCGACCCTGCGTTTATTCTTTGGATTAAAGACCGTTGCAATTCATGCTGAGATAGCCGTCGACAGATGGTCATGCGTACATGGCCAATGGGTACATAATGGCGTGACAAAGTTTGGCTTCGTCCCAGAAACTTTTTGGACTTTGGGTATTTCAGAGAGAGGACACGTAAGACGAAATGACTCATTTTACGATGAGTTCATCGCACAAGTCATTCCTTCCACGCCATGCCAAGACGTTTGCCTCTTTAAGCAATTACGTGAGGTGGCGCGCAATTCACCCCGATACGCTCTTTTTTCGTACAATTGCTATGACTTTGCTTATGAGTGGGCTTATTGGGGGTTAGGTTTGTGATAAAGAATACCTGTTCGATTGGCTTTATTCGATTGCTCTTTCAATCTGTGCAAAAGATTTATTTCTCTTGCCTTCCCCTTTCGCTTTGGTTTATCACACTCGGTTCACTCTATATCCTTAACGTTTATTCGGGTGATTTATTCAGTAGCCCAGAAGAAGCTGCGCTTGTGAATCAATTGATTGAAACCTATAACGAAACGCATGAGGGGAGCGACTGTTGGATTGGGTTTCTGCGGAACGCGCCAATGACAGATGCAAGAGTGAAGCATTTGTCTGGTTTATATTTTTTCTCGTTGGCTTATTGGGGTTGGCCTCGTATTCTGCACAAAAAAAGAAAGGCAGAATACAGAGATAACGAGGACGGCTATGTCGCAATTGCCCGTACGTGAAGTTTCTGCCAACGATGGAAACACTTTGAGGATACTTGATGCGCGCGATTTTTGTTTTCTTTTGCTTGCTTGGCATTACCATGTTCTCCTGTTCGGCGAGCATGGTGAGTCGTCCATTGAGCGAAAGAGAAACCAGAGTGTTGGACGAGGCCATTCAGACGTTTGCCACAGCCCATGCTTCAGACGAGGAACTGACAGCGTGTATTCCCTCTGTGTTTCGATTGTCGTTTGTGTTGACCTCAAGTTTTGTTCTGTGGTTGTTTGTCTGGTCGCTGTCGCTTGCAGGTCTGTTGCTCTACTCGTTTAGGCAAAAAAACACCCCGTAATCCGACGAACTCGCCGCATACGTTTCCGGGTCGTTGCGTACGGTCGTACACGCCTCCCGAAATCTTGGGAAAGATACGTCCGGACATTGTCGAAGTGTAATAAAATGAAAACGCAACCACGGGGCGTGGCTTTTTCCGATTGTCGCGACCGTGGGGCGAACCATCCCAAGCAGAAAGGAACCGGACAATGGCACTTTCCAGAAGAAGTTTCCTTCAGGCGGCGCTCGCGGCAGGGGCGTTTCCGTTGTTGGCCAAGGGGGGTGTCGGCGCCAACGGCAAAATCGCCATCGGCGTGATTGGCTACGGGCGCATCGCGCACACGATGGATGTCCCGGGCGTGCAGCGTTTCTCCGACCGTTGCGTGCTGACGGCCGTTTGCGATTGCGACGCCCGCCGCGCCGCCTATGGCAAGAAGGTCATCGAGGAACGCTACGCCAAGCGGGGCATCCGCCAGACGGTGAAGGCATATGGCGATTATCATGAATTGGTGGCGGATCCCGCAATCGACGCGGTGTTGCTGTGCCTGCCCGACCATCAGCACGCACTGATTGCGACGTACTGCCTTTTGGCCGGCAAGCACATCTTCCTGCAGAAGCCTTTCGCGCAGACCATCCAGGAGGGGCGCGCGGTTGCCAACCTCGCGACGCTGCGGAACCGCGTCGTCCAGGTCGGCGCCTGGCAACGCTCGATTCCCCAGTTCCGGAAGGTCGTGCAACTCGTGCGCAACGGGCGCCTCGGCAAAATCGCCCGCGTGGAGGTGGGGCTTGGGTGCGACAAGGCGGGCGGGTGCCGCACGCCGGAGCCGATTCCGGAGACATTCGACTTCGACGCCTGGTGCGGCCCGACGGACCCTTCCGTGCCGTACAACTGGACACGTTGCCACAATCAGGACCTCAAGCGCATCGGCGACCGCCCGGGCTGGATCCAGCTCGCGCCGTACGGGTGGGGCATGATCACGAACTGGGGTGCGCATCACCTCGACATCACGTCCTGGGGCCTCAAGCGCGACCCCTCGTCCGTCCGCGGCACCTGCGCCTGGATGGACCTCTCGGGCACGAAACTCTGGAACGTTCACACCACTTACGACCTGCATTACGACTGCGGCGGCACGGACGTCCACGTCTGCGACAAGTTCCGGATGGGCGTGAAGTTCATCGGCGAGAACGGCGACTGGCTGTGGTGCACGCGCGGCGCGATGAAAGTGACGCCGAGCGACCCCGACCCGAAGGTGGCGCCGGGGCAATTGGGTCCCATCGCGGCCTCGCGCCCCACGCTCTTGGCCGACCTGACGCCGAGCGAGATTGTCGATGACGCATTGGCGCACGGCACCGAACGTTTCCGATCGACCTCCGACCATTACCTCAACTGGCTCGAGGCCATCGCGCGCGAAGACCCGCAATACACCGTCTGCGACGCCGAGGGCGCGCACCGATCGACGGCCTTCTGCTCGCTGGGGCATATGTGCATGGAGCGGGGGCGCGGCAAGCAGGGCGGCACCACGCTGGCGTGGGATGCCGCGCGGGAAACCACGGGCGACGCCGAGGCCGACAAACTCCTGACCCCGCTCGTACGCGGGCAGTATGACCTGCGGCGCGCCTTCGCCGGCACCGCCTATGCCTACGAGAAGATGATCAAACCTTTGTCGTGAAATCCCCAATCCAAGGAGACGCAGCCATGAAATCGTTCATTGCCCTGGGATGCGCATTGGCGGCGGCCGTCGCGTTGGCGGAGGTGCCCTACGCAATCGGCTTGGCCGGCTACACCTTCCGCAAGAAGACGCTCGACGAGACGCTGGACATCATGCAACGCGTGGACGCCCACTACCTCTGCGTGAAGGAAGCCCACCTCAAGTACGATGCGGACGACGCGGCCATCGCGGCCTTCAAGAAGAAATGCGCGGAGCATGGCGTCATTCCCTACGCCCTCGGCCCGCTCTACACGCAAGACGTCGCCCAGCTCCGCCCCTACTTCGAATTCGCCAAGCGGATGGGCGTCAAGGTGGTGACCGGCGTACCCTTCGACCCGCCGGCGGGCAAGGAAAGGCATCGGACCTCTTCGCGCAAGCAATTGGAGGAAATCGACAAACTGGTGAAGGAGTTCGACATTCGCTACGCCATCCACAATCACGGCCCCTCGATGCCCAAACTCTTCCCGGATGCCGACCACGGCTGGGCGCTCATCAAGGACCTCGACCCGCGCGTGGGCTTCTGCCTCGACATCGGCTGGGAATACGCGAACGGGAAAGACCCCGTCGCGACCATCCGAAAATACGGCGACCGCATCCACGATATCCACATCAAAAACTTCGACAAGAACAAGCCCAACGGCCACGCCATCCCGTTGCCCCGCGGAAAAATCGACTATGTCGCGGTCTTCTCCGCGCTCGCCGAGGTCGGCTACGCCGGCGTCTGCGCCCTGGAATACGAACGCGACTTTGACGACAACCTTGCCGGCATCGCCGAATCCATCGGCTACGCCCGCGGCGTGACAGACGCCCTCCACGTCCCGGCCAAGATGCAACCCGCCCCCGCAGGCGCCAACACCCTCTCCGCCCAAGAGCGGGCCGAGGGCTACGAACTTCTCTTCGACGGCAAGAACCTCCCCGCGGACAAGTGGGTCGGCGCCAAGGACGAATGGAAGCGCGAGACCTTCCCCGCCCGCGGCTGGTACGTCCAGGATGGTTGCCTCGCCATGCGCCCGACCAGCGGCATCGCCAACGGCAAATGGTTCCCCCTGCCGCCTGAGGACGCGCGCCTCGGCGGCGGGGGCGACATCCTCACCAAAAAGCGCTACCGCGACTTCGTCTTCAAGTTCGACTTCCGCCTGACGGAGGCCGCCAACTCCGGCATCAAGTACTTCTACAACCCCGGCCAACATAAAAACTCCTGCGAGGAATACCAAATCCTCGACCCCGCCCATCCCGACGCGACCAAGGGCCGCGACGGCAACCGCCGCGTTGCCGCGCTCTACGACATCCTCCCCGCCCAAGGCGCCGACGCCCTCCTCAAGCCGGCCGGCCAATGGAACAGCGGCATGATCGTCGCGAAAGGCAACCATGTCGAGCACTGGCTCAATGGCGTGAAAGTCTTGGAATACGAGCGCGGCTCCAAAGCCTTCCGCGACGGCGTCGCCCGCTCCAAATACCGCGCTTGGCAAGACGCCGGGGCGTTCTGGGGCGAGGCCGAAAGCGGTCACCTGCTCATCCAAGACCACTCGGATTCCTCTGTCGCCTACTGCAATCTCAAGGTCAAGGAACTCTGAGATGAACCGCCGATCATTCCTGAAGTCGATGCTCGCGGCCGGCGCCGCGCCCCTCCTCCTGCCCGGCTGCCTCTCGCGCAAAGGATACGTCGCGAACGCCAAGGTGCGCTTGGCCTTCGTCGGCATCGGCCAGCAAGGCTGGGGCGACATCCGGGAGTTCGGCCGCTTCCCGCAGCTCTTCGAATGCGTGGCCCTGTGCGACACCGACATGGGCGCCCCCCACACGCGCGCATGTCTGAAAAAATATCCCAACGTGCCGCGCTTCCAGGACTTCCGGAAGATGTTCGCCAAGATGGGGGGCAAGATTGACGCTTGCCTCGTCGCGACGCCCGACCACACCCACTTCCCCATCGCGATGGACGCGATGCGCCGCGGCATCGCCGTCTACGTCGAAAAGCCCCTCGCGCACACCTTCGAGGAATGCGACCTGCTCATGAAAGCCGCCCAAAAATACGGCGTCGTCACCCAAATGGGCAACCAAGGCCACTCCACCGTCAAATACCACCAATTCAAGCATTACGTCGAGATCGGCCTCGTCCACGACGTCTATAAAGTCGTCGCGCACATGAACTTCTCCCGCCGTTGGCACAAATGGGGCGGCAAACTCACCGCCTTTCCCAAGGCGGAGAAAATCCCCGCGACGCTCGACTGGGACACCTGGCTTGGTCCCGTCGCCTACCACGACTACAGCAAAGACTTCGTCGGTGGCGAATGGCGCGCATGGTACGACTTCGGCAACGGCTGCATGGGCGACTGGGGCGCGCACCTCATCGACTGCGTCCACCAATTCCTCCTGCGCGGCGACCTGCCGAGCGCCGTCACCGTCGTCCGACAGACCGGCGCCAACCGCTTCGTCTACCCCATGAGCTCCACCCTCCGCTTCGACTTCCCCTCCAACCGCCTGCACGGCGACTTCGAGCTCGATTGGTACGAAGGCGCGGACAACCTGCCGCCCCTGCCGCCGGCATTCGTTTACGCGACCCCAGGCGGCATTCCCCAAAATGCCGCCAACGACCCCAACGAAAAGGTGCGCCTCTACCCCGGGAAAGAGATGTACCAGCGCGACGGCACCATTTGGCAATCCCTCTCCCACAAACATCCCCTCCACGTCGTGGGGGACTACAACCGCAAATTGCCCGACTGCCCCGCCGAGACCTGCACGCACTACGAAGGCTTCCTCCGCGCCGTCCGCGGCGAGATGGAGCCCCTCTCCCCCTTCAGCGTCGCCGCGCCACTCTCCCAACTCTTCACCCTCGCCTGCATCGCGCAACGCACCGGCCGAAGCTTCGCCTTCGACAAAGCCACCGGGACCATCCCCGGCGACCCCGAGGCCAATGCCCTCCTGCGCCAGCCCCCGCGCAAAGGCTGGGAGGAGTTCTACACCGTGTGAGCCAACGCCACGCGGGAAACGAAGGGCAAGCCGGGCGCCCGGCTTGCCCTTCGTTTCCCGCCGTTCGCGTGTTTATCGCGCTTGGGCGGGGGAGAAACGGAGGAGTGCGCCGCCGCCTGAGAGTTGGGGCAAGTCCACGGTGTCAGCGGCGGTTACCGTGGCCTGGCGGCGGGTGAGTTTGCGGCGGTCGGGCGCGGCATCCTCCAGCGCGTCAAGCGTCCATGCGCCCTCGCCCAGAAAGTCGAGGGAAAGGCGGAGGTCGAGCGGTTCGACGCCGTTGAGGACGGCGACCCACCATTCGTTGCCGTGGCGGCGGGCAAGGATGGCAAGTTTTCCGATGGCGCTTGGGGCGAGGGCGCGTGTCTCGTCCCACGTCACGGGGAGATCGCGGAAGAAAGGCTCGAGCGGGTCTTGGGCAAGATCGCGCGGGTCGGCGGCGAGGATGAGCGCGGGGGAGGTGAAGGCCACGGCGGTGGCGACTTGATGGGCATAGGTGGTGGCAGGGGGGCAACGGCGGCCGAAGCCGACGGGCGTGTAGTCGGCCGCGCCGACGAGCCAGCGGGTGAAGGGAAGCGTCGCGTCATGCACCGGCCAAGGCGCCATGTCACGCTCGCCCCAACCGACGCACTCAAGGCCGGAGACGGCTTCCTTGGCCATCAGGTTCGGCCAAGTGATGGAGTCGCCCGTGGGCTTGTTCACGCCGTGGAAGACGACCATGAGCCGGCGTTTGGCGGCGTCTTCAAGGATGGCCTCCATTGCCTGGACGGTGGGGAGATTTTCGCGGTGGAAGAAGTCGATCTTGAGCCCCTTGACGCCGGCCTTGACACACGCGTCCATGAAGGCGGCACGCTCGGCGGGGTCGAGCACCTGCCAATCCTTCGCATGGCGTGGCGCACCGGGCCGCCAGACCCAGACGTCCACGCCGCGCTCGTGGCCGTAGGCGCAGAGTTTCGCGACCATGCCCCACTTGTCGAGTCCTTGGACACGCGGGTTCTTCTTTTCGCGTTGCGGCCAACGCTCCCATCCTTCGTCAAGGACAACGGCCTCGTAGCCGAGTTTCCGCGCGTCGTCGATAAGCGCTTGGGCAACGTCAAAACCCCGGCTGTTGGGGCGGTCAAGCATCCAGTTCCAGACCGCGCGAGAAGGGCGGATCCACGGCTCCTTGCCGCCATCGGGGAAAAGGTTGGGGTCGGGCGGATCCGCGACCTTGGCCAAGATGCCGTTGTTCAGGAGCCCCGTGAGGTCTTTGGCCACCATGAGAATACGCCACGGCGTGACGATTTCCTGCGTGCCACGTTTGCACACGGCCTGCCATGGGTGGTTGCGCACCACGACGTTACGATCCTTCGCCGGCATGCCGATCGCAAGCCCCGCATCAAGCGCGCCCTTGCATTCGGCAAACAGCACGCGCACCGCGTTGGGGCCGATGCCCTCGAAGACACATCCGTGGAAGTCGCGCAGATTGCCTTCCGTCAAGGCCGCGTACGTGCCGCCGGGCAGACGGAAGGTGGCGGGCGGCGCGAGAATCTCCCCCGCGATGTCATCGGTCTTGCGCTCCTGGTAACGCTGCGTGTAACCATATTGGAAGACTGCCGAGGCATACCACGCGGTCGTGCCGGAAGGAAAGGTGAAGGTCGTGTTCTCGCGCGTCACCGTGGCCGGCGCGTCGGCCGGGATTCGATACCGCACGGCCACGCCATCGGGGAACGTACGCGCCTCCACCGTCCAGACGCGCCCGGTCGCATTGCGCAACGTGAGCGTGGTGAGGTCGCCCACCGTCTTGCGCGACACCTCGGCCTCGCGCTCACCCAACGCCACACCGTCAAGCACAATGCCCAGCGGCGAAGACGCAATCAACACCTCGTCCCCAAGCAGGACGCGTTGGCGAAGCGCCCCCGCCTCGGTGAGGCTCAGCTCAAGCCGCGGCGTCGCCGCGAAAACACCGGCCGCCACCGCGGCCATTCCCAAAAACACCGTGAGTCTGTGCATAATCCGCTCCTTTCATCGCCCGTTGCCCAACCTTGTCGCAATCATTCTAGCACGGCATCACGCCAAGCACACACCCCAAAACTCCACTTTCCCCCACCCCGTCACAACAGTACGCAGCCACACCTACCCCGAAATCAAACGCCTCAATCAAAAAAGCCCCGCAAGTATTTCAACTTGAGGGGCTTAAATCTGGAGCCGACGGTTGGATTCGGACCCACGACCCACTGATTATAAATAAAGAGACGGTGTCGATTTTGCAGTTGATTATTCTGTGAGTTACTAAAAAGTCGTTAAATATCGGGGGTGATGGCGAAGTAGGTTTGGCCGGAGCCAGGGGGGGGGGACGAGGCCGCGGTAGTGGCGGAAGATGTCGTGGCCCCAAGCGATGCCGGCGGTGTGTGCGATGGCGCGGATATTTTTGCGGAAGCGGTCGAGGGTGATGCCTTGGGTGGTGCCGGTCGTCGCACGACGATATGCTGGACTGCCTGGCGAACCTGCGGCACCCGGAGGTGTTGCGGACGCTGGAGACGCTGCGCTCGCCGTACGAATGGGCGGGGCGCGAACGCGGCGCGCCGACGAGTTACGCGCAGGCGCGCCGGGAGGACGTCTTCGGGCGGCGTCAGTGAACGGGCTCGGCGGATGCCTTGCCGGTCTGGTGTTCGTAGTAGCCAAGCTCCCAGAGGCGGTCGAGGATATCCTCGGCGAGCTTGCCGGTGATGCCGCACTTGCGGAGCGCGGCCTTGGCCTTTGCCCAGAAGGCCTGCTCGGCCTCCATTTCGGCCTCGATCCGGGCACGCGTCTCCGCGTAGTCCGGTCTGCTCCGGATGTCGGCGAACACCTCGTCGGCGGTGTACAACTCGATGGGTTTCCCGGACACCTTCCCGATAATTGTTTTCATAATCCCAACTCCTTCATGATGGCGCGTGCGCGTTTCAGTTCGCGCAACGGCGTTTCCTGTGTTTTCTTGACGAAACCGTTCAGCGTGTAGATGGCGTCCTGGTCGGCGTAGGCGTAGAAGACGCGCACCTGCCCATCCCACGGCGAACGGACACGGATTTCGAAGAGGTTGTCCTGCCCCTGCATCTTTCGCGCTTCCGGGTAGGCCAGCGTCCCTTCCTGCTCGAGTTTGTCGACGACAACCTCGAACCTGTCGCGCGTGCGCTTGTCAAGCGTGGCGAGGAAGTCCTCAATCCAACGCGTGACGATTACGGTCGTCTTCTCTCTTATGTGATTCTTGTGGCACAGTTAGCGGCTAAGCGTGGGCGGTTATTCCTCGTCGGCGTTGCGGCGTGCGGCCTCGGCCATTTGTCGGCGGACGCGGAGGTGTCTGGCCGTCTCGTCCCCCTCCCAGAGGTCGTCGAGGTCGTGGCCGGAGAGGTTGCGGACGGCCTTTTGGATGTCGCGATAGGGGGAGAGGGCGGACTTGGCGAAGTCGTCGATCTCCGAGGCGGCGTTTCGGAAGTCGAGGGTGCAGAGGTCTTTGGCGATGAGCGCGGGGGCGACGCCGAGGACGCCCTCGGCCTCGGCGCGTTTGGCCTCGGCGATTTCCTGCGCGTCTCGGGCGAGCTCGCGGGCGGCCCCGAAGCCGCCGGCGACGCCGTGCTCGAAGGCGTCCTTCTGCGCCTGCGTCCAGTGGAGGTCGTAGTGCCTGCGGAGGTGCTCGGCCTGCTGGAGGATGAGGTCGCGCTGGGAGATGCCCTCCTTGGAGCGCCTGCCCCAGCGTTCGGCCTTGGCGTTGTCGTTGAGGCGGTCGGCGATGGCGGCGGCGGTCCGGTCGTCGGCGTGGATGCCGAAGTCGGCGTAGGCGTCCTTGATGTCCTGGGTGGAGTAGCGTTTGCCGGAGCGGTCGGCCTCGGCCTGGAGGGCGAGCTCGACGATGGCGCCGGTGGCGACGTCGGCGACGGCGGGGCTGCGCCCGTAGTAGAGCGCGGCGGCCGCGCCCACGCGGCGCGCGCGCTCCACGCCGCCGATGGCCCGGCGCACATTCTCCTTGACTTCCTCCTCCCGGTTTGGCACAGTACCAATCGAAGGGTCGTCAGGGCCGTTGAAGGAATTAAGGGAGAGCGTAGTCTCCGCCAGCAACGGCATTCGGGCGACCCTTGTTTTGTCTACCCAGAGCATGAGCTGCGTATTGATGGCCCCGACGTATTTTGTTTCGCCAACGTCGTCCATCCCATATGCCGTTGTGAGCATGGTGTGGTCGCCGTTGGCGGAGAGGACGACGAGTGTGGAGGCTGCCGGCGCACCGTTTCTGTTCGGCGTCCTGATGTCAAGGATGAGCACCAAGTCCTTCCGTGGCCGCCCACTTCTTCCTTTGAGCGTCTTACCCTTGCCATCTTCCCGGAACCCGGCGATCGGCCGGGCCATTGCCTCAATCAGGTCGGCGAAGAGCTCGGGCGTGAAGGCGTGTTTCTTGGCCAGTTTGCGCAGGACGCGGCCGTTGGCCATGAGTGCCGTGGGCAGGCCGTATCGCGACGCCCAGTCGGGCAGGTCGGCGACGTGGATAAGGCGCTTGGCGTCGATGCCCGTGCCGTTCCCCGGCCTGCGTTGCGCCTCGCGGAAGACGCCGATGCGCGCGGTGCGCGTGGTGGCCTCGATGGGCAACCTCCGCGCGCTCCCACCGATGGAGAAACGCGTTTGCGCGGCGGCGTCGCGGATTGCGCGGCGTCGGTCGCCCTCGGTGTAAGTTTTGTAGGGGATGCCGCTTTCCGTGAGCGCGGTGCGAAGCTCGGCGCTGGCGTTTTGGGGGATGAGGGCCATCCGGATTTCGTCGATGCCGACGAGGCGCATGGGCTTCGCCTCGAAGTAAGTGCCTTCTTCCATCCCGCTCGCGTTGCGGATGTAGCGAAGGAGGGCGTTCAGGGCGCGCTCACCGGTGGCGTACCATTCGTTCTCGCGCGAGAAGAGGTCGCGAAGCTCGGCCTCGGTGTTGACGAGCGAGAGGTCGGCGGAGAGGTGGCGGAGGCTGTTTTCCGCGCTGACGCCCGGCTTGCGTATGGCACGTTTGAGGGCGTCGAAGCCGCGCTCCACGTTATAGGGGTGGACGATGACCTTGCGGGTTTCCTCGATGTCACGGAGGGCGAGCATGGCGGAGTCGTGGAATTGGGTCATCTCGTCGCCGAGCTCCGGGGAGAGGGACGAGAGTTCCTTGAGCGGGGCGAGGCGCATGAGGCGCGTGGCCTGCCGAGGGGTGAGGGCGCGCGTGGAGATTTTGAACTGCGCCTTCGCCCATCGCCAGAAATCTGGGACCCGCAGGAAGCCGTCTGGGTCTTCGCGTGCGAGGTCGCGCGCGATGTCGCGCGTCCCGTCGGGCGTTGGCGTTATATCGCCATCGCTGCCCTCAGCAAGATAAAGGGCGTAGAGCGCGTTGGGGACGTCGACGAGGCCGTTGTCCTCGAAGCTCTCGTTTGTGACATTGTAGACGCGCATGGCCTCGCGCAGGATCTCCTCGCGCGTCGTGGCCGTCCATTCCGGGCCGAGCGCACGGACGCGCCGGAGGACGGCGTCGACGGAGGTCTGGGTCGGCCACCTGCGCGGATAGATGGGCGTGCCCGCGTCGCCGGGGAAGATGAAATTCTCGGGATTGGCCTGCGGGTCGACGGCCTCTCTGCGGAAGAAGAGGAAGCACTCGCCGTATCCGAACGCGCGTGCCTTGCCCGCCTCTGTGACGGCGATGGAGGGTGCCACCAGCCCGCCCTGTCTGAGCGAGCGCAGAAGCGGTTCCTGCGAGAGCGCGTGGTAGGCCGTCAGTGGCACGCCCCTCGGTGCAACGCCGCCGATGGAGCGGCGAATGTCGGGGTCTGCAGGCGAAAATGCGCCGGTGTTGCCAGTGGCGGATTTGATGTTCGCGGCCCCGCCTCTGTCCGTAAGCACGACGTAGTCGTCTGTCAGCGAGCCATCGCCCTCGACGACGTTACGGACGATGAGTCCGTCCCGGAAGAAGTCGATGGCGTCCTGCGCGAGGTAGTCCGTGCTTTCGCCTTCCGGGAGGTTGTCCCAGTCGTTTCCGTCCGCGTCGACGATGAGCGGTTTTCGGAGGTTGAGAAAGCAGGCGAGCGGTTCGAGGTCTGGCGAGCCGGCGTTTGCCGCCGCCTCCCGGTTCGAGGCGAACCAGGCCGTTCCGTAAGGCGCGGTGCTGTTCTTGACGTCGCCGATCCGGTCGTTGAAGATATTGAAGTGCCGCCATCGTCCGTGGTAGACGACGAGAGGTTCGCCGTTCCCGTCCAGGACTTTGCTGGCGTTGGCCGGGTCGTTCTCCCAGTCCCCGAACCACGCCTTGAAGGCGGGCGTGCGCACGAGGAGCCACTGCTCGCGGGTGAGCCTGGTGGGTCTGCCGTTGGGCGCCCTCATCCAACTGTCGGTGCCCTCGTGGCGTTGGCGCGCCTTGTCCATCTCGGCGCGCGCCTCGGGCGTGAGCGCCGAGCCAATCTTGAGGCGGGGGTTGACATCCGCGCCGGGATATGCGACAGTGTCAGTGGATTCGCGGGTGTGGCGGTGCTGGTCGCTGGTCAGTCCGCCAATGGAAAGACGCGAATCTTCCAACTCCAGCACTTCGAGCGAGCAGATACGGTTTCCGTTCTGCTCGCTCTCCTTTATGGTGATGTAGGCCGATGCCTCCTTTTCTCCGAATGCAATCGGCGAGACGTATCGGCGGATAGCGACGATGTTGGGGTCGTCATCCTTGTCCGGGCGTTCTCGATGAGTGTGGCGCTTTCGTACAATTCGCCGACACGTGCGACCGCTTGGTTGTGTTGAGACATGGAGAAGCCATTGGCTAGGCTTTTGTCCGTGGCTTTTCGTCCCAGCATCTTGTTGATTTGGTTGCCGCCGAACTTGGCCTCGCGTCCGTCGTCTTGGTTGACGAAGACCTTGCCGCGTTGTGCGTCGAGGATGGCCTTGGCTTCCCTGGCCGTCATGTATTCGTTGGGGATGGCGATTGGGGTGCGCGGGGCGTTTCCTCCCACGTTGAGGCGTCCTTGTGCGTCGAGGGTGTCGAGGTCGGCGAGGTTCTTGCGGAAGCGCTCCGCGCCCCAGCGTGCGGCCTGGGCGGTCTCGGCGTCGACGCGGTCGATTTCGCGCTCCTTCCATTTGGAGACGGCGTCGATGTCGCCCTTCACGGCGTCCCAGAAGGCGTCGACGGTTGGCTCGGGGATGCGGCAAGGCGCTCGCGGCGTGCGCGCACGACGATGGGCACATCGCAGCGCATGGCTGCGTGGTAGATTTCCAGTGCGTCCATACCGCGATCCATGACGCACATAACCTGTTTCCCGGTGCGGCGCTTCAGTTCGCCCACGCGTTCGAGCGCTTGGATGGTGCATTACGTGGGTGTCAGGCGTGTTTCGTGCAACCGGCAGGAGACGGGGAAGCCTTCGCGCGAGCCCGGCGTGAGCAGGAAGATGGTCGTTGCCGTGTCCCCCATGCTTGCCACGTGGCGTGAACCGTCCCAAGACGGGAAATAATCCGAGCCTTCCTCCGTCCCGTAAAGGTGGTCGAGATCCGTGTGGTCGATTGCGCTTGTCGCGCCGTCGGCCATTCGGTCACATGCCTCCCGCAGGCAAAAATCATCGATGGCGTCATCATAGCACGCCCAATCCAATTGGCGGCGCAACCGCCTGTCCGCGCTGTCCGCACACTCCGAACCCCGCCGGGCCACGCGCGCCAATGCACACACCTGGGGCCGCGAGATTCCGCACACCTGCAAGAAGTCGCAAGCCTTTTTTCTGAGGCAACGACCACGCTCTACCCTGCTCCACGATTGCCTTTCCAAAAAATGTCCGTCCCGGTCGGACAAAAAAATGTCCGACACCCTGGTGGAAGCGGCGGCCTCGCGCGGGGCGGGGCTTTTTGGTATGCTTGTGGCAAAAGGAATGGACGTATGCGAGTGAGAGCGGGATTGTTGGCGGCGATGGCCGCGTTGGCGTTCGGGTTGCGGGCGGAGCCGTCGTTTTACGATGGCGTGGCGGCGTACGTGAACGACAAGGTGATCACGGTGGACACGGTGATGCGGGAGCTGCACGCGAACTTCAATCTGTCGCGTCTGCCACAGGATGAGGTGGCCGCGCGGATGCGGGAGTATTTCCCGGTGATGCGCGATTTGCTGATTGACCGCATCCTGATTTTGGGTGCGTACGAGGCGTCCGGGGCGCAGCTGCCGAACACGGTGGTGAACCGGCGGGTGCAGGAGATTCTGGCGGATCGTTTCGGCGGGGACGAGGCAAGGTTGCGCGAGGCGTTGCTGTCCGCGGGGATGACGCGGGACCAATGGGTGAAGGAGGTGCGAGAGGATTTGATTTTGATGGCGATGCGCCAACTGCAGGTGGAGCGCAAGGTGACGGTGTCGCCCAAGAAGGTACGCGCCTATTACGCCGCCCATGCGAAGGACTTCGCGGAGGAAGCAGGGGTGCACGTGCGCCTGATCATGATTGACCCGGCTGGGGGCGCGAAGGCCGCGGAGGCGGCATTGGCGGAGCTGAAGGCGGGCAAGCCTTTCGAGGAGGTGGCGAAAGCCCATTCCAAGGAGTCGCACGCCGCGCAGGGGGGCGACTGGGGGTTCGTGGATCCCAAGGCGAACTTCGCGCCGCAGGTGGTGGAGGCGTTGGAGAAGCTGAAGGACGGGGAGCGCTCGGATATCCTGGAGGTGGGCGGCTGGCGGGCCATCGTGCAACGGGTGGCGACGCGCCGGGGGCGGGTGCCGCCGTTGGGCGAGGTGTGGGACAAGGTGGAGGCGGCCGTGCGCCGCGAGCAGGGGCAGGCGCGTTACAAGGCGTGGGTCGAGGGGCTGCGTAAGCAGGCCTATGTGCGGTTGGTGGACATCACACTCTGATGAATCGGACGGCGCTTGGCGAGGTGCGGGCTTGGTGCCTGGCACGTGGGTTCCACCCCAACAAGACGTTGGGGCAGAACTTTCTTGTGGACCGCAACATCCTCGATGCCATCGTGGCCGAGACCGGGGTGGGCGCGGGCGGGCGCGTGTTGGAGGTGGGGCCTGGGCTGGGCGTGCTCACCGAGGCGCTCCTGCGGCGCGGGGCGCGGGTGACGGCCATCGAGAAGGATCCCGCGCTCGCCGCGTGGCTGCGCGAGAGTCTCTGCGCGGCCTTCCCCGAGACGCTGACGTTGATTGAGGGAGACGCGCTGAAGGCCGATTGGCCCGCATTGCTGGCCGGCGGCTTCGATGCCTTCGCCTCGAACCTGCCCTATTCGGTGGGGACGCGGATTTTGATGGATTTGCTGGCGGAGCCCGCCGCGCCGCCGCGGCTGACGTTGCTGTTGCAGCGCGAGGTGGCCGACCGCCTCGCCGCGCCGCCCGGATCGCCCGGGCGCGGAACGGCATCGGTCTGGACGCAAATGGGGCACGACGTGCGCGTGGCACGTCCGGTGGGGCCGGGGTGCTTTTGGCCGCCGCCCGAGGTCACGAGCGCCATCGTCACGCTCACGCGGCACGGACGCTGCGGGCTCCCGCCCGTGGGGCAGGCCGCGCTCCGCGCCTTGGCCAAGTATCTTTTCACCCAGCGCCGCAAACAGCTTGGCACGGTGTTGCGGCGGGCGCCCGCGCCCTTCGCGGGTATCGACCCGGCTCGCGCGGGCATCGACCCCACACGCCGCGCCGAGACGCTCACGCTTCCCGAATGGGAGGCCTTGGCCGCGCAGGCCCTTGCGCAGGAGGCAACGCCATGATTCAGGACATCGCCGAACCTTTGACCCTCTTCCCGGACGTCTCGCCGACGCCGGGCGACCGTATCCTGTCCGTGCGCCGCGACGGCGTGGCCTTGGCGCCGTGGACGCCGGTGTGCGTGGCCGCCGTGCCGCTGGTGCGCGTGGGTGCGCAAACGTTTTTCCTGGGGGGCGCGCCCGGGATGGCCTTTGGCTCCACGCAGGCGTTGCGGGCGTTGCCAACCGCGACCGACCGCTTCGGGGCCTTCTGCGCGCTCCATGTGGCCAATTGGTTGCTGGCGCACCGCCATTGCGGGCGTTGCGCCGCGCCGCTCGCGCGCCACGGCGAGTGCCTGCGGTGCCCGGAGTGCGGCGAGGAATACTATCCCTCCATCGCGCCCGCCGTCATCGTCGGCCTCACCCATCGCGGCCGGCTCCTGGTCACGCGCTACGCCAACCGCCCCTACAAGGGCCCCGCGCTCGTAGCCGGCTATTGCGAGGTGGGCGAGACCGCCGAGGCGACCTGCCGCCGCGAGGCGCGCGAGGAAACCGGCCTCGAAGTCGTCTCCACGCGCTATTTCGCCTCGCAACCTTGGGGGTTGAGCGGGTCGCTCCTGCTTGGTTTCTTTGCCGAGGTGGCCGACCCGGCCTTTTCCTTGGCCGATGGCGAATTGGGCGAGGCCGCATGGTTGGCGCCCGACGAATTGCCGCCGCCCCCCGACGCCGCCGGCGCGCTCTCCCTCACCGCCGCCATGATCGATGCCTACGCGAAAGGATCCGTCCGATGAAGCCCGAACAAATCGCCCGCTGGGCCTGCGGCACGTGGACGGTGCCGCCAACCTTTCCCATCACCGCCGTCACGCAGGACAGCCGAGCCGTCCGCGTGGGGGCCCTTTACGTGGCCTTGCACGGGGTCAACCATGATGGGCACGACTTCGTGGCAGCCGCCTTCCGCGCGGGCGCCACAGCGGCCTTGGTGCGCACCGATTGGGTCGCGCCCGCGGAGGTCGCCGGTCTGCCGCTCCTGCGCGTAGGAGACCCCGCGACGGCGCTCGTGGCGTTGGCCAAAGGTTATCGCGAGGCGTTGCGCGGCCGCGTCATGGGCATCACCGGCAGCGCCGGAAAGACCACGCTCAAGGAACTTGCCGCCGCCATGCTCTCGGGCGCGGGGACAACCGCCTCGACGCCGGGCAACCACAACAACGCGGTCGGCCTGCCGCTCTCCCTGCTGGCCGTGCCCGAGGAAGCCCGCTTCGCCGTCATCGAGGCCGGCATCAGCCACCCCGGCGACATGGACCCGCTGGCCGACGCGCTCCGCCCCGACGCCGCGGCCATCTCGTGCATCGGCCCGGCGCATATCGCCAACTTCGGCACCGTGGCGGCCATCGCCGCCGAGAAGGCCAAACTCCTGGCCGCCGTGCGCCCCAAGGGCTTCGCGGTATTGCCCAAGGGCGTCGCGTGCGAGGGCATTCTCCGCGAGGCATGTCGATGCCGCGTGGTGACGGCCGCATTGGGCGATGCCGCCGCCGACTATGTGGGCGAGCCGCTCGCCAAGGGCGTCGTGCGCGTCCGCCACGCCAACGAGCCCGCCGTGTTGTTGGAAACGGGGCTCTGTGGCGAGCACAACGCCTCGAACGCGCTCATCGCCTATGCCCTGGCCCGCGAGGCCGGCGCCACGCCCGCGCAGATTTTGGCGGGGCTGGCCACCTTCAAGGCCCCGCCCATGCGCTGGGAGACCGTCGAGGCCGGTGCCTGCCGCGTCGTCAACGATGCCTACAACGCCAACCCGCTCTCCATGCGCGCGGCGCTCGAAACCTTTGCGGGGATGGCTGTCCCCGCCGGCAAGGCCGTCTGCGTGGGCGACATGCTGGAGCTGGGCGACGCCTCCGATGCGCAGCACCGCGCCGTCGGCGAGGCATCGGGCAACGGCCCGTGGCGGTTGTTGGCCGGCGTCGGCACCGCCGCGCGCGCCCTGCTGGAAGGCGCCGTCGCGGCGGGGTATCCGGCGTCGCAGACGGTTTGGTTCGCCACGGTGGATGAGGCTGCCGAGGCGTTGCCGCTCCTCTTGCGCCCGGGCGAGACGTTGTTACTGAAGGGGTCGCGCGGCATGCGTCTGGAGCGGGTGCTCGAGGCCCTGCGCCGCTGAGGCCGCCGTGTCGCAGACGCGCCGTTTCTGGGTCTGCCTGTTGTTGGTCTTTGGCGCCATGCGCTTGGCCGACGCGCTCAACGCGGTCACCGGGCTCTGGGTGGTGCCGAGCCGCCTCCCCGCGCAGACGTTGGGCGCGCTCCTGCCGCTGACGCAGTTCGGCGCGGTGCTGGCGCTCCCCGTCAGCGTGCTCACCACCGTCTTCGCCCGGCACCTCGGCGCCTACGCCGCTGCCGGGGACGCCGCCCGCGTCCGCGCGCTCTTGCGCGGCACGCTCGCCGCCACGGGGCTGGCGTTGGCGGCGGCGCTGGCGGTGGCGACCACATGCCTGCCATGGCTCTGCGACGCGCTCCGTGTCGCCCACTCGCCCGCGGGCTACCTGGCCGTGGCCTATGGGCTGATCGCAGCCTTTCTGCCGATGGTCACCGCCGCCGCGCAGGCGCTCGAACGCTTCGGGGCGTTGGCCGCCGGGTCGCTTCTGGCCGCGCCGATGCGCCTGGGCGTGATGTTCATGGCGTTGCCGTTGTTGGGGCTGACGGGCTACTTCATCGGGCAGCTCACCCCGGTGTTGGTCACCGCGGGCGTCACGCTCTGGGCCTTGCGGCGGCTCCTGGCGCGCGGCGCGGGCGCGGCGCTCCCCGCAAGCGCCGTCTGGCGCGAGGCCTGGCGCCCGATGGCCCGTTACGCCGGCAAGGTCGCCCTGGGCATCGTCGCCGCCTCGTTGCAGACCTTCGTCGCCACGCTCGTCATCCGCACGCGCCTGGCCGACGATGCCTCGGCGGGCTACTATATCCTCTCGCGTTTCGCCGAGATTGCCACCTACTGCGGCTCCACCGTGGCGATGGTGCTCTTCCCCTATGCCGTGGCCGCGCAGACGCGCGGGGAAGGCTCCGCCACGTTGCGCGACGGCGCGCTCGCGGCCATTCTCGGCGGCGGGCTCCTGCTCGCCGGCGCGCTCTGGGTCTGCCTGCCGTGGTTCTTTCCCTTCATCCCCGGCTACGCGCCCTACGTCGGCATCGCGCCCCTCGCGGCCTACCTCACCGTGACCACCACCCTCAACGTCGCCTGCGCCGGCCACTTCGCCCATCAACAGGCTCGCAACGACTTTCGCTACCTGCGCTATATGCTCCCCTGCGCCGCCCTTGCCTGCCTGGCGCTGACACTCTGCCCCATTCGTACGCTTCCGGCAATCCTCCACCTCCTCTTCGCCTGCGCCCTCCTCCAAGCCCTCTGCGTCGCCGTGGATCTCTGGCGTTCCCACGGCAGGGCGTGAGCGTCGGAGGCTTGCCGCCAAGGCTGCTCACGCGTCGCGGAGCATGGCGGCGGCACGGCGGGCGGCGGCGAGGATTTCGGCCTCGCCGGGGACGCGATGGCCGCGCATGAGGATGCGCCCCGCGCAAAAGACGGTGTCCACGCACGCGGAGTCGCCCGCATAGAGAAAGTTGGCATCCGGATCGCCTCCGCCCGCGAAACAAGACGACTCCAAATCCACGAGAATGCCATCGGCCTCCGCGCCCACGGCGACGCGGCCGGCCTCGGGGAAGCCGAGCGCGGCGGCGGCCTCCGCGGTGACGGCGCGATCGAGATCGGCCACGCGCAGGGCGTCGGGCGCGCCCGCGCCGAGTTTGGCGGAGAGCGCGGCGGCCTTGGCCTCGGCAATCATCGAGAGCCCGTTGTTCGAGGCCGCGCCGTCGGTGCCGACGGTGATGCGCACGCCCGCGGCGGCAGCCTTGGCCCAGGGGAAAACGCCGCTGGCGAGTTTTTGATTGGATTGCGGGCAGTGCGCCACGAAGCACCCGCGCTCGGCGATGCGTGCCAGGTCGTCGTCGTCCACGTGGCAGCAATGCGCCAGGATGGCGCCGGGGCGAAGAAGACCGCAGGCATCGAGATAGGCGATGGGGCTCGCCGCACCGAAGCGCTCCTTGGCGATGGCGACCTCGGCGGCGGTCTCGGCGGCATGGATGTGGATGGGCAGGCCGGTCTCGGCGGCTTGCGCGGCCACGCGGCGAAGCAGGTCGGGCGTGGTGGTGTAGAGCGCGTGGGGGGCGAGGGTGAGGCCGACGGTCGATGGCAGCCGCGTGCGCAACGCCCAGGCGGCCTCGTTCTCGATGTGGTCGCTCACCTGATCCATGAACATCAGCCCGACGCGGGCGCGAACCCCCATCTCGACGGCGGCGCGAATGACGGCGGGCTGATGGAAATACATATCGTTGAAGCCCACGCAACCCGACTTCAGCCCCTCCAGGATAGCCAGGCGCGTGCCGGCATAGACGGCCTCGGCGGTAAGGCGCGCCTCGCGCGGCCAAATCGCGCGCGTCAGCCAGTCCATGAGGGCGCAGTCGTCGTCAATGCCCCGCAAGAGGGTCATCGCCTGATGGGTGTGGGTGTTGTAGAAGGGCGGACGGAGCAGGAAACGCGTGCCGTCGATTTCCGTTTCGGCCGAACAACCCCTCAACGCCCCTGCCGGCTCAATCGCCGCGTAGCGGCCGGCCGCGATGGCCACATCCACCCGTCGGCCGCGACACAACACATCCCGGATCGCAATATCCATGACTTCAAGCCTCCTGCTCGGCCTCGAAGGCCTCCAATTCGTCGCGCAACGGTTGCGGCAAGGCCGCCCAAATCGCCGCCTCGTCCGCCGCCGCGGGCACACAAAGCCCGGGGGGCAAGCCGCCGGCGGCCAGACGCGTCGCCGCGAGATTGTGCAATGCCAGCGTGGGATCGATATAACGCATCCGCGTGGGATCCTCCAGCGCAAAGTTGAGCGGCGCCTTGGCGTTGAGCACGCGCCCGTCCGGCACGCCCGCCCCAAACTCGTCTTCCACGCCCATATTCGCCAAGATGGCATGCCCGGCCAAAAGGTCGGCGGCGTACGGCGCGGCGGCGTCCTTGACGCCCGTGGCCGTCACAACCAGGTCGGCCTCCCGCCGCAACAGGGTGCCAGGCGCCTCCGCCAACGCCACGCCACGTGGCGGGCGCGGCCATGCCGGATCCACGACAAAACACCGCGCCCCCGCCCGCGCCAGCCGGAAGAGAATCCCGCGCCCCACCTTGCCGCACCCGAAGACGACGGCCACCTTCCCGCGCAGCCCCCCCACGCCGAAATGCCGCAACCCGCGGACAAGCCCATCGCCCGTGCCCAGCGCGGTCTCAAAGGTCTTGATGCGGCTGGCATCCACGTCAATGACAGGGCACGTCCGGGCGAGCGCGCGATACCGCACCGCGCCCGAACGCGTCAGCTCCGCGCGCCCCAGGCGCGCGGGCACATCCGCGAAGGCCGCCGCGCAATCCAACACCACGTCAAACCCCCGCGTCAGGCGCGCCGCATCCGGCACACGCAGGCCAAACTCCCCCAAGCGCGCCGCCACTGCCGGGTCGTGCGGCATGGCGCGGCCATAGCCCACCCAGACCTCCGCGCCCGCCGCGAGCAGGCAAGCGTGCTTGAGAAGCGTGTTGCGAAACAGCGGCGTCGCGTCCAGCACCGTCAGCCCCGCCAACGGGCGCTCCCGCGCCCATGCGACCCGCTGACGCGTCAGCGCCGGCCGCCCCGCCTCGGGATAAACCGCCCCGAACACCTCGAATACATCGTCCATGCGCCCATTGTAGCACACCCGCGAGTCCGCCACGTCTCCTTGGGCATCGCCGGCACTGTCCGGGAAAATCGAGAGACCGGGAAGGCCGTGGGGGACTTCCCCGGGGGAATGGGTCATTTGATGGACCAACGGTCGTACCAAGTGAAGTAAGGTTTGCCTTCGGGGTCCCATTGAATAGGGAGCCAGATGTGGCGGGAGTCGATTTGGTTTTTGGGGTTCCACCGATCGCCGCAATAGATGTAGGTGTCGGGCTTGGTGGGGTGTTGGAGGACGTAGGTGCTTTGCGAGAAGAAGGTTTTGTTGTCGTTTTCGCCGCGGGCTGGGTTACCGAGTTCGGTCCAAGGGCCGGCGACGGCGGGGGCTTTGGCGGAGCGTGCGGCGTTGGGGGCCCAGCCGGTGCAACCGGAACCGATGAAATAATAGGTGTCGCCGCGCTTGAAGAGTGCGGGGGCTTCCATATAGCGGCCTTCGAAGGCGCGCCAGTAGCGGCCGGTGTGTTTGGTGTAGGTATCGTCGAGCTCGGCAATCTGGAGGGTACTGTTTTCCTCGGAGGCGTAGATGTGGTAGGCAGTGCCGTCGGTGTCGACGTAGAGGGTCATGTCGCGGGCCATTTGGCCGCCGGGGAGGTCGCGGAAGTAGGTTTTGGCTTTTTCGGAGCCAGGCTCGGGGGCGTTCTGCGCGGGGATGCCGGGATTGACGCGGCCTGAACGGAGGAAGGTGTAGGGGCCGGCGATGGTGTCGGCGATGGCGACGCCGCTGCGTGCGGAGGCGTAGCCTTGGCCTTTGAGCTCGAGGTGGAACCACATGACGAACTTGCGGGTCTTGGCGTTGTAGATGACTTTGGGGCGTTCGAGGATGCAACCTTCGGCGATGTCGCTTTTTGGGTCTTTGGAAACGCGCAGGGCGATGCCTTCGTCGCGCCAATTCACGAGGTCGTCGGCAGGGGAGGAGTAGCAGTGGACGCCGACCCAGGCTTGGTTACCGGCGGTGCCGGCGACTTTGTGTTCGCCGAACCACCAGACGCGGCCTTCGTGGAGGAGAAGCCCGCCGCCGTGGGCGTTGATGTGGTTGCCGTTGTTGTCTTCCCAGCGCCCGCCGGGGACGAAGTCCGTTTGCTTGGGGGAAGGCGCGGCAAACGCGGCAAACGCGGCCAGACAACAGGTGAGGGGGAGCAAGGTCTTCATGAGGGGTTCCTTCTTGGGTTTTATCCTCGTGCGGTGTCGATTGCGGCCATTATAATAAGGCAAGGGCAGGGCGCGGATGCCAAACGTACATGGTTTTCGGCCTGCGTCTCGGCGTATGCAGGCGCGTGGAGAGGCGTGTTTTTAGGTGCGGCGCGGCGGGCGGCGGATAAAATATGGGCGCATGAAAAGCAAGATCCTGACACACGCGCTCTGCGCGCTCGTCCTCTGCGCCGCCGGGCTTGGCCGGGCCGGCGAGACGACTCCTTTGCCGCCGGGGCTTGATGCCGCCGAGCGCGCCAAGCTGGCGCGAATTGCCCAGGTGTGCCCGGCGCCTCGGCAGTTGGCCTGGCAAAGGCTGGAGCGGACGGCCTTTTTCCACTTTGGCATCAACACGTTCACCGACCGCGAGTGGGGCACGGGCAAGGAAGACCCCAAACGCTTCAACCCCACGAAGCTGGACTGTCGCCAATGGATCCGCGCCATCAAGGTTGCAGGATTCAAACTGGCCATCCTTACGGCCAAACACCACGACGGCTTTTGCCTCTGGCCGAGCAAACTGACGACGCATTCGGTGGCGTCCTCGCCGTGGAAGGACGGCAAGGGCGACGTGGTGCGCGCGTTTGTGGACGCCTGCCGCGCCGAGGGCATCCGCGTGGGGCTCTACCTCTCGCCGTGGGATCGCCACGAGCCCACCTACGGCACGCCGGCCTACAACGACTTCTTCGTGGGGCAACTGAAGGAGCTCTTCGACGACTATGGCCCCATCGACGAGATATGGTTCGACGGCGCCTGCGGCGAGGGGCCCAACGGCAAGCGCCAGGTCTATGACTGGGCGCGCTTCTACACCTACATCCGCGCGCGCAACCCCGCATGCGTCATCGCCGTCTCAGGGCCGGACGTCCGCTGGGTGGGCAACGAATCCGGCCTGGCGCGCGACAGCGAGTGGAGCGTGCTCCCCGTCGAGGCCGTGAACAACGATGCCGTGCGCCAAGGTTTCGAAGCCTTCCATTTCGATGGGGATGACCAGGCGTCCATCGCCCGCCGCCAGTTGAGGCAGGCCGACCTCTCGGCGGATTCCCCCACCCTGGGCGCGCTCGGCACCGTGCTCGCCTCCGACGCCTGGGTCTGGTATCCCGCCGAGTGCGACGTCTCCATCCGCCCGGGTTGGTTCTACCACCCCGACCAAGACGGCCAGGTAAAGAGCCTGGCGCAGCTGATGGACATCCACGACCGCTCCGTCGGCCGCAACGCCGTCCTCCTCCTCAACATCCCGCCCACGCCCGAGGGGCTCCTCCACGCCAACGACGTCGCCCGCCTGCGCGAGTTCGGCCAAGCCCTGCGCGACACCTTCGGCACCAACCTCCTCGGCGCGACCCGCCCGGGGCAAACCGAGGTGACCCTGCCCAAGCCCATCCGCCTCGACGTCATCGTCGCACAGGAAGACATCGCCCACGGCCAAGTCGTCGAGCGCTTCCACATCGACATCCGCCGCCCCGGCGCCGATGCGTGGGAGACCGTCGCGTCGGCCACCACCATCGGCCACAAGCGCATCCTGCGCCTGAAGGCGCCCGTGGAGGCCACCGCGCTGCGCATCGTCATCGACGAGGCGCGCGCCACCCCGCGGCTCCTCCCGCTGGCCGCCCATCTCGCACGCCCGTGACGCTCCCCTGTCCGCGCCCCGCGAAGCCCCGCCGCACCCGGCGGGGTTTTTTGTTTGCAACCGGCGGGCGTTTGTGCTACCTTTTACGGAGATGATGAACGCTTGCTTCGGAGGCTTTTCGTGACGACAAACGATGAATATGCGTTGCAAATCCTGCAGGAGACCGGCCATGTGACGGCCGAGCAGGTGGCTGCCGCCCTTGCGGCGAAACGCAAGGAGGGGCAGACGCCCCTCGATTGGCTCGTGGAAAGTGGCACGATTTCGGAAGAGGATGTGCTGGGAACGCTGGCCGAGCAGTTTGGCATGCCCTTCGCCTCGATCGACGGCGACGAGGTGGACGAGGCGGCGGTGCATCTGTTGGACGCGGAGACGGCGCGGAAGTACAACGCCATCCCGTTGCAGGACGACGGCGACTCGGTGATGGTGGCGATTTGCGACCCGGCGAACTATGACGCGCAGGACGCGATCCGCTATCGGCTGAACGGGAAGAACGCGGACTTCGTGGTGGTGACCTCGGGCGACATCAAACGCCTGATGGAGAAGTATTACCCGCTGACCTTTGACCCCAACGCGACCGACACGGGCGACAACCTCGTGAGCCAGCGCAAGGAGATGCAGGTGGACGAGAGCGGCGAGGGGGACGCGCCGGTCATCCGCCTGGTGAGCCTGATCTTGATGGATGCCTGCAAGATGAAGGCATCCGACATTCATCTGGAGCCGATGGAAAAACGGTTCCGCGTACGCTTCCGCATCGATGGCGCGCTGCGGGAGATGGACCCGCCGCCGAAACGGTTGCAGGGGGCCATCATCTCGCGCGTGAAGCTGATGGCGAACATGGACCTCTCCGAGCGGCGCATCCCGCAAGACGGGCGCATCCAAGTGAAGATGGCCGAGCGCGACCTGGATCTGCGTGTGAGCACGGTGCCGACCAACTTCGGCGAATCCATCGTCATGCGTATCCTCGACAAGCAAAACCTGGCGTTGGGCCTGCCGCAGCTGGGCTTCCTCTCCGACGACCAAGCCAAGTTCGAGCGGCTCATCGGCCTGCCCGACGGCGTAATCCTGGTGACAGGGCCGACCGGCTCGGGCAAGACGACGACGCTTTACGCCTGCCTGGGGCAAATCAACCGCCCGGACAAGAAGCTCATCACCGTCGAAGACCCGGTGGAATACCAGATGAGCGGCATCAACCAAGTGCAGGTAAACCGCGCCGTGGGGCTGGACTTCTCGGCCGCGTTGCGCTCCATCCTCCGTCAGGCGCCCAATATCGTGATGATTGGTGAAATCCGCGACCACGAAACGGCCGAAATCGCGATGGAGGCGGCGCTCACCGGCCACCTCGTCTTCTCCACCCTGCACACCAACGACGCACCCAGCGCGGTGACGCGCCTCACGGACATGGGCATCAAGCCCTACCTCGTGGCCTCCGCCCTGCGCGCGGCGATGGCGCAGCGTCTGGTGCGCTCCATCTGCGAGAAATGCCGCGAGGAGCACATCCCCACCGACCGCGAGCGGCGTATGCTCGGCACGATGGCCAAAGACGCCGACAAAATGCGGATGTTCAAGGGCAAGGGATGCCCCGTCTGCAACAACACCGGCTACAAAGGCCGCAAGGGCATCTTCGAGATTTTCTCGGTGGATGACACCGTGCAACGCATGATTTTCGACAAAGTGCCCACCACCGTGCTCCGCGCCCGTGTGCGCGAAATGGGCATGCGCACCCTCCGCGAGGATGGCATGCTCAAAGTGGCCAGCGGCATGACCACCCTTGAGGAAGTGCTCCGCGCCACGATGGGCGACGAAAACTGAGGAGTTTGAGAGACATGGACAAGAACGCGTACGAACTGGCCCAGGAGGCCACCACCGAAATCACCATGGCCGACCTCATGCAGGCGACGGTCGATGAAGGCGCGTCCGACCTGCACATCCGCGTGGGTGGGCCGCCCTACCTGCGCTGCTCCGGCGCGTTGGAGCCGTTGGACGTCCCGCCCTTCACGGAGGCCGATGTCGCCAAACTCGCCCTCGAGATTGCCAACGAGGAGCAAATCGCCGAGGTGGAGAAGAATGGCGGCGCGGATTTCGGCCTCTACTTCTCCGAGGCGGCGCGCTTCCGCGTCTCCGTCTTCAAGGAACGCCACAACTACGGCCTCGTGCTACGCCAAATCCCCAGCACCATCCTCACCCTGGAGCAACTGGGCTTGCCCGAGGCCGTCCACGAGCTGCTCTACAAGCCCCGTGGGCTCATCCTCGTTACCGGCCCCACCGGCTCGGGCAAGTCCACCACCCTCGCCTCGATGATCGACATCATCAACCAGGACCGAGACTGCCACATCATCACCATCGAAGACCCGATCGAGTTCTACCACTACTCCAAGAAGTCCATCGTCACCCAACGCGAGGTCGGCGTCGACGTCCCCTCCTTCGCCGAGGCCATCCGCCGCGCCCTCCGCCAGGACCCCGACGTGATCCTCGTGGGCGAAATGCGCGACCTCGAGACGATTGGCGCGGCCATTACCGCCGCCGAGACCGGTCACCTCGTCTTCGGCACCCTGCACACCACCGGCGCCGCCTCGACGGTCGACCGCATCATCGACTCCTTCCCAACCAACCAACAGGAGCAGGTGCGCACGCAGCTCTCCATGTCGCTGGTCGCCGTCATCTCCCAAGTGCTCCTCCCCCGTGCCGACAAAGGCGGCAAGGGCCGCTGCGCCGCCTTCGAAATCATGATGTCCACCCCCTCCATCCGCAGCCGCATCCGCGACAACAAGACCTTCCAGATCAACTCCGACATCCAAACCGGCGCCAAGTTCGGCATGGTCTCCCTCGACACCTCCCTCCTCAACCTCTACATGGCCGGCAAAATCTCCTACGAAGACCTTGTCACCAAAGCGCAAGACCCCGAGACAACCGTCCAGAAACTCCGCGAAATGCAAGGGGAATAAGCGATGGCCGACCCTACCCTCCAGCTCCCGCCCCTCCTCGAACTCGTCCGCGACAACGGCTTCCTCGACGATGCCCAAGCCCAGGAGCTCATCCGCCAGCACCTCGAAAGCGGCAAACCCTACAAACAGCTGATCCTCGACCAGGGCACCCTCTCCGAGGAAGACCTCCTCACCCTCATGGCCGGCAGCCAGGGCACCGACGTGGTCGACCTCTCGGGCATGGAGTTCGACGACACGCTCAAAAACCTCATCCCCGTCGCCAGCGTGCGCATACACTCCATCGTCCCCGTCGAGGCCGAGGCCGACCACGTCACCTTCGCCACGGCCGACCTCGTGGAGACCGATGTCATCGACGAGCTCACCTTCCTCCTCTCCAAGGAAATCCGTTTCGTCTTCGCCACCGAGGCGCAAATCAAGGCCGCCATCGACGCCAACTTCGCCGCCGGCGACGCCTCCGACGCGCTCCTCGAGGAACTCCCCGCCGTGGACGACGCCACCGACGAGAAGGGCATCGAGAGCGCCGCCGCCTCGGCCCCCGTCATCCGCTTCGTCAATCTCGTCCTCTACCAAGCCATCACCGACCGCGCCTCCGACATCCACATCGAGCCCTTCGAGAAAGACTTCAAGATCCGCTATCGCGTGGACGGCGCGCTCTACGAGATGAACCCGCCGCCCCTCAGCATGGCCCTGCCCATCATCTCGCGCATCAAGGTGCTCTCCAACCTCAACATCGCCGAGCGCCGCGTCCCGCAAGACGGCCGCATCGCCCTCACCGTCGCCGGGCGCCAGGTCGACCTCCGCGTCTCCTGCCTGCCCACCGTCCACGGCGAATCCGTGGTGCTCCGCGTTCTCGACCGCTCGGCCGTCTCCCTCGACCTGGAAAACATCGGCCTGCCCGAGGACATCTACGATGACATCACCCTTGACATCGAAAAGCCCAACGGCATCTTCATCGTCACCGGCCCCACCGGCTCCGGCAAGACCACCACGCTCTACTCCTGCCTTCGCGCCATCAACCAGGTCGACGTCAAAATCCTCACCGCCGAGGAGCCTGTGGAATACGACATCGAAGGTCTCGTCCAGGTCCCCATCAACCCCCAGCAGGGCAACACCTTCGCCAAAGTGCTCCGCGCCTTCCTCCGTCAGGATCCCGACATCATCATGGTCGGCGAAATCCGCGACCTGGAGACCGCCGAAATCGCCGTCCAGGCCGCCCTCACCGGCCACTTCGTCTTCTCCACCCTGCACACCAACGACGCCGCCGGCGCCGTCACCCGCCTCGTGGACATGAACGTGGCCCCCTACCTCATCTCCTCCACCCTCCAAGCCGTCCTGGCCCAACGCCTCGTCCGCACCTGCTGCCAAAACTGCAAGACCTTCTACGACCCGGACGACGACGCGCTCCGCCGCCTCGGCCTCACCCGCGCCGACATCGGCACCCGCAAGTTCGCCTACGGCAAAGGCTGCAAAATCTGCAACGCCACCGGCTACAAAGGCCGAAAAGGCGTCTTCGAATACCTCCGCATGTCCAACCCCATCCGCGACATGATCAACGCCCGCGAGCCCACCCTCGTCATCCGCGAGAAAGCCCGCGAACTCGGCATGCGCACCATGCGCGAGGACGCCATCCGCAACGTGCTCGACGCCTACACCACAGTCGATGAAGTCCTCCGCTACACCTGATCACGCCCCGGCCGGCGAAGCGCCCCAAGGCGGCGGCCTCCCCGGCGAGACCGCCGTCTCCCTCCACATCCCCGTCGGCCTTGCGCTCCCGCCGGATCTTCCTCGCGCCCGGCTCCTGCACGCCGCGCGGGCCTGCGTCCGCGCCGCCCAACGCTTCGCCCCGCCCGCGACGCCTTGGCGCGAGGTCGTCATCCACCTCACCGGAGACACCGCCAACCAAGCCATCAACAAACGCATCCTCGGCCACGACTACCCCACCGACGTCATCACCCAAGCCTACGAGCCTTTTCCCTTCGAGCCCCCCGGCCTCACCGCCGAACTCCACGTGAACGTCGAGCAGGCCCGTCGCGCCGCCAAGGCGCTCCGCCGCCTCACCTGGGCCCAAGAACTCCTCCTCTACATCGCCCACGGCTGCGACCACCTCACCGGCGCCGACGACGCCACCCCCGCCCAACGCCAAGCCATGCGCCGCCGCGACCTCCGCTGGATGCGCGCCGCCCTCAAAACCGCCGACCGCCCCTAAGCCTGCCGCCTCCCCGCCGGCGGGCGCCCAACCCGCGAAGTTGCGTTTCGATCGCGGGTGCGGATCGTGCCCCGCTTGCCCGGGAAAAGGCACGCGTTCTCGGCAGACCCATCCGCCGAGAACGTGCCGGGTGCGGCCAAAGCCTCAGCCCAAAACGTGTTTGGCCAAAAGCCGCTGCACGGCGTAGACGTCCACCGAACGGTTGAACGTCTTGGAAATCGTCGGCTCAAGCGACGACGACACCCAGATTTTCAGTTCCGCGTCCAGGTCGAAATGCCCCGCCGTCTCCAGGCTGAACCGCGAGATGGACTTGTAGGGCAGCGAAAGCATCTCCACCTTCTTCCCCGTCAGCCCCTGCTTGTCCACCAAAATCAGCCGCTTGTTGGTGAAGATATACACATCGCGCACCAACTTGAAGCCGGCCTCGATCTGCTCATCCTCCAACAGCAACTTCCCGTAATCCTTGCGCAACGCCTCCGCGTCCGCCTCGCCGGCATTGCCCATCAACGCGCCAATCAAACCCATCTTCGGCTCCTTTCGTTCACCGGGCTCCCGCCCGCCATACGACCTTGAAAGACCAAGCCATTATACACCAAGCCCCCAACCCACGGCAACCGCCTTCCAATCACGGGTCGGCGTCGCCGGCCTTATTCCACGCGGACGCGGTAGAAGCCTTGGGTGCCCGCGAGCGGCACGCGCCAGCGGCGACTGTCCGCCGAGGGTGCCTCCGTGGCCGTCGCCTCGACCTCCGCGAAAGGCGCATCGAACGAAGCCGCCGAGAGGAGGCGCGGCGCGGCGGACGCCTTGAAAGTCGCGCCCGCCACGCGCACCGTCAGCCAAAGCCCCTCCGCGTCCATCGTTATTCCCGCGATCTCAAGCATGCCCCCCTCCACGCGAAGCGCCTGCACGCCATCGGCCGAAGGCGCGCCCGTGGCCGTCACCCGCACGCCATCGAAAAGGCGCACACGCTCCGCCGCCTCCGCCGAAACGAAGCGATAGCCCGCGACCGTCGGCCCCGGCGCGGGCAGGGCCGCCGCCACCTCCGCGGCCTCCGCGCCCGACAACGCCGCGTCGCCGCCCCACAGCGAAAAGTCCCGCGCACCGCCGCCCGAGACCCACAAGTCTCCCGCCGTCCAAGGGAAGTCCGCGCCCGGCAGGACGCGCAGGGTCATCGCCAAGCCGTCGAGCGCGGGCGCCGTGCCCAATGCCGCGCCGTTACGATTGCCCACGAGCGGCTGGGTGGCGTGGCCGCCCGGGCCGGAGACCTCGCCGCCCAGCCATGCGAGCGTCAACCCGCGGAGCGTCACGGCGTCCGTCGCGCCGTAGGCGAGGTTGGCGATGGCGCCCGCCGCGGCGCGATGGTTCCCCAGGCGGCTGCGCACCGCCGCGCCGGGCCGCAGGGTGAGGGCGCAATCCTCGATGACGATGCGCCCGGTCGCAGGCTCCCAGTTGCACTGGCCCACGAGCAGGCCCACGTCGCCATTGGCCGTGCCCATCGTCACATCGGCGCCCAGCGAGTCCGCGCCGTGGGCTTGGACGAGCCCCGCGGCATCGATGCGGCAGCCCGTGAGCGTCACCGTGCCCCGCGCCGCCCAGACGCCCGCGGCGAGGGCGCCGACCTCGTGCTGGCCGCGGATTTCGGAGCCTGGGCGCAAGCGCAGGGAGACGCGCGCGATGTGCGCGCCGTCGCCCAACATGATGGCCAGGAGCGCGGCGGAGCCGCCCGCCTGCCCCGCGCCCCGCGCGGAGAGCCGCAGATCGTTGCCTTGGCCGGTGCCGACGTCGAACTTCCGGTCGCGACGGCTGACGATGCGCCCCGCAAAGTCGATGTTCAGGTCGCGCACCGTGCCGGTAAGCGTGCGGAAGAGGGCGGCATCGTCGTAGGAGACGATCCAGACATCCGCGGGGAAGACAAGCGTGTGGCCCGCGCCGTCGAGCGTGCCGGCGAAGGCATCGATGGGCGCGGGGTCGTGGGCGAAGACGATGTCGGCGGCGAGGCGGACGTCATGCCCCGGGTTGTCCTGGAACCAAAACCAATCCTCCTCGCTGTCGAGCAGATAGAAGCCATCCTCCGCGCACGGCGGCGTGGGCCACGCCCAGGCCTTGCGCGGCCAAATGACCTGCGCCTGGTGGCGGCCGAGGCTCTGCGGATGCGTCCAATCCGCGTCGGAGAAGTAGCCCCAGCTCATGACGCCGCCCGCGCCCCAATCAAGGCACTGGCGCACCTTGCCGCGATAGGTGGTGGGGCCGGTGAAGGTCTGGAGCACGCCGGTGTTGGGAAAGACCGCCGCGTCGCAGTCAAAACCCGTGTAGCCGGGGAAGCCGACGACAGAGCCCCAGCCCGGCTGCGACCACTTGGCGCGGTCGTTGCCGTAGATGGCCTGCCCCACGTGCAGGTGCCGCGCGGGCACGCCCATGGCCGTGAGCGCGCGGAAATCGTTGTCCATCAGCGTGTAGGGTGAATTGAGGTAACCGTCGTAGGCCATGATGTTCGCGTAATCGAGCGAGGCGAAGGCCGCTGCCTTGGGCGGAAGGTAGCTCGCGTTCACGGCGGCGGAGAGTTCCCAGCCCTTGCCCTTGGCGGCGAAGGCATCCTTCAGCGCCGCCAGCGTGCGCGCGAAGTTCGCGTGGCGCGCGGTCGTGTCGCAGTATTCCCAGTCCACGTCCAGCCCGTCCGCGCCCAACTCCTCCAAGAGCGCGACGGCGGAGGCCACGAAGGCCGCGCGGTTGCCGTCGGCCATCGCGTCGTTGGTGGCGTCGCCCTTGTGCGGATTGCCGTTGGTGACGACCTTGATGCGAAGGTTCGGGTTGTGGCGGTCGCGCAACGCCTTGAGGCGCGCGAAGGCCGCGCGATAGGCGGCGTTGGCGTTGAGCGCGGTCGCCGAGACCGTGCAGGTGGCGTCGCCATTGCCGATGACGTAGAGATCCGTGAGCGTGGGGAGTCGTTGCGCGGCCTCGCGCTCCCAAATGCCCAACACATCCGCCTTCGCATAGGCGCCGATACGGTCGCGGAAGGGATAAACACGATTGGCGAACGGCTTCGGGTCCACAATCTCCGCAAGCGGGATGATGCCATCGTCCATCGTCAAATCGCCCGCCACCGTCGCCTCGATGGATGCCTCCGGCGAGATACCCTCGTCCACGCAGACCGTCACCCAAATGGAATCCCCCGCCCGCGGGCGCGCCCACGCCTCCTCCGCGTCCGCCCCCGTCGCGAAGTCCACGGTGAAACACCCATCGCCGTCCGGGTCCAGCCCCGCGCCGCCCACGTAGCAGAGGCTGTTGCTGCCCGTCAGCGTCGGCGTGCCCAGGTGCCCCACCGCGAAACCATCCTTCGTCGCCGGCTGGCGGAAGACCCGCACCCGATCGATGTCCGCCGCCGTGCACCCCGCCAGGCGGAATGCCACGCGGAACGACCGCAAATAGCCCCCCGGCACGTTCCGTATACCCAAAATCGCCTCGTCGCCCGCCCCGCGCGTCAGCCACGGGCGGTCGCGCACCACCGTCGCGCCCAACGCCGTCCCCGCCGCCCAAGCCATCGCCAAGGCCAGTGCCATCAATACGTTCATCGCTCTCATCCGCGCCACCCTAACACATCCCGCGCCAAAACGCAAAACACGCTCGCGCGGCAAGACAAGAAGGCGCCCCGTGCATTCGCGCGGGGCGCCTTTTTTATAGGCAATCGCCGAAACGATTACATCATGCCGCCCATGCCGCCATCGGGCATCGCCGGGGCGGGCGTCTTGGGCTCGGGGATCTCGGTGACCATGCACTCGGTGGTGAGCAGGAGGCCGGCGATCGAGGCGGCGTTCTGCAACGCGGTGCGGGTGACCTTGGCAGGGTCGAGGATGCCGGCCTTCACCAGGTCGACGAAGGCGCCGGTGGCGACGTCGTAACCCACGTTGCCCTTCTCGCCCTTGACCTTCTCGACGATGAGCGCGGCCTCGAGGCCGGCGTTGGCGACGAGCTGGCGCAGGGGCGCCTCCATCGCGCGGCCGAGGATCTCGGCGCCGATCTTCTCGTCGCCCGAGAGCTCCGCGGCGCACTTCTCGACGGCCTTCTGGCAGCGGACGAGGGCGACGCCGCCGCCGGCGACGATACCTTCCTCGACGGCCGCGCGGGTGGCGTGGAGGGCGTCGTCGACGCGATCCTTCTTCTCCTTCATGGCGGCCTCGGTCTGGGCGCCGACCTTGATGACGGCCACGCCGCCGGCGAGTTTGGCCAGGCGCTCCTGGAGTTTCTCGCGGTCGTAGTCTGAGGTGGTGGTCTCGATCTGGTGCTTGATCTCGCCCACGCGCGCCTGGATGTCGGAGCTCTTGCCGGCGCCTTCGACGATGGTGGTGTTCTCCTTGTCGACGGTGACGCGCTTGGCCTTGCCGAGCTGGTCAACGGTGACGTTCTCGAGCTTGATGCCGAGATCCTCGGAGATGACCTGGCCGCCGGTGAGGATGGCGATGTCCTTGAGCATCTCTTTGCGGCGGTCGCCGAAGCCGGGGGCCTTGACGGCGCAGATCTGGAGCGTGCCGCGCAGCTTGTTCACCACCAAGGTGGCCAGCGCCTCGCCCTCGACGTCCTCGGCGATGATCAGGAGGGGCTTGCCGCTCTTGGCCACGCCCTGGAGCAGGGGGAGCATGTCGTTGAGGTTGGAAATCTTCTTCTCGTAGATGAGCACGTAGGGATTGTCCAACACGCACTCCATGCTCTCGGCGGCGGTGACGAAGTAGGGGCTCAGATAGCCCTTGTCGAACTGCATGCCCTCGACGACGTCGCTGGTGGTCTCGGTGGTCTTGCCGTCCTCGACGGTGATGGTGCCATCCTTGCCCACTTTGTCCATCGCGTCGGCGATGATGGCGCCGATTTCGGTGTCGCCGTTGGCGGAGACGGTGGCCACCTGGGCGATCTCGTCGCTGGTGGAGACCTTCTTGGCCAGCTTGGCGATGGCCTCGGTGGCGGCGGCGGCGGCCTTGTCGATGCCGCGCTTGATGGCCTGCGGGTTGGCGCCGGCGGTCACGTTCTTCAGGCCCTCGCGGTAGATGGCCTCGCCCAGGATGGTGGCGGTGGTGGTGCCGTCGCCGGCCACGTCGTTGGTCTTGGAGGCCACCTCGCGCACCATCTGCGCGCCCATGTTCTCGAAGGGATCGGGCAGCTCAATCTCCTTGGCCACGGTCACGCCGTCCTTGGTGATCTGCGGGGAGCCGAACTTCTTGTCGATGATGACGTTGCGCCCGGAGGGGCCGAGCGTGGTGGCGACGGCCTTGGCCAATTTGCCCACGCCGGCCAGGATGGCCTGGCGCGCGTCGCCTTCATACTTCATTTGCTTAGCAGCCATTTTCGTAAATCCTTTCTTTCAATGCTTAGCCGAGAATGCCGAGGAGATCCTCGGAGCGGACGATTTGGTAGACCTCGTCGTCCAGCTTGATTTCGGTGCCGCCGTACTTCGGCAGGAGCACGGTGTCGCCGGGCTTGACGTCAAAGGGCACTTCCTTGCCGTCTTTGTCGCGCTTGATGCCCACCGCGACGACGGTGCCTTCCATCGGCTTTTCCTTGGCGGTGTCGGGGATGATGATGCCGCCGCGGGTCACTTCCTTCTCTTCCTTGGGCAGAACGAGCACACGGTCGCCCAACGGACGGATTGCAGGTTTCTTGGACATGGTTTGTCTCTTCCTTTCTTAAAGGGTTGGTCTGAAAATCCCGGCGGGCGGCAATGGGGGGCGAGCCCCCTCCCCCGCCCGCCGCGGGGGTCAGTTCATTTTGAAGTCCGCGTCGACCACGTTGTCGTCGGGCTTCTTCGCGTCGCCCGCGTTGGACTGGGCGCCCGCGTCGCCGCCGGGGGCCGCGCCCGCGCCGGGCTGTTGGTACATCGAGGCGCCCGCGCCCTGGAGGATCTGCATGAGGGCGTCTTGCTTGGCCTTGATGGCCGCGTCGTCGGTACCCTTCAGCGCCTCCTTCAGCTCGTTGGTGGCGGTCTCCACCTTCGTCTTCACGTCGGCGGGGAGTTTGTCGCCGTTTTCCTTGAGAAGCTTTTCGGCCTGGTAGGCCATCTGCTCGGCCTGGTTGCGGTTTTCGACGGCGGCCTTGCGCGCCTCGTCTTCCTTGGCGTAGCGCTCGGCGTCCTGGCGCATCCGCTCGATCTCGTCCTTGGAGAGGCCGGAGGAGGCGGTGATGGTGATCTTCTGCTCCTTGCCGGTGCCCTTGTCCTTGGCCGTCACGTTCAGGATGCCGTTCGGGTCGATGTCGAAGGTCACCTCGATTTGCGGCACGCCGCGCGGGGCCGGCGGGATGCCGTCCAGGTTGAAGCGGCCGAGCAGCTTGTTGTCCGCCGCCATCTTGCGCTCGCCCTGGTAGATCTTGATTTCCACACCGGGCTGGTTGTCCGCAGCCGTCGAGAAAATCTCGCTCTTCTTGCAGGGGATGGTCGTGTTGCGGTCGATGAGCGGGGTGGCCACGCCGCCGAGCGTCTCGATCGAGAGAGTGAGCGGGGTCACGTCCAGCAACAGCACGTCCTTCACGTCGCCCTTGAGGATGCCGCCCTGGATGGCCGCGCCCATGGCCACGACCTCGTCGGGGTTCACGCCCTTGTGGGGCTCTTTGCCGAAGATTTCCTTGGCCTTCTCCTGCAGGCGCGGCATACGGGTCTGGCCGCCCACGAGCACCACTTCGTCCACCGAGGAGATGCCCGCGTCTTCCATGCACTTGCGGCACGGCCCAACCGTGCGCTCCACCAGGCTATCGGCCAACTGCTCCAGCTTGGCGCGGCTCAGCTGCATGTTCAGGTGCTTGGGGCCGGTGGCGTCCATCGTGATGAAGGGCAGGTTGATGTCGCTCGTCTGCGCGCTGGAGAGTTCGATTTTCGCCTTCTCCGCGGCTTCCTTCACGCGCTGGATGGCCTGCGTGTCCTTGCTCAGGTCGATGCCGGTCTGGTTCTTGAACTCGGCGAAGAGCCAGTTCATGATCGCCTGGTCCACGTCGTCGCCGCCCAGCATCGTGTCGCCGTTCGTCGCCTTCACCTCGAAGACGCCGTCGCCGATGTCCAGCACCGAGATGTCGAACGTGCCGCCGCCGAAGTCGTAGACCGCGATCTTCTCGTCCTTCTTCTTGTCCAGGCCATACGCCAACGAGGCCGCCGTCGGCTCGTTGATGATGCGCAGCACCTCCAGGCCGGCGATTTTGCCGGCGTCCTTCGTGGCCTGGCGCTGCGAATCGTTGAAGTACGCCGGCACCGTGATGATCGCCTGCGTCACGGGCTCGCCCAGGCGCATCTCCGCGTCCGCCTTCAGCTTCGCCAAAATCATGGCCGAAATCTCAGGCGGGGAGAAGGTCTTGTCGCCCACTTTCACCGCCGCGTCGCCGTTCGCCGCGCGGACGACCTCATACGGCACCATCGCGATTTCCTTCTGCATCTCATCGAACTTGCGCCCCATGAAACGCTTGATGGAGTAAATCGTGCCCTTCGGGTTCATCACGGCCTGGCGCTTCGCGGGAAGCCCCACCAAACGCTCGCCGTTCGCCGTGAACGCCACGATGGAAGGCGTCGTGCGCTGGCCCTCCGCGTTTTCCAACACGCGAGCCTCGCCGCCCTCCATCACGGCCATGCACGAATTCGTCGTGCCCAAGTCAATGCCAAGAATCTTGCTCATAACAAGTCGTTCCTTTCCAGGCGGGGTCACCGCCACTGTTCACGCCATCTTTTGCAAGTCCCGTGCCAAACGCGCCGACCCGCCCGCAAATCGCCCCTTCCCCGCCCCACCCTGCCAACACCGTGCCATCACCCTGCCAACACCGTGCCACCCCACCCTGCGCCCCGGGGCGCGACACGGCGTGTCTCGGGGCTCGTCACGGCGCGTCTCGATGTGAGGTACGGCGCATCTCGGAAAATGACCCCTTGTATAGATTGAAAACGTGGATTTGGCCCCGGCACGGCCCGCCCGCATTCAACAGGTTTTCAACAGCTTTCGCAAAGTTATCGACAAGGCAGACGGGCGGGGGCGGGTTTGTGTTAAAATAAGGCACATGAGCAGTGATTTCGTGAAAGACTTGACCCACACGCGCAACTTTTGCATCATCGCGCACATCGACCATGGCAAGACGACGCTTTCGGACAGGATTCTGGAGTTGACGAAGGCGATCGATCCGCGCCAGTTGAAGGAGCAGACCCTGGACGCGATGGATCTGGAGCGGGAGCGCGGCATCACCATCAAGAGCCACCCCGTGACGATGCAGTACACGGCGGCAAATGGGGAACGCTATCGCTTCAACCTCATCGACACGCCCGGGCATGTGGACTTCGCCTACGAGGTGAGCCGCGCGATGGGCGCGTGCGAGGGGGCGATCCTGGTGGTGGACGCGGCGCAGGGGGTGGAGGCGCAGACGGTGGCGAACGCGTATCTGGCCATCGACGCGAACCTTGAGATCATCCCGGTGCTGAACAAGGTGGACCTGCCGAGCGCGGACGTGCCGGGGGTCATCCACCAGATCGAGGACGTGCTGGGCATCCCGGTGGATCCGCAATTGTCAATCTCGGCAAAGACGGGCGTGGGCGTGCCGGAGGTGCTGGAGGAGATCGTCCGCCGGGTTCCGCCGCCGAAGACGGGGCATCCGGAGGGGCCGTTGCGGGCGTTGGTCTTCGATTCGGTCTTCGACGTCTACCGCGGCGTGATCACCTATGTGCGCGTGGTGGATGGCGCCATCCGCGCGGGCGACGTGCTGCGCTTCATGTCCACGGGGCAGACGACGCCGGTCAAGGAGGTGGGCATCTTCTCGCCCTCGCAAAAGCCGGTGGACATCCTGGAGCCCGGCCAGGTGGGCTACATCGTGGGCGCCATCAAGGACCCGGCGGAAATCAAGGTGGGCGACACGCTCACGAGCCAGCGCGAGGGCGCGCAGGCGCCGCTCCACGGCTTCAAGGAAATCCACCCCACCGTCTTCTGCGGCATCTATCCCGTAAGCACGGACGAGTACAACAAAGTGCGCGCGGGGCTGGAAAAGCTGCACCTGAACGACAGCGCCTTCACCTTCCATGCCGAGAGTTCGGCGGCGCTGGGCTTCGGCTTCCGCTGCGGCTTCCTGGGGCTGCTGCATATGGAGGTGGTGCAAGAGCGGCTGCGGCGCGAGTTCCAGCTCGACATCATCAACACCCACCCCGCCGTCGTCTACCGCGTCACCCTCAAGGATGGCACGGTGCAGGAAATCGACAACCCCGTGCTCCTGCCCGACCCCACGCGCATCGAAACCATCGAAGAGCCCATGATCAAGGCACGCATCATCACCATGAGCGGCTGCATCGGCGACATCATGCGCCTGGTCATGGAACGGCGCGGCGTGGTCGACGGCACGGAATCGCTCGACGCGCAACGCGTCATCCTCACCTGCATCCTCCCGCTCAACGAAATCCTCATCGACTTCCACGACACGCTCAAATCCATCTCGCGCGGCTATGCCTCGATGGACTACGAGCCCCACGGCTACCAGGCCAGCGACATCGTGCGGCTGGACATCCTGCTCAACGGCGAGCCGGTGGACGCCTTCTCCTGCATGGTCCACCGCGACCGCGCCGTCGCCCGCGGCAAGCAAATGTGCAAAGCGCTCAGCGAGACCATCCCCCCGCACATGTTCAAAATCCCCGTGCAGGCGTGCATCGGGCGCACCATCATCGCCCGCGAGGACATCCGCCCCTTCCGCAAAGACGTCACGGCCAAACTCTACGGCGGCGACGTCACGCGCAAGCAAAAGCTGCTCAAGAAACAAGCCGAGGGCAAAAAACGCATGAAAGAGTTCGGCACCGTCAACGTCCCCCAATCGGCCTTCATCGCCGTGCTCAAAGGCTCCTCGGAGGACAAATGATGGCAACGGACGACGTGCGCCTGGCCTGGGACTTCTGGGCCTACTTCATCAACCCTTACTTCTGGAGCGGCTTCATGGGCTGGTGCGTGGCACAGGTCATCAAAATGACACGCGGCGCCATCCGCACCAAAAGCCTCGACTTCACCTACCTCACCAGCACCGGCGGCATGCCCAGCGCACACTCCGCGCTCGTCACCGGCGTCTTCGTCAGCCTCGGGCTCGGACAAGGCTGGGCTGCCCCCGTCACCATCGTCGCCAGCGTCGTCGCCGCCATCACCATGTTCGACGCCGCCACCGTCCGCCGCGCCGCCGGCCAACAGGCACGCCTGCTCAACAACATCACCCGCCAATTCTTCCACGAACGCCGCTTCTCCGCCAAACCGCTCAAGGAAATGCTCGGGCACACCCGCACCGAAGTCTTCGGCGGCATGATCGCCGGCACCCTCGTGGCCATCCTGGTCATGAACGTCTGGGCGCGCTCCGGCTGGCCCAACCTCTGAACGGACACCACATGGACACCGACCGCGACACGCACGCGACAGCCGACGCGACCGCCCTGGCCCAGGCACGGCGCCCCTACGACACCGCCATCTCCGTCGTCCGCGACATCAGCGCCGCCATCGGCAAAGAACGCGACCCCCAACGCCTGCTCGGCGAAGTGCTCGCCGTCCTCGACCGCCGGATGGGCATGCTCCGCGGCACCTTCACCCTCCTGCACGATGGCACCCTGACCATCGAAGCCTCCCACGGCCTGGGCGACGCCGCCCGCCTGGGGCGCTACCGCCTCGGCGAAGGCATCACCGGCGCCGTCGCCAAAACCGGCAAGCCCGAAATCATCCCCGACGTCCACGCCGACCCCCGCTTCCTCAACCGCACCGGCGTGCGTGGCGCCGACGAGCCGGTGGCCTTCATCTGCGTCCCCGTCGTCAGCCACGGCCAAATCATCGGCACCCTCAGCGTCGACCGCCACACCGGCCCCGGCGGCGACCTGGCGCACGACGCCGCCATCCTGGAAATCGTCGGCGCGCTCACCGCCGGCGCCGTCGCCGCCCTCCTCCAAGGCCAAGAGGAACGCCGCGCCCTCGAAGAAGAAAACCAACGCCTCCGCGACCTCTCCGCAAACCCCGGCGAACTCATCGGCGGCAGCCAAACCATGCGCCGCGTCTACGCGCAAATCCGCCAAGTGGCACGCTCCGACGCCACCGTCCTCCTCCGCGGCGCCACCGGCACAGGCAAAGAACTCGTCGCGCGCGCCATCGTCCGCCTCTCCGCACGCGCCAACCGCCCCTTCGTGGCCGTCAACTGCGCAGCGCTCCCCGAGGCGCTCGTCGAAAGCGAACTCTTCGGGCACGAACGCGGTGCCTTCACCGGCGCCGTCGAACGCCGGATGGGCCGCGCGGAAGAAGCCGACGGCGGCACCCTCTTCCTCGACGAAGTGGGCGACCTCACCCCGCAAACCCAAGTGAAGCTCCTCCGCTTCCTCCAAGAACGTACCTTCTCGCGCGTGGGCAGCAACAAAGAGCTCCACGCCGACATCCGCTTCATCGCCGCCACCAGCCGCGACCTGGAGGCGCTCATCCGCGAAGGCCGCTTCCGCGAAGACCTCTACTACCGCCTCAACCTCTTCCCCATCCTCCTCCCCGACCTGGCCAAACGCCGGGAAGACATCGTCCCCCTCGCCGAGCACTTCATCGCCGCGGCCAACGTGAAATACCGCAAGCAAGTCACGCGCCTCTCCTCCGCCGCCATCGGCAACATCCTGGCCTACCCCTGGCCCGGCAACGTCCGCGAACTGGAAAACTGCATCGAACGCGCCGTCCTCACCTCCACCGACGGCATCATCCACACGCACAACCTCCCCCCCGCCCTCCAAGCCATCGAGGCCGACGCCCCCACCCCGGCCGCCCTCGGCGAAGCACCCCTCCACACCCTTGTCGGCGACTACGCCCGTAGCCTCATCGAAGAAGCCCTGCGGCGCACCCACGGCAACCTCGCCGCCGCCGGCCGCCTCCTCGGCGTCTCCCCCCGCATGATGAACTACAACGTCAAACGCTACGGCATCACCCCCGCCCTCTACCGCTAATCCCCGCCACCCCGCCTTACCCTGTCATGGGGCGAGGTGGGCGAGGAGGGCGTCGGCGGCGCGGCGGGCGTCGGCCAGGGCGCGGACGACGAGCGAGGGGCCGGAGACGCAGTCGCCGCAAGCGAAGAAGCGTTGCTCAGGGGCCTCGGAGCGCAGGAAGGGGCGTTCTTGGCGCGGGAGCACGGCGAGCAGGCTTTCCGGCACGCCAATGAAACCCATCGCCAGCAGGACCAGGTCGGCGGGGAGCGTACGCGTCGTGCCGTCGATGGGACGTTGCGCCTGGGGCTTGCCGAGCGGCGAGAAGGTCCAGCCCACATCACGCACGCGGACGCCCGTGACGTGCCCTTCGCCCTCGAAGGCGAGGGTCTCGATCGACCACAGGCGTTCGCCGCCCTCCTCGTGCGAGGAGGAGGTGCGGAGCCGCCACGGCCAGCGCGGCCACGGCGTGGAGGGCGAGCGCATCTCGGGCGGGCGCGGCAAAATCTCGATTTGGGTGACGGAGCGGGCGCCTTGGCGGATGGCGGTGCCGACGCAGTCGCTGCCGGTGTCGCCGCCGCCGATGACGACGACGCGCAGCCCTTTGGCGGAAATCGGGGGCGCGGGGAGTTCGCCGGCCAGGGCGCGGTTCTCGCCCTTGAGGAAGTCGAGGGCGAAGGCCACGCCGGCAAGGTCGCGCCCAGGGACGCGGAGGTCGCGCGGGACGCCCGCGCCAACCGCCCAGAGGACGGCGTCGTAACGTTTGGCGAGGTATTCGGGGGCGATGTCGCGGCCGATTTCCGCGCCGCAGACGAAGCGGATGCCTTCGGCCTCCATGAGGGCGACGCGGCGGGCGACGATGCTTTTGGCGAGTTTGAAGTCGGGGATGCCGTAGCGCAGGAGTCCGCCAGGGGCGCGATCGCGTTCGTAGAGGGTCACGGCGACGCCGGCGCGGTTGAGCCTGTCGGCCGCGGCGAGGCCCGCCGGGCCGGAGCCGACGATGGCGACGTGTTTGCCGAGGCGGCGGGCGGGGGGCGTGGGGCGGACGCGCCCGGCGGCCCAGGCCGCGTCGCTGATGTGGCGCTCCAGCGCGCGGATGTCAACGGGCGCGCCGCCATCCATGCCGCGGGTGCAGGAGCCTTCGCAGAGGGCGGGGCAGACGCGGGAGGTGAACTCCGGGAAGGGGTCTGTCTGGGCGAGCAGTTCGTGGGCCAGGGCATCGTCGCCCGCGGCGACGGCGGCGTTGGTCTCGGGGATAGGGTTGGCCAAGGGGCACCCCAACCCATGGCAGAAGGGCAGGCCGCAGGCCATGCAGGCTTGGGCGCGCTCGCGGCAGGCCTCGGCGGCGAGGGGAATCTCGACCTCGGCCCAGTCGCGGCGGCGTTCTTCGATGGGGCGATACTCACTCATGGGACTGTGCCTCCAAAACACGGCGATACTCAACGGGGAAGACGCGGACGAAGCGTGGGATCCACCCGGCCAGGTCGGCCAGGATACGCGTGGCCTTGGGGCTGCCGGTGGCGGCGACGTGGGCCTCCAGGAGGGCGCGGAGCTCGTCGGCGGCCGCGGTGCCGGGCTCGATGCTTTCGAGATCGACGTCGCCCAGGTTGCACCGCAGGTCAAAGTCGCCTGCCTCGTCCAGCACATAGGCCAAGCCGCCGGTCATGCCCGCGGCGAAGTTGTCGCCCGTCGGCCCCAGGATGAGGACGCGGCCGCCGGTCATGTATTCGCAGCCGTGGTCGCCCGTGCCCTCGCAGGTGAGGGTGGCGCCGGAGTTGCGGATGGCGAAGCGTTCGCCCACCTGCCCGGCGATGTGGATGCGCCCGGAGGTGGCGCCGTAGCCGATGACGTTGCCGGCCGCGACGTTCGCCTCGGGCGCGTAGCCCGGGATCGCGGGCGGGCTCACGGCGATGACGCCGCCTGAGAGTCCCTTGCCCACATAGTCGTTGGCCACGCCCTCCAGGGAGAGGGTCACGCCGCAGGCGAGGAAGGCGCCGAGGCTTTGCCCGGCCACGCCATGCAGACGCACGCGGAAGGTGCCGTCGGGGAAGCCTTCGCCACCCGTCGCGGCGACAATCTCGCCCGCGAGACCCGTGCCGACGGAGCGGTCGACGTTGTGCACGGGCAGATCGACCGTGCGGGGTTCGCCGGCGCGCAGGGCTTCAAGCCCGCCGAGGGCGGGGAGGAGCGCCTCGCGGTCAAAGCGGCCGGCGGGCTCCTTCGCGGGGAGGGGTTCGTCCGGGTCCGGGGCGACGCGGCCGAAGAGCGCGGCGAAGTCGAGCGTCGCGGCCTTGCCTTGGGCGGCAGCCCCGTCCGTGCGGAGGAGGTCGGCGCGGCCGCACGCCTCGTCGAGGGAGCGCAGGCCGAGGGCGGCGAGCCACTCGCGCGTCTCGCGGGCGATGAAGGTGAGGAAGTTGATGATGTATTCCGGCTTGCCGGAGAAGCACTTGCGGCGCTCGGGGTCTTGCGTGGCGACGCCGGCCGGGCAGGTGTTGGCGTGGCATTGGCGCATCATGACGCAACCCAGGCAGACAAGGATGGTGGTGGCGAAGCCGAACTCCTGCGCACCGAGCAAAGCGGCGACAACCACGTCGCGCCCGGTCTTGAGCTGGCCATCGACTTGGAGGCGGACGCGCCGGCGCAGGTGGTTGAGCGTCAGCGTGCGGTGGGTCTCGGAGAGGCCGAGTTCCCAGGGCAGGCCGGCGTGGTGGATGGAGGAGAGGGGCGAGGCCCCGGTGCCGCCATCGTGGCCGGCCACGAGGATGACATCGGCCTGGGCCTTGGCGACGCCCGCCGCGACGGTGCCGACGCCGGCCTCGGAGACGAGTTTGACGGAGATGCGCGCGGCGGGGTTCACGGTGCGGAGGTCGTGGATGAGCTGCGCGAAGTCCTCGATGGAATAGATGTCGTGGTGCGGGGGCGGGGAGATGAGGGTGAGCCCAGGGAGCGCGTGGCGGATGCGCGCGACGAAGGCATCCACCTTGTGCCCGGGGAGTTGGCCGCCCTCGCCGGGCTTCGCGCCCTGGGCAATCTTGATTTGGATGTCGCGGGCGTTGCGCAAGTAGGCCGCGGTGACGCCGAAGCGCCCGGAGGCGATTTGCTTGATGGCGCTCGCGCGGTCGGTGCCGAAGCGCTCGGCGTTTTCGCCACCCTCGCCGGAGTTGCTCATCGCGCCGATGGCGTTCATGGCGCGGGCGATGGTCTCGTGCGCCTCGGGGCTGAGCGAGCCCAGGCTCATGGCGCCGGAGACGAAGTGCCGCAGGATGGACGCCTCGCTCTCCACCTCCTCGATCGGGATGGCCTGCGTGGGCTTGAAGGCGAAGAGCCCGCGCAAGGTGCACAGATGGCGGGCCTGGCCGTCGATGGCCCGGGAGAAACATTTGAAGCGCCCATAGTCGCCCTCGCGGACGGCTTGGCGGAAGTCCGCCAGGTTTTGCGGCGTCCAGAGGTGGCGTTCGCCGTCCGCACGGAAGACGTGTTCGCCGCCTGCCGGCAGGAGCGGCGTGGGCGCGACGGCGGAGGCGTTGCGGCGGTTGGCATCGCGCGCGATTTCGTCCAACCCAATGCCGCCCACGCGGCTGACGGTACCCGGGAGCCACCGCGCCACCAATGCCTCGCCCAGGCCGACGGCCTCGAAGATTTGGGACGAGCGGTAGGAGCGGAGCGTGGAGACGCCCATCTTGGACATGACCTTGAGGAGGCCCTTGTCGAGCGCTTGGACAAAGTGCCCCGTGGCGGTCACGGCGTCGCAGCCGGTCTGCCCCCGCGCGGCGAGGTCGGCCACCGTGGCCAAGGCCAGCCAAGGGTTCACGGCGGTGGCGCCGTAGCCCAGCAGAAGCGCCACGTGCATCACCTCGCGCACCTCGCCGGATTGGACGACAAGCCCGGTCTCGGGACGAACGCCACATTCGGCGAGCGCCCGATTGACGGTGGCGACGGCCAAGAGCGAGGGGATGGGCGCCTCCTCGGGCGTCAGGTCGCGGTCGGAGAGGATCAGAAGGCGATGGCCGCCCTCCTGCGCCAAAGACACGGCCTCCTGCGCGAGGCGTTCAAGCGCGACCGCCAACGCCGCGCCGTCGCCCCCCGCGGGGAAGGCCAGGCGCAACGTGGCGGGACGGAAGGCCGAGGTGCCGACCCGCCCCAAAAGCTCCACCTCGGCATCGGTGAGGATGGGGCGTGTGAGTTTGATGAGACGCGCGTGGGCGGGGGTCTCCGCGAGGATGTTGGCGCGGTTGCCCACATAGGTCATCAGGCTCATCACCGACCGCTCGCGAATGGGGTCGATGGGCGGGTTGGTCACTTGGGCGAAACGTTGCTTGAAGTAATCGAAGAGCAGGCGCGGGCGCCCGGAAAGCACGGCAAGGGCGGAGTCGTCGCCCATCGAGCCGACCGGCTCCGCCCCCTGGCGCGCCATCGGCAAAACAATGGCCGAGACATCCTCGCGGGAGTAGCCGAAGCGCCGTTGGAGGGCGACGAGCCCACCGGGCACGGCGGCGGGCGCGGTCTCGCGGAAAAGCCCGTTGACGACGATGCGGTTTTCCTCGACCCAGCGGCGATAAGGGCGCAGGCGAGCGACGTGCGACTTGATCTCGGCATCGCCCAGCAGACGATGGGCCTTCAGGTCGAGCCAGAGCATTTCGCCGGGGCGAAGGCGCCCGCGGCGCGCGACCTCGCCCGGCTCCAGGTCGAGCACGCCGGCCTCGGAGGCCAGCACGAAAGTGCCGTCTTTGCACAGGGCGTAACGCGCGGGGCGCAGGCCGTTCCGGTCAAGGGCTGCACCGGCGTGCACGCCGTCCGAGAAGACAATGGCGGCAGGGCCGTCCCAAGGCTCCATCAACGCGGATTCGTATTCCAGGAAGCCGCGGACGTCGCGCCCCATGCGATGGGTCGGCCCCCAAGCCTGCGGCATGAGCATGAGCATGGCGTGCGGGAGGGAACGCCCGGCGCGGACAAGCAACTCCAACATGTTGTCGAGGCAGGCGGAGTCCGACTGCCCCGGGGGAATGAGCGGCAGGGCGGTGGGCAGGTCGGGGAGCAATGGGCTCGCGAGCGCGGGCTCGCGGGCGGCAAGCGCGTTGAGGTTGCCGCGCAAGGTGTTGATCTCGCCGTTGTGGGCCAAAAGGCGGAAGGGTTGCGCGAGCGACCAGGTGGGGAAGGTGTTGGTGCTGTAGCGCTGGTGGACCACGACCAGGGGCGCGGCAAAGTCGTCCGCGCGCAAGTCAGGGTAAAAGGCGTCCAGCCGTTGCGCCAAGACGAGCCCCTTGTAGACGATGCTCCGCGCGGAGAGCGAGCAGACGTAAAGCCGCTCGCCCAACGTCTTCTCCAAATGCCGCCGCAGGATAAACAGCCGCCGCTCCAGGGCCTCCCCCTCAAGCCCTTCCGCCGCCGGCGCCAAGAAAAACTGGCGGATGCACGGGCAAGTGGCGCGCGCGGAGCGGCCGAGCGCCGTGGGGTCGGTGGGCACCTCGCGCCAACCCAGCGTACGGAACCCATCGTGACCCACACATGCCTCAATCTCGGCCTCCGCGCCTTCCCCGCCGAAAAGCATGGCCACGGCGTAACGCCCCGGCGCAGGCAACCCCGGCACGCGCGCACGAAAGAATCCGTCCGGAAGCGTCGCCAAAATCCCCGCGCCATCGCCCGTCTCCGGATCCCACCCCGTCGCGCCGCGGTGCGTAAGCCGCCGCAAAACGGTGAGCCCTTGCTCGACAATGCGATGCGACGGACGATTGTTGAGGTCGGCCACAAGCCCGACCCCACAGGCATCGTGCTCGAAACGCGGGTCGTACAAACCCTGGCGCGCGGGCAATCCGGAAAATGCATTCATGCTCGGTTCCTTCATGGTTTTCCCCTTTTTGCAAACACCGTGCCAATCCCACGCCGCCATCGCAAAAACCCTCCCGCACGGCCCCGTCGGCAACACCACCCCGGCTTGTCGATAACTTTACGAAATCTGTTGAAAACCTGTTGAATGCCGACGGGGCCGGAAGGGGCTCAAAACCCTCTTTTCAATCTATACAAGGGGTCGTTTTCCGAGACGCGCCGTACCTCCGGTCGAGACACGCCGCATCCCAAGATGAGAGACGCCGCATCCCGCCAAGACCCCCATCGGGGCGTTCGTGACCGTCCAACCGGAAATTGCCCGGCCAAGACCGCCGAAGACCCACCGGGGCGACAAAGGCAATCGCGTACCTGCCGGCCGGGCAACCGCCACGCCCCGTAAAACGCGGCGCGTTACACAAATGTGTCGCCCGGCGCCCAAGCGGATTACATTCCTTGCAGAATAGTCACAATATTTTGCAAAGGAAACCGTTAAAGCATTAAAGGCCGCCAGCGCGGCGAACGCGACCGGAGAAAAGTGTAATGTACGGCGGGGTGTTACTCCGTTTCAACGGGGAGAACGGGGCGACCACGGTGCGTTACGTCCAGCAAATCAAAGGCGACGAGGCTATGGAAAAGCGCGGCCTGTTCGAGCCGGGGAGGGTCTTCGTGCAGAAGCGGTGGCGGAAAATACGAGGAGGCGAAAAAGGCGGATGGGCAGAACGAGAGCAAATCGCACACCGAAGCCGTGGTGAAGGCGCGAGCGAAACAAGTTCTCGGGAAGGAGTTTAAATATCTTTTCGAGGTCTATCACGGCACGCCGCACGCGGGGTGGACGCGTTGGGAGCGTGGGTACGGCGGGACGACGGGGCTGGGCTATGCGTATTTCGCGCCGCGCGTGATTACGGCGGCGGAATATGCCGATACGTATGGCACGCCGAACAATGGGCTGGCGGACATCAGCGACATGCAAAGGTTCGGCATCTCGGAGGCGGTTTACCACATGGTGGTGGGGATGAACAATCCGCTTATTGTCGATTGCCGCAGGGCGAGCTGGAACAATATCCGGGTGAAGAACAGGCGGACGGTTCGCACGGACGAAATCCTGAACGTGCTGAGGTTTGGCGAACTGGGTTACGATGGGGTGATTTTCCTGAACGTGCACGACAGCCCGCTGAACACGAAGGTGCATGGTTATGATGTTGATGTGGTGCCGCTCGGGCCGGTTGGGAAGAATGGGAAGAACGGCGACGTGTCCCGACAGATGAAGTCGCTGGACGGCGTGACGGTGAGCGACGTGAACGTGCCGGAGTTCTTCGGCGCGATTGACATCCTCGACCGTTTCGACGTGCGCAACCCGGACGTCCGCTGGAGCACGGAAGACGCGGGTGCGCCGCGTTTTTCGGAGACGCGGGAGGGGAAGCGGATTGTGGCGGCGTTGGTGGACAACCTGATTGCGCACCAGGCGGACTTGGCGTTCGGGAACGAGGCGGTGGCGGAGCGTCTGGCGCAGAAGGGGAACGCGGGCGTGGGGAAGTGGAACAAGGTGACGCGGGCCTCGGAGAACGGGGCGGTGTTGCCAGGGAGCGCGGAGGAGCTGGCGCGGGAGGAGGCGTTCAGGGCGTGGCAGTTCGGGCGGCCGGGGGGCGAAGACCTGAAGGGCTTGGTGCGTGCGTGCGGTGGGGCGGCAAACTGGCTGGACGTGGTGGGGACGGCGTACGAGGTGCTGTCGGCGATACGTTCGGGGAACCTGCTCGGTGGGCTGAACAAGACGGTGGCGGAGCGTTTCGGGAAGAACGAGAAGGAGGCGGTGGGGTGGTACGTGCAGAGGATTGTGTCTGCGCGTGCGACGGACTACGGACAGAAGTGCTACCTGATGGGGCGGAAGTTCGCGATGGACCTGATGAAGGAGGCGAACAGAAGCGCGGCGGCGTCGTTGCGGCGTGAGTACGAGGGGAAACTCTCGGAGGAGCGCGGGAAGACGCGGAAGGCGAAGGAGCGTGCGCGTGGGCTTGAGCGGACGGCGGAGCGGCGCAAGGCGAACCTTCGCGCGGCGGAAGCGAAGATCGATTTTATCAAAGCTGAAGCGGATTTGCTATACTCCGAGGCCATGAGAAAGATTTTTAGGAGCGGTTTGGCGTTGCTGTTGGCGGCGTTCGCGGGGGGCGGGTGCATTTGGAACCGTGCCAAGGTGAACGACGCGGGGGTGGCGGCTCGCGCGGCGGCCATCGTGCCGGGCGAGACGCGCGTGGAGGCGTTGCCTGCGTTGATGGGGTGTGAGCCGAGCGCCATCGTCCCGTTGCGCGATGGGCGCGTGGTCCACGTCTTTGGCTATGGCGATGCCAAGACCGAGGGGTTCACGCTCCTGCTGGTCACTTTCACCAAGACGAACTCCGCGTTTTCGGCGGTCTATGTCTTTGCCGACGCGGAGGGGGTGGTTCGCCGCGTTTCCGCCGCGCCGGCGCCGGGGGTGGCGTGGGAGACGTGGCCTTTCGGGGAATGACCATGCGCCGCCCCCGCCCGCCGTTTGCCCTTGCCCTGCCGGCGCTCCTGCTCGCGCTCGGCGCGGGATGCACCGTCTCGCGCGTCCGCGTCAATCCGCACCTGGCGGGGCTCGACGCCACGTGGATCGCGCCGGGGCGCACCACGCGCGCCGAGGTCATCGAACGCCTGGGCATGCCCCCGCCCGTCGGCCGGGTCGAAAACGCCCCCGCCTATGTCTCCGACGACACGCTCCGCTGGCTCGCCACCGACACCCGGATCTGGGAACTCCGGGTCGGCTACATCGTCACGCCCATCTTCCGCCACGCGCGCACGGTGGCCGCGGACGATTTGCTCGTGCGCTTCGACGCGCGCGGGGTGGTCCGCGGGCTCTCGCGCGTCCGCCGGCGGGGCGGCCGCGTGGAGGTGCTCGACTTCCGGGGGGCGCTGCCATGAGCCGGGTCGCGGGCGTGTGGCGGCCGTGCGCGCTTGGCGCGGCGTTGCTCTGGCTTTGCGCCGGGTGCATTTCCGAGCGCGCGTGGTTTGCCGCCGCGCCGGATGCCGCCGTGCCGCCGCCCGGCGCCACCTTCCGTGAGGCCGTCGCCCGCCTGGGCAATCCCGACGCGACGCGCCCGTTGCCGGGCGGCGGGTTCGAGGCCGTCTGGGTCGGTGTCGCCACCCGGGGCGGTGCGTTCCAGGCGGCGTTCTGGGGCGTGCGGCTTCTGCGTGTGGGGCGCGTCCGCACGCGCACCGAGGGGCGGCGCCTGCGTTTCGACGGGACGGGGCGCCTGGTGGCGTCCCGTCCCGTGGGCGAAGGCGCGCCGCCTTGGGGCATTGTCCCCTTCGGCAAAGAATGAACCGCGTTTTTAACCAAAGTCTCGCCAAAGGGATTTGCGCATTGGCGCGGGGTTTTGCTAGAATGGCCTGACTTTTTACACCCAATGGCTTTCAAGGAGTAAGCACCCATGGCACGGAAAATCCCCCTGGACCACATGCGCAACATCGGCATCATGGCCCACATCGACGCCGGCAAGACGACGACGTCGGAGCGTATCCTCTATTATTCCGGCAAGAACCACAAGATCGGCGAGGTGCACGACGGTGGCGCCACGATGGACTGGATGGTGCAGGAGCAGGAGCGCGGCATCACCATCACCTCCGCCGCCACCGCGGTGATGTGGGGCGACTACATGATTTCGTTGATCGACACCCCCGGCCACGTGGACTTCACGGCCGAGGTGGAGCGCTCGTTGCGCGTGCTCGATGGCGCGGTCGCCGTCTTCTGCGCGGTGGGCGGCGTCCAGCCCCAGTCGGAGCAAGTCTGGCGCCAGTCCGAGAAGTACAAGGTGCCGAAGCTGATTTTCGTGAACAAGATGGATCGCATCGGCGCGAACTTCTTCTCGGTGATGGAGCAAGTGAAGAACCAGCTTGCCGCCCGCCCCGTGCCGATGGTCTGCCCCTACGGCGCCGGCGAGACCTTCGAGGGCGTGGTCGACCTGCTCGAGGAGCGCCTCGTCACCTACGACAAGGCCTCCCAGGGCATGAAGCAGATCTACTCCGAGATCCCCGCCGAGCTCAAGGAAAAGTGCGAGGAGATGCGCCACGAGATGATCGAGGCCGCCGCCGAGCAGGACGAGGAACTGATGAACAAGTACTTCGAGGAGGGCACCCTCTCCAAGGAGGAAATCATCCGCGGCATCCGCAAGGGTTGCATCAGCCGCTCCATCATGCCCGCCTTCTGCGGCACCGCCTTCAAGAACAAAGGCATCCAAATCCTCCTCGACGCGGTGGTGAGCTACCTCCCCAGCCCGCTCGACATCCCGCCGGTGACCGACGAGGCCGACCCCTCCATCGTGCGCCGCGCCGACGACAACGAGCCGCTCTCGGCCCTCGCCTTCAAGATCATGGCCGACAAGAACATGGGCAAGATCATCTTCACCCGTGTCTACTCCGGCACGCTCAAGGCCGGCGAGGAAATCCTCGACAGCACCATCAACAAGAAGGCGCGCATCTCCCGCCTCTTCCGTATGCACGCCAACCACCAGGAGAAGCTCGAGGAAGCCTACGCCGGCGACATCGTCGCCGTCATCGGCCTCCCCAACACCCGCACCGGCGACACGCTCTGCGACCCCGAGCACCCCATCCACCTGGAATCCATCGACTTCCCGGCGCCCGTCATCTCGATTGCCGTGAAGCCCGTCTCCCGCGGCGACAACGAAAAGCTTGGCAACGCCCTGCACACCTTGGCGCAGGAAGACCCCACCTTCACGGTGGCCTTCGACCAAGAGACCAGCGAGACCATCATCTCGGGCATGGGCGAGCTCCACCTCGAAATCATCGTCGACCGCCTGAAGCGCGAGTTCAACGTCGAGTGCGAGGTCGGCCGCCCCGAGGTCGCCTACCGCGAATCCATCGCCATCGAGGGCGAGGGCGAGTACAAGCACAAAAAGCAATCCGGCGGCCGCGGCCAGTATGGCCATGTCTGCATGAAGTTCGCCCCGCAGGAGCCCGGCAAGGAGTTCGAGTTCATCAACGACATCAAGGGCGGCGTCATCCCCGGCGAGTACATCCCCGCCGTCGAGAAAGGCATCCGCGCGGCGATGGAATCCGGCCCGCTCGCCGGCTACCCCGTGCTCCCGCTCAAGGCCACGCTCTTCTACGGCTCCTACCACGACGTCGACTCCTCCGAGTTCGCCTTCCAGACGGCCGCGCGCCAGTGCTTCAAGGAGGTCTTCCTCAAGAGCCAGCCGCAGCTCCTCGAGCCCATCATGAAGGTCGAGGTCGTCGTCCCCGAGGACTACATGGGTGCGGCCACCGGCTCGCTTTCCCAGCGTCGCGGCCGTGTCGAGGGCATGGAGGAGCGCGGCGGCGCCCGCCTCGTCCACGCCTTTGTCCCGCTCGGCGAGATGTTCGGCTACTCCAACACCATCCGCACGCTCACCCAGGGCCGCGGCTCCTTCACCATGGTCTTCGACCACTACGAGCCCGTCCCCAAGAACCTGCAGGACGAGATTGTCGAGAAGCGCCGCAAGGCCGGCAAGGTTCACGGCTACTCCGAGGCCGACGAATAAGCCTCGTCGCGGCCCGGTAAAGCAAAACGTGGTGGGCGCCGTTTGGCGCCCACCACGTTTTTGTTATGGTCGTTTGGGAATTGTGGTCGGTTCGCGAAGTGGTTACGCGCGAGTATGGTGCGCGGCAATGTCCGGAGGTGCTCGTTTCGGCTCACAGGCCTTTGTAAATGGCGCCGGGGGCGGGGGCGACGGGATTGGCGTACCCTTCCTCGCGGAGGATTTGGCACATCGCCGTGACCTTGTCTTCCTCGCCATGCACGGCGAAGGCGTGGCGGATGGTCTTCTTTTCGTTGACGGCGCGCACCCAGTCGCGCAGGGCCTTGCGGTCGGCGTGGGCGGAGAGTGCGTTGATGGTGTGGACGCGAGCGCGGAGCTCGAAGGCGTCGCCGAGGATTTTGAGCGGGCTTTTGCAGTCCACGATACGGCGGCCGAGGGTGCCTTCGGCCTGGTAGCCCACGATGAGGATGATATTGCGGGGGTCGCCCACGCCGTTTTGCAGATGGTGGAGGATGCGGCCGCCCTCGCACATGCCGCTGGCCGCGATGATGATCATGGGGCCTTGGGCGTGGTTGAGCGCCTTGGATTCGTCGGCGGTGGCCAGGAAACGGAGACCGGGCATCTTGAAGAGCTCGATGCCGTGGCGGAGCAGTTCGCTGGCGGCCTCGCCGTAGCACGCGGTGTGCTTGGCGTAGATTTGCGTGGCCTTGAGGGAGAGGGGGGAATCCACGTAAATGGGAATCTGCGGGATTTTCTTCTGGCGGAGCAGGGCGTTGAGGTAGAAGAGGATTTGCTGGGTGCGCCCGACGCTGAAGGCCGGGACGATCAGCTTGGCGTGTTGCTGGACGATGTCGGCGATGTAGTCGCGCAGGCGCCCGGCCACGTTCGCGCGCGGCGGGTGCTCGCGGTCGGCATAGGTCGACTCCACCAGCAGGATGTCCGCGCCCGTGGGCGTTTCGGGCGGCGGGATGATGGGTTGCCCGGGCTGCCCCACGTCGCCCGAGAAAAGCAGGCGCCGATAGACGCCATTGGGCTGGCGGGCAACGAGGTCGACCAACGCCGAGCCCAGGATGTGCCCCGCGTTGTGGAAGACGGCCCCCACGCCGTTGCCCAGGTCGATGGCGCGCTTGTAGGGCACGCCCTGCATCAACGCCAACGTACCCTCCACATCCCGTTCGTCGTAGAGCGGCTCGAAAGGTTTGCGCCCCTCGGCGATGCGGCGGCGATTGACGATCTCCACGTCGTGCTGCGTGATGTAGGCGCAGTCGCGCAACATGGGGTCGCACAGGTCGCGCGTGGCCTCCGTGGTGTAAATGGGGCCGCGCCAACCCGCGCGGATGAGCGAGGGCAGGTTGCCGCTGTGGTCGATGTGCGCGTGCGACAACAAAACGCAATCCACCGTCTTCGGATCCACCATCAGGCGGCGGTTCCGATCGAACGCCTCCTTGCGATGCCCCTGATAGAGCCCGCAGTCCAGCAAAATCCTCAGCCCGTTCACGTCTACGATGTGCATCGAGCCCGTGGTGGTGCGCGCCGCGCCTTGAAACGTAATCGTATACATCGCCAACCGCTCCTTTCGCCTTTATTTTCCCACAACCCCGCCCCCACCGTCAATCCCCCACCCCCGTGCGCCTGCGTTTCGGGCGCCCCCGTCGCCCAAACGGGGTGCCCTCGTAATGTGTCAATTGAAAAGTGTACCGACCCTCTCTTTCCCTCGGGGCGGCATGCCGCCCCGAGGGAAAGAGAGGGGGAAGAGGTCAGGGGCGTTGCGTCATAAAGAACCTCCGGGGTTCTCTCGCACTGTTGGCGGAGGAGCGATGGCATTGAGGTGGGGTGGCGGCGATTGGGGAAGGAGGGCGTTGAGGCGTTGCCAGGGTGTCTGGGGCGCGGCGAATCTTGGCGATTTGACGGGTGCAGGGGATGGTGGGGTTATTGAGGAGGCTCCAGTGGTCGTAGAGTCGTGTGATGGTGGAGACGCTCATGCGGCGCAGTTCGTCGGCGATGGGGCCCGGGATCGGCGCTTTCGCCTCACTGTAGTCCCGAATGGCCGCGTCCATGACGGCGTGGAGATAACGCGGGAACATTTGGCCCATCGCCAACCAAAGGCGGACGAGGGTTTTCCTGGGTTCCGGCGAATAACTTGATGCGCGGCCGCGATGGGGGCGGTAGCGATAGGATCCGTTGAGTAGAGGGATGACGAACTTACTCGACAAGCCGCACATCGCCTCCGTCTCGTCTGTCCGTGCTTTGGCGTAGCGCCGTTTCATTCTGTCCATGCAGTCTTTCCTAAAAGCGTGCTCCAAGTCGCCTCCTTCGCTGCAATTCACTAGGAAACATCACGATTCAACGATTTCGCGCTGACGTCAGTGCCGGAATGTGTTACACTATGCGCACTTTCGCCGATGTAGCTCAGTGGTAGAGCTACTGATTTGTAATCAGTGGGTCGTGGGTCCGAATCCCACCGTCGGCTCCAGATTTAAGCCCCGTAAGCTGAAAGGCTTACGGGGCTTCTTAATTGGAAATGTGCGATGTTGGATGGCGGGGAAAGTGACGGAAAATGACGTATCTTTACGTGTTTTTCAGTAACTTTTTGGCAACTGGCGAGACGGTGCGCGGAGGCTGCGCGAGTGTGGTGGAAAGTGTATGATGTGTTTGCGCACCTTATGAGAATCTATCATGAAGCGAGAGAAGAAGCGTATCCCGCCCCCGGGAAGCCGGGGACGGGCTTTTGGCTGCCATATGGGCGCGGAGGGCTCAATAGACGATGGAGGCGTGGTATTCCTGGATGGATTCCACGGCGCCATCGCCTTCCTTGCGGCGGGCGGCGATGCCTTTGACGGCCATCTCGGCGGCGGCGAGGGTCGTCATGTAGGGCACGCGGTATTTGAGGGCGGCCTTGCGGATGGAGGAGCCGTCGGCCAAGGCATCGCGGCGGGGACTGGGCGTGTTGAGCACCAGGCTCACCTGCTTGTTGACGATGAGGTCAAGGACATTCGGTCGGCCCTTGCCGATTTTGGCGACGGATTCGCTCGGGACGCCGGCGGCATCAAGAAAGCGCTTGGTGCCGGGGGTGGCGTAGAGCGTAAAGCCGAGGTCGGCGAAGGCTTTGAGCGCCTGGGCGGATTCTTCGTTCTTGACGGAGAGGGAGGCCAGGACGGCGCCGTTTTCGGGCAAGGGGGCGTTGGCGGCCTCTTGGCTCTTGCAGAAGGCAAGCGCGGGGTCGCGCGCCAGGCCAAGCACTTCGCCGGTGGAGCGCATCTCGGGGCCGAGCACGGGGTCGACCTCGGGGAACTTGTCGAAGGGGCAGACGGCTTCCTTGGCACCGTAGTAGGGCAACTTGCCGTGGCGCAGCCCCAGCCGGGCCATCGGCTGGCCGAGCATAAGGCGCGTGGCGGCGGCGGCCATCTGGATGGCGCAGACCTTGGAGACAAGCGGGACGGTGCGGGAGGCGCGGGGATTGGCCTCGAGCACGTAGACCTTGCCGTTCTCGATGGCGTACTGCATGTTCATGAGGCCGCAGACTTTGAGGGCTTTGGCGATTTTCTGCGTGTAGTCGCGGATGGTGGCCAAGCAACTCTCGGGGATATTGGCCGAGGGAATGATGCAGGCGGAGTCGCCGGAGTGGACGCCGGCCAGCTCCACGTGTTCCATCACGGCGGGGATGAAGACCGTCTCGCCGTCGCTCACCGCGTCGGCCTCGCATTCCAGCGCGTGCTGGAGGAAGCGGTCGAGAAGAAGCGGGCGGTCCTCGGTGACGCCGACGGCCTTGGCGACGTATTCGCGGAGCATGTGCTCGTCGTAAATCACCTCCATGCCGCGGCCGCCCAGCACAAAGGAGGGGCGGATCATCAGCGGATAACCGATGGTATTGGCCACGGCGATGGCGTCGTCGATGTTGGCGGCCATGCCGCTCTCGGGCATCGGGATGCCGAGTTTGTCCATCATGTGGCGGAAAAGGTCGCGGTCTTCGGCCACGTCAATGCTGTCGATGGAGGTGCCGAGGATGCGGCAGCCGGCATCGGAGAGCTCGCGGGCGATGTTCAGCGGCGTCTGCCCGCCGAACTGCACGATGATGCCCTGCGGGTTTTCCTTGCGGTAAATCTGGAGGACGTCCTCGACGGTGACAGGCTCGAAGTAGAGGCGGTCGGAGGTGTCGTAGTCGGTGGAGACGGTCTCGGGGTTGCAGTTGACCATCACCGTCTCGTAGCCCATCTCGCGAAGCGTGAAGGCCGCGTGGCAGCAACAATAGTCGAACTCGATGCCTTGGCCGATGCGGTTGGGGCCGCCGCCCAGGATCATCACCTTCGTGGGGTTGTGGTCGAGTTTCAGCTCGTCGGGCGCGTTGTAGGTGGAGTAGTAATACTCGCGATCCTCCACGCCGCTCACCGGCACCGCGTGCCAGCCCTCGACGCACCCCAACGCCTCGCGACGCTCGCGGATGGCCTTCTCGCGAATGCCCAAAATCTTGGCCAGGTAACGGTCGGCAAAGCCATCTTTCTTGGCCTGGATGAGCAAGTCGTCCGGCGGCATCGTGCCCTTGTGGGCCAAAATCTTCTCTTCCAGTTGCACCAGCTCGCGCATCTGTTGGACAAAGTAGGCCTTGACCGCGCACGCGTCGAAGATTTGCTCGTCGGTCGCGCCCTTGCGGAGCGCCTCGTACATCAGGAAGTGCGTCTCGCTGCTCGGCGTGCGCAGGCGCTCCAGGAGCTCCTTGAGCGAGAGTTTCTCGAAGCCCACCCAGCCCAAGCCGTAGCGTCCCTTCTCGAGGCCGCGGATGGCCTTTTGCAGGGCCTCCTTGTAGGTTTTGCCGATGCTCATCACCTCGCCCACAGCCTTCATCTGCGTGCCGAGTTTGTCCTCCACCGCGCGGAACTTCTCAAAGGCCCAACGCGCGAACTTCAGCACCACATAGTCGCCCGAGGGGGTGTACTTCTCCAGCGAGCCATCGCGCCAGTAGGGCAACTCGTCCAGCGTCATCCCCGCCGCCAGCTTGGCGGAAACCAGCGCGATGGGGAAGCCCGTCGCCTTCGAGGCCAACGCGGAAGAGCGCGAGGTGCGCGGGTTGATCTCGATGATCACCACGCGACCGGTCTTCGGGTCGTGCGCGAACTGCACGTTCGTGCCGCCGATCACGCCGATGGCCTCGACAATCTTGAAGGCCATCTTCGTCAGGCGGTCGATGAGCGGCTGCTCGATGGTCAGCATCGGCGCCGCGCAGAAGGAATCGCCCGTGTGCACGCCCACCGGGTCGATGTTCTCGATGGTGCAGACGCAGACCATCTGGTTCTTCGCGTCGCGCACCACCTCGATTTCCAGCTCCTCCCAGCCCTTGATGGATTCCTCCACCAGAATCTGGTGCGTCATCGAGAGATCCAGCCCCTTGCGCGCGATGGCGTCCAGTTCCTCGATGTTGTAGGCGAAGCCTCCGCCCGCGCCACCCATCGTGTAGGCCGGGCGGATTACCACGGGGTAGCCGATCTCCTCGATAATCTTCTCGGCCTCGGCCACGCTGTTGGCAATGCCCGAGCGCGGCGTCTCGATGCCCAGCTGCTGCATCGTGTGCTTGAAGACGTCGCGATCCTCGCCGCGCTCGATGGCGTCCAGGTTCACGCCGATGACCATCACGCCATACTTGTCGAGAATGCCCGCCTTGGCGAGCGCCGAGGACATGTTCAGCCCCGTCTGCCCGCCTAGGTTCGGCAGGATCGCGTCCGGGCGCTCCTTCGCGATGATTTGCTCCAGGCGCTTCAGGTTCAGCGGCTCGATGTAGGTGGCGTCCGCCATCGCCGGGTCCGTCATGATCGTGGCGGGGTTCGAGTTCACCAACACAATCTTGTAGCCCAACGCCCGCAACGCCTTGCACGCCTGCGTGCCCGAATAGTCAAACTCGCACGCCTGCCCAATGACGATGGGTCCCGAGCCGATGATGAGCACCTTTTTGATGTCCGAACGCTGCATGTTTCCTGCCTTCCCAAATCATCACGGCTCCATGCCGTAAATCGGGCTTGTATGTTACCAAATCCGCCCCGCCCCCGCAACCAATCGCCGATGCAACGTGATGTGTGAATCGTCCACAATGTAATTGCGCAGATGGAAGAAAGAAGAGAAAGCGGAAAGAAGGTGGACTGGCAGAGGTCGAGGCAAAGCAGAAGCACGCTCCGACAGACCCACCACCCCATCGTCCACTACCCCCGCTCACCCCGAAAGGCCCCCTGACCCATGCAAATCTTCCACGCCATCCCACGCCCCCTGCGCAATTCCATTGACATTCTACAGGATTGCGCCGGGGCCGAAAGTTTGCTATATAATAGCAGGAAAGCAGAGCAGAAAGGATTTCACGGATGAAGAACGAATACTTGGATCGCTTCATGGCGCAGTTCCCCTTCGAAGGTTTGACGTACGACGACGTGACGTTGGTGACGCAGTACGCGGACTTTCTGCCGGACGACGCAAGCCTGAAGACGCGCCTGACCAGCCGCCAAGAGATGAACATCCCCTTCATGTCCGCGGCGATGGACACGGTGACCGAGGCGCCGATGGCCATCGCGATGGCCCTGGCCGGCGGCATCGGCTGCATCCACAAAAACCTGGACGAGGAAGAGCAGGCCGCGCAGGTCGCCCGCGTCAAGCACTACCTCAACGGCCTCATCGAGCGCCCCGTCTGCTTCCACGCCAACGACGAAGTGGCCTACCTGCTGGCCGAAAAGCGCCGCCGCGGCCTCAAGTTCGGCGGCTTCCCCATCCTCGACGACCAGGATCGCCTGGTGGGCATGATCTCCGGCAAGGATTTGCGCTATTCCGACTGCGGCAGCGAGAAACTCTCGGCCGTCATGACCAAGGCCACCGTCACCGCCGCCCCCGGCACCTCGCTGGAAGAGGCCTACAAAATCATGCGCGCACACAAAATCGGCAAACTGCCGCTGGTGGACAAAGACGGCCGCCTCGCCGGGCTCTATTCCTTCACCGACGTGCAGCAGCTCATCGAGAACCAGAACCCCGCCTACAACCGCGACGCCAAGCACCGCCTGCGCGTCTCGGCCTCCGTCTCCGGCGGCTCGGGCGATTACCGGCGCATGGAGCGCCTGGCGCAGGAGGAGGTGGACGTCGTGGTCGTCGATTCCGCCCACGGCCACACCAAAGGCATCATGGACATGGTGCGCTGGATCGCCAAGCATTACCCCGACATCGACATCATCGCCGGCAACATCGCCACCGGCGAGGCCGCCATCGCCCTGCGCGACGCCGGCGCCCACGCCGTCAAGGTCGGCATCGGCCCCGGTTCCATCTGCACCACCCGCGTCGTCTGCGGCGTGGGCATCCCCCAGCTCACCGCCATCTACAACGCCCGCAAAGCCCTCGAAGGCTCCATCCCCGTCATCGGCGACGGCGGCATCAAACTCTCCGGCGACGTCCCCAAAGCCATCACCGCCGGCGCCGACAGCGTCATGCTCGGCTCCGTCCTCGCCGGCTGCGAGGAATCCCCCGGCGAGAAAATCCTCAACGGCGGCCGCCAATACGTCGTCTACCGCGGCATGGGCTCCCTCGCCGCCCTCAAAAACGGCAAAGGCTCCCGCGCCCGCTACTTCCAGGACAACGAGAGCGACGACGACCTCGTGCCCCAGGGCATCGAAGGCATGGTGCCCTACTCCGGCCCCGTCCACCGCATCATGACGCAATTCTGCGGCGGCCTGCGCAGCACGCTGGGCTACTGCGGGTGCCGCACCATCGCCGAGCTCCAGGCCCGCGGCAAGTTCTACCGCGTCACCGCCAACGGCGTCCGCGAGGCCCACCCGCACGACGTCACCATCACCAAGGAAGCCCCCAACTACCGCTCCTGATCCCCGCCGCAAGGAGGCGCCCCATGGCCGTCGAGCAAAGCAACCCCTTCGGGCAAAAAGACCCACGCGTGATCACGGTCAAGCCCCCCGTCCCCCCCGCCGCCCCCGCGGCGGGGGCCGGGGCGGGCGCCGCCGCCCACCCCACCCCACCCCTCCTGGACGTCGCGGGCCTCTGCACCTGGTTCCCCATCAAACGCGGCATCTTCGCCCGCACCGTCGGCTACGTCAAAGCCGTCAACGGCGTCTCCTTCACCATGCGCGCCGGCGAAACCCTCGGCGTCGTCGGCGAATCCGGCTGCGGCAAAAGCACCCTCAGCCGCACCATCCTTCGCCTCGAAAAGCCTCACTCCGGCACCGTCCGCTTCGAAGGGCGCGACGTCTTCGCCCTCCGCGGCAACGACCTCCTCCAATACCGGCGTGACATGCAAGTCGTCTTCCAAGACCCCCACGCCACCCTCAACCCCCGCCACTCCGTCCTCGACATCCTCACCGAGGCCATGCTCGTCCACGGCCTCATCAAACCCGCCGAGGCCCAAGACGTCGCCGCCGAGCTGCTCCGCGACGTCGGCCTCCAGCCCGACGCGATGCACCGCTATCCCCACGCCTTCTCAGGCGGCCAACGCCAGCGTATCTGCATCGCACGCGCACTCGCCCTCAAACCCAAGATGATCATCTGCGACGAGGCCGTCTCCGCGCTCGACCTCTCCATCCGCGCACAAGTCCTCAACCTCCTCATGGAGCTCAAGGACAAATATCACCTCGCCTACCTCTTCATCACCCACGACATCGGCGTCGTCGAACACATCGCCGACAACATCATCGTCATGTACAAAGGCGAAATCGTCGAACGCGGCCCCGCCGAGCAAGTCCTCCTCCACCCCCAAGAACCCTACACCAAACGCCTCATCGCCGCCGTCCCCCGCGTTGGCGGCGCCGCCGTCGGCGCCTGACCCCGCCAACACACACCTTTCAAACCGCAGATTGCGCGGATTGTCACGGATTATTGGCGGGCTACCGCCCGCAGGACTGCCAGGATTTTCTATATTTGCCATGACGCTCACAACGCCGTACGCCTAACGGAAACGCATCATGCCAACCTTGCAAGACGACCAAACCTTCGCCATCATCGGTGCCGCGTTCAGGGTTCACCACGCCTTGGGTTGCGGTTTCTTGGAAAAGGTCTACCAAGATGCCCTCGAAGTGGAGTTCCGATACGTCAAGATCCCATACGAGCGCGAGAAAGCCATCGCGATTCACTATCGTAATGTTCGCTTGGGAGAGTCTTATTATGCAGACTTCCTCTGTTATGGGGATGTCATTGTGGAGTTGAAGGCCATTCGCAACCTCAACAAAATAGAGGAGGCCCAAGTGATGCATTATCTGCGTGCCACCAAATGTACCCGAGCGCTCTTGATAAACTTCGGACAGCCCAGTTTGCAAATCGTCCGCTTTGTGAATGGATACAAACAAACCTTTGACGAAGCGGAAGTGCGTGATTTGGCGGCGCAAGCCGCCACCAAAAGCACGCTGGCAGTCCCCTCGGCGGTAGCCGAGCAATAATCCGCAACAATCCGCGCCATCCGCGGTTCCCCCACCATGCAACATCGCGTCATCCTCACCATCGATTTAAGCAAACTGGCCGCCAACTACCGCGCCGTCTGCGGCGTGGCCGCGCCGTGCGCCGTCATGCCCGTGCTCAAGGCCAACGCCTACGGCCTCGGCGTGGGGCCCATCGCCCGCGCGCTCGTCGCCGCCGGCGCCCCCCGCATCGCCGTGGCCGAGCCCTACGAAGCCCTCCGGCTCAGCGACCTCGGCGTGCCCATCCAAATCCTCTCCGCCATTTTGCCCGACGAGATCGCCCCGATGGTCGCGCACGGCGTCACCCTCCCCGTGACCGACCTCGCCACCGCCCGCCTCATCTCCGCCGAGGCCCTCCGCCAAGGCCGCCGCGCCCCCTGCCACCTGGCGCTCGACACCGGCATGGGCCGCGCCGGCGTGCGTTGGGACGACGCCCCCGCCCTCCTCCCCGCCCTCCTCGCCCTGCCCGGCCTCGACCTCGAAGGCATCCTCACCCACTTCCCCCTGGCCTACCAAAGCGGCTCCGCCTTCACCCGCGAGCAACTCCGCCGCTTCCGCGCCGTCCTCGACGCCGCCGGCGCACTCGGCCACACCTTCCGCTGGATCCACGCCGCCAACTCCGACGCCATCAATAACGCCCCCGAGGCCTGCCGCCCCCCCTTCAACCTCGTCCGCAGCGGCATCAACCTCCACGGTGCCTTCGACGCCGCCGGCGCGCTCCGCGTCCCCCTCGAGCCCGTCCTCACCCTCACCGCCCGCCTCGCCCAGATCCGCGACCTCCCCGCCGGCACCCCCCTCGGCTACGGCCACACCTACCGCACCCCCCGCGCCATGCGCGTGGGCACCGTCGCCGCCGGCTATGCCGACGGCCTCCCCCTCGCCCTCTCCAACCGCGGCGCCGTCCTCATCCACGGCACCGCCGCCCCCATCCTCGGCCACCTCTCCATGGACTACCTCACCGTCAACCTCGACGACGTCCCCAACGCCGCCCCCGGCGACCCCGTCACCCTCCTCGGCCGCGACGGCGACCTCGAAATCCCCGTCCAGGACTGGGCCAACCTCAAAGGCACCCACGCCTACGACATCATCTGCTCCATCGGCTCCCGCGTCGCCCGCGCCTACCGCTGAAACCCATCCCGACCACGATCGCGGCGGTTGGGGAACGAAACGTAAATGCACTAAATCCGCGGCATGGAAGACACACAAGACAACCAGAGGCCGGCAAACGACGCCACGCCGGGGCAACGGTTGTTGGCGTGGGCGGCGCGGCGCTTCCAATGGCTTGTCGCGCTTGAGTTTGCGGCATGGATGGCCGCGCTTGTCCACGTTTTCGGCGTGATTTGCCCCCACGCGACGCTCTTCCTGATTTTGGAAGGCTACTTTGTCCGCGCGGCGCTGACCTGCTGCCTGCGACCCGGCCTGTGGCGCCGACTGCTTGGCCTCCAATTCCTGATCGGGCCGCTCTGGCTCATGATGGGTGCCACGCTCATCGCCAACCCGTCCACACTCTGGGCAGAAATGCAAAAGCACGTTGATGACCTGATACTCGCCAGTCTCCTTTACGCCCTGTGCGCCCCTTGGGCCATCGCGGCCGCCGGCCTGCGCAAGGAATGGCCACGCCTCTCGGCAGCAATGCTCCTGGCCGACCTCCTCAAAACCGCCGCCTTCGCGATAATCCTCCCCCTCACACGCTGACCGCCCACACCCTCGCCATCCTCTTCCCCACATCGCCTCCGCATCGTCCCCCCCTGTCAAGAACGCCCCGCGGGGAAACGCGCCGCGCCGCGCCGCGGGATGCGCCGTGCCGCGACCCGAGGTACGGCGCATCCCGGAAAATGACCCCGCTCCCTGATTGAAAAGTCGCTTCCGAGCCCCCTCCGGCCCCGCTCGTATTCAACAGGTTTTCAACAGATTCGCGAAAGTTATCGACAAGGTCGCAAGGACGCCAAGTCCCGCAACTTTTTGCCGCGTTTTCGCGTTCCGCGCGTAAGACCGCCCCGCCCGCGGACAATGCTACAATAAAGACTCGTGTTGTGCGCACCGTTTGTCCCCCGCACGGCAAAGGTGTATAATCCAAACGTCTTGGTTGCCGGTGTGCGTGTTTTGTCGCCGGCAAGGAAAGGTGGCCTTTATGAGATTGTCGCGTTCGCTTGTTTGTGCCTGTTCGCTCGCCCTGTGCGCCGTCTTCGCGCAGGCCGCCACCTTCGGCGACTTCGAATATCAGGATAACGGATCCGGCGTCTCCGTCACAGGTTACACCGGGAGCGCCTCCACACTCAAAATCCCCGCCGCCATCAACGGAAAGCCCGTCACCGCCATCGACACCAACGCGTTTCGCGACTGCGATTTCTTGACGTCTGTAACGATTCCCGACAGCGTGACCACCATCGGCAATTACGCGTTTTACGGGTGCGAGGGCTTGACGTCGGTGACAATCGGTGACAGCGTAACCATCATCGGCAAATCCGCGTTTGGCAGTTGCAATGCCTTAACGTCGGTGACAATTCCCGACGGCGTGACCTCCATCGGCGATCTCGCGTTTGCCTGGTGCGATACCTTGGCATCGATAGAGATTGGCTCCGGAGCGACGGACATTGATTTCTCAGCGTTTTCTGGTTGCGGCAAGATTGTTGTGTCTGCGAACAATCCTGCGTTTAAATCGGACGAGTGTGGGGCGGTGTATTCCAAGGATGGCACGATATTGTGCCGGGTTCCCTCTTCCGTTACAGCCTTCTCGATTCCCAACAACGTGACCACCATCGGTAATTCCGCTTTTGCCGGGTGCTATGATTTAACGTCAGTAACACTTCCGGCCGATTTAACCACAATCTATGATGCCGCGTTTGTTCGGTGCTCTGCCTTGACGTCTATAACGATTCCCAACGGTGTGACCACCATCGGCGATGGCGCGTTTTACAATTGCGTTACCTTGACGTCGGTGACAATTGGCGACAGCGTAACCTCCATCGGCAATGACGCGTTTGGTTGGTGCTATGCCTTGACATCGGTAACCATTCCCGACAGCGTAACTTCCATCGGCAATGACGCGTTTGGTTGGTGCTATGCATTGACATCGGTAACCATTCCCGACAGCTTGACTGCCGTTGGGACGGGCGCATTTGATAGGTGTTGGGCATTGGAAGAGGTGGTGTTCACGGGGAAGCCGCCGGCGTATGAGACGCCAAGTGGATGGGACGGGCTGACGTGGAAGTATCCGGCGGCGGAGCGGGAGGCATGGGAAGAGGCCATCGCGAGCGGGCGCTTCGGGGCCGGGTCGGTCACGTTTGAGGCGTATGGGGAGGAGCAAAGCCCCGAGCCAGAGGATCTCTGGCGCTATCGCGTCAATGCGGACGGGTCGGTCACGTTGCTTGGCGCGGCCTCCGGGGTGGAACTCTCCGGCGAGGTTTCGCTTCCCGGCACGCTGGAGGGCAGGAAGGTGACGGCCATCGGCGAAGACGCGTTTGCCTGGTGCAAGAACTTGGTGTCGATAACGATTCCAGACGGCGTGACAACCATCGGTACCAACGCGTTTTTCAACTGTTCCGCTCTGGCGTCGATAACGCTTCCAGACAGCGTAACCGACATCGGCATAAGCGCATTTGATGGATGTGCAGTCTTGGCGTCGGTAACAATTCCAGACGGCGTGACCACCATCAACGCTTACACGTTTCAACATTGCGCGACCCTGACGTCAATCACGATTCCCGACAGCGTGACCACCATCGGGACTAACGCGTTTGCCAGTTGCGATGGCTTGACAGCGGTGGCAATTGGCGACAGCGTGACCACCATCGGCAATTACGCGTTTGGTTGGTGTTATGCCTTGACATCGGTAACAATTCCCGACAGTGTGACCACCATCGGCGATTGCGCGTTTTACGGGTGCAAATCCTTGTCATCGGTGACATTTGGCGACGGCGTGACCACCATCGGCATAGAAGCGTTTTCCAGGTGCACCAACTTGACGACGGTAACGATACCCGACAGCGTGACTGCCATTGGGACGGGCGCATTTGATAGGTGTTCGGCATTGCGTGAGATTGTATTCACAGGGAAGCCGCCAACGTATAGGACGCCGAGTGGGTGGGACGGGCTGACGTGGAAGTATCCGGCGGCGGAGCGGGAGGCGTGGCAGGAGGCCATCGCGAGCGGGCGTTTCGATGGGCGGGGGATTGTTTTCGAGGAATATGGCGTGGCGCCGGAGCCGGTACCCGGGCTTGTTTTCGACGAGACGGTCCCGGAGACGGAGCGGGAATGGTTGCGCGAGGCGCTTGAGTCGCGGGGGCTTTCGGGCACGGTGACCGTGGCGGGGGACGCGGGGGCGTTGGCGGTGTTCCGGACGCTGGGGGTGTTGCCGCGGGTCGATCGGCATGGCGCGACGATTTCCTTGGACGTGGGGGAGGGCGCGGCGTTTGGTGCGTTGCGGGAAGCGGTCGCGTCCGGGGAGATTATCGGCAAAGGGCAACTCGCGGCGAAGCTGAACGAGAAGGTGAAGGAGATGGCCTTGACGGCGCCGATGATCGAGGTGGGGCCGGATGGCGTCACCGTGGAGATTGGCTTCCAGACGGCGGAGACGCTGGGCGAGTGGAAACCGGCGGCCCTGACGGGGGATGCCGTGACGGTGGAGACAAGCGTGGAGGGAACGTTGCGCGTGCGCATCGCCAAGCCACAGGATTCGAACGCCGCCTTTTACAAGTTCGTCGTGCGGGATGGGCTTCAGGAGGCGCGGCGCGCGGACTGAGCGCGTGCCCGGGGAGAACATGCCGGCGGACGGGGAGGCGCGGGCGCACTGTCCTCTGTCCGCCGGTTTGCCATACGGGGTGAACCGAACGCTCCCGGCCCCACCCATCGCCCCGCTGGGGCGCCCTGTTCGCTGTTTTCTGTTCTCTGTCCACTCATTTGCTATAATGCACGGTATGAGACGGAGATTGGCTGTTTTGGCGTTGAGTTGTTGCGGTGCGGCGTCGCTGTGGGCGCAGTATCAGGACTATTCGCGCATGGGGCGCACGCCGGAGGAGTTGCGCTTCCTGGACAACGACGAGGTGACGGAGGTGGACCTGAAGGAGCCTTCGTGGTGGTTCTGGGGCGGGCCCGACGAAAAGACGCCTGCCGCGCAGTTGGCGCTCGGGGCGCGCCTGGAGCGCGAGGGCAAACGCGAGGAGGCCGTGGAGGCCTATGACGATTTGGTCCACGCCTGGCACGCCACGCCGGAGGCGCTCACCGCGCAACTGGCCATCGCCCGGCTGGAATCGGCGGCGGGGAACGCCCAACGGGCCTACGACGCGGACATTTACCTGCTGGCGCACTTCGCGGGGCGCTTCGAGTTGGAGCCCGTGTTGCGCGACGCGGTGGCGCAGGCGGATTTGCTGACGGCACGGGAGGTGGGGCGTACGCTGCACCTCTCCTCCGGGGCCACCTTGCGGCGCAACTACGAGCGCATCATCCACTACGCGCCGCGCTGGGGGCGCGTGCCGGAGCTCATGCTGCGCATTGCCGACCTGTATTATGACGACGGCGAATACGCCAGCGCCATCACCGTCTGCGACCGCCTTCTGGTGGATTGGCCGCACGCGAGCAATCTCGACGCGGTGGTCGCGCGCTACTGCGCGGCCGTCCGCGAGCAGGCCACCCTGTGGCGCAACGACACCCGCCGCCTCGCCCACCTGGAGCGGCTGATGGCCGGCGCGCAAACCTTCCGCCCCAACCACCCCGACCGCGACCGCTTCGCCGCCTGGCAACGCGAAATCCACCAACTGCGCCACGACCGCGCCTACGCGAACGCCTCCTTCTACGACAATCCCAAAGCCTACTCCCGCGAGGCCGCGCGCCTGGCCTACCAGGCCTTCCTGCGCGACTTCCCCGAATCCCCGCACGCCGAAACCCTGCGCGTGCGCATCGCCCAACTGGCGGCTCTGGACGCAGCCGAAACATCGCAAGCCGCCAAGCCGCAAGCCCCAGCCCCAACCGCCGCCACCAAGGAGACCGAATGATGCGCTTCGCCCGCCTCGTCACCCTCGCCGCGCTCGCCCTGGCCGCCACCCTCGCCGCCGGCTGCGCGGGTTACCGCCGCGGCTCCGCCGTGCCGCAAGAGCTGCGCGCCGTCCACGTGCCCGCCTTCGAGAACCGCACCGTCTACCCCATGGCCGGCGCCATCGCCGCACAGCAATTCCTCGACGCGCTCATCGAGGACGGCACCTTCACGCCCACCGACTTCGACTCCGCCACCCTGCGCACCCAGGTCGTCCTCTCCGGCCTTGCCGCCGACGCCATCCGCTACGACCGCAACAACGCCATCATCCCCGATGAGTACCGCGCCACCCTCCGCGCCCAACTCTACGCCTTCGATGCCCGCACCGGCGAAACGCTCATCAACGGCAAAACCGTCTCAGCCACCGAAACCGCCCTCACCCGCAACGACTTCCAGACCGGCATGGCCGACGCCCTCCCCCGCCTCGCGCGCAAACTCGCCCAAAACCTGCTCATCGAGCTGCACGGCATCGAACACCCCCACGCGGCCCAATGACGCGCGGCGCCGACGGGCACAAAAAAAGCCCCGTTCCCAAAAGGAGCGGGGCTTTTTCGTGTCGCCGTCCCGGTCAGTCGGGGAGGCGGAAGAGGGTGCGGGCATTGGCGGTGGTCTGGGCGGCAAAGGTTTCGAAGGGAGTGGCACGGAGGGCCGCGAGAACCTCGGCGGTGGCGCGGACGTAGGCGGGGCGGTTGCGCTGGCCGCGGTGGGGAACGGGGGCAAGATAAGGGGAATCGGTCTCCACGAGGATACGGTCGGCAGGGACGTGGCGAGCCGTCTCGCGAAGGGCGGCGGCGTTGCGGAAGGTGACGATGCCGGAGAAGGAGATGTAGTAGCCCAGGTCAAGGAATGCCTTGGCCAAGGGAAGGCCGCCGGTGTAGGAGTGGATGACGCCGGCCCGGGGAAGCGCGAGCGCACGGAGCGTCTCCAGCGTGAGCGCGTCGGCCTCGCGGGTGTGGACGATGACGGGCAGGTCGTGCGCGCGGGCGAAGGCCGCCTGGGCCTCGAAGGCGGCGCGTTGGGCGGAGGCGGACTCGAGGGGTTTCCAATGGAAGTCGAAGCCCAGCTCGCCGATGGCCACGAGGCCTGGCTTGAGGGCGAGTGGCGGGGGCGCGCCCTCGCACGACCAATCGAAGCCCTGCGCGAACCAGGTGCCGCTGGCCTCGGCGGCGGCATTGAGCGCGGGGTTCCCGCCGACGGCGATGGCACGCACGCCGCAAGCGGCGGCCTCGCGCAGGAGGGCAAGCGCGTCGTCACCCGCCTCGAAGTGGCAGTGCGTGTCGATAAGAAAGGGGGCCGGGTGGATACTCATTCTGTGGGGTCGCCGCCGTCCAGAAAGCGGCGGGAGAGGATTTCCGCGGGGAGGAAGGTGCGGTAGGTGCCGGGCTTGAGCTCGAGGGAAAGGGTGCCGTCGAGGTCGGTGCGGACGATGACACCGCGATAGACGCCGTTCGGGGTGCGAACCTCGAAGTTGGGTTTGAAGTCGAGGCGGACCTTGAGGTCGGTGGTTTTGTTGGCGGCGATGGTGACGGTGCGCGTGGCATCGGCGTAGCCACGGGCCTTGAGGGTGAAGGTGTGCTCCCCGGGCACGAGGGTGAGCGTGGCGATGCTGGAGGTGAAGCCGTTTTTGGCCATGGGCGCGGTGGTAAGGAGGCGGCGTTTGCCCTCCCACAGCTCCACGACGCCGGGCTGGGTCTGGAGGGCGAGTTGGCCGCGGATGATTTCGAGCCGGAACTCCTCCACGTGGGTGGCACCGGCGGCAAGGGTGATCTCGCGGGCGGCCTGGGCATAGCCGGGCGCCTCCACGCGCAGGGTGTGCGGCCCCTCGGGCAGGTCGGCGAGCGTGAGGTCGGAGTTGCCGCGGAAGGCGCCATCGACGTAGACGCGCGCGCCTTCGGGGATGGTGGTGACGGTGAGGCCGGCGGGGAGCCGCTGCAGCTCAAGCGTCACGGGGATGGTCTCGCCCGCGCGCAGCTCCACGTCGTGGCTGACGGGGCGGTAACCATCGAGCGTGAGGCGGATGGTGTGCTTGCCCTCGCGCAGACGGCCGATGTCGCAGGGGGTGACGCCGTGGGCGATGCCATTGACCTGGACCTTGGCGCCGGCGGGGGCACTGGCGATCTTCAACGTGCCGGAGTCGGCCACAAGGTTGGCGTCGACAACGCGCGGCTTGCCGTTGGAGAGGTCGAGCCGAATGGCCTGGTCTTGGTAGCCCTCCGCGCGGATGACCACGCGGTAGGCGCGCGGCGCGTCGAAGAAACTGTGGAAGGGCGTCTCGCCCAGCTCCGCGCCATCGCACAGCACGGTCGCGGGGCGTTCGGAGCGGAAGAGCACGGGGATAGGCTCGTGCTCCAAGCGAAAAGGCTCGTGGCGGCGCTCGCCCGGGCGGAGGGTGACGGTCCGCCATTGCGTGACGCAGCCGGGCGCGGAGACGCGCAAGACGGTGGGCGTGTTGGGCGGGAGCGTAAGGTTGAAGTTCTCGCCCGTTTTGTTGGGCTTGTGGTTCACCCACAGCGTCGCGGCGGGCTCGCAGGTCACGCGCAAGGAAGCCGGCAGAGGCTCCTGCGCCCGGAGCACGACGGCCGCGCAAAGGGCCACGGACAGGATGAGGCGGGCAAACATCTCACTTCCCTCCCTTGAGATAACGGTTTTCGACGGCGAGGAGGCGTTCGGTGGCCTCGATGTTGCGCGGGTCGTCGCGGTCGGGGATGGTGCGCAGGATGGTGCGCAGCGCCTCCGCGGCGGCGTCGTAGCGCTGGGTGTTGAGTGCCTGGTCCACGGCGAAGGCGAGCGCCTCGTGGCGTTCGGCCAGGAGCGCCTCGGCCTCGCGGAGCCCTTGCGCCAGATCCTGCGCGAAGTCCGGCTTCGGGTTCAGCGTCTCCAGCGCCGAGAGCCCCTTGCGATAGGCGGTGACGCAGGCGAACAGCTTCTCGTCGCCCAAATCGCGTTGTTCCCAATAACGCCGCGCCAACCGCAGTTGCTCCTGGGCCATGTCGCGCAGCTCCGCCACGGAATACTGCGTGGCCCAGGCGCCCAGCTCGTTGCGCCCGAAGGTCTCCAACCGCTCGCAGAGCGCGTCGAATGCCTTGTCGGAGACATTCTCGGCGGTGCGCGCCCACACCTCCGCCCCCAAAACGATGGTCAGCGCCCGCCTCCGAAGCGACACGCCATCCGCGCTCCGCTCCGGATAGAGCGGCCCGATCTCGGTGTAACGCGAATCGATCAACTCCTTGCGCAACGCCTCGACGGCACGCGGGCTCAGTTGCTTCTGCTTGGCAAAACTGCGGTCCGCGTCGCCCAGGTCGTCAATCGCCAGCGCCAACGTCCCCGCGTTGTCATAGGTCAGCGTGTAACGGAAGAGTTTCTGGGCATCGATGACCAGCCGCTCGTAGCGAAACTCGAAGGGCAATTGCCGCGCGGTCGGCAAGGAACGTTCGCGCGCCCCCCCCTCGCCCTCGCGCCCCAACGAGAAGAAGAGCCCCGCGCCAATCACCAGCGCCGCCACCGCCGCCAACCCAACGATCAGCCCCACCCCCACGCCGCGTCGCTTGGCCGGCTGCCCTTGCGCATCGGGCGAAAGCCCCAAATCCACCTTGCCCGGCTCCGCCGCGGCGGGCGTCTCGGCCGAGGCATGCCCCGCGCCGCCTTCCGTGGCCTGGGGCGGCGCGACCGGAACCGCGGCGGCACCCTCGGGCGCCGCCGCGGGCATAGGCGCGGAAGCCATCGTGGGCACAGGGGCGGGCATGGCGACCGCATCGCCCGCCCCTGCAGCGACATCCACGCGCAACGCCGTCTCGCCCACCGTCACCACGTCGCCCGTGCGTATCGCTTGGGGCGCCGTCACGGCAACGCCGTTCAGCAATGTACCGTTGGACGAGCCAAGATCCTGCACCATCGCCTGGCCCGCCTCCTCGTAAAACCGGCAATGCAGACGCGACAGCAGGCCATCCTCCAAATGAATGTCCGCCACGCGCGAACGCCCCAGTGTCGCCCCCAAGGACGACACCTCAAAAACCGCCCCTGCCCGGGGGCCTGTCACGACCGTCAAGGAAATCTTCATCGTTGCCTCTCCACGTCTAGGACTCCGCAAGTATAGCACACCCCGGCCCCTCGCGCACACCCCGCGCACGCCTGCATACGCCCGAACACATCGCGCCCCACCCTTCCGCCCCGTAGTGGGCAAACACGTTCGCGCCGAAGCGTGGCCTCGTCCACGGGGCGCACAATCATGCCTTTGGAAACCTTGATAAAGTCCAAGCCGTCGGCCGGCTCCAACCGGGCAAACTTGGGCATGACGCACACGACTTTGGCGAGGTTCACGGTGACAGTGCCGGTGCGGGCGTGCACGAGGAGAACTTTGGCGGCCAACAGAGAGAAAAAAGCCTCCGGTCCCATGTGAGACCGGAGGCTTTTTGTTTTACCTTTTAAGGACACCAATCGAGAATACCCATGAGCGGATGGGTCGCGTGCCAATGTTGGAACGACGGCCAATCGCGAATGCCATCGCGAAGAACAGCCATACAAAAAAGAATGCCTGGGATTTGGGCCTCCTGCGGCGCGGCGTCTTTGAGCGCAAGGATGATGGCACGCGTCTCCGGAGTCAACACAGAACGAATTCGCGCCGCGCGGTGCTCGAAATAACCCTTATAGGGCGAATCATGCGCCATCTGAATCACATCCACCTGCCACAGGCCCCCATCGCCCGGGAACCAGAGATGCCACTCGATACAGCGCTCGGACGTTTCGGAAAGGTTCGCGAAAGTCAGCCGTTGCGGTTTCACCTCTGCCGCGATGGCAAAACCGTCACGCGGCTCAAGCCGCCTCGTGTAAAGATGGAGGTCGATGTCGCGATGTCGCAGGAGAAGGCCCGTGGCGAGGGAGCCGACAAGATGGACTTCGGCACCGCGGGCCTCCCAACGCTCGGGCAGGCGCGTGGCGCGGAGAAGGGCGTGCGCGACTTCGGCGGTGCGCTCGGCACGGACGATTAGGTCATCGAGCACGGGCATAGGCGAAGGTCAGTCGATGGGTGGGCGCCAGTTCGGGTCGGCGTGCGCCGCGAAGCACAGCGCAATCTGTTCGGGCGTGTTCTTTTCGGTGGCCAGGGGCGGGAGTGTGTCCGCCGTAAACCAGCCAATCCCGGTGGTCTCGATATTCGCGCGGAAAGCACCGCCGAGCGGGCGGCAGAGGAGAATGACCTTGAGGACGTTCCAGGCGGAGGCGCGGGCGTTGCGGCGGTTCCAATCGTGGAGCGCCACCAATCGCTCCACCTCGCAGTCCAGCCCCGCCTCCTCTCGGACTTCCTTGACCGCGTTCCGCGCGACGCTTTGCAGCGCGTCGCACCAGCCGCCGGGGAGCGACCAGCGGCCGTCGTTCTCATGGACGAGGAGGATGCGTCCGGCCTCGTCGAAAAGCGCCGCGCGGGTGTCGATTTTCGGGGTCTGGAAGCCCACCTCGTTGCAGAAAAGCCCCTTCACCGCCTCCAAGGGGAGTCCGCTCCCCGCGGCCAGCATCTCGGCGGCGATGTCACGGATGCATTGGAAGCGTTCGGCATCGAAAGGATCTTTGGTGTAAGTCAGCCCTGCCTGGGCCAAGAACTGCAACTCCTTGGCCCACGTCAACCAACGTTCCTCATGCGTCTCGTCCATGAACACACTCCTTTGGATTGCGCATCTCCCCGGACGATGCCTTCGATTGCGCAGACGGCTTCCACCGCGGGAGCGCGGGATAAGGCCGCGCCCTGTCGGCAGGGAAAAGCGTCTTGTAGACCACTTGTGGCGGATAATGGCGAAGAACGAGAAGATAGAGTCGCCCATCGAGTTTCTTGGTAAGGATGATGGCGTCGCGACCTTCGCGACGATCAAGGATAACTTCCTCGTATGTCGCCAAAATGTCGTCAAGGCGACGATAAATCGTATCCGGCACGTCGGGATGATGGTTGAGGCAATGGTCAACGAAATAGGCTTCGCCGACGAAAATGGTGAGATCGGTGGACGGGGTCTTGAAGGCGGTGGCCAGCTTGGCGGGCAACTCACCGATGGGACGATGGCGCGTGGGAAGCAAACGATAGATTTCCGCCTTCGTGACACCCGGCGCCAATGCCCCCTTGTCGGCAAGCCAACGTTCCGGGATGGCCGCGCCAAGCACCATCGCGAAGAGAAACACAAAGAGAAAAATCCCAAGACGTAGCAAAGACAACATACGTCAATACTAGCAAATCTGTCCCCATGAGAAAAGTCCCCCAATGCGCTCCCGCACAGAAAAGGAATGCTCAAAAAAAGAAGGGGCCGCGAGCGATTGCTCGCGGCCCCTTGGGGTGGGTTGTAAGTCCCGGCGGCGTGCTACTCTCCCACGGGCGAACCCCGCAGTACCCTCGCCGATGAGGCCCTTCACTTCCGTGTTCGGGATGGGAAC
>CASEMQ010000054.1 GCA_949289005.1 uncultured Lentisphaeraceae bacterium
GCCATGCACGCCGCGCGGACGATGCCGCGCCCGGCGCCCGGCCAATCCTTTACCGCGCGCCGCGAACATCTCCGCCAGTGCCGTTTTCCCTTCACGGCGCCCAGTATAGCCCCCCAAGGCAACGCCTGTCAAACAAACGACGCCCGGCGGCACCGAATGTCGAGAACCTGTCAATAAGACACGCGCCGTATCTCCCCTCGAGACACGGCGTGCCGCGAGGGGAGGTACGGCGCATCCCGGAAAACGACCCCGCGTATAGATTGAAAAGTCGCTTTTGGCCCTCCCCTGGCTCGCGCCTCATTCAACAGGTTTTCAACAGATTCGCAAAAGTTATCGACAAGGGCAAAAAGGGTATCCGGCGGGAGTTGACGGCGGGGTCAGCGTGCGGAGGATGGCGCTTTCAAGGGGTAAAGGCCGAGCGTGACGGCCGGGCGTTCGAGCGTGAGCGTCGCCAAGGGGGTGAGGCCGGGTTGCGGGGCCGGCGCGACGGCATAATCCGCGGTGGCGCCGTCGGCCAGCGGGATACGGTGCCAGCGGCAGACGGCGTCGAGCGCGGGCCAGCGGACAGCGTTCCAGATGCTCGCCCCGGGCGGGAGCGCGGCGGTGAGCGCGTTGTGCGCCAGGTCGAGCGGGAAGACGTAGGGGCGGATGACGAGCGCGCCCGAAAGTGCCGCCGCCGCACCGAGCGCAAGGGCCGCCGAGCGCGGAAAGCGGCGCGTGAATGCCTGCGCCCCGAACCCCGCGGCCATCGCGAACGCGAAGCCGGTGAGATGGAGCCATTTGACCGGCGCGCGCACTTGGTCGAAGAAGGGCAACGCGGCGAGGGGGCGGTAGAGCGGCGTGTGGCGACCCAGGGCCAACACGAGCGTCACTGCCGCCAACGCGAGCCAGAAGGGCACGTCGCACGCCGCCGGGTCGCGACGCACCCAGAGCCCGGCCGCCACAAGCGCCAGGAGCATGGGCACCCAGCCGATATGGATGGCGTGCTGGCGCAGCACCTGCGTGGCCGATCCCATCCGCCCGGTGTACGGCGCGGGGTCGAAGGGATAGCTCGTGTGGCCGATGGCGCCCGGCGCCAGCAGCTCCACCAAATCCTCCGGGGGGAGCGACCAATCGGTCACGAACCGCCACCGCGCCGCGCGCGCCAACGCCGGATCCGCCGCCGCGCCGCCGGCGACCTGCCCCAGCTGCGCGGCGCGCGTCTCGCGCGCCGCGCCGAAGGTGTGTGCCAACGCCGGCCCGCCCACCGCCGCGAAGGTCACCAGCGCCACCGCCGCGCCGCACAGCAAGCGCCGCCAGGCCGGCCTTTCGCGCGCCACCAGCCACGCCGCGTAGGCGCCCTGCGCCGCGGTCACCAGCAGCCAAATATCCGCCTGGGCGGCCAGCCCGAGCGCCGAGACCGCGGCGAAGAGCGCCCACCACCACGGCCGCCCGCCCGTCAGCCCCCGTTGCAACGCCCCGAAGCCCAGGCACGTCACCGCCAGCGCATCCACCACCCCGCGATGCCCCGCGCAAAAGAGCGTGGCGAAGTATCCCGCGAAGGCCGCGCACAGCCCCCCCACCCACGCCGCGCCCCAATCCACCCCGCGCCCGCGCAGCAAAAAGACCCCCGCCAGACACATCACGTAGCCATCCACCCAAAACGTCCCCTCGTACGCGAACGGATACGGCAACAGGAAAAGCAGATTCTGCAACGTCGGCGCAGACGTGAAGAGCCGCCGCGCCGCATCCCCGAACCCAAGCGGCTCAATCGGCGCATCCGGCGCCACGAACACCACGTCCGGCGACAGCACCCGCCAAAACGCCAACACGATCGCCGCCGCGTACAGCGCGCTCATCGCCACGCCCAGCGCCCAATTCCAAGAAATCCGCTTCATGCCCCTAGTTTACCATTTCTCCCGGGGAAGTTTGGCGACCTGGAAGTTGGAAGGCGTGGGGATTGGGGACGCTCACAGGCCAAGGCGGCGGGCGACCAGCCCCGGCAACCGCACAAAGAGCACGCGCGCCACGATCCCGGGGTAGTTCAGCAGGCGGCGTTTGCGGTCGGGGAGGCGGCTATTCTCGATGAAAAGCGACCGCACGGGCCAAACGGTTCCCGGCGCCACCTTGAACTCCGCGTTGCAGAAGAAGGTGGGATAGGTCTCCCAAACCGGCGTGAAATCCGTCTGCGCCAACACCTCCGCACCGCGCAGGCGCGGTTCCTGGCGGCAGAGCAAACGCAGGTTGCAGAGCGCGGTGCGACGCGAATCGCCCGTGACGCCACGCGCCCGTTCGAGCCCCGCCTCCACGGTCTTCGGGTCAAGCCCGCCGCTATAGTAGGCATAGACGCGTGCGGGCGGGGCTTGGTCGAGCGTCGCCTGCGCGGCATAGGCGCAATCGATGATGGAAAGGCGCGACAACCCCATCTGTGCCAAACGTGGCGCGAGCAGAAGCGTGAAGACCGCCAAGGCCGCCCGCCGCGGCCATGCGCCGCGAATCCGCCCCGCCACGCACGCAAGCAAAACGCACGTGAAGGGCACAAACCACGACGTATAACGCAGATAGCCAATCACGGCGGTTGGCATCGCCGCGAGCACAAGCGCCATCATGGCGAAAAGGAGGCGTTCGCGCGCGCCACCCAGCAGCAGAATCGCCAACAACCCGGCGACAAAGAGCAAGCGATCGCCATGCGAGGTCGGCCCCGCGCTCTCAAATCCATTGTCCCCGCCCTGCGCCCACGTGGAGGCACGCGGCGCGAAGGTATCCTTGCCCAATTTCCATTTGTAATAGGTTTGCGCGAGTGTTTGGCTGACGTAGGCGTTCACGAAGGCGCCCGCGCGGCCCATCGCCTGGGCGTCCGCGTTCTGCTCGGCGAAATCGCGCGTGATGTCGCGGACGGGATGGGCGATTGGGTCGGCGGTGTAATTGGGGTAGAAGGGATGGCCGTAAGCCCGCCACATGGTAAAGTAGGGCGAGGCGCAGACCAGGCAAAGCGTCACCCCCAACGCGGTCGCCACGCCGCACAACGCCCCAAGCACCCGCCGCCACGCAACCGCGCCGCAAGCCCCCAAACGGTTCGGCCGCCAACCCGGCCCAAATCGGCGGCCGATACAAAAAAGGCCCCGCCGGGGGCGGGGCCTTTTGCGTCACGCATGGACGCGATGGTTGTGAAGCATTTTGACGAAGGCGGGGTCGAAGTGGTTGACGATGTCGCTGTGGCCGGTGTCGAGGGCGCGGATGCGGGCCATCTCGTCGTCGGAGAGCGCGAAGTCCCAAATGTCCAGGTTCTCGGCCAGCCGTTCGCGATGGGTACTCTTGGGGATGATGGCGACACCGCGCTGCACCGCCCAGCGCAACGCCACCTGCGCGGCGCTTTTACCGTGGGCACGGCCGATTTCGGTGAGCGTGGGATGGGTGAAGATGCCGTGGCCGCCTTCCGCCAGGGAACCCCAGGCCTGCGGCGCCACACCATAGTCGCGCATGGTCGCCAGGTTCGCCTCTTGCTGGAAGAAGGGATGGATCTCCACCTGGTTCACCATGGGGCGGATGTCCGCCGTCAGGCAGACGTCGGCCAGGACGTGCGGGTAGCAATTCGCCATGCCGATGGCGCGGAGTTTGCCGGCACGGTAGGCCGCCTCCAGGGCCCGCCACGCGCCCGGCCAATCGCCGATGGGCTGGTGAAGCAGGAGCAGGTCGATGACGTCGAGGCCGAGCCGCGCCAACGCCGCGTCGATGGCGCGGAGGGTGCGCTCGTAGCCATAGTCCTGCACCCAGATTTTGGTCTCCACGAAGACCTCCTCGCGGCGCAGCCCGCTCTCGCGGATGGCCTCGCCGACGGCGTGTTCGTTGAGGTACGCCGCCGCCGTGTCCACCAAGCGGTAGCCGCACGCCAGCGCGTCGCGCACCACGCGCTTGGCCTCTTCGTGGTCAGGGATTTGGAAGACGCCGAAGCCTTCCTGCGGCATGCGCACGCCGTTGGCCAATGTCAGTTCGTCCATAACGGCCTCCTTTCGTTTGGCAGGGTCACGCGCGGGGGCAGGCGAGGTGCTTGCGGAGGAAGGCCTCGATGGCGTCGAAGGGGATGAGGGCGAGGTTGTCGTAGAGGTCGGTATGGACGGCGCCGGGGACGAGGAGGAGTTCCTTGTTGTCGCCCTTGAGGCGCTTGAAGGTGTCCTTGCCGAAATAACAGGAGTGCGCCTTATCGCCGTGGACGATGAGGACGGCACTACGGATCTCCTCCGTGAAGGCAAGAATGGGCTGGTTCAGGACGGAGAGGGTGGAGGTGACGTTCCAGCCTTCGTTGGAGTTGAGGGAACGGGGGTGGTAGCCGCGCGGGGTCTTGTAGTAGGCGTGATAATCCTTCACGAACCATGGCGCGTCCTCGGGGAGCGGGTCGGCGACACCGCCGGCGCGGGCGCAGACGCCGGCGGCGAAGTCCTTGGTGCGTTGGGCGCAGAGGGCTTGGCGCATGGCATGGCGGGCGTCCGCGCTGTCGGCCTGGTCGAAGTAACCCTTTGCGGTGACGCGGCTCATGTCATACATCGTGCAGGCGACGGTGGCCTTGACGCGGGTGTCCAGCGCGGCCGCGTTCAAGGCCAGCCCGCCCCAACCGCAAATGCCCAGGATGGCGACGCGCCCGGGGTCGACGTCGGGGTTGGTCACGAGGAAGTCCACCGCGGCCAGAAAGTCCTCGGTGTTCACGTCGGGCGAGGCCACGTTGCGCGACGGGCCGCCGCTCTCGCCGGTGAACGAGGGATCGAAGGCGAGCGTCAGGAAGCCGCGCTCGGCCAAGATCTGCGCGTAGAGGCCGGATGCCTGCTCCTTCACCGCCCCGAAGGGCCCGCACACCGCCACCGCAGGCAAGGGTGCCTTGGCCCCCTTAGGCGAATACATATCCGCGGCCAACTCAATCCCGAAACGATTCAGAAACGAGACCTTGCGGTGCTCCACCTTGTCGCTCTTCGGGAACGTCTTGTCCCACTTCTCGGTCATCGACAGCATAAACACTCCTTTCAATCAAAACGTCCCTAGTATACGCCCTTGAGCAAACTCAAAGTCAAGCCCCTTTCTGCCGCCCTTCACCACCCTACGTTCGCACAAGCGAACGGCAACGTCAATGTCGCGAGATGTCCCCATTGCCCACCCTCATTCCCGTCATCACAACACACACCCGGCGTATATCGCAAATGAGGTTTTTATACACAGAAAGGACTCGAATATGAACAGCGCCAAAGGTTGCCTGACCGCACTCACCATTCTTTTCTTTTGCCTCATTGGCTACCTCTTCGTTCTCGGCCCCATCCTTGATCCCAACCCCGCCTGGCTTGAGAAGAGCCTTGCTCCAATTGGATACATTCTGGAGTCCGCCTTCGATGGGTTCCTGTTGTTCGGCGTCCTGCCATTCCTCGCAATCATCCTCGCCATCGGGTGGTTTCTCTATCACCTGTTCAAGTAATCGCATAGTTATGCACGCGCGTCAAACAAACACGCGGCGAATGGGGCAAAAAGGGTAGCATGCGAAAAAAAGAAGGGGCCGCGAGCGATTGCTCGCGGCCCCTTGGGGTGGGTTGTAAGTCCCGGCGGCGTGCTACTCTCCCACGGGCGAACCCCGCAGTACCCTCGCCGATGAGGCCCTTCACTTCCGTGTTCGGGATGGGAAC
>CASEMQ010000055.1 GCA_949289005.1 uncultured Lentisphaeraceae bacterium
CAGGGGGGCGCGGGCCTTGGCGGCGGCGACGGCCTCGCGCTTGGCGGCGAGGATGCGGGCGAGGATGTCGGGCAGGGCGGGTGCGTCAGGCGGCATGGCTGGCCTCCACGAGGGCTTCGAGTTTGGCGTTGGCCGCGCCCGTGTCGAGGGAGGCCTCGGCCAGGGGCAGGGCCGCCTCGATGCTCGGCGCCAACCCGGCGACGGCGATGGCGGCCGCGGCGTTGAGGGCGACGATGGCGCGCGCCCCGCCGCGTTCGCGCCCTTCCAGCACGGCGCGGAGCGTGGCGGCGTTCTCGTCGGGCGTGCCGCCGCGAATCTCCTCGGCGGGGAAGCGCCGGCCGAAGAGCAGCTCGGGGAAGAGTTTGCGGGTGACCAGGCCGCCTTCCGCGTCGACCGTCGTCACGCGGCTGGGCGCGGTGACGGTGAGCTCGTCGAGCCCGTCGTGCCCGTGGACGACGAGCGCGCGCCTGACGCCCAGGTCGCGCAACGCCGCGCCCATGAGCTCGGTGAGCGCCGCGTCGTAGACGCCGACGACGGCATAGGCCGGGCGCGTGGGGTTCACCAGCGGCCCGAGCAGGTTGAAGAGCGTGCGCACGCCGAGCGCGCGCCGCACGGGCGCCACCGCGGCGAAGGCCGGGTGCAGCCGCGGCGCGAAGAGGAAGCCGAGGCCGATTTCCGCGATGGCGCGCCCCATCGCCTCGGGCGGGCAGTCGAGGTCGAAGCCGCAGGCGGCCAGCACGTCGGCCGCGCCCGCTTTGCCGCTGACGGCGCGGTTGCCGTGCTTGGCCACGGTGACGCCCGCGCCGGCGGCCACGAGCGCGGCGGCGGTGGAGACGTTGAAACTCGCGCCGCGGTCGCCGCCCGTGCCCACGATGTCGGCGACGGGGCGGAGGCCGACCTCGACGGGCACGGCGTGGCGGAGCAGGAAGCGGGCGGCGCCGACGAGTTCGGCGCGGGCCTCGCCCTTCATCCGCAGTGCCACGAGCAGGGCGCCGAGGCGGACGGGGTCGGCCTCGCCGCGCAACACCTCGGCCAGGACGGCGGCCATCTGCGCCTCGGCCAGGTCGCGCCGGGCCAGGGCCTCCTCCAACGCACGGTCGAGCTCACGCATGGCGGCACCCCGCGACAAAGTTGGCGAGCTGGCGGCGGCCGGCCTCGGTGAGGATGGATTCGGGGTGATATTGGACGCCCTCGATGGGCAGCGTGCGGTGGCGGACGCCCATAATCTCGCCATCCTCCGCGCGGGCGGAGACTTCCAGGCAGGCGGGCAGGGTGACCTCGTCAAGCGCCAGCGAATGGTAGCGCACGGCGCGGAAGGGGTTGGGCACGCCCGCGAAGACCCCGCGGCCGTCGTGCGTCACCTCCGAGATCTTGCCGTGCATGACGCGTCGGGCGTGGACGACCCGCGCGCCGAAGGCCTGCCCGATGGCCTGGTGGCCGAGGCAGACGCCCAGGAGCGGCACGCCGGCCTCCGCCGCCGCGCGCGTCAGGTCGAGCAGGCACCCGGCGCGGTCGGGCGTCGAGGGCCCCGGCGAAAGCAAGATCCCGGCCGGCCGGAGGGCCAGCGCCTCGGCGGGCGACGTCTCGCGGTTGCGGCGGACGGTCACCTCCGCGCCGAGCGCGTAGAGCAGGTGCACGAGGTTGTAGGTGAAGGAGTCGTAGTTGTCGAGCACGAAAATCATGGCGAGGCCCTTTCGTTAGCGGAGATCGAAGCCCTTGGCGGCGAGGCGGACGGCGCTGAAGAGGGCGGCGGCCTTGTTCAGCGTCTCCTCGTATTCCCGCGCGGGGTCGGAGTCGTGGACGATGCCGGCGCCGGCCTGCACGGTGAGGCGGCGCCCCAGCAACTGGAAGGTGCGGATGGCGATGGCCAGATCCATGTCGCCCGTGTTCGCGAAGTAGCCCACCGCCCCGCCGTAGACGCCGCGCGGGCCATCCTCCAGTTCGTTGATGAGCTCCATCGCCCGCACCTTGGGCGCGCCGCTCAGCGTGCCGGCGGGGAAGGCCGCCCGCAGCAGGTCAAAGGCGTCCAGCCCGTCGGCCAGCTCCGCGTGGACGTCGCTCACCAGGTGCATGACGTGCGAATAGCGCTCGATGTGCATGAAGTCCTCCACGCGCACGCTGCCCGGGAGCGCCACGCGCCCCAGGTCGTTGCGCCCCAGATCCACGAGCATCAGGTGCTCGGCGCGTTCCTTCGGGTCGTTCAGCAGGGCATCGGCCGCCGCGCGATCCTGCGCGGCGGTGGCGCCGCGGCGGCGCGTGCCGGCGATGGGGCGCACCGTCGCGCGCCCGCCCTCCAGCCGCACCATCGTCTCGGGCGAGGAGCCGATCAGCGCCAAGTCCCCGCGCTTGAAGAAGAAGGTGTAGGGCGAGGGATTGACCGCGCGGAGCGCGCGGTAGAGCTGGATGGGCGCCACGTCGCAATCCGCCGCGAACCGCTGCGACAGCACCACCTGGATGCACTCGCCGTCGCGGATGGCCTGCTTGGCGGCCTCGACGCGCGCCATGAAGGCCTCGCGCCCCATCTCGCCCGCCAAGCGCGGCGGCTCGGCGCCCGGCGTCGGCGCGGGCAGGGTCGCGCGCGGCCGGAAGAAGGGCGCCTTGAGTGCCGCCAGGCGCCGCAGCCCCGCCTCGTAGGCCGCGCGCGGGTCGGGAAACGCCGCCGGGTCCACCGTCGCCACCGCCATCAACGTGTGGCGCAGGTTGTCGAAGACCAGCACGTCGTCCATCAGCAGGAAGAGCGCCTCCGGCGTCGGCGCGCGCCCTTTCGGCGTCGGCAACGTCGGCTCGAAAAGGTTCACCGCCTCGTAGCCCACAAAGCCGACCGCCCCGCCCGGGAAGGGCGGCAGCCCGGTCTCCGACACCGGCGCGCGCCCCAGGAGCGGCCGCAGCGCCGTCAGCGGGTCCCCCCCCGCGAAGGGCAGTGCCATGCCATCGAGGAACGGCTTGCCGTCCTCCACCGTGAAAACCCCGCGCGGCGCGAAGCCCAGGAACGAATAGCGCCCGAAGCGCCCGCCCTGACCGCAACTCTCCAGCAGGAAGCACGCCGCCTCGCCCGCCACGCGCGCCAGCGCGCCCACCGGCGTCTCCACGTCCGCCAACGTCTCGTCCGTCAGCGCGACGGGCCGCCCTTGCGCGCACAGCCCCGCAAACGTCTCGTAATCCATGATGCTCTGCATAGCGTCTCTCATTCCATTTCACGAAAAAAGGGCACGCCCCCGGGCGGAAGTCTCGAACTTCCCTCCGGAGGCGTGTCCCGTTGCACCAAACAAAAAGGCGACCCGTGGCCAAGCGTGCCTGGATCGCCGAAACTGTTCACTTGTCTGCCCGATTACATGGCACAACGCTCCGGCGAGTCCCCTCGCCAAAGCCATCGCGCGACGTTCATCCGGCACAACTTACTCATGACGGCGTCTAGGATAGCGCACCCCGAGCCCCCGCGTCAAGCACTTTTTTCGGCAAAAAAGAGGCGCCCCGGGCGGGGCGCCTGTTGTGCGGTCGCGGGGCGCGTGGGATTAGTTGGAGGTGCTGCCCTGCATGAACTCGAAGGAATTGCCGTCGCCCTGCTCGAAGTCGCTGAGCTTGCCGGTGCCGAGGCCTTCGAGCATGGCCTGGGGATAGACGTCGTCGGCGCGGAACATCTTGCCCGAGCCATCCTTGCGGATGATCACGCAGCCATCCTTGCCGAAGGGTTGCTGGGTGTTGAGCAGGGTGTCGACGTCGGAGGAGGTGTCGTTGCCGGCGGCGCCGACGAGCGCGGTGCCGATGACGTTGCGGGTGCAGAAGACCGGCGCGATGGAGGGAGCCTCGCGGGTGTTCTTGGCGAGGATCCAGGCGCAGTTCTGCTCGCCGATGGTCTGGCCGCTGGCGGCGGTGACGCCGTTGCCGGCGATCATCGAGGGCTCGATGTCCTTGAGCACTTTCAGGCGGTTGCGCTTCTGCACGTCGGTTTCCTCGATGTAGAGCGCCTCTTGGAAGTAGTCGGCCGTGGAGGAGAAGTCCTGGTACATATCCGGCCCGGTGGGCTTCTGGTCGGGCGCGTTGTCCTTGTTCTCGGTGGCGGGCCAGGCGAGGTTGGCGTAGCGGCCGGACATATCGGCGGCGATGATGGCCTGGACGACCTTGCGGCCGTTGCCCATCATACCCGTCAGATTGCCCTGGAGCAGGAAGTTCGTCACCGGCCCGAAAAGGGAGGTGGCCAAAATGCCGATGATCACGATCACGACGAGCAGCTCGATCATCGTGAAGCCTTGTTTGCGGTTTGCCTTCATCTCTGTTACTCCTTGCTGTTTGCGCTCAGGCATCCTAGCCCGCTTACGCACACCATGAATGCTAGCAAAGCGCGGGGCGGCGTGCAAGCCTTTTTTGCCGAAATCGAAAAACGCCTGCCCCGGGCGGGTTCAGGCCGTCGGGGCGTCGCGGGCGGGGGGCTCGGGGAGGGTGAGTTCGCGGGAGGGCCGGGGGGCGGCCGGGCGGGCGTCGCGGGCCAGGCGGGCGAGGACGTCGCCGGTCAGCGTCTCGGCCTCCAGGAGTGCGTTGGCGACGGCCGCGACGCGGTGGCGGTTGTCGGCGAGGCACTTGCGGGTGGCGGCGAGGCGTTCGCCGATGAGGGCCTTGAGCGCGTCGGGGTCGACCGCGGCGTCGTCGCCCTCGGCGAGGATGGCCGAGAGGTCGAGTTGGGTGCGGAGGTAGCTTTTGGCGGAGTCGACGGCGCAGCGGAAGTCGCCGCAGGCGCCATCGACGGGCGCGCCGTCAAGTTCCTCGCCGATGGCGCCGGCGAGGGAGATGTCGATGTCGCGCAGGTAGTAGGCGGCGTCGCGCGTGCCGACGACGTCGGGGAATTGTGTCAGGCCGCCGATGCCGCCCTCGATGGGGAGGATGGTGACGAAGGTGGGGGCGTGGCCGAGCAGGAGCCCGGCGACGGCGTGGCCGGCCTCGTGCCAGGCGGTGGAGCGGCGCGTGGCGGGGGAGGGCGTGGCGGCGGAGAGCCCGTGGGTGTTGTCGAGGAGGGCGCGGATCAGCGCCGCGTCGGAGAGGTCGTCCGCGCGCAGGGCGTCGACGATGGCGCGGAGCTGGGCGTGCGCGGGGGCGCTGTTGGTCAGGTCGGCCAGGAAGCGCGCGGCGCGCGGCGGGAGGGCGAGGCCGCGGGCGCGCGCCATGTGGCGGATGAGGCGGAGGCGCTCGTCGCGGGTGTCCGGCGGGCCGAAGTGGAAGCGGCGGGCAAGGCGGCCCGGGCGCATGAGGGCGGGGTCGAGGTCGCCGGGGCGGTTGGTGGCGCCGATGACGACGCAACGCCGCTCGGCGTAGCCGTCGAGCGCGCAGAGGAAGAGGTTGAGGACGCGGCGGGATGCCTCGTGGGCGCCTTCGCGGTTGCCGAGCGCGTCGATCTCGTCGATGAAGAGGATGCTGCCGGGGTAGCGGTTGGCGGCGGCGAAGAGTTTGCGCACGGCGGCCTCGCCCTCGCCCACCATCGCGGCGGCGAAGTCGGCGCCCGTCACGTAGATGAGGGGGACGCCGCACTCGGCGGCGGCGGCCTTGGCCAGGAGTGTTTTGCCGGTGCCGGGCGCGCCGTGGAGCAGGAAGCCGGTGTCCGGGCGGGGGCCTTGGGGGGCCGCGCACCACGCGATGGCCCTGGCCAACGCCCGGCGCACGTGGTCGCGCCCGACGATGTCGGCGAAGGAGGCCTGCGCGGGGGTCACGGTGAAGAAGGCGCCATCCGCCAGCGCCAGGGCGGTCTCGTGGCGCAGGTCGCGGAAGACGAGGCGGAGCGTCTCGCCCTTGCGGGCGATCGCGAGCGTGTGGCGCAGGCGGAGCCCGGCGCGGCGGAGGCGGTCGAAGTGGGCGGGGAGCCAGGCGTCGGCGGGCGCGCGCGGGGCGGGGGGCGTCTCGCCGCGCAACGGCGGGAAGCCGTCGACTGTCGCCACGATCTGCCGGGCGCCGTTTTCCTGGAGGGCGTCGAGCGCGGGCATGAGCAGGCGCAGGGGCATGGCCCGGGCCTCGCCGAAGGAGGCCTCCTCCAGGGAGTCGAGCGCCAGGCGCATGCAGTCCGCGGGACACGGCATCAGGAGGGAGGCGCCACGCGCGTCGAAAAAGTCCGCCGCATCGTTGAGGCCGCGGCACGCGACCGCGTGCAGGGTGGCCGCGTCGGGCGGCTCGGTGAGGGCGAGGGGCACCTCGGCGAGCAGGTTGGCCAGGAGGGGCGCTTTCCCGGCGAGCGCCTCCAGCGCCTGGGCGCGCGAGGGCGCGTCGCCATGCCGCAGCAGGCGCAGGGCGGCCGTGTCGAGGGGCGTCTCCACCACGAAGACGAAGGTGGCCTGCGCGAAGGAGACGGCGCGCTCGTGGCATTGGTCGAAGACCTCGCCCTCCGTGAGCGCCCGCCGCAACACGTTCAGGAGGCGCGGGCCGGCGCGGTCGGCGTTGCGTACCAGGTAGACCATCTGCGGGAAGTCTGCGACGGGCTCGGTCAGCAGGCCCTCCTGCGCGCCGCCCTTCCACTCCTTGCCATAGCCCACGAAGTCTTGGATGTACTCGTTTTCGGGGTGGAACTCCGCGAAGTCGAGCGTCGCGTGGGCGGCGTTGCCCGCGCCGATTGCCTCGGCGAGGGCGGCCTGAAGCGTTTCGCCGAGGAAGTGGCGCCCGCTCCCGGCCGGGCCGGCGACGGCCAACGCCAGGGGGCGGGCGGGGGGCTCCTCGGCCAGCCACCGCGCCGCCACCGTGCGTGTCAACG
>CASEMQ010000056.1 GCA_949289005.1 uncultured Lentisphaeraceae bacterium
TGGAGTTCGATCATCGCCTTCTTGAACTCGATGGAGTCGCGCGGGCATCCCAAGCCCTTGCACATATCCGCAATGCGCCGGAAATAGGAGCGCTCCTCCTCATCAAAGAGCTTGATGAGTTCGTCTTGCGAAAGGCTCTCGGTTTCGGAAGTGGGCGGTGTCGGTTCGGTGGCCATGAGCGTTGTCCCCCATCAAAGGCTGAAAATCGCGAGGTTGGTCATGCCGTGCTTGTTGCACAAGTCCAACGCCTTGACCAGGAGGGAGTGGGGCGAATCCTTCGTGCAACGGAGCAGGACGGTGGAACTTTTGTTGTTGCGCGAGGCTCGCCGCAATTCGGAATCCAACTGCTCGTAACGCACGGGCGTTTTGTTGAAGGAAAAGCCATCGCCACCCAGCTTCGGGTTGTAGATGTCGATGGTGACCATCTCGATTTTCTCTTGCGGCGTGGCCTTGGCGTCCGGCGCGGGCGCCATCGCGTCCAGGTGCGAGAGGATGTCCTCTTGCTTCATGGTCACGACGAAGAAGATGATGAGCTGGAAGACCACGTCGATCATCGGCGTCATGTCGAGGGCCGCACCGTCCCCGGACGAACGTTTTTTGCCTTTTGCCATGCGTGCGCCTCCTTAACGTTTTTTGGCGGAATCGCCTTCCTTGACCATCGCCAGGAAGGAGACCTTCCAGAGCCCCACTTCGTTGCAGATGTTCATCACGGCGCGGACGTCCTCGTGCGGCGTGTCCTTGTCGGCACGGATCAACAGGGGGAAGTTGGTGCCGCGCTTGGCCACGATGTTGCGCAGGATGGAGCGGAGCTGCCCGGCGGACATCACGGTGCCGTTGATGGAGATGACGCGCCCGGTGGGCACCCGCGCGGCGCGCAGGAAGTCCGTGACCGTCCGATAGCGGCGCACCTCCACGGTGACCGGCGGCGTGGCCTTGGACTTTTCGAGCAGGTCCATCAGCTCCGGGCCGTTCTTGCCGTATTCCAACACGATGTCGGGATTGATGGTATCCGCGGTCTTCAAGGTGACCACGAAGAAGATGATCAGCTGGAACACGACGTCAATCATCGGCGTCATGTCGAGCGAGGCGCCATCGTTCTCGCGCGCGTTTTTTTTCTTTTTTGCCATGGGAGTGCCTCCTGGTGGGGATGCCAACGGGTGGGCGCCCCGCCTATGCGCGGGCGGGGCGCCGTGGCCGCGTTGTTTTACTCCTCGACAACCTCAACATTGCGCAGGTTCTTGATCAGGTCGCTCGTGACCACCTGCATACGAAGCACCAAGCGGTTGGCGTTGTTACGCAGCGCGTAGAAGAAGGTGATGGAGGGGATGGCGACGGCCAGGCCGCCGGCCGTGGTGTACAGCGCCTGCGAAATCGTCAGGGACAGGGAGGAGATCTCGACGCCCGTGATGGCGATGGTGGCGAAGGTCAAAATCATGCCCTGCACCGTGCCGAGCAGGCCCAACATAGGCGCCAAGGCCGAGCAGACGGAAATCCAGTTCAGGCGTTGCATCATGTGCTCGATCTCGAGGTCGCCGGCGGCGCTGATGGCCTCGTCAATCACGTCAAAGCCTTCCTCGACGTGGGCGAAGCCGGCCTTGAGGATTTTGGCCATGGACGAGGGATCGTTGTCGCAAATCTCGATGGCCTTCATCACGTCGCCCTGATCCATGGCGGCCTTCACTTGGTCGATCAAGGCCTGGGGCATGATCTTGGCGGGGCGGACAAGGATGAAGCCGTCGAAGATGAAGTAGGCGGCGAAACCACCGGAGGCGAAGAGCGCCAACCACAGCAAAACGCCCATCCAGCCGGAGCCGAACACGACGTCAACGAAGGAGGTCTCTTTGGGAGCCTCGTTCTGCGCGGCCTGCCCGTCCTGGGTCACCACCTCACCGGCCGCGGGAGCCGCGGCCTCCTGCGCATAGACGGTTCCCGCGGTTGTCACCGCGCCGAACACGAGGGCGGAAACCGCCAAAGCCATCATCATCTTCTTCATTTGCTTATTCCTTGGGTTGGGTTGGAAGTTGGGGTTCACTCACTGACAAATCACTTGCGCGCCCATTCCGAGCTCGGGCAATCGCGTTTCAGCTGTTCGCGGAGTTTTCCCGCGCGGGCGCCCTGCCCCATGCCGTCGAAGGCCTGCGCGCCTTTGTAGAGGGCCGCGGGATAGGCATCCGTCTCGGGGTCGGCGTAAAGCAGGATCACGCGGAGGTAGCCGTCGCGAAGGGCCTCCTCGCAGTTGGCGCGGGAGTTGCCGCGCGCCATGATGGCGTCGCCGCGCGCGACGAGCGCGGAGGCGGCCGCGATTTTGTCGCCGGAGGCGATGGCTTTTTCGAGGTGGCGGTCGAGCTGGGAGGTTTTGCCGTCCTTGATGAGCGCCTGCCAGTATTGCACGGCCATCGCGCCCATGTAGGCGGCCTCCGGGTCGTCGCGGATGACGGCCTCGCAGGCCGAGACGGCCTTGGCGGCGTTGCCTTCCTTGAGGTAGGCGGCCGCAAGCCACTGGGTGGCCTCGCGGTCGTAGGTCAGGTGGCGGTAGTCCTTGGCGATGGTCTCGAGGGTCTTGATGGCGGCGGCAAGGCCGGAGCCGGATTGGACACGCTTGATGGCGGCGTTGAGCTCGGCGGGCGGGTCGACGTCCACGCGCTCGACTTGGTCGGCGGGGAAGGTGAAGCTGCCGCGGTTGGTGGTCACCACGTATTCCTTGGCGGAGTTGCGCCACTGGAGTTTGCCGCGCGTCTGGCCGCCATTGACGTTGTACAAAGTGCCGGTGGGGTCGGCCGCTTGGACCGCGGCCGCGACCAGGATTGCGCAGAGCGCGCAGAAGGTGTTGCGAAGAGTGCTCATGTTTCTGCTCCTTAGTGTATCAAATCACGCGCTTTTTGTTAGGCACCGATTTCGATTTTGGCTTGGGTCACGGCGTTGGTCACCTCGGTCTTGTACGTGCCGTCGGGGAAGGTGGCGAGATATTCGCCGCCGATTTCCACGATGTCGCGGAGGAAGTCCCCGCGTTCCTCCTTGTCCTGCGCAAGCGTGGCGCGGGCTTGGGAGAGCGTGATGTAGCCTAGGTAGGCGCGCTGGATGTTCGCGGAGACGGAGGGGTCGGTGCGCTCGGTCTGGCCGGCGAACATGGCCGTGCGGTAGGCGTTGAGCGCGGAGCCCGCGGCGATGGCCTGGTCTTCCTTGGGCGCGTTGGCGGCGACGGTGGATTCGTAGGCCTTGCGGGCGACCTCGGCGACGGCGAGGTTGAGGCGCACGGCGGTGGCGTCGTCCTTGCGTTGGGAGGTGATGAAGGAGACGGCGTCCTTGGCCTCCTTGATCAGTCCGTTGCGCTCCTCCAAGGTCTTCGCGTTGAGGATTTGTTCGCCCACGACGTCCACCAAAAGGAGATTGGCGTCGATGGCCACCGTGGTGCGGCCGTAGGCCTTGAGCAATTCCTCGACCTGCTTGTAGGCTTCGGCGACCTGCTTGTCGGCCAGGAGCGCGCGGGTGCGCAGGAACATGGCCTGCGAGCGGTAGGAGGCCGCGCCTTTGGCCTTCAGCACGCAATCGGTGGCCTCGATGGCCAGTTTGGCCTCGTCGGCGTCGAGCAACGCGGCGGCGGCGGACATGTATTGCGCGGGGGTGTAGTTGCCCGCGGAGGCGGAGAACATCTGCTTGTAGGTGTTGATGGCCTCCGAGCGCATGCCCATGCGCAGGAGCGAATCGGCCAGGAGCGGCACGGAGTTTTTGGCCTCGTCGGAGGAGGGGAAGGCCTTGGCCAAGGCGTCGAGCGTGGCGCGGGAGGCCTCGATCTCGCCGGCGGCGGCCTGGAGCGTGCCAATCTGGAGCATGGCGCGGGAGGCCAGTTGCCCCTTGGGGAAGCGCTTGAGGTAGTCTTGGAAGAAGGCGAGCGCCCGGGCCTTGATGGCCTTGTCGCGCGCCTCGTTCCCGGTGGCGGGCATGCGCTGCATGCAGACGCCGCGCTGGTAGAGGGCGGATTCCAGGAAGTTTTTGGACTTCTCCTTCTCGCTCGAGGTGGCGGCGTAGATGTTGTCGTCCTTCGCGAGTTCGGCGGCGAGGTCCGCATAGAGTTTGGTGGCCTTGGCGTAGTCGGCCGTCATGGCGGCCTTGGCCTCGGGGTCTTTGCTCGTGCGCAGGGCATCGGCGCGGTAGAGATAGGCGTTGGCGAGGTAGAACTGCGCGGCTGCGGCGTTGATGCCGGGGCGGGCGATGCCGTCGAAGTGGGCGACCAGCTCCTTGGCCACCTTCAGCTCCTGCTCCGTGTCCGGCTTGGCGCCGTTGGGCTTGTAGAGGTCGACCAAGCCGCTGAGCGCGGCGGTGCGCACGTCGCGCTGGGCCTCGGCGGTGGCCGCGTCGGCCATTTGGCGGTAGAGTTGCTCGGCGCCCTCGGCGTCGCCGGCTTTCGCGCGCTCGGCGGCGATGTTGAGCTGGCGGGAGACGGCGTTGGGGTGCTTGGGATAGAAGCGGAAGAACGCTTTGTTGGTCTCCTCCTGCAAGGAGAGCAGCTTCACCTCGCCGAAGAAATCGGCAATCTGGCTGAGCGTGTCGCCGGCGGCGGTGCGGAGGCGCTCGTCGCGCACGCCCGAGAAGCCCTCGGCCAAGGTCAGCATGACCGTCTCGGCGTTCAGCTTGGCCATCGGGTCAAGCGTGTTGCCCTTGATGCCCCCGCGCACATAGCATACCACCATCTTGCGCAGGCGCGGGAGGGCGTCGGCATTGAGGCCATAACGCGAGATGGTCTTGGAGAAGGCCTCCGCGGCGGCCGGGAAGTCGCCCGAGTCGAACTTCACGTCCGCCTCGACGTACTGGGACTTGCGCACCTTGGCGTCCTGCTCCGGGGTGGTGGAGAACTTGACGGTGGTGTTGTAGCGCGCCTGGATGATGGCGACGATTTTGTTGGCCATCTCGCCGGCGGCGGAGGCGGATTGGCTCTCGGGATAGTTGACGTAGACGTTGATGAGGTGGTTGAGCGCGCCTTGGCCGTTGCGCTTCTTCGTCTGCGGGTCCCGCTCGCCGAGGAGATAATTCTTGATGGTCTCCTCGTTGGGGCCGGATTTGGCGATTTCCTTCTGGGCCTCGTTGAAGAGCATCGAGCCGATGAGGTAGCGGCACTGCGGCAGGGGGCTCATGCGGAGCCATCCCTTCGAGCCATCCGGGTCTTCTTTCTTGTACGACTCGTGGATTTGCATGAGCGTGTCGAGATAATCCGAGATCATCTCCTGCGCGCCCTTGGTGTCGCCGCGGAGCAGCTTGGCGTGCGCCAAGCCGTTGATGGCGTCGCCGAAATAGTTGTCCTGGCGCCAGACCATCTGGTTGGCGAGGCCTTCGGCCTCCTTGAGCATCGACTCGCGCTCGGCGCCCTGCGCCTCCTCGGCACGCGCCAAGAGGGCGGCCAGGTACTGGGCGCGCAGGTTGTAGCGCACGTCTTCGCTTGGCGCCTGCTCCATCGCCAGCTTGTAGTAGGGCAAGGCATCCTTCGCGCGGCCGACCTTGCCGAGCAGGTCGATGTAGTAATAGGCCGAGTCCACGAACGTTTTGCGCGCGGAGGCCTGCACCTTGGGGAAACGCTTGAAGAACTCCGCGTACAGCTTGTCCGCCTCGGAGAACTTGGCGTAGGTGTAATAACTTTTGGCCAGCTCAAGTTTGAGCAGCCACGTGTCCAGGCTGTTCTGGTCGGGGCGCGCGGCGATTTTCTTGGCCACCTCGTCCTGCTTGCCGCCCATCAATTGCGCGCGGAAGGCCGCCGCCTCGAGCACCCCCTTCGCGTCCGGCCACTTCCGTTGCGCCGCCTTGATGGCCTCCGGCGCAAAGTCCGCGTAGCCATATTGCGAAAGGGCATCGATGTAGCGGAGCTCCTCCTCCAACGCCGGATCCGAAGCCGCCTCGGCCCACAACAACGCCGGGAGCGCCACCATCGCCGCGCCCAACGCCCACGCGCGCTTGCGTCCTTTCCGCCCAATGTCCATGTCACGTCCTTTCCAATTGCCCGAGAAAAACAAACAAACCTTCGGGTATCTCAACGCCATCAAGCATACCGCAATCGACGCGAAGCGTCAAGTCTGTTTGTCGTTGCGCCGCAAAAAAGCGGCCATGCCGCCCCATTTTCCCCCCCCTAAAAAACCGCGCGGGGCCGCACGCGCCACGCACAACCGCACGCGCCCTCTTTTCCGCACGCCATGACGCATCGAGCCGCGCCGCCGGTGCGGCGGCGCGGCTCGGCCTGTTGAAAACCGCACGGCAGGAAACGGTTTGGGACGCGCCGTGCCTCGGGGCGAGACGCGCCGTGCCTCAGGGCGAGATACGGCGCGTCTCGGAAAACGACCCCGCACATAGATTGAAAAAAGGGTTTTAAGGTCGATTGGGCCGAGCCGGTTTTCGACAGGTTTTCAACAGGAAGGAAAAAGTTGTCCACAAGGGAAACAGGTTTGTCCACAGGGCGGGCGAGGGGTCCCGGCGGGGCGCAAATGGAAGGGCGGGCATGTGGGACAAACAGGCGGCGCGGGGGGACCCCCCCCGTAGCCCCCCCCCCCACCCACCCAAACCCCCCCACGCCCAACCCCACCGCGCCAACCCCCCCCCCCCCAGCGACCCCAAAACCACCGGTGGCCAA
>CASEMQ010000057.1 GCA_949289005.1 uncultured Lentisphaeraceae bacterium
CGCCCCAGACGCCCTGGCAACGCCTCAACGCCCTCCTTCCCCAACCGCCGCCACCCCACCTCAATGCCATCCTCCTCCGCCAACAGTGCGAGAAAACCCTCCGGAGGCTCTTTATGACGCAAAACCCCTGACCTTTCCCCCACTCTTTCCCTCGGGGCGGCATGCCGCCCCGAGGGAAAGAGTGGGCCGGTGCACTTTTCAATGACACATTCAACCAACCATCTATCCCTCCTTCGGTGCACTTTTCAATTGACACATTACGTACGAAAACATGCATGGCGAGCCTAGGGAAGTCGAGAATAAGGTACTCGCGGAAAAGGGAAACGTCACGACTAGGCTCCAGATCGGACGGCACGGTTCCCACGCCTGGCGAGTGTTGTCTCGATCAATCCCACGACCTTGTCCAGTTTCCGCTCGATGGTGCCACCCCAGAAACGGAGCACCGTCCATCCGGCTTCGCGAAGGACCGCGTTCACGGCGCGATCCCGTGCACGGTTCCGCTCGATTTTAGCCATCCAAAAGGCGCGGTTGCCATGCAAATCGTTTTGGCGAACCGTCCAGTTCTTGCCGTGCCAGAACTCCCCGTCGCAGAAAATCGCGACTTTGGCGGCGCGGAAGACGATGTCCGGCCTCCCAGGGAGACGCGTGACGTTTTTGCGATAACGGAAGCCCTTTCGCCATAGTGCCTTGCGCAATACCACCTCGATTCCCGTGTCCTTGCCGTGGATGCGGGACATGATTCTGGAGGTCTGTTCCTTTGTCCGTTTCGGCATTGGCCCATCGTTCACGAATCACTCAGGCGGGTGCCCCCACGCAACCTTTATCTGAATCGAATTTGGAGGCCAAGGTCGAAATAACATTCCCCGTTCTCCCACTCCAGCACGAGTTGCGCACCGTTCCTCTCGGAAGGCGTGTCCAACTTCGTGTTGTTGATGAGATACTCGCTGAATCTGGCGCGATTATAGACGTAGAAGGCGACCAATTCCCCATTTTCCTTGACGACGATGACGCCGCCCGTCGCGTCGTCCCGATCTTCCCACGGCGACCCGGGCAACATCCCGAGCGCGGAGGCGTGAAGCAGACGACAGACCTTGTGACGATACAGGGACGTGTCCGGATAGCCGCGCGGATTTCGTTTCGCCAGCAAATCGCAAAGTCTCGACAGAGGAAGGCTCAATCCTCCCTCGACCTCCAACTCTTGTTGTCGCCAAAGCAACAATAGCCGCGCAATTATGTCGGGAAGCCCATCGTCAAGCATCAGCAGGTTGCGGAAAAACGTCGTGCTTCGCATCCCGGCGGGCTTGATTTCCGCGCCAAGCCTGAGAAGCTCCCGCATCCGCTCTCTGTAACGGGTGGGGCCTCGATAGGCGTTCAGTCGACACGCGTCCGCCTCCGTGATGCCTTTCACCCTGAAGCGAAAAAGCGTGGCCTGCGAGGCGTTCAACAACGTCGCCTTGGCCTTGAACTCGGACTTGACGCTGAACCCATAGGTCGGGGTACCCCCCGTGTGGTTGTCCCTGACGGTCACGTCCAAATCACGTTTCTTCGTCGAGTCCGCCTTGATGACGGCGACGCCAATCTCGCGAAGGAATGCCTCCATGTCCGGGCACGCAAAGGAGCCAGAGCAGTTCTCCTCGGTCAAGATGACGTTGAGCAGTTGCGAAAGGCGCCGTCTCAACGCGGGGACATCCTCGGTGATTGTTTTGTCATAGTTCAGCGTCACGGATTGCCCAGCCAAGTTCGGCAGAACAGAAAAGGTCTTGCCTTTGACCACCCTAGCCACGCGCAACACCTTCAAGACCATTTCGGGATCGCGCGAAAGATCCGCGTTTGCGCCATAGAGCTCCCCATCGCAAGCCAGGCGCAGGAACGCGTAAAGTTCCCCCCATTCACCCCTGTTGCCCGTTATCTCTCTGTCGTTGCCCATCGAGCGTCTCCTTGATTTTCTCGGCTATCGCGCGGATGACCGGAACCGTGACACTGTTGCCGAACTGTTTGTACAGCGATGCGTCCGAAAGCAACAATTCGAACGAATCGGGAAATCCTTGCAAACGTGCCCATTCCCGTGGCGTGAGCCTACGGATGCCCTCACGGTTCACTTCTCCCTTGATTTTCGTCACAGGCGTGAAATCCGTGAGCCTCGGATCGATGACAAGGTTGCGCTCCCGGCCCATCCCCCCACAGACGACGGCGTTCGCGATGCCGTCCAAAGGGCGGATTTCGTATCCAAACCCATGTCCGGCGGCTTCGTGTCGCGCCCGGTGTTCTTTGAGCGTGTGGAGATATTGCGTGCTCAAATAATACTTCACGGAGACGGGCTTTTTCTCTAGGATGTCACGCAGGGAAACGTGCTTTCCCTGCGGTTCCGGGAAACGGAAACCCGAATCGTCGACGTCCTCGCGAAAGGCCACGACGTAAATCCTCTCACGATTTTGCGGGACGCCGAAATCCTTTGAGTTCAGCACCTTGCTGTGGACGCGATAACCCATCTGGCGCAATCTGCCCTTGATGACCTCAAACGTTCGTCCATGGTCATGGATGACCAAACCTTTCACGTTCTCGCAAAAGATGACGAGCGGTCGATGGAACTCGCAAATCCGCGCAACATCAAAGAACAGCGTCCCGCGCGACATCCCCTTGTAGCCGTCGTCAAACCCCATGCGCTTCCCGGCCAGGCTAAACGCTTGGCACGGGAAACCCGCCAAACAAATGTCAAAAGATGGGACATCCTCGGCCGGCAACTTGGTAATGTCCCCGGCGATAGGGCGTTCGTCGTAAAAGTTTGCGCGATACGTGGCTTGCGCGGCGGCGTCCCACTCGCAGGAAAGCACCGTCCTGAACGCCCTTTTCCCGAACGCTTGCTCAAACCCAAGGCGAATGCCGCCAATCCCGGCAAAAAGGTCAATGCCGCGCCAAACCCGCTTCGGTGGCGGCTCGGTTGTCTCGGAACCGAATTGGAGCGGCAGGAAGTTGGTTCGCAACAAATCCTCCACCGACTGGCCGAACCGCGGCGCGGCTTCTTCCAACGCGTGGAAGGTCGGTTCCGTGATCAAATAACGCTTCCACGGCGGCAGTTGTGAAGTTTCAGTTTGAGACATTGCGCGTCTTGCTCGATTTGGGGGTTCACTTTAATCCTTCGCATAGGCCGAACATTGGGGCGTAATTCTATCATATCGCGTGATAATATTTCTCCGGGGACGACGACAAAGAGCGCTTTGGCGGGAGGTGCCGGGGCTTTTCGTGAACAATGCGTTTGTGGTTTTCGCGAACGGGGCGGCGAGCCGGGTGGGGGCGTTGGGGGCGGATTATGCGTTTTTCCATGAGTGGAAGCGGTTGGAGGAGGGGGATGACGCGGGGTCGACGGCGTTGGCGCGGTTGGCGGAGGGGATGTTGGCGAAGGGGCGGTTCTTGGATTTGTTCGAGAACTTTGTGCTCTTTGAGCGGTCGCGGACGGGGCTGACGAAGATCGTGGCGCGGAACCATCAGGCGCTGGGGGTGAACCGGGCGTTCGCGGCGTATCTGTATCGGCAGGCGAAGGGGGGCAAGCTGGGGGTCTTCTGGCACACGCAGGGGAACGGGAAGAGTTATTCGATGGTGTTTTTGGCGCGGAAGATCCTGCGGAAGGTGGGGGGGACGCCGACCTTTTTGGTGTTGGTGGATCGGGAGGAGCTGCAGGAGCAGCTGAGCGCGACCTTTGAGCAGTGCGGGGTGTGCGCGCGGGCACAGGCGTTGGCGACGAGCGAGGCGGATCTTTACGCGAAGCTGGAGGCGGGGGAAAAGGCGATCTTCGCGTTGATCCAGAAGTTCCAGGGGCGCCATGCGCCGGTGGCGGGGAGCGGGGAGGTGGTGATTTTCTCGGACGAGGCGCACCGTTCGCAGTATGGGCTCTATGCGGAGCATCTGGCGGGGGCGTTGCCGGATGCCGCGCGGCTGGGGTTCACGGGGACGCCGCTTTTGGGGGAGGAGCAGCTGACGCGGCGGGTCTTCGGGGATTATGTCTCGACCTACGATTTCCGGCGGGCGGTGGTGGATGGCGCCACGGTGCCGCTCTATTACGAGCCGCGCGGGAAGGCGTTGCGCGTGGAGCACGATGAAGAGCTGAACCGCCGCATTGCGGCGGCCATCGACGAGGCGGCGCCCGAGGAGGAACAACGCGAGAAGTTGGAGCGGCTGTTCCGCAAGGCCTATTACGTGCTGACGGCGGAGGAGCGGTTGCGGGCCATCGCGGAGGATATGGCGGCGCATTTCGCGGCGCGTTGGCGGTGCGGCAAGGCCATGATGGTCTGCCTGGACAAGCTGACCTGCGTGCGGATGCATGATTACGTGCGCGAGGCATGGGCGCGGCTGACGGCGGCGGAGCGGGACGCCGACAAGCGTGCCTGGATGGCGGCCACGGAAATGGCCGTGGTGGTGAGCAAGGCGCAGGGCGAGGAAACCGTCTTCGCCAAGCATGGGCTGGACATCCGCTCCCACCGCGAGCGGATGGAGCGGGAGCGGCTGGACAGGCGGTTCAAGGATCGCGACGACCCGTTGCGGCTAGTCTTCGTTTGCGCCATGTGGCTGACGGGCTTTGACGTGAAGCCGTTGAGCTGCCTCTACCTGGACAAGCCGTTGAAAGCCCACACGCTGATGCAGACCATTGCCCGCGTGAACCGCGTGGACACCGGCAAGGCGGGCGGGCTGGTGGTGGACTACATCGGCATCGTCTCGGCGCTTCGCGAGGCGTTGGCCGCCTACACGACCGTCGCGGGCACGGCGGGGCAAGACCCCTTCCTGGATTTGGATGCCTTGGTGGCGCGTTTCCGCGAGGCGTTGGCCGAGGCCACGCGGCGATTGGAGGCGGGCGGCTTCGCGCTCGAACGGCTCTTCGGCGCGCTTTCGGCCACGGAACGCCTGCAGGCCCTCACCGACGCCGCGGAGGCCGTCAGCGTGAGCGCGGCCGGCAAGTCCGCCTACCTCGCCGCCGTGCGCGCGCTCGACCGCGCCGCCACGCTCGTCGGGCGCGAGCCGCTGACGGAGGCGGAAGTCGCCACGCGGGACGCGCACCGCGCCGTCGCGGCCTTTTTCGCGAACCGCCGCCGCGCCATCGATGTCTCCGCCCTCGACGTCACCATCCGGGGCATCGTCAATGCGTATGTCCACATCGAGGCCGAGCCCGGCCAAGCGGTCGCCGAGCCGGTCGACCTCACGGGCATCGACTTCGCGCGCCTGGCCAACGCCTTCCGCAAGAGTACGCACAAGCGGCTGATGTTGAGCGAAATCCTGGAGCAGGTCAAGGCCAAGGTGGAGGCCCTCGCCAAGCGAAACCCCACCCGCACCGACTTCCTCAGAGCCTACGAGGCCATCGCCGACGCCTACAACGCCAGCCAAGACCCCGAGGCCGCCGAACGCCTCTTCCTTCAATTGCTGGAACTGAACGGGCGCCTCACCGAGGAACAGCAACGCTACGTCCGGGAAGGCTTCGCCAACGAGGACGAATTGGCCGTCTACGACCTGCTTTGCGAAGGGCGCACCCTCTCCGCGGACGAGGTGGGCAAGGTCAAGCAAACCGCCAAGAGCCTGCTCGCCGCCGTTCGCGAGGCCCTCGCCAACGGCAAGCCCGACTTCTGGGAAAGCGAGAGCGCCCGCGCCGAACTCGGGCAGAAGATACGCCTCACGCTTTACGGCGAGTTGCCCGAATCTTTCCAGACCGCAGCCATCGTTGCCTTCCGCGACCGCCTCATGAGCCACTTCCGCGCCAACTGGGAACACCTCCGTCCCGCCTCGTGAGGGCGCGGCGCCGATGGGCGGCCGTGGGGACGCCCAGGGTGTCCGGGGAAATCGCACGCGCTCCGGGCCGCGAAGACGCCAACGGTGCGCAGGTGTCAGTCCACGACCGCTTTGCCGCGTCTGCCGCCTGCGCATCGATGTCCTCTTGTGTCACAGACTTGACCTTTTCCGGTCGATAGACCATCGTAACGTTGCCGGGGACGATCGCTGCGCAAAAAAAAAAAGCCCCCGGCCAGTGAAGGCCGGGGGCTTTTTGGGGGAAGGGGCGGGCTTACAGATCCTCGGGCGCATCGCCGGAGGCATCCGTCTCGGAGACCGCCGCGTTGGGGTCGTCTGGGTCCGCGAAGAGGGCGCCGAAGCCGCCAAGCTCGTTCTCGGCGTTCTCGGCGACGAGTTCCTCCTCGGGGATCTCGATGGCGTCGGTGGAGATGCCGTTCTCGTCCTTCTTGCCGTAGACGGCGTCCATTTCCTCTTGGGAGATGGGCGTGCCCAGCGGGACCATCTTGATGTAGCGGTGCATGGGGAAGCCCGTGCCGCCGGGGATGAGGTGGCCGAGGATGACGTTCTCCTTGAAGCCGCGGAGCTCGTCCACGCGGCCCATGGTGGAGGCTTCGGTGAGGACGCGGGTGGTGTCCTGGAAGGAAGCCGCGGAGATGAAGGAATCCGTCTCGAGGGAGGCCTTGGTGATGCCGAGCAGGGCGGGCTTGCCTTCGGCGGCGCGCTTGCCTTCCTCGGCCATCTTGGCGTTGACTTCCTCGAAGATGTGGCGGGAGACTTGCTCGCCGTAGAGGAAGTCGGTGTCGCCGGGGTTCTCGATGCGGATCTTGCGCAACATCTGGCGGATGATAATCTCGATGTGCTTGTCGTTGATCTGCACTTCCTGGAGGCGGTAGACCTGCTGAACCTCGTTGACGAGGTACTTTTGGAGTTCCTGCGGGCCGCAGACGTCGAGGATTTCCTGCGGGGAGATGGAGCCTTCGGTGAGTTGCTGGCCGCGCTTGACGTGATCGTCCTTGTAGACGACGATCTGCTTGGAGAGCGGGATGAGGTGTTTTTCCTCGAGGCCGGTGATCTCGTCGCGGACGATGAGGGCGCGCTTGCCGCGCTCGTCGTCGCCGAAGTCGACCACGCCATCGATGCGGGAAATCTCGGCGACCTCCTTCGGGGTGCGGGCCTCGAAGAGCTCGGCCACGCGGGGGAGACCGCCGGTGATGTCGCGCGTCTTGTTCTCGCCGCGCGGCGTCTTGGCGAGGATGTCGCCGGGCTTGACGAGGTCGCCATCGGCCACCATGACGGTGGCGCCGACGGGGATGGCCTGAACGCCGAGGGTGTGGAGTTTGGAGATGTCGAGGGTGGAAATGTCCGCCGGGGCGATGCTGTCCTTGTATTCCTCGGGGAGTTCCTTGATGACCAGGCGGGGGTGGAGCGTGGTGCGGGATTCGGTCACGACGCGGTTGCGGGCGCCGGTGGCCTCGTCCACGCGCGTTTCCACGGTGATGCCATCCTCGAAGTCTTCCTCGACGATGATACCGGGGGCATCGGCGATAATCGGCACGGAGTGCGGGTCCCACGTGGCGATTTTCTCGCCCCGCTTGACCTTGGTGTTGTCCTCGAAATAGAGGACGGTGCCCATCTGGATGGGATAGGATTCGCGCTCGTTGTTGTCTTCGTCGGTGATCGCGACGGAGCCGTTCTTGTTGAGGACGATGAGTTCGCCGGCGTCGTTCTTGACGATGCGCAGGTCGCGGTGACGCAGGAAGCCTGCATGTTTGGCGACGATCTCGGAGGTCTCGGCGACGGTGGAGGCCGTGCCGCCGACGTGGAAGGTGCGCATGGTGAGCTGCGTACCGGGCTCGCCGATGGATTGCGCCGCGATGATGCCCACGGCGGTGCCGATCTCGACGGTCTTGCCGGTGGAGAGGTCGCGGCCGTAGCACTTGGCGCACATGCCGTGCTTGCAATCGCAGGTGAGGCCGGAGCGGATCCAAACCTTTTCGATGCCGGCCGCCTCGATCGCGGCGGCCTTGGCCTCGTCAATCTCGTCGTTGGCCTCGACGATGACGGCGTCGGTGGCGGGATCGCGGATCTCATGGAGGGCGGTGCGGCCGATGATGCGCTTGGAGAGCGGCAACTTCACCTCGGTGCCTTCCACCACGGCCTCGACCTCGATGCCGGACATGGTGTTGCAGTCCTGCTGGGTGATGATGACGTCTTGGGCGACATCGACGAGCTTGCGGGTCATGTAGCCGGCGTCGGCCGTCTTGAGCGCGGTGTCGGCCAGACCCTTGCGGGCGCCGTGCGACGAGATGAAGTATTCGAGCACCGAGAGACCCTCGCGGAAGGAGGCGGTGATCGGCGTCTCGATGATTTCGCCGTTCGGCTTGGCCATCAGGCCGCGCATGCCGGCCAGCTGGCGGATCTGCGTGCGCGAGCCGCGGGCCTTGGAGTCGGCCATCATGTAAATCGGGTTGATGTCCGTGGGCTTCGGGTTGTCCACGGAGACGTTGGACTCGATGGTCTTGTAGAGCGAGTCGGCGATGCGCTCGGTGGCGGAGGACCAGACGTCCGTGATTTTGCCGCGGCGCTCGCCGTCTGTGATGACGCCTTGGGCGAACTGGCGCTGCACCTTGGCCACCTCCTTTTCGGAGGCCTCGATGATTTTGTCCTTGTCCGCCGGGCGGATCATGTCCTTGATGCCCATCGACGCGCCGGACTGACAGGCCCACTCGAAGCCGAGGTCTTTCAGCTTGTCGAGCGTGGTGATGGTGCGGTCGTGGCCGACGGTGCGGTGGCAGGTGAGAATCAGCTTGCCGAGGGTGGACTTGGTGACCTTGTCGTTCCAGAAGCCCATCTCCTCCGGCCAGACTTCGTTGAAAATCACGCGGCCGACCAGCGTCACCAACACCTTGGCCTCGGGGTTGCCGTTGGGGCGCTCCGGGTGGCCATAGTCGGGGTTCTTGAACCAAATGCGGTCGTGGACGTGGATGGCGCCATCGTCGAAGGCCAGCTTGACCTCATCGGCCGAGCCGAAGAGCGGCAGGCGATCCTTCACCGGGTCGGGCACGGCGTCCTTGCCCACGGGCTTGCCCGCGTTCTTGTCGGGCTGCGAAGGCACCGTGAGGAAGTAGCACCCCAACGCGATGTCCTGGGTCGGCGTCTTGTTGGAATCGCCGCTGGCGGGGGAGAAGATGGAGTTGGTGGAGAGCATGAGCAGGCGGCTCTCCAGCTGCGCTTCCACCGAGAGCGGCACGTGCACGGCCATCTGGTCGCCGTCGAAGTCCGCGTTGAAGGGCGTGCAGACCATGGGGTGGAGCCGGATGGCCTCGCCCTCGATCAGCACGGGCTCGAAGGATTGGATGGAGAGGCGGTGCAGCGTGGGCGCGCGGTTGAGCATCACGGTCTTGCCGCGGGTAACCTCTTCCAGGATGTCCCACACCTCGGGCTTTTGCTGCTCGATCATCTTCTTCGCCGTGCGCACGGTGTGGCAGAGGCCCAGTTCCTTGAGGCGGCGGATGATGAAGGGCTCGAAGAGGGTCAGCGCCATCTTCTTGGGCAAGCCGCACTGGTGCAACTTCAGGTGCGGGCCCACCACGATCACCGAGCGGCCCGAATAGTCCACGCGCTTGCCGAGCAGGTTTTGGCGGAAACGGCCCGTCTTGCCCTTGAGCATGTCGCTGAGGGACTTCAGGGCGCGCCCGCCCGCGCCCGCCACGGGACGCCCGTGGCGGCCGTTGTCGAAGACCGCGTCCACGGCCTCTTGCAACATGCGCTTCTCGTTGCGGATGATGACGTCGGGCGTCTTCAGCGAGAGCAAGTTCTTCAAGCGGTTGTTGCGGTTGATGACGCGACGGTAGAGGTCGTTCAGGTCGCTCGTCGCGAAACGGCCGCCTTCCAACGGCACCAAGGGGCGCAACTCCGGCGGGATTACCGGGAGCGCCTCGAGAATCATCCACTCGGGTTTCGCGCCGGAGGCACGGAAACCCTCGACGATCTTCATGCGCTTGGTGATTTTCTTGCGCGTCTGCTTGGAGTGGGTGTTCTCGATCTCCTCCTCCAGCTTTTGCATCAGCTCGTCCAGATCCACGCAGTGCAGGCACGTGCGGATCACCTCCGCGCCCATGCCGGCCTCAAAGGCCTCGGGGCCATACTTGGCGACGGCCTCGTTGTACTCCGCCTCGGTGAGCAGCTGATATTCCGCGAGCGGCGTCTCGCCCGGGTCGGTGACGAGATAGTCCTCATAGTAGAGCACGCGCTCGAGCACTGTGCTGGGCAGGTCGAGGATTGCGCCAATGCGGCTCGGGTTGCACTTGAAGAACCAGATGTGGCAGACGGGCACCGCCAGCTCGATGTGCCCCATCCGCTCGCGGCGCACGCGCGACTGCGTCACCTCCACGCCGCAACGGTCGCAGATGATGCCTTTGTGCTTGATGCGCTTGTATTTGCCGCAGGCGCACTCCCAGTCCTTCGTCGGGCCGAAAATCTTCTCGCAGAAGAGGCCGTCGCGCTCGGGGCGGTACGAGCGGTAGTTGATCGTCTCGGGGTTTTTCACCTCGCCGTGCGACCATTCGCGAATGGTTTCGGGCGAGGCCAAGGTGATGCTCACGGCGTCATACTGCGTGTTGGCCGAAAGCTTGGACATATCCTTCGTCGTGGCGTAGGCACTCACTGGTAGACCTCCAAATCAAAAGGGTTAGATGAGGGTGGCGGGCACGGGGGAGGCAGGCTTGCCGGGCTGCTGCTCCTCCTCGTTCGAGCCGCCAAGCAAGCGCATGTCCAGGCAGAGCCCGCGCAGTTCGCTGACCAACACGGAGAAGGATTCGGGCGTGCCCGCCTCCAACGTGTTCGTGCCCTTGACAATCGTCTCGTAAATCCGGGTGCGGCCGGCCACATCGTCGGATTTGACGGTGAGGAGCTCTTGCAACGCATAGGCCACGCCGTAGGCCTCGAGCGCCCACACCTCCATCTCGCCCATACGCTGGCCGCCGGCCTGCGCCTTGCCGCCCAGCGGCTGCTGCGTGACGAGCGAGTAGGGGCCCGTGGCGCGCGCGTGGATCTTGTCCGTCACCAGGTGGTGCAGCTTGAGCATGTAGATGGTGCCCACGACCACGCGCTGGCTGAAAGGCTCGCCCGTCAGGCCGTCGAAGAGCTGCGTCTTGCCGTCGGCGCTGATCCACGGCACCGTCCCGGGGGCCGTGTTCGCCTCTTGGTGGGCGCGCGCCTTGGCCAGCAGGTCGTCGATTTCGCTCTCCTGGCAACCATCGAAGACCGGCGTCTTCACGTGCATGCCCAGCTCCGTGCAGGCGCCGCCGAGCACCGTCTCGAAGAGCTGCCCCAGGTTCATGCGCGAAGGCACGCCCAGCGGGTTCAGCACGATGTCCACCGAGCGCCCGTCCGGCAAGAACGGCATGTCGCAGTCCGGCAGGATGCGCGAGACCACGCCCTTGTTGCCGTGGCGGCCGGCCAGCTTGTCGCCCACCGAGAGGTTCTTCTTTTCGGCGATGAAGACGCGCACTTGCTTGACGACGCGCTCCTCGTCGACCATCTCGTCCTCGTTCATGCCGGAGATGCCGATGAGGTCCAGTTCGGCGAAGCGCGGCTCGAACTTCTCCACCACGTCCGAGATCAACTGTTGGTACGAGGCGTTCTCCACCGGTTGCAGGCGGTCGTGCGCTTCGGCAAGTTTCGCCAAAAGCGTCTTTGTCACCTTCTTGCCTTTGGGGATCACGATCTCGCCGTTCACGTCGCAGATGTCCACCACCAGCTTTTCGTTCAGGAAGTGGTTACTGAATGCCTTGGCCATCTCGTCCAGCAGGGAGGCCTCGCGGCGCTGGCGGATTTCCTCGGTGCGGCGCGCGTCCGCCTCCAGGCTGTTGCCCGGCAACGTCGCGTCGTCATAGCCCAGGTCCTCGCTCGCCTCGTCGTCCATCAACGCGCCGCGCGCGGCTTTGGCCCGGCGGATTTTCAGGGCCGCGCCCGGATCCGCGTTGGTCACGCGCACGTCCATGACGATGCCCTTCGTGCCCGGCGGCACCTTCAGCGAGGTGTCGCGCACGTCCGCGGCCTTCTCGCCGAAGATGGCGCGCAGCAAGCGCTCCTCGGGCGCCAGCTCCGTCTCGCTCTTCGGCGTGATTTTGCCCACCAGGATGTCGCCGGGCTTCACCTCGGCGCCGATGCGCACCACGCCGTCGGTGCCCAGGTTGCGGAGCATGTCCTCGCCCAGGTTCGGGATGTCGCGGGTGATTTCCTCGGGGCCCAGCTTCGTGTCGCGCGCGCCGCACTCAAAGTCCTTGATGTGGATCGAGGTGAAGGTGTCGTCCTTCACGCAACGCTCGTTGATCAGGATGGCGTCCTCGAAGTTGAAGCCGCGCCACGGCATGAAGGCCACCAGCAGGTTCTTGCCCAGCGCCAACTCGCCCGCGTCCGTGGCCGGACCGTCGGCCAACGCCTGCCCCTTCTTCACGGCCTGCCCCAGCCGCACGATCGGCTTCTGGTTCACGCAGGTGCCCGCGTTCGAGCGGCGGAACTTCTCCAGCACATAGCGTCGGCACCCGGCCGCCTTTTCGCCCTTGCGCACTTTCGCCGGGCACTTGCCATCCTTCGAGACCACGATTTCGGTGGCGGAGACGTAGGCCACGATGCCATCCTCCTCCGCCAGCACCGTCACGCAACTGTCCGCCGCCGCGATGCCCTCGAGCCCCGTGCCCACGCGCGGGCGCTCCGTCTTCATCAACGGCACGCCCTGGCGCATCATGTTTGCGCCCATCAGCGCGCGGTTCGCGTCGTCGTGCTCCAGGAACGGAATCAACCCGGCCGCGATCGAGATCACCTGCATCGGGCTCACGTCCATCAGGTCGATCTCTTCCGGCGCCGCCGTCATGAACTCGCCACGCCGACGCACCTTCACGATCGGGTTGCGGAAACGCCCTTCCGCCGTGAGCGGCGCGTTCGCCTGGGCAATCGTGTGCTTCTCCTCCTCGTCCGCGTCGATGTAGAGAATCTCGTTCGTCACCTGCCCGTCCCGCACCACGCGGTACGGCGTCTCGATGAAACCATACTTGTTGATCTTCGCGTAGATGCCCAGCGAGGAGATCAGGCCGATGTTCGGGCCTTCAGGCGTCTCGATCGGGCAAATGCGGCCGTAGTGGGTGGGGTGCACGTCGCGCACCTCGAAGCCCGCGCGCTCGCGCGACAGGCCGCCCGGGCCCAGCGCCGACAGGCGCCGCTTGTGCGCCAACGCCGAGAGCGGGTTCGTCATGTCCATGAACTGGCTCAGCTGGCTCCGCCCAAAGAAGTCCTGAATCACCGCCGAGAGACTCTTCGACGTCACCAGCTTGATCGGCGACAGCACCCCGCTGTTCGGGTCGTACGCGCTCATGCGCTCGCGGATCAAGCGCTCCGTGCGCGCCAAGCCCTGCCGGCACGCATTCTCCAGCAGCTCGCCCGTCGTGCGGATGCGGCGGTTGCCCAGGTGGTCGATGTCGTCCACCGAGCCGCGCCCCGAGGCGATGTTCAGCAACAGGCGCAGCGCCTCCACCACCTCGATGCCGTCTTCCGACAGCACCCGGCGCTCCAGATCCACCTTGTCCATCAGGTTCAGGCGTTGGTTCACCTTGTAGCGCCCCACATAGCCCAAATCGTAGCGGCGCTGCTCAAAGAATTGCCCATGCACATACTGGCGCGCGTTCGCCACCGTCACCGGGTCGCCCGGGCGCAGGCGGTGGTAAATCTCCTTCACCGCGTCCTCCTCGCTGTGCGCGGGGTCGATCTTCATCGTCTTCAGCAAGAGCCCCTTGTCGAACGACGTGTCCACCACGTCGAACAGCGGGATCCCCGCCCGCGCCGCCAAATCCACCAAGGCCGGCGTCACCGGCTCGTAGCGCCGCGCCAAGACCTGCCCGCTCGAGATGTCGATCAGGTCATCCTTCAGCACATAGTTCGACAGCTCATCGTCCGACCACCGATCCGACGTCGAGATCGAGTGGAACGTGTAGTACAGTTTCAGGATGTCCTCGTCCGTGCCATACCCAAAGGTGCGCAGGAACGTCGTCACGTAAAACTTGCGCGCGCGCCGGCGCCGATCCAGATACACCCACATCACGTCCGACGCGTCAAACTGGATCTCGATCCACGAGCCGTGGTCCGGGATGATCCGCACCGAATGCAAATCGTGCCCGTTCGCGTGCGTCATCTTCTCCGAGCACACCCCGGGGCTGCGGTGCAACTGCGACACGATCACGCGCTCCGCGCCATTGATGACAAACGCCCCGTCGCGCGTCATCAGCGGCACCTCGCCCAGGTACACGTCGTCCTCGCGCACCTCGTCGCCGTCCTTCAGGCGGAAGGTCGCGTGCAACGGCGCCGAAAACGTGTCCCCGTCCCGCAGCGACTCAAACTGCGTCTTCTTCGGCTTCTCCAGGTTGTAGCGCACGAAGTCGATCGTGAAGCGCCCATCCTTGGAATGGACGGGGAAGACCTCCTTGAAGATCGCCTGCAGGCCGATATCCTGCCGTTTCCCCGCCGGCACGTCCGCCTGAAGGAAATCCGCGAACGACTTCGTCTGGATCTCAATCAGGTTCGGCGGCTGAATCACCGGCTTAAGCTTGCCGAACACAAAATCCTCGTCACTGGCCATGCCAACACCTCTGTTCAAGCGTTCACCAATCGCCCGCGGTTCCCCGCAAGGCACGAAGATCAGGCGTGAAGGATTCCAACCTCCCCCGCCCCGGCCTGCACCGAGCCCCCGCGCGACAGTAGACGGCTGTATCGCCACGGATGCCGAAGGCGTCTAGAGACACTACGCCCTAGACAAAACCTATAAATGATAGCAAAAGCCGCATCGGCACACAAGCCCCAAAAACGTTTTTTCCCCGCAAAACGCCGCGTCCCGGGGGCGGCCGGCGTTTTGCGGCGGGGTCAAGGGGCGATGGGCGCGCGGGCGAGGAGGGGCTTGAGGAAGCGGCCGGTGTGGGAGGCGGGGCAGGCCGCGACCTGCTCGGGGGTGCCTTGGGCGACGAGGGTGCCGCCGCGGTCGCCGCCCTCGGGCCCGAGGTCGAGGATCCAGTCGGCGGATTTGATGACGTCGAGGTTGTGTTCGATGACGACGACGGTGTTGCCTTGGTCGCGCAGGCGGAGGAGGAGACCAAGGAGTTTGTGGACGTCGGCGAAGTGGAGGCCGGTGGTGGGCTCGTCGAGGATGTAGAGCGTTTTGCCGGTGGCGCGCTTGGAGAGCTCGGCGGCGAGTTTGATGCGCTGAGCCTCGCCGCCGGAGAGGGTGGTGGCGGATTGGCCGAGTTTCACGTAGCCGAGGCCGACCTCGGCGATGGTGGCGAGTTTGTTGGCGATGGCGGGGATGGGCGCGAAGAAGGCGAGCGCCTCGTCGATGGTCATGTCCAGCACGTCGGCGATGGTCTTGCCTTTGTAGCGCACCTCGAGGGTTTCGCGGTTGTAGCGCGCGCCGCCGCATTGCTCGCAGGGGACGTAGACGTCGGGCAGGAAGTGCATCTCCAGGCGCTTCATGCCGTCGCCTTGGCAGACCTCGCAACGGCCGCCCTTGACGTTGAAGGAGAAGCGCCCGGGCTTGTAGCCGCGCATTTTGGCGGCGGGGGTCTGGGCGAAGAGCTCGCGGATGGCGGTGAAGCAGCCGGTGTAGGTGACGGGGTTGGAGCGGGGCGTGCGGCCGATGGGCGATTGGTCGATCTCGATCATCTTGTCGAGGTGGCGCAGGCCGAGGATGCGGCGGTGGGCGCCGGGGCGTTCGCGGGTGCCGTGGAAGTGGTGGGCCAGGGCGCGCTTGAGGATGTCGTCCACCAGGGTCGATTTGCCGGACCCGGAGACGCCGGTGACGCAGACGAAGCACCCGAGCGGGAGGCGCACCGTGAGGTCGCGCAGGTTGTTTTGCGTGCAGCCCTCGAGGGTGAGCCAGGCTTTGCCAGGGGCGTGGCGCACAGGGACGGGGACGGCCTTGCGGCCGGTGAGGTAGTCGGCGGTGAGGGATGCCTTGCACTTCAGGAGACCCTTGGCGGGGCCTTGGTAGACGACTTGGCCGCCGTGGCTGCCGGCGCCCGGGCCGATGTCCACGATGTAGTCGGCGCGGCGGATCATGGCCTCGTCGTGCTCCACCACCACCACGGTGTTGCCGCGACGCTGGAGGCGGTGGAGCATGTCGATGAGGCGGTCGTTGTCGCGCGGGTGGAGGCCGATGGTCGGCTCGTCGAGCACGTAGAGCACGCCCACCAGCCCGCTGCCGATCTGCGAGGCCAGGCGGATGCGCTGCATCTCGCCGCCGGAGAGGGTGGAACTCTCGCGGTCGAGCGAGAGGTAATCCAGCCCCACGTCCACCAGGAAGGCGATGCGCTTGCGGATTTCCTTGAGGATGTCCCCGGCGACGGTGCGCTCGTGCGCGGCGAGGGGCTCGGGCACGAGCGGGCCCGGCGCGCCCTCGGCGAGCGCGTCGAAGAAGGCGAGCGCGTCACGCGCCGGCAGGTGCATGACGTCCGGGAGCGTGCGCCCGCCCACGGTGGCCACGCGGCTCTCGGGGCGGAGGCGCGCGCCGGCGCAGTCGGGGCAGATTTGCGGGGAGAGGAATTGGCTCAGCGTCTCGCGCGTCTCGTCGTTGTCGCACTCGGCGTAGCGGCGGCGGAGGTTGGGGAGCACGCCCTCGAAGGGCTTGTCGGTGTGGTTGAGCACGCCCTTGATGACGTAGGCCAACTGCACGGGGCGGTCGCCCGTGCCGTTCATCAGCTCGTCGCGGAAGCGTTTGGGGAGTTTGTCGAAGGGCGTGTCGAGGTCCACCCCGCAATAGTCGGCGAAGGCCGAGAGGAGCCAATTGTAATACATCAGCAGGTGGTGGCCGCCGCGCCGCCAGCCCACGATGGCCTCGCGCAAGGGCTTGGTCTTGTCGGGCACCACCAGGTTCTCGTCGAAGACCATGAGCGCGCCGAGCCCCGAGCAGGTGGGGCACGCGCCGTAGGGGGAGTTGAAGGAGAAGCTGCGGGGCTTCAGCGTCTCGAAGGAGATGCCACATTCCGCGCAGGCGTTCTTCTCGGAATAAAGCGTGCTCGCGCCGCCGACGATTTGCGCCTCCACGAGGCCGTCGGCCACGCGCAAGGCCTGCTCCACGCTGTCGGTGAGGCGCGAGCGCAGGCCCGGCTTGACGACCACGCGGTCGATCACCGCGTCGATGCGGTGCGGGCACTTCTTGTCCAGCTCCGGCCACGCCGTCTCCACCTCCACCAACGCGCCGTCCACCCGCGCCCGGGCGTAACCCTGGCGCAACATCAGCGCGCGCACCTCGTCGTGGCGGCCCTTGCGCCCCCGCACGATGGGCGCCAGCAAAATCAGCTTCGTCCCCTCCGGCAACGCCAGCAGCCGGTCCACGATCTGCTCCGCGCTCTGCGGGTGCACCTCGCGGCCGCACTTGGGGCAATGCGCGTGGGCGACGTTGCCCCAGAGCAGGCGCAGGTAATCGTGCGTCTCGGTGACCGTCGCCACGATGGAGCGCGGGTTGCTCCCGCTGGCGCGTTGCTCGATGGAAATGGCCGGCGACAACCCCTCGATCCGTTCCACGTCCGGCTTCTGCAGCTGGTCGAGGAACTGCCGCGCGTAGGCCGAGAGGCTCTCCACGTAGCGCCGCTGCCCCTCCGCGTAAAGCGTGTCGAAGGCCAGCGAGCTCTTGCCCGATCCCGAGAGCCCCGTGATGACCGTGAGCGAGTTGCGCGGGATGCGCACATCGATGTCCTTCAGGTTGTTCTGCCGCGCCCCGGTGATGACGATGTCCTCTTCCATGTCGCCTCCCAAAACTCAATGCGCCTCGCAGAAGGGGCGGATTTGCGCGATGTCCGTGGCGCCCGCGGCCACCATCGCCAGGCGGTCCACCCCCAGCGCGATGCCCGCCGTCGGCGGCAGATTCGGCAACGCCGCCAGAAAGTCCTCGTCCAGCGGGTAGGTCGGCAGCCCGCGCGCCTTGCGCATGGCGATGGTCGCCTCGAAGCGCCGCCGCTGCTCCGCGGCGTCCGTCAGCTCGCCATAGCCGTTGGCGATCTCCATGCCGCCCAGATAGGCCTCGAAGCGCTCGGCCACGCGCGGGTCCGCCGGGTTGAGCCGCGCCAATGCCGCCGCCTGCGCCGGGTAATCCACCAGGTAGACCAGCCCCTCGCGCGGCAACGCCGGCTCGATTTTCAGCGCCATGTCCGCGTCGAACCGATCCTCGTCCCACGCCTCCAGCGGGTCCCACCCCGCCACCTCGCGGTAAAGGTCGGCCACGCGAAAGACCCGCGGCTCAAGCCGCCGCCCCAACACCGCCTCCGTCAAATCCGCCACGTCCGCGTAAAGCGCCGCGATGCCCGCCTTCGGGCGATACCACTCCAGCAGGGTGAACTCCGGGTTGTGCCGCCGCCCGCGCTCGTTCGCCCGGAAACACGGCCCCATCTGATAGATCGGCCCCGCCCCCCGCGCCAGCAAGCGCTTCATGTGCAGCTCCGGCGATGTGCGCAACCACCGATCCCCCGAAGGCGGCGGCTCCAGGAACGCCTCGTTCGCCGGCGCCGGGATCCGCACCGGCGTCTCCACCTCCACGAAGCCCCGCCCATCGAAAAAGTCGCGGATGGCGCGCAGCACCCGCGCCCGCGCCCGCACCATCTCCCAATCGCATCCATTATTCATAATGGCCGCGTATTATACCACGCCCCCGCCCGGACGCAACCGCCCCGACAATCCACGTGATGTGTCATAGTGAATTGCACCGAAGCGAAAGTCACTATGCTTCCTATGCGTCAAATGCGATATCCGACCGCACCGCCTGGTGCCTCGACCTCTGCCAGTCCACCTTCTTTCCGCTTTCTCTTCTTCCTTTCGCCTGCGCAATTACATTGTGGACGATTCACCCACGTCAGGTTGGGCAGGGAGAAGCCTTGGCGCGGCGGGATGTGCTACACTGTGGCCATGCTGACGATTTCCCTCACCCGACACCCGCACGCGCGCAAGGAGCTCTTCTGGGGCAGGACCCTGCGCGTGGTCTCCCGCAGCGGCCTCAACCCCACCGAGGCCGCCCTCCTCGCGCGCCTCCCCGACCAGCCGCCCGCGGCCCGGCCGCTCTTTCTCGGCGGGCGCACGGGGGCCTTGGCCCTGGCGGCGCGCCTCCAAGGCTGGGGCGAAGGCGGCCTGACGGTGCACACCTTCGACGCGCACGCCGCGGGCATCCTCCGCCGGAACCTCGCCGAAAACAACGCCCCCATCGCCGACGCCGCCGCGCCCAACGTCTTCGCCGTCTCCACCACGCTCGACGTGGCGGCGCTCGATTGCGACGCGGCCTTCTGGCAGATGACGAAGGGCGACGGCACGGCGGAACGCGATCTCTTTGTGTTGGAGCAATTGCTGTGCGACCTCGGGCCTGCCGGGCGGAGGCTCGTCATCGCCGCCGACGCCCTCAACCCCACCTTCCTGGAGCGTTTCCGCAGGGCATGCGACCGCGTCGCCCTCCGCCGCGAGGGTGCACTGACGCTGCTTTCGGGCGTGGTGGCGCGGCCGTTGGCGCACGACGCGCTCCCCGACCACCGCGCGACCTTCGAGGCGTCGCTCAAGGGGCATGCGCCCCTCGCCTTCACCACGTGGCCGGGATGCTTCTGCCACCGCCGCGCCGACATGGGCGGGCTCGCCCTCGCGGAGGTCGTGGCCGAGCAGGTGGCCTTCGACCCCGGCGACCGTGTGATGGATCTGGGCTGCGGGTGCGGCATGGTGGGCATCCTCCTGGCAATGGCCTTCCCCGAGAAGGGCCTCCGCGTCGATTACCAGGATTCCGACGCCGCCGCCCGCGACAGCGTGGCGGACAACCTCCGCCGCCACCCGCACGCGGCCCGCGTCTTCTTCTCCGCCGAGGGCGAGGGGGAGGCGGGTGCCTATGACCTGCTCCTGGCGAACCCGCCCTACTTCGGGGATTGGCGCATCGCCGGGTTTTTCATCCAAACCGCCGCCCGCCTGCTCAAGCGCGGCGGGCTGATCGCCTTTGTCACCAAGCGCCCCGCCAAGCCACGCGAATTGCTGGAGGCCAACGGCTTCGCGCTCCTCAACGTCTTCCCCCGCCGCGGCTACACCGTGTTGCTCGCCGCCCGCGGCTAACCCCTCCCCGCCAAAAGTCCCACGCCATGCCCACACCCCTGAAAATCCCAGACATCGTCGCCCTCGCCAGCGCCTTCCACGGCCCCGCCGTCCTCTTCGCCGCACTGGAACTCGACCTCTTCACCGCCATCGCCCAAAGCGACGATCCCACCGCCCGGGCGCTCGCCGAACGGCTGGGGCTCGACCCGCGCGGCCTGCGCCTGCTGCTCGATGGCGCCGTGGCCGTGGGCCTGCTCACGAAGGCCGAGGGCCGCTACGCGCTCACCGAGGCCGCCGCCGCCACGCTTGTGCGCGGCGCCCCGCACGACCTCACGCGCGCCATCGCCTACAACCGTGACGTCTACCCCGCCTGGGGCCGCCTGCCCCAACTCGTCCGCACCGGCCGCCCCGTGGAAGCGCCCGCGCTCCATCTGGGCGACGACCCCGAACGCACGCGGCGCTTCGCCCTGGCCATGCACGGGCGCGCGCTCGGCATCGGCCGCGCCATCGTGCCCCTGCTCGGCCTGCCCAAGGGCGCGCGCGTGCTCGACCTGGCCGGCGGCCCGGGCACCTACGCCCTGCTCATGGCCCAGGCCGACCCCACCCTCACCTGCGACACCTACGACCTGCCCGCCATCGCCGCCGTCGCCCGCGAAATCACCGCCCCCTGCGCCGACCGCGTCCGCTGCCACGCCGGCGACTATCACACCGACGTCTGGCCCGCGGCGGCCTACGACGCCGTGACCCTCTTCGGTTGCCTCCACCAGGAGAGCCCCGAGGCCATCGTGGGCATCCTCCGCCGCGCGGCCGCAGCACTCCGCCCCGGCGGCACGCTCTACGTGCTGGACATGATGACCGGCCCCGACCGCACCTCCCCGCCCTTCTCCGCCCTCTTCGCCATCAACATGGCCCTCACCACCCAAAACGGCTGGGTCTTCAGCACCGACGACCTCCGCGGCTGGTGTGCCGCAGCCGGCTTGGGCGGCTTCACCTGCGCGCCCGTGCCGCCCCCCATGCCCCACCACCTCGCCAAGGCGACCAAGTAAACAAAAAACCGCATGCAGAAAACAGGACGCCCCTTTCGGGGCGTTTTGTTTTCTGTTTGCGCAAGTGTATCCGGGGAACCCGCGCAGTCCCCACAAAGCCACCAATCCGGCATGAAAAGCCATGCGCGCCACCCTGCACAATGGCAGGGGTTTTGCTATCATGGGGGTACGCGAGGGGAGAGTCCTCGCACTTTGCACTTTTGCAAAACAAGTTGCTCTTGTCGAACCTGAGAAATTCCACTTACCAGCAACGTGTCGAGCAGGGTGCGCCGTCATGGCGCGCCTTTCTTGGATGTATTGGTAAGGAGCTTTCTCAGGGCTCAGACAAGAGTACGTCAAGGAAGGCGTGCTTTTTTATGGCCCTAGGGGAAAAACGGACACTCATCAAGTCCCGCAAGCGTGTGCGGGACCATGGGGAGGTGTTCACGCCCGAGTGGCTGGTGCGCGACATGTGCGATTTGGTGGCGGGGGCGTGTCTGCGGGTGGGGAGCCGGTTTTTGGAGCCGGCGTGTGGCGACGGGAACTTTTTGGCTGAGATTTTGCGGCGGAAGCTGGCCGCCGCGCGTCAGATAGCCGGGGGGCGGGGCGATTCCCTCGTCTTTCGCCGTGAGGCCTTCCGCGCGCTCACCTCGCTTTATGGGGTGGATATCCTGCCGGACAATGTCTTTGCCTGCCGGGCGCGCCTGCTCGCGTTGTGGGGACGCCATCTCGGCCCGCGCCTGCGCAATCGCGCGGACGCGGCGCGTTGCCACACGGCCGCCCGATGCGTCCTGGCGCGCAACATCGTCTTGGGCGACACGCTCCACCCCGCCGGCACGGAGACCCACGCCCCCATCGTCTTCACGGAGTGGCAATGGGCGCCCCTGCGCCTTGACGCCCGAGGCCGCCCCGCGCCCGATGCCTGCGCCGTCATCGCCACCGACTTCACGCTGGCCGAACTGCTCGACCCGCCCACCGACACGCTCGCCTTCGCCGAGAGCGCCCGCAACACCCGCGCCGCGCAACGCTACTGGGAAATCGGCCTCGACTTTTTCGCCGACGCGCTCGCGCTCGGCGTCCCCGTCGCCTTCCCGCCCGCCCCCGACGCCCCCACCCCGCCGCCCCGCACCGTCGAACTCCGCGGCCCACGCGAAATCCAGCCCCTGCTCGCCCTCTGAATCCGTAGGAGACATCATGGAAACCGGCCACAACCCCGACGTCCTTGACTGCATCGCCAACCTCTCCAACGACGAGGTCTTCACCCCGCCCCGCCTGGCCAATGCCATGCTCGACCTCCTCCCGCAAGCCCTCTTCCAAGACCCAGACGCCACCTTCCTCGACCCTTGCTGCAAAAGCGGCGTCTTCCTCCGCGAAATCGCCAAACGCCTCCTCGCCGGCCTCCAACCCGCCATCCCCGACCTCCAGGCCCGCCTCGACCACATCCTCCAAAAACAACTTTTCGGCCTGGCCATCACCACGCTCACCGCCATCACCGCCCGCCGCACCCTCTACTGCTCCAAGAACGCCGACGGCAAGTATGCCCTCTCCCGCTTCCCCACCCCCGAAGGCAACATCCTCCTCCCCAACACCCAACACCTCTGGGAACGGGGCAAATGCCGCCTCTGCGGCGTCTCCCAAGACGCCCTCAGAGGTGAACGGGGGCGTGAAGGCGCCGGTGGATCCGTATGAATTTGTTTATGCGGCGAGCGCGATGCGGGCGGACGGGACGGGTTTCTCGGATCATGAGGTGCATCGGGCGTTGGCGCGGATGGGGGTACGCCGGGAGGAGGGGGAATGGTTTCGGTGCGGGGTGGAGACGGTGGAGGCGGCGGTGTTGGCGGTGCGCAACCGGATTGACAATGTGGAGAAGCGCACGCGGGACTTTGGGATGCGGCCGGAGCAGAAGGCGGCGGTGGCGCGGACGGCGGATTATTTCGCGCGGGCGGGGGAGGGGGCGCGGTTTTTGTGGAACGCGAAGATGCGTTTTGGGAAGACCTTCGCGGCGTATCAGCTGGCGAGGCGGCTGGGGTTGAAGCGGGTGCTCATCCTGACGTTCAAGCCGGCGGTGGTGAGCGCGTGGGAGGAGGATTTGCGGACGCACGTGGACTTCGAGGGGTGGCAGTTCATCCGCCGGCCGCGGGCGGACGAACCGGAGTTGGGGAAGATCGACGAGCAGTTCGCGCGGGCGGACAAGGCGCGGCCGATTGTCTGCTTCGGGTCGTTCCAGGATTTTCTGGGGCTGAACGAGCTGGGGGGCATCAAGGCGCATCACCGGTGGTTGCGCGAGGAGGTGTGGGATCTGGTGATTTTCGACGAGTATCACTTCGGGGCATGGCGGCAGAAGGCGAAGGCGCTCTTCGGCAAGGAGGACGAGGAGGCGGAGGTGCGGGCGACCGACGCGGCGGAGGAGGCGAAGCCGGATGGCGAGGAGGCGCTGAGCGAGGCGGATTTGCCGATCGCGGCGCGGCGGTATCTCTATCTCTCGGGCACGCCCTTCCGCTCGCTCAACGAGGGGGAGTTCCTGGAGAGCCAAATCTATAGCTGGACCTATGGCGACGAGCAGGCGGCGAAGGAGGCGTGGGCGGGGCCTGGGCCGAACCCTTATGCGGCGTTACCGAAGATGGCGCTGCTAACCTATCGGCTGCTGGCTGCCATCCGGAAGATTGCCGAGCAGGGGGAGTTCAATGAATTCGACCTCAACGTCTTCTTCTCGACGACCGGGTCAGGCGAAACGGCGCGCTTCGTCTACGAGGCGGAGGTGCAGCAGTGGCTGGATTGGGTGCGCGGCCACGGCGCGGCGGGCGCGGCGGAGGCGTTGCGCGCGGGCGAGCGGCGGGAGCTGCCCTTCGCGGACGCGACGTTGGCCGACGCGCTTCGGCACACGCTCTGGTTTTTGCCCGACGTGGCGGCCTGCGAGGCGATGGCGGCGCTCCTCCGCGCCAAGCGCAACGTGTGGTGGCACGACTTCAAGGTGGCACTCTGCGCGGGGCCGCACGCGGGCATGGGCGCGGAGGCGCTCGACGAAGTGGAGCGGGCGATGGGCGACCCGCAGGAGGGCAAGTCCATCACCCTCACCTGCGGCAAACTCACCACGGGCGTGACGGTGCGGCCTTGGGGCGGCATCTTCATGTTGCGCAATCTCCAAAGTCCGGAAACTTACTTCCAGGCGGCCTTTCGCGTGCAGAGCCCCTGGACGGCACCGGGTGAGGATGGCTCGGGCGAGACCGTCATCAAGCCGGTCTGTTACATCATCGACTTCGCGCCGAACCGAGCCCTGCGCCAGGTGGCGAACTACAGCGGCCGGCTGGCCATCAACGAAGACATCCCCGGGACGGACGAGACGCGAGTGGGCGAATTCATCCACTTCCTGCCCGTGCTCTATTCCGAAGGCGGCACCTTGCGTCTCGTCAAGGCCGAGCAGGTGCTCGAGATGGCCATGACCGGCGAGGCCGCCACCCTCCTGGCCCGCCGCTGGCAAAGCGCACTCCTCGTGAACGTCGACAACGAGACGCTCAAGCACCTCCTGGCCAACGAGGCCGCCATGCGCGCCATCGACGCCATCATCCAAGACCGCGCACTCGGCCGCGAGGCCATCGAAACCCTCATCAACCGCTCCGAGGCCATCAAGAAAGCCAAACGCGAAGGCACGGAGAAAGCGAAACCCGCAAGCGGGCTGACCAAGGAAGAAAAGGAAATACGGAACAAGCGCAAGCAAATCCAGGAAAAGCTTATCACGTTCGCCGCCCGCATCCCTGTCTTCATGTACCTGACGGATGACCGCGAGCACACCCTCCGCGAGGTGATTTTGCAGGTGGAGACCGATCTCTTCAAGCGCGTGACGGGGCTGACGCTCGATGATTTTCGCCTCCTCGTCTCCCTCCACCTCTTCAACGACGCCAAGATGAACGAGGCCGTCCTCGGCTTCAAGCGGTACGAGGACGCGTCGCTCGCCTATGCCGGCGTCAATCGCCACGCGGGCGAGACGCCCGGCGGCTGGTAAGGTGCGGCACAAAAAAAGCCCCCGGCCTCACGAAGAAGGTCGGGGGCTTTTTTGCGGGGCGCTTGCCTGGCTTACGCCTTGGCGAGCTGCCGCTCCTTGGCGGTGACGCGCTGGATGTGCACCATCTGGAGGATGGAGAGCGCCTGGGAAACGGTCCAATAGAGGCACAGCGCAGACGGCATGGAATAGAACATGAACAGGAGCATGATCGGCATCATCCACGTCATCATGCGCTTCTGCGCCGGGTCGCCGGTCGAGGGGCTCAGGTGCGTCTGCAAACCCATCGTCACGGCAGTGAGGATGGGGAGGATGTTGATGGGCACCGGCAAGACGCCCGCCAGCAGATTCTCCGGCTGCGACAGGTCGGCGATCCACAGGAACGGCGCGAAGCGCAACTCCACCGCCGAGCGCAAAACCACGAAAAGCGCGATGAAAACGGGGATCTGCACGAGCATCGGCAGGCAGCTGGAGAAGGGATTCACCTTCTGTTCGCGATAGAGCTTGAAGGTCTCCTGCTGGATTTTCTGCGGGTTGTCCTTGAACTTCTGCTGGATTTCCTTGATCTGCGGCTGAATCACGCTCATCTTGCGCATGGCGATGGTGCTCTTGTGCGTGAGCGGCCAGAAGATCAGTCGCACCAAGAGCGTGAGCAAAATGATGGCCACGCCGTAGTTGGGGATGAGCGCGTGGAAGACGTTCAGCACCCACAGCAATGGCCCGCACAGCCACGCGAAAAACCCAAAGTCCATCACCCGCCCCGCGTGCGCGCCAAAGGCATCCAGGCTGGCGAGCCGCTTGGGCCCCACGTAGAGGCGCGTCTCCACGCCACTGCGTACGCCGGCCTGCAACTTGAGCGCGGGATAGGTGAAGGCCGCCGCCACGCGATCGATCTTCATCACGGGCACGTTCTGCTTGCGGCTCACGGTGAGCGAGGCGGAGGCCGGCGCGGGCGGCATGGTCAGCGCCACGAAGAAACGGCTCTTCAGCGCGACCCACGCCTGCGCCCCGCCCATCGGCGTGGTGCGCGCGAGCGGCACGCCCGTGGGATCCGTGCTCGTGCCGCAACCCAGGAATGCGCTCCGTGCGCCGAGCAGCTCACCCAGCTTCGTCTCGTAATACTCCGGCTTGCTCGCGCCCGCCGCCAAGAAGTCCGCCCCCAACACCTCGCCATGCGTCTCGGGCAACAGGCACTGCCCCGCGTCGAAGCGATAAGGCGCGATGTCGCCGCCCTTTTGCGACAGGAACGAATCCCGCACGGTAAGCGCATAATCCGCCCCCAACGCAACCGTCCGCTCCAGCGCCGTCCCGTCCGGCAACGCGGTGGCAAAGACCAGCGCCGTCTCCCCCTCCGCCGCCTGGCGCACCGCATAGGTCAGATACGGCGCCGCGCCGGCAAAGGAGAGGTTCAGCAAGTCGCCCGTCTCCAACGTCACATGCCCGGCATCCTCCTTGTTCTCCGCCCGGTAATCCAGCAACTCCACCCGCACCAGGCGCGCGCCCAGATTCGAGAAGGTCAGGCGCACCTGCCCGTTCTCCAACACATGAAAGGTCTGCGAGGCAGGGTTGAAGGCCGGCTTCGTGGGCTCCTGCACCGAGGCATCGGGCGCCTCGGCCGGGGGCTGCGCCTGTTGGGTCGGCGCAGGGGCGGGGATCGGCGCGGGCTCGGGGCGCGGGCGCAACTGTTGCCAGCCCATGTAAGCCACCAGCGCGGCAATCAACACCGCCACCCAAATCTTCTCAGTCTTGTTCATCGGTCGTCTTCCGTCCTAAGTTCTGTCGCCTTGCGGGAGGCACCGGGTCGTAGCCCCCCCTGGAAAAAGGATTGCACCGCAACACCCGCCACGCACCAAGCGCCAACCCCCGCACCGGTCCATGCACCCGCAACGCCTCGATTGTATACGCCGAGCAGGTCGGCGTGAAGCGGCAGGCGCCGTAACCAAAAAAACCATGCAACGTCTGCTGATAAAACCGCACCGCCGCCACCAACGCCTCCGTCGCCGCGCGCCGCACGTTCATTCTCCGCCCCCCGCCGCCACGAGCCCCGCCTTGCGGCACAACCAACGCAAATCCCGCCGCGCATCCCGGCACGCCCCCTCCACCAGCCGCCGCCGCGCCACCAGCACCACGTCAAACCCCACCCGCAACCCCGGCCGCTCCAACCGAAACGCCTCGCGCATCAACCGCCGTGCACGGCTCCGATCCACCGCCCGCGCCAGCGCACGTTTCGTCGTCACCACCCCCAGGCACGTCCGCCCCAGCCCGTTCGGCAACCACCGCATCGCCATCGAGCCGCAGGCCAACGCACGCCCACGCTCGAAAACCGCCGCGTAACGCGCCCCGGGCAAGCGATACGGCGCAAAAACAAAGGACGGCGCCTCCACGCCACCGTCCCCCGCCTTGCCGTTACGTGCCGGCCCCGCGGCCATGACGCACGCCTCGCGGCCCGCGCCTTAGGCGTGCACCAACGCCTTGCGGCCCTTCGCGCGGCGACGCGCCAAAATCTGGCGCCCACCCTTCGTGGCCATACGCGCACGGAAACCAATCTTGCGCACGCGCTTGATCTTCGAAGGCTGCCAAGTCATCTTCATGGTAAACGTCCTCTCTTTTCAGAACCAAAAGCAACAAAAGAAAGCATAATGTACCAAATCCCCCCCTCCCCGTCAAACCGCGACGGCCGCGCAAAAACCGCTTGACTTGGAGTACGCTCAAGGATGTATCTTTGTGGCGTTTCATTGGAAAGGAGTGCAAACGATGAACCGCAGAAACTTCCTGATGCGCGCCGCGGCGCTGACCGCGGGCGTAATGGCCGCCGGGTGCGGCGAGGCACAAGCCCCCGCGCCGAAACAACAGGCCGGCACGCCTGCCGCCGCCGGCAAGCCGCGCGTGTTGGTGGCCTACTACTCGTGGGGCGGCAACACCAAGGCGTTGGCCGGGCTCGTCGCCCGGGCCACGGGCGGCGACCTCTACGCCATCACCCCCAAGACGCCCTACCCCAAAGATTACGGCGCCTGCGTGGACCAAGCCAAAAAGGAAATCGCCGCCAAGTTCCGCGCCCCCCTCGTCGCCCTGCCCGACTTCACGAAGTACGACGTTGTCCTCGTGGGCTCGCCCAACTGGTGGGGCACCGTCGCCCCGCCCGTCAGCACCTTCCTGGAGAACGAAGGGCTCGCCGGCAAACGCGTCGCCCTCTTCCAGACCCACGGCGGCGGCGGGCTCCAACGTTGCGAACGCGACTTCAAGGCCCAGTGCAAAGGCACCCCCATCGGCCGCGCTCTCGCCGTCTCCGGTGCCCGCGCCGCCGGCGCGCAAGCCGCCGCGACCGACTGGGTGAAAAGCCTCGCCCTCTGAACAGTCTCCCAACGACAGACTCAAAACACGGCCCCGAGGCGATCCGCCCGGGGCCTTTTTGTTGATGGGAAGCGTGCGCGCGGCGAGCAGAAGCCGGGGGGCCTTGTTCGGTGCGGCAGACCGTTCATCGTTCAGGACAGCGCGAAGGGGGAAGGGAAGAGTGCGCCCAAGGTGGTCTCCACGGCGATGGGCGCGCCTTCGCCCAACGGCGCGAGGAAGATGGGCAGCGCTTGTTCACAGAACTCCGCGAGCGCCTGACGACAGGCGCCACAGGGCGGCACGGGCACGTTCGCGACGATGGCCAACGCACGGAAGTCGCGGCACCCGCGCGCCACCGCGTGGAAGAGCGCGTTGCGTTCCGCGCAGAGGCAGAGGCCATACGAGGCGTTCTCCACGTTGCAGCCGGCGTAGACATTGCCGTCCGCGCCCAAGAGCGCCGCCCCCACGGGAAAGTGTGAGTAAGGCGCGTAGGCGTGGGCGGCGGCGGCGCGGGCGGCGCCCACGAGGGCCGCGGGGTCGAGGTCCGCGTTCACGGCGCGGGCTCCCGGGCGGCGGGCGTGGCAGGGATGCGCGTCGTTCCGGCGGCACAGGGGTATGCAACGCCGTTGTAGCGGAGAGTGACAGGCTTGTCCGTCGTCACCGTGACGGTCTTGCCATCATGGATCAGCGAAAGGGTGACGTCGCCGAAGGTCAGCCCCTTCAACCCCATGGGATAGACCGCGTCTTTGGGCGGCTCCCAGGTGACGGTGCGCGTGGCGGCGTCGAAGCGGCGCAGCCCCATCAAATTCTCGATGAAAAGATTGACGGGGCCGAGGGCCGACCAGCCGCAGAAGTTTTGGCGGACGCGCCGCCCATGCTCGGTGCTCGGCAAATCCGCCTCGGGCGCGTAACATTCCCAGATGGTGTGCGGCTCGTAGTGCTTGAAGACGCGGTTTTGCAACGCCACGATGCGCCGCGCCAGGCTGTCGGCGAGGTCGCGATGGCCGTTGGCGTCGAGGGCGCGAATGCTCATGTAGGCAGTGGGCAGCCAAATGGCGCCGCGCCAGTAGTTGCCCGTCTTCGCGTCGTAACCCGGCGACTTCCGCGCCACCGTGGGGATGGGCCGCTCGCCGCCGAAGGCCGTCGGGTCCTCGAACCATTTCGCCACGCGGTCGGCGCGCTCCCGCGGCGCCACCCCCGCCAAGAGCGGCCACAGCGAGGCCGGCGTGGCCACCTTGCAGAAACCGCCGTCGGCGACGCGCACATCGTAATAGAAGCCATCCTCCTCGCACCAGTAATGGTCGTTGATCTCCTTGGCCACGCGGTCAAACTCCTTGCGCCACTTCGCGGCCTCGGCGGCGTGTTCGGGGCCGAGCGCCTCGTAGAGTTCGGCGATGCACTTGGCCGCGAGCGCCTGTTGGGCGATGGCGTCCACCCACAAAATCTTGTCGTAGCCCACGCCGTCGCCGCGCGGCGTGTTGTCCATGCCGCTGCGCCCACCGTTCCACGTGAAACCCCACGCGCCGTTGGCCGCCTTGGCCGCCTTCAACACTACCGTGTTCACGCACCCCGTCGGCACCTTGCCCGTCGGCGGGTTCATGAAGGCCGCGTAATGGCGCTGCGGCAATTGCCGCTTGAGCACAATCTCCTCCAGCCGCTTCCGGTCGCCATGAAAGCGCCAATGCTCCAGCTCGCACCACGCGAAGAGCGGCGGATTGTCCCAAATGTGCACCCTCAGCGGCGTGTCCTTCCCGTCCACCACCGGCACGTAGACCGCCTCCAACGTCTCGATGCCAGGGTAATCCGCCGCCGCGTACTTCGTGAACTGCGCCATGAAGCACGAGTCCCAAATCCAGATTTGGTCATCGTAGACACATTCGTCCATGTACCGCTTGACGGGCGTGCCCTCGGGCGCCGTCAGCGTGCGCAACTTCGCCTCGCGCCACGCCTCGTCGTAAAGCGCCACCAAATCCGCGTCCGGATACACCGCCACCGGCGGCACGGCCGCCGCCGCACCCGCAACCAACGCCAACATCGCAAACAACAATCGCTTCATCGGCCAATTCACTCCTTCCGCGCATCCGCGCGACGACACCACTTTAGCAAATCCACGCCGCCATGCCCCCCCAAAAAACCGCGCCAAACCCGCCACTGCGTCCCCCCCAACGCACCCGAAAGGCAAAAAAAGGGGGCCGGAGGTAAATCCCGACGTCGTTCATAGGCCCGATTCGGTGGGGGTAGGAATCGGCAAGACATCGGGGCCTCCGGCCCAGGTCAATGCGGCGTATGGTGGGGTGGAGATTGCCGCATTGACAAGACAGAAGATACCACACCCGCCCCCAAAAAGTCAAACCAAAATTTCGCCCACGTTTGGGACACGCTCAGCGGCGGAGGAGTGCGCGGAGGGCGTTGAGGATGGCGAGGAAGGCGACGCCGACGTCGGCAAAGACGGCGGCCCAAAGGCCGGCGAGGCCGAGCGCGCCGAGGGCGAGGATGACGGCCTTGACGCCGATGGCAAAGACGATGTTCTGCCAGGCGATGGCCATGGTGCCGCGGGCGATGCGGATGGCTTGGGGGAGTTTGGAGGGCCTGTCGTCCATCAGCACGACGTCGGCGGCCTCGATGGCGGCATCGGAACCGAGGGCGCCCATGGCCACGCCGAGGTCGGCGCGGGCGAGGACGGGGGCGTCGTTGATGCCGTCGCCCACGAAGGCGAGGGTGGCCTTGGGGGAGGCGGCATGGGTCTCGGCGAGCAGACGCTCGACGTGGGCGACCTTGTCGGCGGGGAGGAGGCGCGCGAAGAAACGGTCGAGGCCGAGGCTTTGGGCAACGGCGCGGGCGGTGGGCTCGGCGTCGCCGGTGAGCATGATGGTTTGGCGGACGCCGGTGCGGCGGAGGGCTGCGATGGCCTCGGCGGCGTCGGGCTTGGGCTGGTCTTGGGCAAGAAGGCTGCCGGCGTAGGCGCCGTCGCACGCCACGTGGATGACGGAGCCTGGGCGGCCCTCGGGCTGGGGCGGGAGGGCGATGGCGTGGGCGGCCATCAGGCGGGCGTTGCCGGCGAGGATGCGATGGCCATCGAGGGTGGCGGAGACGCCTTCGCCGGCGGTCTCATGGACGTCGTCGGCGTGGTCAGGCCCTAGGGCGGAGCCCCAGGCGGCGACGACGGCGCGAGCCAGGGGGTGGGAGGAAGCGGCCTCGGCGCGGGCGGCCAGCTCGAGCAGCCGTTCGCGGCTGAAACCGGGGGCGGGGAGGACATCGGTAACGGCGAAGGCGCCGCGCGTGAGAGTGCCGGTCTTGTCGAAGACCACGGTGCGTACGCGCGCCAACGTCTCCACGCAGGTGCTGCCTTTGAGCAGGATGCCGCGGCGGCTCGCCGCGCCAATCCCCCCGAAGAAGCTAAGCGGCACGGAGATGACCAATGCGCACGGGCACGAGATAACCAGAAAGGTAAGCGCGCGGTAGACCCACACGCCCCACGCCCCGCCGGCGACAAGCGGCGGCAGGATGGCCACGGCCAGCGCGCCCAGGCAGACGGCCGGCGTGTAGACCCGTGCGAAGGTGGTGATGAATGCCTCCGTCTTCGCTTTGCGCTCCGCAGCCTCCTCCACCAGGTCCAGGATGCGCACGACGGTCGATTCGCCGTAGGGCTTTTCCGCGCGTAGCTCCAAGAGGCCCGAGAGGTTGACGCAGCCGCTGGGAGCCGTGTCACCAGGGACCACCTCGCGCGGGAGTGATTCGCCCGTGAGCGCCGCGGTGTCGAGGGCGGATTCCCCGCGCACCACCGTGCCGTCGAGCGGGATCCGCTCGCCGGGGCGTACCAGCAGCGTCTCGCCGGGCACCACCTCCTCGGGCGCCACCTCCACGGCCGCGCCATCGCGCAGGACGCGCGCGTGGTCGGGTCGGATGTCCATCAGGGCGGCGATGGAGCGGCGCGTGCGCCCCACCGCATAGGCCTGGAACCATTCGCCCACTTGGTAGAAAAGCATGACCGCCGCGCCCTCGGCGAAGTCCCCCAACGCCATCGCCCCGATCGAGGCCACGGCCATCAGGAAGTTCTCGTCGAAGACCTGCCCGCGCAGGATGTTCCGCGCCGCCCGCCAGAGCACGTCGCCCCCCGCCACCACGTAGGCCGCCGCCCACGCGCCGACGCGCGCCGCGCCCCACGGCAGGGCCCACCCCGCCGCAAAGAGCGCCAGCCCCACGCCGATCCGGATCGCGTTCAACCGCTGTTCCCGTGTCATCGCCCGCTCCTTTCCTAAAAGCCGCCTCAGGAAACGACCACCTCGGGCTCCAACCGGCGGATGGTCGCGCGCGCCGCGGCCTCCATCTCCGCCCAGCCCGCCTCCGCGCCCTCCAACGTCAGGCTCTGCGTCAGGAAGTTCACGCGCGCCGCGGTCACCCCCTCCAGCTTGCCCAGTGCCGCCTCCAACTTCGCCGCGCAATTCGCGCAATCCAGGTTCTTCAAACGATAACGCTTCTTCATGGCTTGCTCCTTTCTTGTCAAACATCTGTTTGACTGAAAACAATGCAAAGGATACACCATCCCGCGGCGTTCTGTCAATCTTTTGTTTGACCGTTTCCCGAAACCGCCGCGGTTGGCGCGTGCGCGGCACGTCCTGTCCGACGTTTTGCCCAAGGCGGCGTGGAAGCAGAAGCACTGGGCGGGGGCGATTTTCCGCTTGCCTTGGAGTGTGCTTCAAGGTGTATGATAGACGCCTTGTCCGAAAAGAAAGGAAAGTCATGAAAAACGTGCTTATTCTCTCCGGTTCGCCCCGCAAGGGCAATTCCGATGCACTGTGCCACGCCTTTGCCGAAGGCGCGCGCGAGGCCGGCCACAAGGTCACGCTCATCCGCCTGGCGGAGAAGAAGATTGGCTATTGCACCGGCTGCGGGCTCTGCTCCTTCCAGGGCAAGCCATGCCCCATCCAAGACGACGCGCGCGGTATTCAGGAGGCCATGCTTGACGCCGATGTCATCGTCATGGCCAGCCCGGTCTATTTCTATAGCATCTGCGCGCAGATGAAGACGTTGATCGACCGCTCGTGCCCCTATTACGAACGCATGGGCGGCAAGGCGTTCGGCTTCATCATGACCTCCGCCGACGACGACCCGGCCTGCATGGAGCGGACGCTCGAGGACTTCCGCGGCTATCTGGCCTGCCTGGACGCCCCGCGCGAGCTCTTTGCCTTGCGCGCCGCCGGCCTCACCCATACCGACGAGGCCAAGGCTTCCCCCTTCCTCGCCCAGGCACGCGAACTTGGCCGCGCGCTCAAGTGAACACCGCGTACGCCCGTATACAGGAGGAAAATCGGCGAAAAAAAGATCGCGCGAAAATGACGCTTTGCGTTATTATAGCCTCGTAAGCATGAGTGGTGTTTCGCTCATCTTCGTTTCTCCTATCCCTCCATACACGGCCCCGAGGTGGATTCCACCCGGGGCTTTTTTCTTTTTGGCATCACCTAAGGGCCCAAAGGCCACAATGGGGACAATCGCACGTCCCGACAAAAAAGCCCCGCGGGAAATCCGCGGGGCTTTTTGTCGCGCTTGGGCGCGGTGCGCTCAGAAGGCGTAATGCGCGAAGGCCTTGTTGGCCTGGGCCATCTTGTGGGTGTCGTCGCGCTTCTTGAGGACGTTGCCGGTGTTGTTGTAGGCATCGATGAGCTCGAGGGCGACGGCGCGGGGCATGGGGACGCCGCGGCGGGCGGAGGCATACTGGGCCATCCAGCGGAGGGCAAGGGCCAGTTGCCGGCCGGGACGGATCTCGACGGGAACGGGATAGGTGGCACCGCCCACGCGACGGCTCTTGACCTCGACTTTGGGCTTCATGTTGTTGATGGCCGCGTCCATGACCTCGAGGGGGTCTTTGCCGGTTTCCTTGGCCAACTCGTCGATGGCACCGTAGACGATGCGCTCGGCGGTGGTCTTTTTGCCGGACTTCATGAGGGTGCGGATAACCTTGGCGACGAGCTCGCTGTTGAAGCGAGGGTCGGTCTGGTGGACGCGCTTGATGGCTTGACGGCGACGCATGTTTCAGTGCCCTCCTTATTTCTTCTTCGCGTTGGCGGCGGCGTCCTTCTTGACGCCATATTTGGAGCGGGAGCGGCCGCGGCCATTGACGCCGAGGCTGTCAAGCGCGCCACGGATGATGTGGTAACGCACGCCGGGGAGGTCGGCCACGCGGCCGCCGCGAACGAGCACCACGCTGTGCTCCTGGAGGTTGTGGCCTTCGCCGGGGATGTAGGCGGTGACCTCATAACCGGAGGTGAGGCGCACACGGGCCACCTTGCGGAGTGCGGAGTTCGGCTTCTTCGGGGTCTGGGTCTTGACGACGGTGCAGACGCCGCGGCGCTGGGGGCAGCCCACAAGCGCGGGGGATTTGCTCTTCTTGCGCTGGGGATTGCGCCCTTTGCGCACAAGCTGATTGATCGTAGGCATTACGTTTCGCTTCCTATTGAAGGGATGCTGAAAGATTGGGTTGGGTTCGCTCCGGCCGAAGCGTTGGGACGGGGCTCTCGTCCTCCTGGCGCCAAGGCGACGCTACCTGCCTCGGGTGCTTCACGCCGATCGACTGCACACGGTAGCACACTTGGCGGCCGTGTGTCAAGGCCGCGGGCCTTGGGCGTTGCCGCCGGGGCCCGCGGCTTGGGCCGTTCAGGCCTTGGTGACGCGGCCGGCCTTGAGGCAGGCGGCGCAGACGGTCATGTGGCAGGTGGTGCCGTTGGGGGTGCGCACGTGCACGGTCCGCAGATTGGGCACGAAACGGCGCTTGCTGACGCCCGTGGTGTGCAGGCCGATGCCGCCCTTGGCCTTCTTGAGGCCGTGGCGCACGATGCGGCTGCCGACGATGGGCTTCTTGCCGCAGACTTCGCAGATTCGGGACATGTTTGGACTCCTTGGTGTTAAAGTGTTGGGGTTAGGGCTGCAGGAAGGTGGCCTTGCGAAAGCGCTCGGGGGAGACTTCCGAGTGGTCGACCTCGCCTTGTTCGGGGATGGGCCCGGCATGGCCTTTGGGGCGGGGCTTGAGGGCCTCGCGCAGGGCCTGGCGCACGGCGTCCAGCCCGGGGCGGCCCTCGGCGACGAGCGAGAGGCGCAAGGGTTCGAAGCCCAGCGCCTTGGCAGCCTCGGGATAGCGGGCCTGCGCGGCGGGCTCGTCCATCTTGTTGGCGATGACGAGCGCGGGGCGGGCGGCCAACGCGGGGTCGTAGCTCTCGACCTCGGCGCGGAGGACGCGGTAGGCTTCCTCGGCGGGGTTGGTCTCGTCGGCCATGTCGAGCACGTAGACGAGCATCCGCGAGCGGGAGATGTGCCGGAGGAAGGTGAGGCCGAGCCCCACGCCGCCCGCGGCGCCCTCGATGATGCCGGGGATGTCGGCCACGCGCAAGGTGGCGTAGTCGGGGTATTCCACCGTGCCCACGATGGGGTGGAGCGTGGTGAAGGGATAGTTGGCAATCTTGGGGCGCGCGGCGCTCAGCGCGGCGAGCAGGGAGGATTTGCCGGCGTTTGGGAAGCCGACGAGGCCCGCGTCCGCGATGGTCTTGAGCTCCAGGCGCGCCGTGAAGGCCTCGCCCTCCGCGCCGGGGATGAAGGTCTCCGGCGCTTGGTTGGTGGCGCTCTTGAAGTGGACGTTGCCCCAGCCGCCGCGCCCGCCGCGGGCGAGCGTGAGGGTCTGGCCATCTTCCAGCACCTCGCCCAGCCAGGCGCCGGTGTCGGCGTTGTAGGCCTCGGTGCCGCAGGGCACGTCCACGATCAAGTCTTTCCCGTTGCGCCCGTGCATCTTCTGGCCCGAGCCGTTGACGCCGTTCTCGGCGAAGAGGCGGGGTTCGTAGAAGACGCGCAGGAGACTGTCGGCATGGGTGCTCGCGCGGAGCACGACGTCGCCGCCGCGCCCACCGTCACCGCCGTCGGGGCCGCCTTCGGGCACGTGGGATTCGCGGCGGAAGCTTCCGCTCCCGTCGCCCCCGCGCCCCGCGCGCACCTCGGCCGTCGCCGAATCCACGAACACTCGCGCCTTCATGCAGCCGTTTGCCTTATTGGGCGGGTGCCTCGATGGGCTGGACGGTGACGACCTTGCCGTTCTTTTGGAACGCCACGGTGCCCTCGACGAGGGCGAAGAGGGTGTAATCGCGCCCGCAACCCACGTTGCGGCCCGGCGCGAACTTCGTGCCACGCTGGCGGACCAAAATCTCGCCGGCCTTGACGTACTGGCCCGCATAACGCTTCACGCCGAGGCGCTTCGCGTTGCTGTCGCGGCCGTTTCCGGTGCTTCCTGCCATTGACGACCTCTCTTTCTTAGGCGATGGATTTGATTTTCAGCACCGTCAGCTCCTGACGATGCCCCACGCGGCGCTCGTAGCCTTTGCGCCGGTTCTTGCGGAAGTTGATGAGCTTGTCGCCGCGCTTGTGCCCGAGCACCGTGGCCACGACCTTGGCCCCTTCCACCGTCGGCATGCCGATTTTCAGTTCGTCGCCGGTGTTCAGCGCCAGAACGCCCGTCAGCTCGATGTCGGCGCCGGGCTCGCCGGCCATCCGGTTCACCTCGATCACCGCGCCGACGGTCACGCGGCATTGAACGCCACCGGCCTCCACGACTGCGTATGCTTCCATAAGTCTACCTCTGGATTTGGGTTGAAATCCGTTTTCGCCGCCCCTGTGGCGGCAAAAGTCCTCACAAGATAGCACAGCCCCGCACGCGAAGTCAATAACTTTTTGCGGAGGCGCCTGGCGCGTATCGCACAACCGATTGGAACCGCAACGCGAAACTTTGCGCGGGCACGCCCGCCCCAAAACGCATAAACGCGCCTTGCGCGCCGCCTGCCCGGCGCGCCCGGTCAGGGCGCGGGGGCGATGAAGGCGGGGACGTCGGCGGGGTCGAGGGTGAGGGTGTGGCGGATGGGTGCGTCGCGGAGGTGGGTGAGCGCGGGTGCGAGGCGGGTATGGGCGGCGAGGGCTTCGGCGGCGTCGAAGTCGTCGTCGGGGGTGGCGCCGGCAAGGGCACGCAGGACGGTGCGGGGGAACTTCCAGGGGGAGGCGGTGGCGGCGATGAGGGTGGGCCTGCCGGTGGGGGGGAGGTCGCGGAGGGTCTTCCAGGCGATGGCGGTGTGTGGGTCGAGGAGGTAGCCGAAGCGTTCCCAGGCGTCGGCGATGGCATGTTCGGTTTCCTCGGGAGTGGCCCAGGAGGCGGCGAAGGCGGCGTGGAGGTCATGCAATGGGTAGCCGTCGAGGCGGAAGGCGCCTTCGGCTTTGAGCTGGGCCTGCCAGGTGCGGACTTTGACGGCGTTGCCGCCGGTGAGGAGCCAGAGGAGCCGCTCGACGTTGGAGGAGACGAGGATGTCCATGGATGGGGCGTTGGTGACGTGGAAGTCGCGGCGGGCGTCGTAGGCGCCGGTGCGGATGAAGTCGCAGACGACGCGGTTGCGGTTGCTGGCGACGGCGAGGCGGCCGATGGGGGCGCCGAGGAGGCGGGCGTACCAGGCGGCAAGGATGTTGCCGAAGTTGCCGGTGGGGACGACGACGTCGAAGGGGGCGGCGATTTTGGCGGCGGCGTGGAGGTAGTAGGCCACTTGGGGGAAGAGCCGGCCGATGTTGATGCTGTTGGCGGAGGTGAGGCAGGTGCCGTCGGCCTCAATGCGGGCGCGGAGGGCGTGGTCGGCGAAGGCGGCCTTGACGGCGGACTGGGCGGCGTCGAAATTGCCGCGCAGGGCGATGGCGCGGACGTTGTCGCCGGGGCAGCAGACCATTTGGCGGCGCTGGATCTCGGAGATGCCGGCGGCGGGATAGAAGGCGTCGAGGCGGGTGCCCGGGACGTTGGCGAAGCCGGCCATGGCGGCGCTGCCGGTGTCGCCGCTGGTGGCGGTGAGGACGCGGATGCCGGGGCGGCCGAGCGCTTTGGCGGCGGCGACGAGCAGGTGCGGGAGCACGGTGAGCGCGCAGTCTTTGAAGGCGAAGGTGGGGCCGTGGAAGAGTTCGAGGAAGATGGCTTCGCCGCGGTCGCGCAAGGGGACGGCCTCGGGGGTGTCGAAGCGGGCGACGGAGGCGTCCGCGGCGGCGGCAAGCGTCTCGGCGGGGAGGTCGTCGAAGAAGCGGCGGAGGACGGCCAGGAGGGTGTCGCGGTAGGTCGCGCCGGCGGGGAGGGGCGCGAGGGGGGCGGCGGGGACGTAGAGGCCGCCGTCGGGGGCCAGTCCGGTGAGCAGGGCGTGGAGGCTGTCGGTGACGGGCGCGAGGCCGCGGGTGGAGACGTAGTCCATGTCGTGTTCCTTGGGTTAGGCGTTTGCGTTGGGTTTGGCGCATTGGCCCAGGAGGGCGAGGGCCTGTTCGATTTCGACGTCGGAGCCGACGAGGATGAGGGAGTCGCCCGCGTGGAGCAACGTGTCGCGCCCAGGGGAGACGTTGAGGCCGCCTTGGCGGGAAGAGACGGAGATGACGGCGGCGCCGGTCCGCTTGCGCAGATCCAGGTCGCCAAGGGTTTGGCCATCGACGGCGGCGTTGGCGGGCAGGATGAAGGTTTCGGTATGGACGGCGAGCGCGTTGATGGTGACGGGCTCCTCGGGCGGGAGGGCGTTCACGTCAAAGGCCAGGCGGAGCGTGTCGTGCGAGGTTTTGTATTGCTCGCGGAAGCGATCGCTGAAGCGGACGATATAGAACGAGAGGACCAGCAGCAGCGGCACCACCCACCAGATGGCCGGCACAAAGCCCGCGCAAAGCATGGCCACGTAACCGCCCAGGAGCGTCCACCCGGCGAACTTGAGCACATCGCGGACGAACTTGCGCACGGGGTGGAGGCCATGAACCTCGCCGGCGAAGGGCTCGTCGGCCGCGTGGCGGACGATTTCGCCCCAGGTGTGCCCGGCGGCCCAGAGCGCGGGCGCGGCGAGCGCGAGCGCCACGGCCGCGCAGGCCAGGCCGCCCAGCGGCAGGAGGTGCGTCAGCCCGTCCAGGTCACCCACCGCCGCGCGCACGGTGGGGATGGTGGCCACCAGGTAAACCGCCGCGAAAATCACCATGATCATGGCCAGCTGCAGCCCCAGGATGACGGCGTGCCCGCGCAGGTGCGCCAACGCGGAGCCGCCGCCCTCGGTCTGGTGCGAGGCCAGGTTGGCGATCCACCGGCGGTACCAGTGCAACAAATCGTGCAGACGCGGGGGGAAGGCGCGCCCGACCAGCGCGTAGAGTTTGTCGGAAGCGCGCAGCAGATAGGGATTCGTGGCCGTGCAGAGTAGCGCCACGCCCACGGCGATCTGGTAGAGCGGGCGCTCGGTGAGCGCGTGCCCGCCGCCGCTGCCGATGGCGATGCCCGCGATGATGAAGGAAAACTCCGCCACCTGCCCCATGCCGAGCCCCACCTTGAAGGCGTCGCGCGGCTCCTCGCCCACCAGCAGGCAGGCCACCGTGTTGTTCACCAGCTTGAGCGCGATCATCGCCAGCGTGACGAAGACGATGGTGCCGCAGTTCGCCCACAGCGCCGCCGGGTCCACCTGCAGCCCCACGGAGACAAAGAAGACCGCGCCGAACAGGTTGGTCACCGGGCTCACCACCCGCCCGATCCGCGTGCGGCTGCGCGCCTCCGAGAGGATTGCCCCCGCCAGGAACGCCCCCACCACCAGCGAAAGGTTCAGCCCGTTCTGCGCCAGGCACGAGACCGCGCAACAAATCCCCAGCGCCGTCATCAGCACGATCTCGTCGCCGAACTCCTTTGTCACCCAGTTCATCAGCCGCGGCCCCAAGAGGATGCCGAGCACCGTCACGCCCACCAGGAACAGCGCCAGCACGCCCAATTGCTTGCCAATGTCCAGCATCAGCGCGCCCCAGCCGGCCTCCGCGCCGCCGAGCCCGCCCGTGATGCCGTTCAGCACCGCGATCAGCAAAATCGCCAGCACGTCCTCAATCAGCGCGATGGCGAACGTGCTGTCCGCGAAGCGCCTGCCCAGCCAACCCAGGCTCTCCAACGTCTTCGCGGCGATCGAGGTCGAGCTGTCGCACAAAATCAGGCCAAGCAGGAAACACTCCAGCGGCCCCCAACCCAGCAACTTGCCCACGCAGAAACCGCCCACCACCATGAACGCCACGTCCCACACCGCCGGGAAGATCACCGCGCCCCCCAGCTGCCGCACCTTCCGGAAACTGAAGCCCAGCCCGATCGAGAACATCAGGAACATCACGCCCAAATCCGACAGCATCCGGATGCTCGCCTCGTTCGCGATCAACGCCGGCCCGAAATGCGGCCCCACGATGATGCCCGCCAGAATGTAGCCCACCGTCAGCGGCAGGTTCCACCGCGAGAACAGCAGCCCCACCACCGCCGTCACCGCCACCACGATGCTCAAATCCGCAAAAAACGTCGCGCCCTCTGCCATCTTCCAAACTCCTCTTGCCCCTTATGATAGCAAACCTCCGCCCGCCGCGCCGCGCCATCGTGCTATAATGGGGGCGAAAGGACAGACATGAAGCAAGTGCCCCCCCATTTCGCCGCCCCCATCGACCGTCTCCGCTGGGTCCTCAAGGCCCTCCGCGCCCCGGACGGCTGCCCCTGGGACCGCGCCCAGACCCTCAAGACCATCGAGCCCTGCCTCCAGGAGGAGTGTTACGAACTGCTCGACGCGATGGCCGGCGACGACCTCCCCCACCACCGCGAGGAACTCGGCGACGTCCTCCTCCAGGTCCTCTTCCAATGCGACATCCGCGAGGAGCAAGGCGCATTCGGCTTCGACGACGTGGCCAACGCCCTGGCCGACAAACTCATCCGCCGCCACCCCCACGTCTTCGGCGACGTCTCCGCCGCCGACTCCGAGCAGGCCCTCAAGAACTGGGAGCGCATCAAGCAAACCGAGCGCAAGGGCGCCGAAGCCTCCGCCCTGGACGGCGTGCCCGCCGCCCTCCCCGCGCTCCTCCGCGCCCAGCGCACCCAGCACAAGGCCGCCAAGGTCGGCTTCGACTGGAAGGGCGCCGAGGGGCCCGACGCCAAACTCGACGAGGAAATCGCCGAACTCCGCGCCGCCATGCGCACCGGCCAAACCGCACACATGGCCGAGGAACTCGGCGACGCCCTCTTTACCCTCGTCAACCTCGCCCGCCACCTCGACATCGACGCCGAAAGCGCCCTCCGCGCCGCCACCGACAAGTTCGCCCGCCGCTTCAAGGCCGTCGAGCGCCGCGTCCGCGCCTCCGGCCGCGACATGGCCAAACTCTCCCTCACCGAACTCGATGCCGAGTGGGATGCCGTCAAGCGCGACGCGGGGCACTGACCATGCGCCCGCGCCTCGACCAAGCCCTCGTCCGGGCCGGCCTCGCCGAAAGCCGCGAGCTCGCCCAGCGCCTCATCCTCGCCGGCGAGGTCACCGTCAACGGCCAAAAGGCCCGCAAGGCCAGCCAGCCCGTCCCCGAAGACGCCACCCTCGCCCTCCTCGCCAAACCCCGCTTCGTCTCCCGCGGCGGCGAGAAACTCGAGGGGGCCTTCGCCGCCTTCCGCCTCGACGTCGCCGGCCTCTGCTGCCTTGACGTCGGCGCCTCCACCGGCGGCTTCACCGATTGCCTCCTCCAGCACGGCGCCCGCCGCGTGCTCGCCCTCGACGTCGGCACCAACCAGCTCCACTGGCGCCTCCGCGCCGACCCGCGCGTCTGGAGCAAGGAACGCTTCAACTGCCGCTTCCTCACCCCCGCAGACCTCCCCGAGCAACCCCAATTCGCCGTCACCGACGTCTCCTTCATCTCCCTGCGTCTCATCCTCCCGCCCATGGCCGCCTGCCTGCCCCCCGGCGGCCAAATCCTCTCCCTCATCAAGCCCCAATTCGAGGCCGGCCGCAAAGACGCCCCCCGCGGCGTCGTCCGCGACCCCGCCATCCGCCAACGCGTCGTCGACGAAATCCACGCCTTCGGCGTCGAGACCCTCGGCCTCCGCTGGCTCGGCTGCGCGCCCTCCCCCATCCTCGGCCCCGAGGGCAACCAAGAGTTCCTCGCCTGGTGGCAAAAACCGGGCGCCTGACCGCCCGGAAGACGCTCCGGGGACGTGGCGCGGGGCGGCGGTTGTGTTATACTAAAGGCAGTCACGCGGGGTTGTCCCGGTGACGGAACGTAAGGAGTCTTGGTTATGGCACGGTTCACTTTGCCTCGTGATATTTATTTCGGCCCCGGCGCGATGAAAGAGCTCGCGGCGTTGGGCAAGACGCGCAAGCACGCCTTTGTGGTGACGGGAGGCCATTCGATGCAGAAGTGCGGCGCGTTGGCGCGGCTGGACGGCATCCTGAAGGATGCGGGGCTGGCGGTGACGCATTTCGAGGGCGTCGAGCCGGATCCCTCGGTGGAGACGGTGATGAAGGGCGCCGCGGCGATGCGCGAGGCGCAGCCCGACGTGATCGTGGCCATCGGCGGCGGCTCGCCCATCGACGCGGCCAAGGCCATGTGGGTCTTCTACGAGCACCCCGAGAAAACCTTCGACGACATCAAGGACCCCTTCACGATGCCCACGCTGCGCACCAAGGCGATTTTCGTGGCCATCCCCTCCACCTCCGGCACCGCCACCGAGGTCACCGCCTTCTCGGTTATCACCGATTATGCCACCAAGGTCAAGTATCCGCTGGCCGACTTCGAGATCACCCCCGACGTCGCCGTGGTGGACAGCGACCTGGCCGAGACCATGCCGCCGAAATTGACGGCGCACACGGGGCTCGACGCCCTCACCCACGCCATCGAGGCCTACGTCGCCTCCCTGCACAGCGCCTTCTCCGACCCGCTCGCCATCGAGGCCATCCAAATGATCGACGATGACCTCGTGGCCTCCTACAACGGCGACATGGCCGCCCGCGGCCGCATGCACCTGGCCCAGTGCCTCGCCGGCATGGCCTTCTCCAACGCGCTCTTGGGCATCACCCACTCCATCGCCCACAAGATCGGCGCGCAGTTCCACCTGCCCCACGGCCTCTGCAACGCCATCCTCCAGCCCTTCGTCATCCAATTCAACCGCAAGGCCTGCGAGGGACGTTATGCCGACATCGCCCGCGCGCTCGGCCTCCCCGGCGCCACCGACGCCCAGCTCGTCAACGTCCTCATCGGCAAAATCGAGACCCTCAACGACGAGCTCGACATCCCGCCGACCCTCGAGGCCGCCGGCGTCTCCCGCGAGCTCTTCGACGAGCACCTCGACTTCATCGCCAAGAACGCCGTGCTCGACCCCTGCACCGGCGCCAACCCCCGCAAGACCGAGGCCGAGGACATCCGCAAGATCCTCCTCGCGGCCTACGACGGCACCCCCGCCCAGATCAATTGGTAACGCGGCGCCAAGCACGAAAAAAACCCCGGCCGTTCCCGGCCGGGGCTTTTTCGTGCACTGCGGCGAAATCATTCCTTTGCGCGGCGGAGGATGATCACGCCGGCGGAACGGTTGCCGCCATCGCCGGTGGCGGTGATTGTCAGCGTATAGGCATCCAGGTTGGTTCGGAAGGTCGGCAACGCGAGGGTATAGACATTGTCTTGGCGGCGAATGCCCGCGTAGCCGGGGTGCACGTCCGAAGCGACGCGTTTGTCGCCCTCGAAGAGCTCCACCTTCTCGATTTTGAGGGCGTTCGGGCCGTTCTTCCAGAGGATTTCTACGGTGTAGGTGCCCGCGCGGTCCACAAGGTCCGAGACATCGACGGTCATTTCGCCGGCGGCGAGATCCCACGGCAGGCCGGGGTCGTACGCAAAGGCGTCTGGCCAGCGTTCGTGGCAGGCACGGGCAAAGGCAAGCGCGGCGGCCACATCGTCCACCAAAGGGCGGGTGGGCGTGACGATGGTGGTGCCGTTGGCCTCAAAGTCGCGGGTGAGCGCCTCGATGGCCGCGGCGGTTTCTTTGGCGTCAGGGGCGGCGAAGAAGCGCTCCCAGCGCTTTTTGTAGTAGCCCGCCATCAGGCCGGCGAGCTGGCGATGGGCGTAGTCGCTGAGGCACCCGCGTGCGCGGCCCGTCCACGAGACGACCATGCGGCGCCAGGCGCGCGCGGCGGCCTCGCCGCCCTGGCGGGCGGCCCGGGCCTCGTGCCAATCGAGCCGCCAGCGTGGCTCGTGGGCGAGAACGGCCTCAGTGCGGTCGATGGCCTCGAGGAAGGCCGCGCGGGCGTCGGGGTCGGCCTTGGCTTGGGCGAGCAGGGGGCGCGAGAGATCGGCGAGCGCCTGGCGCGTGGCGTCCGCGAGATCGTAGCGGAAGGTCTCGGCCCGCAAGAGGGCGGGTGTCTCGCGGGCGGCGCGGAGGAGGGCCTCGGCGGCGCGGAGGGTCGCGACCGGCGCGTAGTAGGGCTCGCCGCTAGTCCAGGAGGAGACCTTGCGGGCGTTCCAGGAGGGGTAGGCGCAGAGGACGTTCTCGATGCTGCCGTCCTGCTCGCGCGTGAAGGTGTGGCAGGAATCCGCCAGGCGACGCAGGCCCTCTTGGGCGGCAGGCGTGCAGAAACCGTAGCGGCGGGTGGCGTAGAGGGCGAGCCAGGCGTCGAGGTCGGCGTCGTCCATCGTCTTGCCGGCGGGCATGAAGAAGCGCTCGGCGAAGAGCTGGTAGGGCATGGGGCTGGTCTCCAACCCCTCGGAGAGAAAGCCGAAGCCTTGAAGCGTCTTGGCGCCCGGCACGCGCGTCAGGTCGCCCAGGCGCATGAGGCTGGGCATGCCGCCGCAGAGCCCTTGGCGCCCGCCAAAGTTGAAGAGCTCGCACCAGAGCCATGGGATGTCGCCGAAGGCGCGCCGGTAGTCATGGCCGCGGTGCTGGTCGCGCACCAAGGCCTCGACCAGCGTGTGCGCGGGATCCATGCCGGCCAGAAGCGCGGGGCGCGGGTTGGCCTGCCAGGCCTGGACGACCCAAACCGCGCCGGGCGAGGCGGCCTGCTGCGCCGCCTGGACGGCCCGCGCGCAGGCCGTCACATCCAGCCCGCCGGTGCGCCCGCCCTCGTGGAAGAGGTCGCCCCCGAAGCAGTCCGCGCGCGTGATGCCGTAGACCACGAAGAGATTGCGATACCAAATGGCCGCGAGCTCGCGGAAGGCGCGCGTGGTGGGGTCGAGCACCGCGGGGCGGACAAAGTAGGGCTCGCACCACGTGCCCTGCCCGACGAAGCGCGCGTCGGGGAAGCGCGTTTTGTCCAGGTATTGCCCCAGGTCGTGCGGCACCAGGCCGGTGAAGGCCTGGAGGATGGGCTTCATGCCCAGCGCCTTGGCCTCCTGGACGATGAAGCGGCCGACTTCGGCGTTGCGGTCGATGGCCTCCTGCGGGAGCGGGCCGCCGAGCCCCTCGAGGTTGCCCATGTTCCACCACGCGGCGGCGGCCTCGTCGGGCAGGAAGGCGGCGATGCGCGCCTCGGGGTAGCCCACCTCGCGCAAGGTCAGCTGCCACACCTTCTGCAGCCCCGCCTGCACCAACGGCATCTCCACGCCGAAGAGCGCCAGGCGATCCAGCTCCTCCCGCCAGGCCGCCTCGTCCCAAAAGGCCATTGTGTACGACAGCGTGCAGTAGTTGTAGGCCTGCGTGTGCGGATACGCCGGCGCGAAGGTCAGCGTCCGCCCCGGCGTCGGCCACGGCCCCTCCAGGCGGCTGCCGCACCATGACCAGTGCGCGTTGGCCACCTCGCGCAGGTAGAGCCCCAGCCCCGCCGCCGCCAGGCGCGTCCCCGGCGCCACGATCGCGATGCCATCCTTGCCCGACGGCGCGACCGTGATTGCCTTCGCGCCCGGGTCCACGCGGAAGCGCACGCGCCCCGCCAATTCGGGCGAAACCCGCCCCGCCAAATCCTCCAGCGGCCCCGCCACGGCCATCGCCGCCGCCATCGCCGCCACCATGCCTGCGACCAAACGCTTCATCGTGCGCTCCTTTCGCCGTGTATTCTAGCACATCCCGCCCGCGCCGAACGGCGCCGCCGTCAGGCGCGGAGGCGGGCGAGGAGGCGGCGGAGGAGGGAGGGCTTTGGGGAGGCGCCGGGGGGCGGGCAGGGGCGGGCGTTGAGGTCGGCGTAGCGGGCGCGGAGGGCGTCTTGGGAGGAAAGGGCCTTGGGCCCGGGGGCGGGGAGGGCGTAGGTGCCGTCGGGCGCCATGACGCGGGCTTTGGCGGTGTCGGCGCGGAGAATGCGAATGACCTCGAGGAGATCGGCGCGGCAATCGGGGTCGAGGATGGGTGTGTAGACCTCGACGCGGCGGTTGAGGTTGCGGTTGAGGAAGTCGCCCGAGCCGATGAAGAGACGTTCGCGGCCGGGGGCGCCGAAGCAGAGGAGGCGGGTGTGCTCGAGACTGTCGCCGACGACGGAGCGGATGGCGAGACGGTCGGTGCGGCCGGGGATGCCGGGTCTGACGCAGCAGATGCCGCGGACGTGGAGGGTGAGGTCGACGCCGGCGCGGGAGGCCTCGATGAGCTTGCGGATCAGCGGCATGTTGTTGAGGCTGTTGACCTTGAGGAAGGCTTGGGCGGGGCGGCCGGCGCGGGCCTCGGCGATTTCCTCGTCGAGCTGGGCAAGGAGGCGGGGAAGGAAGGTCTTGGGGGCGACCCAGAGGCGCTCGGTCTCGACCTCGGGCTCGCCGAGGCAGAGGGCGCGGAAGAGGCGGATGGCGTCGCGGCCGATGACAGGGTCGGCGGTGAGATAGGAGAGGTCGGTGTATTGGGCGGCGGTCTTTTCGTTGTAGTTGCCGGTGCCGATCTGGGTGATGGTGCGGGGTTCGTCGCCGCCGTCGTTGTAGAGGATGAGGCAGACTTTGGCGTGGACTTTGTAGCCGGGGAGGCCGTAGATGACGGTGCAGCCGGCCTCCTGGAGCATTTCGGAGTAGTTGATGTTGCTCTCCTCGTCGAAGCGGGCGCGGAGTTCGAGTACGCAGAGGACGTCTTTGCCGTTTTCGGCGGCGCGCGCGAGGGCTTGGGCGATGCGGCTGTTGGCGGCGAGGCGGTAGAGCGTGATGCGGATGGCGGTGACGCGCGGGTCGTCGGCGGCCTGCTCAAGAAGCCGCACGAAGGGGGCGATGCTCTCGAAGGGAAAATGGAGGAGACGGTCTTTCTCGCGGACGCGGGCGGCGATCTCGCCTTGCGCCCAGGCCACGGGGGCGGGCTTGCGGGGCTCGGCGGAGAGGGCCCGGGCCACCTCGGGCGGGAGGGCCTTGGCCAGGCCAAAGGCAAAGGCCGGGTCGAGCGGGAGGGCTTGCGCGCGGGGGGTGACGTTGTCGGGCAGGGCAAGGCGCTCGCGCAGGATGGCCTCGAGCTCCGGGCTCGGCGCGCGGTCGCACTGGACGCGGACGGGCGCCAGGCGTTTGCGGCGGCGGAGGAAGTCGCGCATCGCCCCGCGGAAGTCGCCCTCGCCCTCACGCTCCTCCACGGTGAGGTCGGCATTGCGGGTGACGCGGCAGACGACCATCTCGTCGGGGAGGCGGCCATAGAGTTTGGGCGCGAAGAAGCGGACGACGTCGCCGGTGTGGAGCACCCAGTGGCCCGTGTCGTCGGAGAAGACCTTGAAGCGCGGCAGGCGGCCGAGCGGGATGACGCCCAGCGTGCGCTTGCCCAGGCGCGCGACGACGGCGGCCTCGCGGTCGCGCACAAAGGGAAAGGGATGGTGCGCATCGATGGCCAGCGGCGAGAGCAACGGCTTGATCTCCTCCTTGTAGAAACGCGCCATGGCGGCGGCGCGCGGGCCGTCGAGCGTCTCGGCGCGCACAAAGTCCACCCCATGCGCGGCGAGCGCGGCGCGGATGCCGCGGGCCACCTCGGCGGCATCGTCCATCAACGCGTTGGCGCGTTGGGTGACGGCCTCGAGCTGCTGGCCGGGCGTCCAGCCCGTCTTGTCGTCGATGGGCGGCGGCTCCTCGGCCAACTGATCGACCAGCGTGCCGACGCGGACGCGGAAGAACTCGTCGAGATTGCTCAGGAAGATGCCCAGGAAGGCGAGGCGATCCAGCGGCGGGCGCCCCTCCAGGGCCGCCTCTTCCAACACGCGCCGGTTGAAGCCCAGCCAGCTCAGTTCGCGGTTGACGGTACAGCCGTAGGCAACAGTTTGGTCCATAAAAACCCTTCCCGGACGCCCGTGGGCATCACTTCGATCGTCTCACACTCCAAATGGCGCGCGATGGCCTCCATCGCCAACACCCCCGGCAACAAGGTGGACATCCGCCCCGGGATGATCCGCCGCAGGGTCGCCACCATGCGCCCCTCATTTTTGCGCGCGTCGCGCAGTATTTGGCGGAGCGCGTCGCGCGAGACGCAGAGGCACTCGCCGTCGCTCTCCGCCTGGCCCGTGGCGCGCAACACCTTGGCCACCGCCCGCGCCGTGCCCCCCATCGCGTGCAAGGTCGGCGGGCGCACCCCCGTGAAGCCGGGCAGATACTCCTCCAGCGTCCCCCGCACGTAGCGGCGCATCGCACGCGCCTCTTCCCGGTCCGGGAAAAGCCCCCGCCGCACGAAATGCTCCCCCAGCGTCAGGCAGCCGAAGGGCAGCGACGCTCCCTCGCGCAGGCCCTCGGGCTGAAAGCGGAAGACTTGGCAGCTGCCGCCCCCCAAATCGAAGGCGAAGCCCTCGCGCAGCCCCATCCGCAGGAGCGCCGCGCAATCGCAGGCCATCTCCTCCTCCGCCGTCAGCGGCAGGATGTCGATGCCCGTCAGGCGGCGCACCGCCTCCACCGCCTCCGCGCGATTCGTCACCCCGCGCAACGACGCCGTGGAAAACGCCGTCACCCGCTCGCACCGGCACAGCGCGCAAAAGCGCTTCATGTGCAGCAACGTCGCGCACAGCCGCCCCACCCCCTCCTCCGTCAGCCGGCCATCCTTCACATAGGCGATGAGCCCCGTGTAGTCCCGCTCGCTGTACAGCTTGCGCACCCGCTCGCCCCGCCGGCAGTACACCACCGTCCGGATCGTGTTCGAGCCCACGTCGATCAACGCCAGTTTCCCAATCGCTTCCTTTTCCATAATCGCCCTCATGATAACACACCACTGTTAGAAAATTGTTTGGCCACCCGCGCACCAATCCCGTCCGGGAAAATGAACGCTTCGGGACCACAAAGGCCACAAAAGGACGCGAACAGAACCGGATGGACGACGAATGGGAAAACGCGGATTGCGCGGTTTCTTGCGTCGTGCAAACCAAACTTCCAACCATCCAAACTTCCACGAAGCCTTGTCAATCACTTCCCCGCACCCAAAGACCTCGGGAGCACCTTTTCAATCGATGCACGGCGTCATCTTCCGAGACACGCCGTGTCCCAAACGCCCCCGCCCGGTGAAAAATCATCGACACGTGAAAAAACGCTTGCGGCGGGAACGGGACTCTGCTACTTTGGGTTTGTTGTCAGCGAGGAAAGTTCTCAATGGATTTCTCGAAAGATTGGTTGGATTTGATGCGCGCGTGCGGTTGCCCACCCGATGATTGGTGGGGCAGACCCACCGCGTTTTTCCCTTCTCCCCAAAGCCCCCGGCCCAGAAACGGCCGGGGGCTCTTTTTTTCCCCATTACTGTGTGACCGAAAGGACACATGCCATGAAGCCGAACACGACAACGCCAACTTTCTCGAGACCTCCCGCGTCACGGCCAACCACCACAACCCTTCGCCGGGACGAGTGAGAGTGCGATTTCCTCATTACCGATGAGGTGTGCGACATGTGTCGCACAAAAACAAAGGAGCACAACGATGAACACGAAGAAAACGATGACGATCCTCGCGCTGAGCGCGCTCACCATTTTGGCGAGCGTCGGCTGCGCGGGCAACCCCAACCGCCCGAAGACGGTGGCCGTCGATTCCGCCGGCAAGGTCTTCGCGGCGCCTGCGCCGATCGAGCCCTCGGCGGCGGAACGCCATGCGGCGGACTTCGCCGCCGCCAAGACCCTCGATGGTCAGCTCGCGGCCGCCAAGGCCGCCTCGCGCGACCCGCGCCTCGACATCGCCGATCGCGTGGCCTGGGCCGAAAAGGCCGTCCGCCTCGCGCTCCGCCATCCGACCTTTGACGGCGGCGACGCCTTCGCGAACTATGCCGCCTTTGCGGACGCGGCGCGCGCGGCGAACATCCCCCTCAACCCCATCTTCCTAAACCTCGCGGCGGCGCACCACGCACTGACCCGCTAAACAGAAAGCAGGCACACATGAGCAAGCTCATCATCATCCTCGCCGCGCTCGTCGCGGCCATCGTCCCCACCACCCTCCGTGCCCAGCTGGCTTGGAGCCAGGAAGACTTCGCGGCCGTCTCCGAGGCCGTCGCCGCGGCCTCGCCCACCAACTCGATCTCGGAGGCTCAGGCCGGGCAGGCCGTCGCCGTCGCCCGCATCGCCGAGCTCCGCAAGCGGCTCGATGCGGCCAAGGGCCGCGGCGAGGCCGCCGAGATCCGCGCCGCCAACGAAGAGCTCACCAAGGGCTTTTGCGCCATCCTTGACGCCGAGAAGGCGCAGGCCGAATCCTCCCTGGCGCGCCAGCGCGAGCTTCGCGACCGCATGGGGCGGCTCTTGCTGGTGGGGCAGGTCTCCGCCCCCGGCACGCCGGCGACGCGCGAAGCCTCGAGCCGCGCCGCGAAGATGCACGATGGCCTCTTCTCGGCGGACGGCCTGGGCGCCCTTGGGGTCGATGGCTATTCGCGAGGTCTTGCAGCGCAGCTCGCGGCAAACGCCAACGGCGCCAACGCCCTCACGGCACGATTGGGCAACGGGGCCGATCCCCTTGTCGCCTACAATCGCGCCGAGATGGCCATCCAGTCGCTCGAGCGCAACATTGCCCTCTACGACACCATCAAGGGCATCGCGATCGGCCGGGGCATCGAGGTCGCCCTCGCCACGCTGAACGGCGACCTCGGCGGCGACCTCAGCGACAGCCCCGTACTTGGAGCCATCCTCGACACCCTCGGCACGCCCGCCGACGGCGAGACCGCCGAAGGCCCCATCGCCCCCATCGGCAATGACGACGATACCCTCTATTACTAACCCAACCACAAGGAGAACTGCCATGTTCACCAACCTCATCCGGAACGTCGTGTTCCTTTTCTGCGCAATCATCGCGCTCACCCTCCCTGCCGCCCCCGAGACGACGTCCGTCCACGAGAAGGCGCTCGTCGCCGAGGTCGAGGCGGCCACGCGTGACCTCATCCGAGCCCACGCCAAGCCGGCGCGCCCGGCCGATCATCTTCGCCACGCGGCGAGCGTGGCGGCCAAGCAGGCCGCGCTCCGCTTCGCGGCGAAACGTTGGCGTGATGCCGTTGCGGCGGCGGTGGCCTTCGGGGTCACCCTCCCCTACCCGAACCAGGCCTCGGTGGATTGCGGCCTTGCCGCAATCCGCGAGGATGCGGAGGCCAATCCCTCGTCGACGATCGACGACAAGATTGAATCGCTGATTCGCGGGATCCTCATCGGGCGTGCGGCGGCAGAGGCAGGCGTGCCACCACCAAAGTCCATCCGTGCCGTATTGGGAAAGAATACGGATAGCGCCCAGCAGAAGTGACCCCGGAGCCTCGGCGGCGGCGCGGCCGCCGCCGAGGCATCCCTTACTTATAAGAAAGGAGTGAAACAATGGATACGCAAGTAAAGCACACCAAAGGTCTGGGCGCGTTTTTCCACACCGTTTGCCTGACCTTCGCGGCGACGATGGGCTATCTCGCCCTTTCGGCGCCGACCGGCGCGGCCGAAGGTATCGTGCTGACTGCCTTCGTCGCCTTCGGCTACGCCTGGCCCGAGATCGACTTCCTTTTCGGGCGGCTCGATCTGGAGGCGGCGGGGGCGTGGCTCTCGCTGAGCGGGCTCATCGGCACGCTCGCGCCGCTCATCGTCGGTTTCGGCGAGATGGCGCAGGCGGGCGCGGACGAGGCGACGCTGCTGCCCATCGGCCTGGAGATGCTCTCGGTGGCGATGGTCACGACGCTCGTCGCCTGCGTCCTGAACGTTTTCAACCGGCTTTACGCCCACATCAAGGAGGACTGACCATGATGCCGAGTTCCATGTTGGATCTGGTGCTTATCATCATCAGCACCCTCGTCCTCTTCGTCAAGGTTGGCGGCGGCGGGCACGGCGCGAGGGAGGCGGCGGACAAGGTGGTTCCCGCGCCCAAGGCGCAAAACGCCAAGGCCGAGGCCGCGCTCGCCGAGAAAATCGTCGTGAGCCTCGCCGAGCGCAACGGCGAGCAGGTCGCCGAGGTGACCTACCCCAACGGGCGGCGCGAGTGGGTCGCCCTCGACACGCTCGAGGCGTGGTTCGCGGGGCTCGCGGGGAGCCAAGTGGTCTTCCGCCTTGCCGACGCCACGGTGGCGGAGGCGACGGATGCCATCCGCCGCGCGGGCTGCGACTGCCTGGTCACCTTCGACTGAGACTTTCATCACACAATCAAGGAGGTTCGCTATGTTGCACGAATTGTTCCGTTTTCTTCGCGGGTGCCTGACGGTGTTGGCGCAGACGGCGATCGCCTTTGGCGTCGGCATGGGTTTCGCCTGGGCGCTCAGCAACCTAGGCGACCTGCTCGGGTTCCTGGCCGACTGACGCCATTGCCAAAGGAGGATTTGCCATGAACGCGATGCATGTTGCGCTTTCCCTGGCGCTCACCGTGGCGCTCTCCCTTGGGGTCGGCCACCTGCTCCGCCTGCCGCCCGCGCCGGCGCCCAAGCCCAAGCCGTCGGCTACGGCCGCGGAACCGGTCGAGACGCCCACGCCCGAACCGGGGCCCGCGCCGATGGCGGTGGTGGACGCGCCGAAACCGGCGCCGGCCTCGGCGGACGAAGTCTCCGGTCTGACCCTGCGGATCGGTTGGGCGGGCACGGACCGGGCGGCCTTTTTGGCGGCGGTGGCGGCGCTCCCCGGCGCGCGGGACGCCCGCCACGCGCTCGTCATCGGCGGCGAGCGGGTCGTCTTCGCGGTGCCGGCCGCGGCGATCCGCCGGGCGCTGGCGCCGCATCTCCGCGCGGGGGCGCGGGTGGCGGACGTGGAGTTGCTGCCCGGCGGCCGCCTGCGCTTGGCGCGCATCGGAGGCGAGGGACCGGATTTCCCCGTTACCTTGAAGGTGGACATCATCCCACTGAACGATTGAACGAAAGGATTCGCCATGGAAACGTTGCTCTATCTTCCCGCCTCCGTCGGCTTCACGGACTGCGCCTTCGGCCTGTTGCCCACGGCACCCTACACCTGCGTGGGCAGCCGCCCGGCGGGCGAGGTCGCGATCCGCGACTTGGACGAGACGCCCTATTTCCCCGAGACCCCAATTCCCTGCGTGCGCGGGCGGTTGCGCTGGGAGGCCGTGTGCCCCGACCCCGCCGTGCTCCTGGCGGAGGCCGGGCGTACCACCCCGCACCGTTGCCTGCTGCGCATCGGGGAAGCGCGCGTCGCGTTCGACCTTTGGCCCGCGGGCTTCGTCTTCGGGACCTGCGCCGCCATCGAGAAGCGCGACCGCCACATCGCCGCGCAGGCCGTCGCCCGCCTTTTCGGCGCCTCGCCCGCCGCCGGCTTCGCCCCCGGCGCGACCACCCCGCGCGCCGTCTACGAGGCGCTCTTGGGCCGCGGGCTCGCCTATGACGACGCCGAGACGGAGCGACGCCCCGAGGGGCTACCGAGGCACCTGCAAGCCTTGCGCGCCCCCGGCCAAGTGCTCGCCGACGGGCGCGGCAACTGCCTCTCCTTCTCCGTGCTCATCGCGTTGGAGCTGGAGGCGTGCGGCCTGGATCCCGTGCTCCTCACCGTCCCCGGCCATGCCTTCGTGGGCGTGCTCGCGCCCGACGCCGGGGAAGTCGGGGAACTGTTGCCGCGCGCCGCGCTGCTTCGCCTCCTGCGCGACGGCCACTTCATCGCCTTCGAAGCCACCGCGATCGCCTCCGGCCAAAGCTGGCGCACCGCCCAATACACCGCCGAAACACCCTATTTCGCCGACGCGGCGCACGACGTTCTCGGGTTTCGCCTGCGCGGGTTGCGCCGCCGCTTCGGCCTGCCCGCGGGGTTGGGCGCCGAGGCCTTTTCCGGGGCGCGCGCCTCGACGCTGCGTGTGCTGTCCGCCACCATCGCCGAGGCCGCCGAAAACGCGGATTGGCCATTGGCCGACACCTTGCTCGCGCAGGCGCCGCGCCTCTTGGGCAATCCGCTGACCGTGGCGCTCGCCGGCGGGGAGAGCGCGCTCCCGCGCCCCGACGCGCCCGTCGTGCCGCGCGTCCCCTTCCTCGCGACCCCCGAGCAGGAGGCCATCGTGCGCGCCTTCGCGGAGCGACCGCTGGTGGTGGCCGACGCCTGCCCCGGCAGCGGCAAGTCCCTGATCGCCGCGACCCTTGCCGCCGCGTGCGCCCCCGCCGCGGGCCCCGTCGCACTCCTGGCCGGCGGCGAAAGCCAACGCGACCGCCTGCGCAAGGCGCTTCCCGAGGCGTTCCGCCCCTACGCCTGCGCCCCCTTCCTCGACGGCGACGACCTGCGCCCGTGGCTCCGCGCCATCCGCGACCTGCTCACGCCCGAGCCGCTCCGCGCCAACGCCGTCCGCGCGGCGACCGATGGCAGGGCAGCCCCCGCGGCGCTCGCCTCCGGCTACCTCGGGCGCCCCGTCGCCGTCGCGGAAAGCCTCGACCGGGCCAACGACCTCCTCGCGGACGCCTACGCCGACGCCACCCGCGGCGACGCGCTCCTGGCCTGGGCGGGCGCGCTCGCGGCCTTCGCCCAAAACGCCGCGGCGGGACACGCACTCGCGGGGCTCCGCGCGGCCTTGGCATCAAGCCCGCGCGTCGCCGTTCCGGAGAGCCGCCTCTCGCGCTTCCTGCGCCTCGGCCAAACCCCCGCGCGCGCCTGCGTCGACCCGGGCCTGACCGCCACCCTGCCCGACACCCTTCGCGCGCCCGTCCGGAC
>CASEMQ010000058.1 GCA_949289005.1 uncultured Lentisphaeraceae bacterium
CACTCCCCGGCGTGCGCGGGCTGGCGGGCGAGGCGGGGGCGCACGCGGACCCGGAGTTTTTCGTCGGCTTGCGCAAGCAGATGTTGGGGAATCTGGACGCGGAGGCGCGCAAGCGCGGCCGGCGCGTCTTCCTCTGCGCGGAGGGCGCGGCGGCGCGGGAACTGCTCGCGCACGCGCTTCCGCCGGACACCAAGGTGCGCCTGACGCCGGAGGCGCTCTCGCAGGGCTTCTCCATCGACAACCTGCGCCTCACCGTGGCCGCGCAGGGCGACCTCTACCCCACGGCGCGCGCGTGGCGAGCCCCTGTGCGGCAGGCACCCATCGCGGGGGCGCGCCTGGAATACGCCCTCGACGTGGAGCCCGGCGAGCTGGTCGTCCACCTGGAGCACGGCATCGGCCGCTTCCTGGGGCTGAACGAAATCGTGGTCGACGGCCGCCGCACCGAGGTCTTCACGCTGGAATACGCGGGCGGGGCGCGCCTCCACGTGCCCACCACGCACGCGCACCTGCTCTCGCGCTACATCGGGCCCGACGCACGCAAGGTGAAGCTGCACGCGCTCGACGGCAAACGCTGGCGCAGCGAACGCGAGGCCGCCGACCGCGGCATCGAGGACCTGGCCGCCAGCCTGCTGGAGACCCAGGCGCGCCGGCGCGTCCTCCCCGGCTTCGCCTTCAAGGTGGACGACCCGTGGATCGCGGAGTTCGAGGCGCTCTTCCCCTGGCAGGAAACCCCAGACCAGACGCGCGTCATCGCCGAGGTCAAGCGCGACATGGCCGCCCCCACCGCGATGGATCGCCTGCTCTGTGGCGACGCGGGCTACGGCAAGACCGAGGTGGCCATGCGTGCGGCCTTCATCGCCGTGGTCAACCACAAACAGGTCGCCCTCCTCGCGCCCACCACCGTCCTCGCCGAGCAGCACTACGCCACCTTCTGCGACCGCATGGCCCACTTCCCCGTGCGCATCGAGGTGCTCTCGCGCTTCCGCTCCCCCGCCCAACGCGCCAAGACCCGCGCCGCCGCCGAGCGCGGCGAGGTGGACATCCTCATCGGCACGCACGCCCTGCTCACCGAAAACCTCCGCTTCAGGGACCTCGGCCTCTTGGTCATCGACGAGGAGCAACGCTTCGGCGTCGCCCACAAAGAGCGCCTCAAACGCCTGCGCGCCCTGGTGGACGTGCTGACGATGAGCGCCACGCCCATCCCCCGCACGCTCTACCTCTCGCTCACCGGCGCGCGCGACCTCTCGCTCCTGCGCACGCCCCCCGGCAACCGCGTCGCCGTCGAGACCGTCCTCCAGCCGGACGCCGACGCCCCCGTCGCCGCCGCCATCCGCCGCGAACTCGCCCGCGGCGGCCAAGTCTTCTACCTCTACAACCGCGTGCGCACCATCGGCCGCGTCCACGCGCGCCTCCGCGCCCTCGTCCCCGAGGCCCGCATCCTCGTGGCGCACGGGCAAATGTCCGCCGAAACCCTCGCCGACACCATGCGTGCCTTCGCCCGCGGCGAGGCCGACCTCCTCCTGGCCACCACCATCATCGAAAGCGGCATCGACATCCCCCGCGCCAACACCATCCTCATCGACCGCGCCGACCGCTTCGGCCTGGCCGAACTCTACCAGCTCCGCGGCCGCGTCGGCCGTTCCTCCCAAAAAGGCTTCGCCTACCTCCTCCTCCCCCCCGAAGGCCTCCTCGACAGCGACGCCCGCAAACGCCTCCAAGCCCTCAAGCGCCACAGCGGCCTCGGCGCCGGCTACGCCATCGCCCTGCGCGACCTGGAAATCCGCGGCGCCGGCAACCTCTTGGGCGCCGCCCAAAGCGGCCACATCGCCGCCATCGGCTTCGGCCTCTACTGCCAGCTCCTCCGCCGTACCGTCGCCCGCCTCAAGGGCGAGGCCGTCCCCGCACTCGTCGACGTGGAGCTGTCGCTCGACTTCATCGACCCCTCGCCCGGCGCGAACGGCCCCTCCTCCGCCGCCCTGCCCTACGGCTACATCGAGGATGACGCCCAGCGCATGAACGTCTACCGCCGCCTCGCCGAGGCCGTCTCCCCCCACGAGATCGCCGCCCTGCGCGGCGAATTGGCCGACCGCTACGGCCCCCTGCCCCCCGCCGCCGCCCGCGCCCTCCGCCTGGCGGCCCTGCGCATCCTCGCCGCCAACCATGCCCTCGCCAAGGTCGAGGCCGCCAGCGGCCTCCTCACCCTCTACGCCCGCCTCAACCACGCCCCCCTGCGCGGCTTCGTCCGCCTCCCCATCCCCGACGGCTCCACCGACCGCCGCCTCGACTGGGTCGAAGCCCAAATCCAACGCGCCTGACCCCCGCTCAGGCGAGGGTGAGGGCGAGGCCGTCGTGGGCGGGGGTGACGGTGGGGGGGAGGTGGGGAAGGAGCTGGGCGTGGGTGTAGTCGTGGGAAAGGTGGGTGAGGAGGGTGCGGCGGGCGGCGATGCGCGCGGCGTAGGCGAGGGCGCGGCCGAGCGCGAGGTGCGTGGGATGGGGACGCGGCCGGAGCATGTTGAGGATGAGGAGATCGAGCCCGCGCATTTGGGCGAGGGTGGCCTCGGGGATGACGTGGACGTCGGGCAGGTAGGCAAGGGCGCGGCCCGCGAAGTCGATGCGCAGGCCGAGGGTCTCGATGTCGCCGTGGACGACGGGTAGGGGCGTGAGGCGCGCGCCGAGCGCCTCGAAGGGCACGGTGGCGGGGATGAAGTCGATGAGCGGGCGGTAGAGCCCCTGGGCGTTGCGCTTTTGGGAGATGTAGGGGAAGACGCGGTGGAGGGCCGCGAGGGTGGCGGGGCCGGCGTAACAGGGAATGACGGCGTTGCCTTGCAAGGTGTTGAAGCGGCGGAGATCGTCGAAGCCGAAGATGTGGTCGGCGTGGGCGTGGGTGATGAAGACGGCATCCACGCGCGGCACGCGGTGGCGAAGGCATTGCCCGCGGAAGTCCGGCCCCGTGTCGACGATCAGCACACGCCCGCCCAGGCGCACCATCAGGGAGGAACGGAGGCGGCGGTCGCGCGGGTCGGCGCTTTGGCAGACGGCGCAGGGGCACCCGATCAGCGGCACGCCGGTGGAAGTGCCCGTGCCCAGGAAGCGGACGGCGAAGGCGGCGTCCTGCTTGACATTTGGCGGGGGCGGCGGGGGCACGAAGCCGGGCGCCATCGAGGGATGGGGCCCGCGGTGAATGGGGTGCGGCACGTGGGGGGCGGTCATGGTTTCGGCGCGGGCTCAGGGGCAAGCGTCTGCCAACGCTTCGCACACGCGCTTTTCCCAGTCGGCGAAACCGGCGCGCGTGCCGACCCAACGCAGGCCGACGGGAAGGTCGCCCCGCCAGAGGACGGATTTCCAGACACGCGGGTCGGAACCGTCGTCCACGCGACGCTCTTCCAAATCGGGCGAGCGGAGGTCGCCAAGCGTGTGAAGCTCCACGTCGCCCACTTTCATGAGTTGGGGGAGGATCGGCTCATGCCACACGTAAGTCCCCTTCCCCGCATACGCGGCGAGCAGGCTTTCGCCAAGCAACCTGCCCATGAGTTGCGCGCGGCGGACGGAGCGGCAAGGCGTGTAGGGCCGGGCATGGGCGCTTCTTCCGGCCAGGGCGATGTCCCCGATGGCATAAACATTCGGGAAGGGCATGACGTTCAGGTCGCCACACACACCCAGATAATCCCGGTGCCCGGGAATGCCGTTGGGGCGCGCGCCCGCCGAGCACAGAAGCACGTCGCCGCCGACCTCCCGCCCATCGGCAAGGCGGACGCCCGTCGCGAGGATTTCCTTAACGCCTGTGCCGACATGGAGCGCGATACCCTTTTCCTCGATTGCGCGGCGGAGCGTGGCCTCGCCACCGCCCAACGAGCCGGAAGCCAAACCCGGCGCGGCCTCGACGACGGCCACGCGCAGCCCGGCCTCATGGGCGCGGAGCGCGGCTTCCAATCCCAAGACGCCTCCACCGATGATGGCGATGGTTTTGCCGGGGGTGCAGGCTTCGCGGAGTTTGAGCGCGTCCGCCAGCGTCCAAAGGGTGTGGAGACGGTCGGTGCGCCCTTCGAAGGGCGGCACGAAAGCGTGCGAGCCGGTGGCGAGGATGAGGCCGTCGAAGGCACGGCCGTTGACCGTGCGGGCGGCGAGGTCGATCGCGGCGGCGGGCTCGTGGAGCAGGGCAATGCCCGCCTCGTCGTAGGCCTTTTGGGGTTTGATGGCGATGGCATCGGGCTCGGCCTGGCCGAAGGCCACGGCGATGAGGCGGGGGCGGAAGTAGGGCAGGCCGGGCTCGTTGGAGAAGAGCGTGACCTTGGCGCCGCCCTTGGCGAGCGCGAAGGCGGCCTCGACGCCGGCATGCCCGGCGCCGACGATGGCGATGTGGGGGGTGGCCATTGTCCGCGCTCCTTACGAATCGGTGCAACAATGGATGTGAATCCCCTCGTCTTCCATGTCGCACAACGCCTCATCGGCCTGGCCGAAGGCATCCTCGGTGATGAGCTGGCAGACGGGGTAGTCGTGTGCGGTCTGGGGCACGGATGGGACGACCTGCGCGTTGAAGCAAAGCCCGATGGCTATCGACATGGGGCTGTTTTCCTCCAGCCGCGCCAGAATGCGGTCGTAGACGCCGCCACCATGACCCAACCGCGCGAACTCGAAGGTGTCCGGGATAAGCGCGAAGGCCAGCCCGGGGGCAAGCGCGAGCGCAATGTCGGCATCGTCGACCGGGATGATTTCGGCGGGCTGGGGGATGCCGTGGGGGCCTGGGACGAGGTCGCCCGTCAGTTCGCCCCAGACGTAGACTTTTGCCTCCGCGTCCCAACAGAGGACGCAGAGCCGGAAGCCCGCGGCCCGGAGCCTGGCGTTCAGGAGGGCGGTCGGGAACTCCGAGCCCACGCTGACGTAGGTGGCAATGTAACCCTCCTCGCAGTCGGCCAGCCTTTGGAGGTAATCGACGACAACCTCCAGGTGCGCGGCGAAACGTTCGGGGTCAAGCGCCGCGGCGGCCTTGTCGCGAACGGGCTTCATCCTTTCGCGGAGGGCTGCCTTTTCGGTGGCCAAACGTTCGTCCTTTTTTGGTTTGCTCATGGGCGGATGGCTCCTTGACTGTCGATAAGCCACTTGTAGGTGGTGAGCGCATCGAGGCCCATCGGGCCGCGGGCGTGGAGTTTCTGCGTGGAGATGCCGATTTCCGCACCGAGGCCGAACTCGCCGCCATCAGTGAAGGCGGTGGGCGTGTTCACGTAGACGCACGCGGCGTCGACCTCGCGGCGGAAACGCTCGGCGGCCTCGGGCGAGCGGGTGACGATGGCCTCGCTGTGGCCGGAGCCATAGCGGGCGATGTGCGCGAGCGCCGCGTCCAGGCCATCGACCAGGCGCACCGAAAGGTTCATCGAGAGCCACTCGTGCCCCCAGTCCTCCGGCGCCTCGTGGATGCCCACGCCCTTGGCGCGGCACGGCGCCAACAGATCGTCCAACCGGTCGGCCAAAGCGCGGTGGACCAACAGGCAATCGAGCGCGTTGCAGACGGAGACGCGGCGGGTCTTCGCGTTGTCGATCACCCGCGCGGCCAAGGCGATGTCGGCATCGTCGTGGACGTAGACGTGGCAGACGCCGGCGCCGGTCTCGATGACGGGCACGCGCGCCTTCTCGCGGACGGCGTGGATGAGCCGCGCCGAGCCGCGCGGGATCAGCACGTCCACCAGCCCCTCCGCGGCCATGAGCGCGTCCGCGGCCTCATGCGTCGGCGGCAGGAGCGTGACGGCCGCCTCGGGCGCCCCGGCCTCGCGCAAGACGCGCGCCAGCAAGTCGCCCAGCGCGGCGTTGGTGCGCGCGGCCTCCTTGCCGCCCTTGAGCACGGCGACGTTGCCGGTGCGCAGACAGAGGCACGCCACGTCCACCGTCACGTTCGGGCGCGCCTCGTAGATGCAGGCGACCACGCCGAGGGGCACGCGCACGCGGCGCAGGTGGATGCCGCTGGGCATCGACCGCTCCTCAAGCACCCGCCACAGATTGTCGGGCAAGGCGGCCACGGCCTCGGCGCCGGCGGCCATCGCCTCCACGCGCGCGGGCGTCAGCGACAGCCGGTCGCGAAACGCGTTGTCCGCCGGCAACGCCTCCACATCGGCGGCATTGGCCGCCAAGATGGCGGGCGCCTCCGCGCGCAAGGCGGCGGCGACGGCGCGGAGCAGGCCGCGCCGCGCGGCGTCGTCCAGCAACCCCACGGCGCGCGCGGCGGCCTTGGCGGCCTTGAGCGGCTCAGTCGTCATGGCGGAACACCTCGCCTTCGATGACCTTCCAAGGCAGGCCGTACTTGGGCAGATCCGCCATGAAGGGATCCGGGTCGAACTGCTCCATGTTGAAGACGCCCTTGCCGCGCCACTTGCCCGTGAGCATCATCTTCGCGCCGATCATGGCGGGCACACCGGTGGTGTAACTGATGGCCTGCGATTTCACCTCGCGGTAACACGCCTGGTGATCGCAGATGTTGTAGACATAGACCGTCTTGGGCTCGCCGTCGAAGCCCAGCCCGCGCACCTGGCAGCCGATGCACGTCTTGCCCTTGGTCACCGGGCCCAGGGTGGCCGGGTCGGGCAGCAACGCCTTGAGGAATTGGATGGGCACGATCTCGCGCCCCTGGTACATCACCGGGTCGATACGCGTCATGCCCACGTTCTTCAGCACCTCCAGATGCTTCAGGTAATTGTCCGAGAAACTCATCCAGAACCGCGCCCGCTCCAGCCCCGGGATATGCTTGGCCAGCGACTCCAGCTCCTCGTGGTACATCAGGTACGTGTTCAATGTCCCCAACCCCTCGGGCATCGCGAAGGGCTCCCGCACCGCCAGCGGCTCCGTCTCCACAAAGCCCTTCCCCTTCACCCAATAGCGCCCCTTGGCCGACACCTCGCGGATGTTGATCTCCGGGTTGAAGTTCGTGGCGAAAGGATGGCCGTTGCTCCCCGCGTTGCAGTCGATGATGTCGATCTCGCGCACCTCCGGGATGTAATGCTTGCGGATATACGTGCAGAAGACCGAGCTCACCCCCGGGTCGAAGCCCGATCCCAAAAGCGCCATCCGCCCCGCCTCGCGGAAACGTTCATCGTAGGCCCACTGCCACTTGTACTCAAACTTCGCCACGTCCGGCGGCTCGTAGTTCGCCGTGTCCAGATAATCGCACCCCGCCTCCAGGCACGCGTCCATGATATGCAAGTCCTGATAAGGCAACGCGATGTTCATCACCAAGTCCGGCTTGAACCCGCGGATCAGCGCCACCAGCGCCGGCACGTCGTCCGCGTCCACCTGCGCCGTCCCCACCGGCCGCGGCAACTCCGCCGCCAACGCATCCACCCGCGCCTTCGTCCGCGACGCCAACAGGATGTCCGTGAACACCTCCGGCACCTGCGCCAACTTATGCGCCACCACACTGCCAACGCCTCCGGCACCGATCATCAAAACACGCATCATCCACTCCTTTCGGATAGAAACAGGGTTCGCGCCCATTATAGCAAATGAGTGAGCAGAGAACAGTGAACAGCGAACAGGGCGCCCCTGCGGGGCGACGGTGGGGCCACATGCGTTCGGTTACGTCCCGTATGGCAAACGGGTGAACGGAAACGAGGACGGAACGCCCGGGGGCGCCGTCCGCCCACATTCCCCGCTTTGCCTCGACCGTTGCCCGGCCACCTTTCTTCCGCTTTCGTTTCTTCCTCCCGCCTGCGCAAGTTATCGTGGACGATGCACGGCGGATACTGAAGCAAAAAAGACTTGCGACAAATGGGAGGGGGTGGTACAATTGGGTCGTTCCGGTCGTTTGTCGATTCACGGTTGCACAGGAGGACGGAGAACGAAACAGTCGCTTGGACTCGTTGTGGCATTGGTGGCGTTGGCGCCGCTCGCCTCGGCGAAGGTTTATCAGGATTATGAGCTTGACGACGATTTGGTCGTGGATTATTACAATGGCACCTATGGATGGGATGTCTCCGGCGACGAGGCCACGATCCAGTGGGCCTCGATGTCGCTTTCCGGCAACGTGTCCATTCCCGCGACGCTTGACGACGAAGCGGGGCAGTCGTGGCGGGTGACGGCCATCGGCGAGGGCGCGTTCTACGATTGCACGCGCATCACGTCATTGGTCATCCCCGAGGGGGTGCGCACGATCGGCATGGAGGCCTTCGTGAATTGCCGCTCCATGACGGCGGTGACGTTGCCCACGACCCTTGAGTCGATCGGGCAGATGGCGTTCGAGGACTGCGTGAAGCTGAAAAGCCTGACAATCCCGGCGGCGACCACCGACATCCACGACGAGGCGTTCGACTGTTGCGACGTGATGCGTGTCACGGTGGACGAGGAGAACCCCGCGTACAAATCCGTGGACGGCGCGTTGCTGACGAAAGACGGGCGCAAGCTGCTTTTCGCCACGGGCGGCGTGAAGGAATACGTTGTCCCCGAGACGGTCACGGAGCTGGGGGATTTTGCCCTGGGCTACACGGTGCAGACGGTGCATTTCCGGGGCGGCGTGCCGACGTACACGACGTGGGGATTTACCTTCGAGCCGGAGAACATCAAGCAGGTCACGTACACGCTTGCCTATGCGGACGCTTGGGAACGTGCGGCGCCGGGTGGGATCTGGACGGTGCAGCACAATACCGATGACTACAAGGTAACCTCGCGCGATCTCCCGGTCGCGCCCTACGGCGTGTGGGCGTTGCAGAACAGCAACGCCAAGTATTTGACGTACGCGAATGGCGTCATCACGGGCCTGACGAACAAGAACGTCTCCGGCGAATTGGTCATTCCCTCGGAAATCGACGCGCCCATCACCGCCATCAACGCGGGGGAACTCGGCGTCTTCCACAATTGCCCCAACCTCACCAAGGTGACCATCCCCGGCTCCGTCAAGCACCTGGATGCCGGGACCTTCTATTGGTGCACCCGCCTGGCCGAGGTGGTGCTGGAGGAGGGCGTGGAAACCATCGACCCGGATGCCTTCGACGAGTGCCCGGCGCTTGCCACGATCCGCCTTCCCTCCACCTTCAAGGGCGTCTTGGGCAACTTCGAGTGCCCGAAGGCGATCTATGACATCGCCCCGGACAATCCTTACTACAAGGTCGAGGGCGGTTTGGTGCTCAACAAGGCGGCCCATCCCTACGGCTATCCGGAGGGCTCCGTGCTCTTCTACCAAGGGGCCGCCGGCGCCGACCTGACCCTCCCCGAAACCGTCACGCGCATCGACGAATACGCGTTCATCGGCCCCGAGGTCGGCACGCTCACGTTGCACAAGGGCGTGATGGCCGTCGGGCGGTTGGGCAATTCCGGCGACACCTGGGACGAGGGCGCCGCGGACGCGTTGAAGAACGTCTCGCGCGTGGCGGTGGCCGAGGGCCATCCCGCGCTCCACGCGCAGGATGGCGCGCTCTTCCGCGACGACGCGACCGAAGGCACCAAGTTGCTTCGCGCGCCGAAGGCCGTGACGAGCTATGCCGTGCCCGAGGGCGTCACGGTCATTGGCATGGGCGCATTCAACGGGTGCGCCCTCACCAAGGTCACCTTGCCGCAGACCCTGCGCACGGTGGGGCTCCATGCCTTCTACGATTGTGCCAAACTGACGGAGGTCACCTTCCCCAAGAGCCTCGAGACGATGGATGCGCCCTTCGTGAACGGCGGCAACGCCGCGCTCCGCAAAATCACCTTCCAGGGCAACCCGCCCAAGGCGACCATCCCCGAGATCTATGAGTACGAGGAGGACGTGTGGCCGGCCTCCGCAACGGGTTATTACCCCGTCTCACGCCGGGGGCTGTGGGAAAGCGCGATGGCCGCGGACAAGGACGGCAGCGCCACCAAGTGGAATGGGCTGCGGATGAGCCCTTACGAGGATGTCACCGGCCCGGCGAAGGACTTGGTCTACGAAAACGGCATCGTCACCGGCGTCTCCTCGCCGACGCTCTCCGGCGCGCTCGTCATCCCCGACCAGTGGGACGGCCATGCCATCACCGCCATCAACGCCGACGCGCTCGCGGGATGTTCGCGCATCACCGCCGTCACCATCCCCGGCACCATCGCGACCATCGGCCCCCGAACCTTTGCGAACATGACCGGCCTCACCACGGTGACGTTGCAGGAGGGCGTGAAGTCCATCGAGGCCGGGGCCTTCGATGGATGCGCCAAACTGACAAAGGTGGTCATCCCCGCCTCGTGCACGGCGATCGACCCGCTGGCCTTCGCGAACTGCCCGGACATCGCCATCGAGGTGGCCGAGGGCAACGAGGTCTACGCCTCGGTGGATGGCGCGCTGCTCAGCAAGGACGGCGCCACGCTCTGGCTCGCGCCCGGCAACGTCACGGCCTATGCCGTGCCGGAAACGGTCACGACGATCGCCGCCGGCGCCTTTGCCGCCGGCCAAGCGCAGGGGTCGCGGAAGTTGGCCTCGGTCACCATCCCGGCCGCCGTCGTCACCATCGAGACGGATGCCTTCACGGGCTTTGACAAGGTAACGGTCGCCCCGGAGAACGCGATCTACGCCTCCACCGCCGACGGCGCCCTCTTCGACAAGGCGATGGAGACGCTTCTCCACGTGCCCTGTTCCGTATCCACCTACACCGTGCCCGACGGCGTGACGGCCATCGGCCAAGAGGCCTTTGGCGGCTGCACGTCGCTCACCGCCGTGACGGTGCCTTATTCCCTGCAATCCGTTGGGTGGGATGCTTTCGCGAACTGCCCGCGTCTGGCGCGCATCGACTTCTTGGGCGAGCCGCCCTTCGTCGCCGACGGAGCCGTCTTCGGCACCTGCGCGGCGGGGACCTATCCCACGTTGCTCACCGGCAAGTGGATGGACGCGTTGGGCGGGAACGAGACGTGGAATGGTTTGGTCCTGACGGCCAAGGCACCCACCGGCGCCGCCGGGCAATTGGTTTACGATCCCACGAGCCTCGCCCCTGTGGTCTCCGACCTCTCGGGCAACCCGAGCGGCACGCTGGAAATCCCGCAGGGCGTGACGGCAATCGCGCCGGGTGCGCTCGACGGCGCCACGCGGCTGACCGCCGTGACGGTGCCGGGCTCCGTCGCCACCATCCAAGCCGGCACCTTCGCCAACCTCACCGGCCTCACCACCGTGACGCTGCAGGAGGGCGTGACGGCCATCGAGGCCGGCGCCTTCGAGGGGTGCGCCAAGCTGACCAAGGTCGTCATCCCCGCCTCCTGCACGGCCATTGACCCGCAGGCCTTCGCGAATTGCCCCGGCATCGCCATCGAGGTGGCCGAGGGCAACGAGGTCTACGCCTCGGTGGATGGCGCGCTGCTCAGCAAGGACGGCGCCACGCTCTGGCTCGCGCCCGGCAACGTCGCGGCCTACTCCGTGCCCACGGGCGTCCAAACCATCGCCGGGCAGGCGTTCCGCAACAATGCCGCCCTCACCTCCGTGACGCTCCCCGCGAGCGTGACGACCGTCGGGCGCGAGGCGTTTGCCGCGTGCGCCAAGCTGAAGACCGTCGCCTTCCTGGGCGAGCCTCCCGCCACCGTCGGCGAGAACGGCTTCGGCCCATGCACGGCAGGCACCTACGTCAATGCCGACTGGCGCGCCTGGGTGGCCGCGATGGGGGAGACGGGCGTATGGCACGGGCTCACGATGACCACGACGCCCTTCCAAATCACCCTCAAGCGCGCCGGGAACGGCACCGTCAGCGACGGCATCACCACCGTCAATACCTTCCCGCGCACGTTGAGCTATCAGCCCGGGCAAACCGTCACGCTCACGGCCAAGGCGGCCAACGGCTACGTTTTCCTTGGCTGGTCCGGCGAGGGCTTCCAGGCGGATGGCGCCACCGCCACCTTCCCCGCAGACGCCGTGACGGAGATTGCCGCGCACTTCGTGACACAGGCCGTGGCGGAGTCGCTGGAGGCCGTCGGCGTCGGGCCCGGCGGGGCGGACACCTCGCTGGAGGAGGCCATCGCCAACGGCGACGTCATCACCAAGGAGCAACTCCAGGAGATGGCCCTCGGCGCGCCGCTCATCGAGGTGCGGGACGGGAAAGTCGCCGTGGGCATCACCTTGATGCAGAGCGACACGCTCGCGCCCGGCGCCTGGAAACCCGTCAAGCCGGGCAACGTCTCCCTCGAGGCGGACGGCACGCTTCGCGCCCTTCTCGACGCCGAAGGCGACACGCGCTTCTACAAGTTCGTCGTCCCGCGGACGCCATGACGGAACGCCGGTCCCCGGCCGTCTGCCTGCCCGTCGCGCCCCGAATACGGCACAGCGGGCGCGGCGACAAAAAAGCCCCCGCGCGGACGAGCGATCCGCGCGGGGCTTTTTTTTGCGTTTGCGCCGGTGCGCCTCAGAGGGCGTAGCGGGCGACGGGGCCGTATTTGCCCGAGAGCAGGTGGGTGCGGGTGCGCAGGGCGCGGCCGTCGGGGGCGATGTCGATGATGCGCGCGCCGTTTTCCCAGTGGCGATAGGTGTTGGTGCCGCCGGAAAAGCGTCCGTAAACCAGGCCGACGCCATTGAGGCAGGCGGCGTAGTCGTTGTCGTGATCGTGCCCGCAGAAGGCGGCGAGGATGCCGCGCGCCTCCAGGAAGGCGTAGAACATGCCTGTGTTCACCTTGGGGCAGCAGACGGCCTCGTTCTTGGCGCCGATGGGTTTGCCGTCGCCCTTCGCCCACGCCAGGTCGTATTCCGGGAGCGGGATGTGGAAGAAGGCCGCGCCGGGGAGCGGCTCGCCGCCGTTGGCCTTGCGGAAGGCCGCGGCCTGGGCGCGGAACCAAGCCACCTGCGTGGGGGCGAACCAGGCGTATTTACCGATGCCCTTCACGGCCTTCAGCGGCGTCTCGGCGGCGTAGGCGCGGGAGTCCAGGAGATAGAGCATGAAGCGGGGGGCGTCGCCCTCGGGCGGCAGGATGGGGAGCGTGTAGTTGCCGCAGCCGGGGAGGTCCGCGGGGCCGGGGCGCGTCAGGCTGCCGGGGAGGCCGGAGACGAAGTCCACGATGGCCTTGCGCGTGTGGCGGCCCTCGTGGTCGTGGTTGCCCATCACGGCGGCGAAGGGCACCTTGAAGCGCCCGAAGATGTCCGCCAGGCGCGTCCAGCCTTCTTCCATGCGGCTGTTGGTGACGCAGTCGCCGGTGACGATGGCGAGGTCGGGGCGGTCTTCCGGCAGCACCTTCGCCAACAGGTCGTCCACCTGTTGCCCGCGCTTGTCCTTGCCCGTCGGCGGGATGTAGTGGAAGTCCGTGAGCTGCAGGATGCGGAAGGGCTTGCCTTCCTTGAAGCGGAGCGCGGCGGGCGCGGCGGCGCCGTCCGCCCACGCCTTGGGCGCCAACGCCGCGCCGGTCGCGCCAAGCGCCATCGCGGCAAGAAAATCCCGACGTGTCTGCATTTGCCAAAACCTCCCTGTGTGGTTACCGAACGCGCCCAGTTTAGCACATCCCGGCCAATCGTGCCCGGGGACGCGCGCCCCGGGGCGGCACGGGCGGGGCGGGCTTTGGTATACTTGCGGGAGAAGGACGGAAATCATGATGCGTCAGGTTGAGATAGTGCGGAAGTTCACGAAGCATGCGCCGGGCTCGGTGTTGATGAAGCAGGGCGACACGTGGGTGCTGTGCACGGCGTGCGTCGAGGAAAAGGTGCCTTCGTTCCTCAAGGGGACGGGGCGGGGCTGGGTGACGGCGGAGTACGCGATGCTGCCGTCGTCCACCCTCGCGCGGAAGGAGCGTGACATCAAGAAGTTGCGGCAGGACGGCCGGGGCGTGGAGATTGGCCGCCTAATCGGGCGGGCCCTGCGCGCGAGCATCGACTTGGCGCGCCTGGGCGAGCGCACGATCACGATCGACTGCGACGTGCTCCAGGCCGACGGCGGCACGCGCTGCGCCTCCATCACCGGCGGCATGGTGGCGCTGGAGGACGCGGCGGCCGCGCTCGTGGCCTCGGGCGCGCTGGCGGAGAGCCCCATCGTGCGGCGCGTGGCGGCCGTGAGCGTGGGCATCTGCGCCGGCGTGCCGACGCTGGACCTGGACTACGCGCACGACGCGACGGCGGACGTGGACCTGAACGTGGTGATGACCTCGGACGGGCGCTTCGTGGAGCTGCAGGGGACGGCCGAGCGCGAGCCCTTCGACGACGCGCAGTTCGACGCCCTCCGCGCCTTGGCGCGCCGGGGCTGCGAGACGCTCTTCCGGGCGCAGGCCGAGGCATTGGGGAGGGGCGCATGATCGACGTTCGCCTGAAGGAACGGCGCGACGCCCCCACCCGCCGCCGTCACCCTTGGATTTTCTCCGGCGCCATCGACGCCGCCTCGGGCAACCCGGCCCCGGGCGAGACGGTGCGCGTGCTGGACGCGGCAGGCAACCCGCTCGGGATGGGTGCCTGGTCGCCCGAATCGCAAATCCGCGTGCGCATGTGGCGCTTCGACGAGGGGCCGGTGGACGAGGCGTTCCTCGCGGGGCGCGTGGCCGCCGCGCTCGCCGTCCGCGCCACCATGGGCGAACGCTTCGCGACGGACGCCTTGCGCCTGGTCAACGCCGAGGCGGACGGCCTGCCGGGCGTGACGGTGGATCGTTACGGCGACACGCTCGTGGGGCAATTCACCACCGTGGGCGCCGAGCGCCACAAGGCCGCCTTGGCACGGGCGCTCCTGGCGCAGACGGGCGCAAGGTCCTTCTACGAGCGCAGCGACGTGGACAGCCGCGCCCATGAGGGGCTGGCCCCCACGGCGGGCCTGCTCGCGGGCGACGAGCCGCCCGGGCACATCGTCATCCACGAGGGCGAGACACGCTTCGCCGTGGACGTGCGCGGCGGCCAGAAAACGGGTTTCTATCTGGACCAGCGCGAGAACCGCCGCCTGGTGGCCGCCGAGGCCAAGGGCCGCACCGTGCTCAACACCTTCTGCTACACCGGCGGCTTCGGCGTGGCCGCGCAAAAGGCCGGCGCCGCGGCCGTCACCCACGTGGACGTCTCGGAGCACGCCCTGGGGCAGGCCCGCGCCAACACCGAACTCAACGGCTTGGCGGGCGCGACCTTCCTCCGCGCCAACGTCTTCCAGGCGCTCCGCGATTTCCGCGACCGCGCGCAACGTTTCGGCCTGGTGGTGCTCGACCCGCCCAAGTTCGCGGAGACCAAGGCGCAGGCAGCCAAGGCCCTGCGCGGCTACAAGGACATCAACCTGCTCGGCCTCAAGCTGGTGGAGCCGGGCGGCCTCCTGGCCACCTTCTCCTGCTCGGGCGCCATCTCCCCGGCGGACTTCCGCATGATGGTGGCCGCCGCCGCCCTCGACGCGCACCGCACGGTGCGCATCCTGCGCGAACTGCGCCAAGCGCCCGACCACGTGGAATCCATAACCTTCCCCGAGGGGCTCTATCTCAAGGGGCTCCTCTGCGCGGTGGAGTGACGACCATGACGTTGAAAGCATTCAAGGCCTATGACATCCGCGGCGTCTACGGCCAGGACATCACCGAGGATCTGGCCTGCAAGGTGGGGCGCTGCCTGCCCACGACGCTCGCCTGCCGCGACTTCTTCGTGGGGCGCGACGCGCGCCTCTCCTCGCCCGCCCTCGCCGAGGCGCTCATCCGGGGGCTGCGCGAGGCCGGCGCCGACGTCACGGACCTCGGCCTCTGCACCACGCCGATGACCTATTTCATGAACGCCAAAAGCGAAGGCGCCAGTGCCTCCGTGATGGTGACGGCCTCGCACAACCCGCCGGAATACAACGGCCTCAAGATCTCCAAGCCCGACGCCCGCCCCTGCGGCTATGACCAGGGGCTCCGCGAGGTGGAGGCCATGATTGTGGAAAATCGCATCCCGCCGCCCGCCGCCCGTGCCGGCGCCCTGCGCGACGCGGGGCAGGCGTGCCACGCGGAATACCTCGCCTGGCTGCGCGCCCGCACGCCCGACCTCGCGGGCCTGCGCTTCGCGGTCGATTGCTCCAACGGCGCCACGGGCGTCTTCGCGCGCGACCTCTTCGGCGCGGCGGACCGCCTGCTCAACGCCGAGCCCGACGGCACCTTCCCCAACCACGGACCCGACCCGCTCCAGCCCGCCAACCGCGCCAGGCTGGCCGAATGCGTCCGCGCCAACGGCCTGGACCTGGGCGTGCTCTTCGATGGCGACGGCGACCGCGTGGCCTTCGTGGACGCCACGGGCGCCTTCATCCCGCCCGACGCGCTCCTGCCCGCCTTCGCCGAGGCGCTCCGCCCGCAGTGCCCCGACGCCGCCCCCGTGGTGGTGCACGACGTGCGCACCTCCCGCGGCGTCATCGAGACGCTCCGCGAGCGCGGCTTCGTCCCGCACATGGTCAAAGTCGGCGCCGCCTTCGCCAAGACCGCCCTGCGCGACCTCAACGGCATCTGCGGCGGCGAGGTGGCCGGCCACTACTACTTCCGCGCCTTCCATTGGAACGACAGCGGCCTGCTCGCCGCCCTCCTGGCCCTGGGCGTCTTCGCCCGGGCCAAGCGCAACGGCCTCGCCGCGGCCGACCTCCTCGCGCCCATCACGGGGCGCTACGTCGCCTCCGGCGAAATCAACATCCCCGGCGTGGACGACCGCCCTGCCGCCGTCGCCCGCGTCGAGGCCGCCGTGACCGCCCTCATGGGCCCGCCGCAGGCCCGCATCGACTACGACGGCATCCGCCTGGACTGGGCCGATGCCTGGCTCGGCGCGCGCCCCTCGAACACCGAGCCCGTCCTCCGCCTGGCCGCCGAGGCCAAGGGCCGCCCCACGCTCGAACGCCTCCTCGCCGCCGCCAAAGCCGCCGCCCTCCCCGCCTGATGCGCCTGGCCCTCTGCTATCCGCCCATCCCCTCGGCCAAAGGGACGCCGCTGCTCAGCCAAAACCGGCAGTTCCAGTGGTTCCACCGCCCCACGGCCATCTATCCCGTGGTGCCCGCCTCCGCCGCCACCCTCCTGCGCGCCCACGGCCACGACGTCCTTTGGCTCGACGGCATCGCCCGCGGCCTCTCGCCCGAGGCATTCCGGCGCGAACTGGAGGCCTGGCGGCCCGACGCCGTCTTCCTGGAGACCAAGACGCCCGTCGTGCGCTTCCATTGGCAGTGGGTGCGCGAACTCAAGCGCCGCCTCCCCGGCTGCCTGGTGGCGATGGGCGGCGACCACGTCTCCGCACTGCCCGGGGAAACCCGCCAAAACGCGCCCGTGGACTTCCTTGTCGCCGGCGGCGACTACGACTTCGCCCTGCTGGGATGGGCCGAGGGGCGCGCCGTGCCCGTCGACCTGGCCGCCCTGCCGCAAATCGACCGCGCGCTGACCCGTTGGCGCGACTACGCCTTCCGCAACGGCAACTTCCTGCGCACCCCCGGCGCCTACGTCATGTCCGCGCGCGATTGCTGGCACGGCAAATGCACCTTCTGCTCCTGGGCCGCCCTCTACCCCACCTACCGCGTCCGCCCCGTCGCCCACGTCCTCGACGAAATCGCCGGCCTGGCCGACCTCGGCGCCCGCGAAGTGATGGACGACGCCGGCAGCCAGCCCACCGGCGCCTGGCTCCGCGCCTTCTGCGAAGGCCTCCTCGCACGCGGCCTCGACCGCCGCCTGCGCCTCGACTGCAACCAACGCTTCGGCGCGCTCCGCGCCGAGGATTACCGCCTCATGCGCCGCGCCGGCTACCGCATGGTCCTCTTCGGCGTCGAATCCGCCAACCAAGCCACCCTCGACCGCCTGAACAAACGCCTCTCCCCCGAGCAGGTCGAGGAAGGCGCGCGCCTGGCCTCCGAGGCCGGCCTCGACGTCCACATCACCCTGATGTTCGGCTATCCCTGGGAAACCGCGGACGACGCCCGCCGCACCGCCGAGCTGGGCCGCGCACTCCTCCGCCGCGGCCACGCCGCCACCCTCCAGGCCACCTGGCTCGTCCCCTACCCCGGGACACCCCTCTTCCGACAACTCCAGGCATCCGGCGACCTGCTGACGCTCGACTGGGACGCCTACGACATGCGTGGCCCCGTCATGCGCTGCCCCCTCTCCGAGGCCGAGACCAAAGCCCTCATCGCCTACGCCTACCGCGGCCATCTCCAACCCGCCGCCCTCCTCCGCCAAGCCGCCCGCATGGCCACCCACCCCGCCTACCTCCTCAAAGCCGCCCGCGCCCTCCTCGCGCACCTGCGCGACTTCCGCTAAACCCCGCCAAGCGCCATGAAAGCCGAAAAGAAAACCAACGTCGAGCGCATCCTCGAAGCCGCCGGCGTCCCCTACGTCCCCCACGCCTTCGACGGCCGCGGCGGCCGGGCCGAGGCCGCCGAGATCGCCGCCCGGCTCGGCGTCCCCCCCGCGCACGTCTTCAAGACCCTCGTCACCGAGACCGACCGCCACGAAGCCTTCGTCTTCGTCGTCCCCGCCGATGGCGAGCTCGACCTCAAACGCGCCGCCAAAGCCGCCGGCGTCAAGGCCCTCGCCATGCTCCCCCTCGCCAAACTCTTCCCGCTCACCGGCTACCGACACGGCGGCTGCTCGCCCCTCGGCATGAAAAAACACCTCCCCACCTTCATCGACGCCTCCGCCGAAACCCTCCCGCGCCTCTTCGTCAGCGCCGGGCAAATCGGCCTCAACGTCGAAGTCGCCCCCCACGCCCTCGCCAACCTCATCCCCGCCCCCTTCGTCCCCCTCCGCCGCGACAAACCCACCGCCCACTGACACCCCACGCAGACAACGCCCGCGCCACCCCTGCCTCCCGGCATCCGTCAAACCGTCCCCGTCGGCACGTGTCAAATGGGCTCGGTGGAGGCAGGCGCACGGGGTGTTGACAACTTTTGGAAAGCTGTTGAAAACCTGTTGAGAGCGGAAGGGGTCTGAGGCGGGGCAAAACCACGTTTTCAATCTATACAAAGGGTCGTTTTTCGGGATGCGCCGTACCTCGGGTCGAGACACGGCGTGTCCCGGGGTGAGGCACGCCGTGTCTCGGGATGGGATCGATCGGGGGGTTATCGACAAGGGTGTGGCTGCGTTTTGGCGGAGGGCGTGTGGCTATTGGGCACGGCGGATGGGTGGGGGGCGGCGTTGGGGGCGAGGAGCCATTCGCCGTCGCGTCGGCGGGCGATGAAGTCGCCGTCGCGTTCGCCGGTGCGGCAGACGCGGGGGCCAAGATAGAACTCCGCGCTGTAGGGTGGGTTGTTGTGTTCGAAGGAGAGCGTGGCGTCGGCGGGGAGCGCGCGGTAGAGGGGCTCGGGGAACTTGGCGGGCTTGATTTTGGGCAGGAGGAGGGCGAGCGCGACCACGACAACGGCTTGGATGACGGCCACGGCCGGCCACCAACGGAAGGCGCGCGCGGGGCGTTCGGCCAGCCACCAGGCCGCCAACGGAACGGCCGGCAACAGATAGGCCAGCGGCACGCGGGGCGTCAGCGCCCAGAAGCCCACCATCGTGAGCGTGGCCACGGCGGGGAAACAGATGCGCAGCCCGCGCCACGCCACGCGCCGGAAGAACCACGGCGTCCACGGCAACGCCAGCGCCGCCAGCCACGGCACCGAGCACCCGAAGAAGAATTTATGGCCGGAGCCGAAGCGGTCGCCGTATTCCTGCACCAGGAAGCGGCCCAGGTTTTCGTTGAGGAAGAAGTAGCGCAACGTGCCCGGCTCGCGTTGCTCCATGATGACGAACCAGGGCGTGGCCAACGCCAGAAAGAGCAGGGCCGCCAGCGCGACGTGCCGCCGGCGCAGCCCCTCCGGCCGGCCGTTGAGCACCATCCAGACGACCGCCGGCAGCCCGCCGAGCGCCAACGCCACGGGCCCCTTGATGAGGAAGCCCGCCGCCGCGAAGGCCCCGCCCGCCAACGCCCACCCCATCGAGGGCCGCCGCGCATACCGCCAAAAGGCCGTCAACATCCCCATCACGGCGCAGGTCAGCGGCATATCCGTCATGCACACACCGGCAAAGCCCAGGAAGCCGATTGCCGTCATGCACAGGCAGACCGGGCGCGCCGCCCCCGCCGCCAACCCCAACAGCCCCAGCGCCCCAAGCGCCGCCAACAGGCTCGGCAGGCGCACCGCGAACGGCGTCTCCCCCAACGCCTCGCACGCCAGCCCGCCCAGCTGGAAGGCCAACGGCGGCTTGCCCGAGAAGGTCCGATATTCGCGGCGGTGCCAGAAGGCCGGCCGCACATAATCGTCCGTCCGGGCCATGTTCACCGACAACGTGGCGTAACGCGCCTCGCTCGGGTCCCAAATCGGCAACTCGGCCATGTTCCACAGCCGCGCCGCCAACAACAGCACCGCCGGCGACAGCCCAATCAACGCCAGCAACGGCGTGCACACCAACGCGAAAAACCGCATGGACGACTCCTTCCCAATGAAAGAAAACGCCCATACGATAGCAACGCCCCCTGACGCTCCCCTTGCCGCAAAATGACCTTTTGATAATCAGTGAACAGTGAGCAGTGAACAGTGAGCAGATTACTTTTCCCCCGCGGGGAAGCGCAGGACGAAGAGGGAGCCCTTGCCGCCGAGGGAGCGATAGGCGACCCGGCCGTCGAGGGCCTGCGCGATGGCGCGCACGAGCGCGAGCCCCAGCCCGAAGCCCGGGCCGGTGCGGCTGGCGCTGCCGCGGACAAAGCGATCGAAGAGGCGCGGGCGGAGTTCGGGCGGCACGCCCGGCCCGTCGTCGGCCACCCACAGGCGCACGTGCGTGCGCCCCGGCGTGACCCCGATGGCGATGTGCCCGCCGGCGGGCGTGTAGCGGAGCGCGTTGTCGAGCAGGTTGGCGAGCGCGCGGCGCAGCAGCGGCGCGGGCACGGCGCGAACGCACCCGCCGCGCGGCGCGTGCCAACGCAGGGCGACGCCGCGTTCCTCCGCGGCGGGCGCGTAAAGTTCGGCGAAGGTGGCCAGGAGGCGCGTCAGGTCCTCGGGCGCGCGTGCGCCGACGTCGATGCCGTGCGCGAGGCGGGCGATTTCGAGGATGGCCGTGATGAGTTCCATCATGCCGTCGCACTCCTCGGCCACGGCGTTCGGGAGGGCGTCGCGCTCCGCGAGGTTGCGCAGGGCCAGCTCGGCGCGGGTGCGCAGGCGGGTAACGGGGGTGCGCAGGTCGTGCGCGATGTTGTCGGTGACGGCGCGCAGATCGGCCACGAGGGCCTCGGTGTTGGCGGCCATGACGTTGATGGCGCGCGCCAGGTGCTCCTGCTCGACGGTGGGGGCGGGCGACGTACGTGCGGAAGTTGGGCGCCATGACGGCGGCGAAGAGGCGGGGCGGCAGATCGGCGAGCGCCTCGGCGTAGCATTCCTCCGCGATTTCCTCGGCCAGGCGCGCCCAATTGCTGCGCAACTCCGCGTCGAGGCTTTGGCGGAGCATCAGGCTATGAACCACAAAGAGCACCGCGAAGATGACGGCCGCGACAGGAATGGCCGCCAGGCTGAAGGCGACCGTCATGCGGAAGCGCATTGTGCGCCTCAGGCGCCGAAGCCGCTCACTCCAATGACATAACCGAAGCCTTTGACCGTGCGGATATGCTTCTGCTCGAACGGCTTGTCGATCTTCTCGCGCAGGCGGCAGACGCGCGCCTCCACCACGTTCGTCCCCGGATCGAAGTCGTAGCCCCACACGTGCTCGATGATGGTGGTTTTGGAGACGACCCGCCCCGCGTTGCGCATGAGATACTCCAGGAGCAGGAACTCCAGCCGCTGCAGCTCGATCGGCCGCCCTGCCCGGCAGACGCGGCGCGCGATGCGGTCGAGCGTCAGGTCGCCCACCTGCAGATAGGTCCGCTCGCTTTGGCGCGAGGCCCGCCGCAACAACGCCTGCACGCGCGCGAGCAGTTCGCTCACGGAAAAGGGCTTGGCCATGTAATCGTCCGCCCCCAACTCCAGCCCACGCACCTTGTCCTCCACCGCGTCGCGCGCGCTCAGCACCAGGATGGGAAAGGTCAAGCCGCGCCCGCGGATGGCGCGCACCGCCTCCAGGCCGCCGAGCACCGGCAACATGATGTCCATCACCGCCACGTCCGGCGGTTCGGCGATGGCGCTGGCCAGGCCGCCCGCGCCGTCGGCGGCCACCTGTACCGAAAAGCCCTCCTCCTCCAGGGCCTTCTTCAGGAATCCAGCGGTCTGAGCATCGTCCTCAACGATCAAGGCACGCATAAGGCACGCTTCCTCCTGCTTTGCGACGACGGGAATAATACCACGCCAACGCCAAAAAATCCAACGGCGCCCACGCCATCGCCCACGGCCCCAATTTCGAGCCCGGGCACTCCCGCCACCGCGCCACCGGCCACTCCACCGCCCCCACCCCACGCGGCAGACGCAACAGCAACTCCACGTCGAAAAGCCACCGGCTCCGGAACGGCTCCGCGAACAACGCCCGCGCCGTCCCCGCCCGAAACACCTTCGCCCCGCACTGCGAATCGTGCACCGGCAGCCCCGTCACCACCCGAACCCACCACGCCATCAACGCCCCCGTCAGCGCCCGAAGCGGCGCCCGCCGCACATCGCCCCCCAACCGCCGCCAACGCGAGCCCAACACCATCCCCACCTCCGCCGGCGCCTTCGCCAGCACCGTGCACAGCCGCGCGAAGTCCTCCGGCGGCGTCGCCAAATCCGCGTCCAGGAACCCCACGAACGCCAGCGCGTTCCCCCACCCCAACGCCTCCAACACCCCCGCGCGCACCGCACCCGCCTTCCCGAGATTTTGCCCCAGCCGCAACACGCGGAATCCCTGCAACACCTCGGCGGTCCCGTCCGTGCTCCCGTCGTCCACGAACAGCAACTCGAACGACGGATGCCGCCGCGCGAACGTGCGGGACACCCCCGGCATCAACCGCCGCGCCTCGTTATGGCACGGCACGACAATCACGCAACGCGGCTCTTCTTCCTTATTCATGCCCACCAGTGTGCCACGCCCATTTTGCGCTCCCCTTGCCGCAACATTACCTTTCGGCAATAAACGGAAAACAACGAACGGAGAACAGGACGCCCGACAAGCGGGCGACAGCCACCCGCCGGGACAGACGATTCGCGGTTTATCGGGGCGGCATGGCCGCCCTTCCTTGTCGATACCCCTGTGGATAGCCCTGTGGGCAAATTGTCAAGAGTGCGAAAAGGGGTGTTGACGACTCCCGATAGGCGAAAAGGGTTGTTTCTGGGAAACCCGACCAAACCACAACCCTTTGTGCTCCTTTGCGCGGAAACTTCGTAAGTCTTTGTTCCCTCCAAAATACATCTAAAGTCCTGCGCGGTAGCTTACCGGCAATCCATTTCCCATCCGCGCAATCCTCGTTCCTTTGTGTGAACTTTCCCTAACACAAGTGCCACGCACAGGATTGCGTTGGCGGCGGGTGGTTTTCGCGGGGGGCGGGAATATGGTAGAGTATGGGGCGAAGGAGGCGACGATGGCATTGCGAGCGTTTTTGGCGTTGATCGACGGGGCCCGGCAGGACGGGCGGCTTGTGGAGACGAGGCGGGTGGAGACGGCGGCGGGGCGGCGGGTCTTCGACGTGTGCGCATGGGGGGAGGATCTGTTTTTGTTGCAGCGCGGGGTGCGCGGGAGGCGGGAGCGGCAACGGTCGTTGTCGCTCATCCCGCGGCGCGCGCTTGGGATCGGGCGCTCGGGGTGGTTGTGCGCGGTGGGGTCGGGGCATTTCGGGGCGATTTTGACGCCGCTTTTCGCGGGGGCGTTCGGCGAGGGTGTGTGCCGGGTGCCGCAGGGGCGGCGCTCGGAGACGGTGCGGCGAAAGGTGGTGTTGGCGAACGTGTCGGCACGGTCGGTGGAGCTGTTGCAGCGGGAGACGGACTTTGCGTTGGTGGCGGCCGCGGATCGCTGGCTGGCGGGGCGGGGCTTTGCGTTGGACGAGGTGCTGTTCTGCGAACGTTCGCGGGAGGTCTTGGCCTATCTGGAGCCTTTGGGGCAACTGTGGCGCCTCCGGCCGCGGGTGTACACGGTGGCGGAAATGCGGCGGCAGGTGGCGCACGCGTGGGTGCGCGTGGAGGCGCCGGTGCGCTATCTGGTAAGCCTGCGTGGCGTGCATTGGCTGACGTACCCGGAGTTCGCGCGGGTGGCGGGTGCGGCGGCCACGGACCCGGCGCAGGCATTGGCCTGCCTGCGCGAATGGGCGGGGCTGGCGCCCGGCGAGCATCAATCGGCCATGCGGCGGGCAAAGAGCGGGGCGGGGTGGCACGCGCTGGAATTCTTTGGCATCCCGCGGCCCGAGGCGCAACGGCTGTTGGTGCCGGCGCTGGAGCGCATCCTGGAGGGCATGACGCTGGGGCGGATGAACGCGCAGGACATGGCGGACACGTTGGCGGGGCTGACGCTGCTCTTCCGCCGGCTGTTGCGCGACCAAGCCTTCACCGACCCGCGGGCCGACCGAACCGTCCTGGCGCTCTACGCCTGCCTGAACGACGACGCGGCCGGGGACAGCGCGCCGATGGACTTCGACGCGCGGCGCGTGGCCCTGCCGGGCGTCACCTTCCGCAACGGCCTGCCCATCCCCCACCCCGGCGCGGACATCCGCACGTTGGCGGTGGTGAGCCACATCATGCACCGCCTCTCCTACAACGAGACGCCGCGCTACCTCAACATCTACGACGTGCGCTCCTCCAAAAGCCTGGCCTCAGGCGCCGCGCAGACGCGCGAGGTGGTGGTGATGACCGACCGCGAGCCCGTCCCCGTCTCCTTCATCCAGAAACGCCTCAACTCCACCCGCCCCGGCTACGCCGACTACCTCCTCACGCGCGCCAACGTCTTCCGCGCGCTGGGCGCGGATTATCCCGCCTTCCAGCTGCTCACGCCCACGCCGGGCGACACCACGTCGGCGAGCCGCTTCCCCTACTTCCTGCGCACGCGCAGCCCGGGCGACCCGTTGGAGGCCATCCCGCAGGCCCTCTTCCGCAGCAACCCGGCCAACCCCGCCTCCCCCGAGGAGCCCGCCGTGGTCCTCGCCCTCGCCACGCTCTACGGCAGCGCCGCCGCCCAGAACATGGCCGCCAAGAAATACCTCGCCGGCACGCCGCCCACCTCGCGCTTCGGCATCGGCAAGGAAATCTTCCAGTTCGTCTACGACCCCTTCCTGCACCGCCAGATGCCCGCGCACGTCCAGGTCTGCTCCATCCGCGGCACCCTCGGCTGGCCCAACCTCGCGCAAGACGCCGCCAATCTGCGCGACGCCCACCGCTTCTACCTGCGCGCCTACGCGCTGGCCTTGGGCGACTACTGGTGCGCGCACAAGGAAGCCTGCACCCTCAACGAATGCGCCGCCGCCTTCTTCGACGGCTTCGCCCGCAAGACCGAGGCCATGCACTGGGCCTACCTCAACCACCGGCACGACTTCGACACCTTCGCCCCCGCCCTCCCCAAACGCTACGCCTTCCGCCCCAAACTCGACTTCGCCCTCTGGGCGCTCACCCACGCCGCGGAGGACATGCCCGCCCTCCGCGAGCGCTTCATGGACGCGGTGCGCGACGTCTTCATCCGCGCGTGAGCGTGCGCCGATACGCCTCGTAGGCCGCCACGGAAACCGCGTTGGCCAGGTTGAGCGAGCGCGCGTGCGCCCCCGGCATCGGGATCGCCGCCAAATCCGCCGCGTACCGCACGTAAAAGTCCGGCGGCAACCCGCTCGACTCCGAACCGAACACCAGCGCCCCCCGCGCGGGCAACGGCGCCTCGTAAAGCGAACGCGTGGCGTGCGTGCTCAAAAAGCACAGACCCTCCGGCCGCCGCGCCTCCAGATACGCCTCGAACGAATCAAAGACAAAAAGCCGCAGATGCGCCCAATAATCCAGCCCCGCGCGGCGAAGATGGCGCGCGTCCAGCGTGAAGCCCAACGGCCGAACCAAACACAACGGCCAATCCAACCCCACGCACAGCCGCCCGATCGCGCCCGTGTTGTGAGGAATCTCAGGGTGTACCAAAACAATGTCCATGGCCCCCATTGTAGCAGACCGCGTTTTCCCTTTGCGCGCGCCACGCCCCCAAACACGCCATTCACGCTCCCCTCCCCGGCGCCCGGCCCCTCCCGCGCGGGCGTGAAAGGATACAAAAAAAGCGCCGGGGAAACCCGGCGCCAAAGTGGTGGAGGTGGCGGGAGTCGAACCCGCGTCCAAGATAGCCTCACAACGATGTCTACGTGCGTAGCCGGCCTATTGTCTCGCGCCCGGCAGGCCGGTCGGCGGGCGAAGCCGGGCGCACGCCCTCATGATGGTGCAAGCGCGTGTCCCCGAAGGCTCGGTTCACGGCAGGGCCTGCCAATCGACGCTTCCACGCTCAGCAGGCATCGGCGTTTCAGCGACGGGCCGTTAAAGTTAGGCCGCGTAAGCGAAGTTATCGTTCGCAGTTAGGTTTTGATCGATGTTTTACGGGGCCAACGATCATCCCCGGCACGCGACCGAAGCCCGGACATACCCTGTCGAAACCTGGTCACCCCCTCGCAAAAAGGTGCGCCTATTGTAGCACATCGCCACCCCGCGCGCAATCCCCGTCCGCCGCAATCGATTTTTCGGGATGGCGCATACAAGCGGACGCATGGAAGGTTTTCGTTGGAAAAACCGCTTGGGGGTGGCCGTTTTGGGCTAGCATGGAGACATTCCCGCGAGGTGTGCCGCCGTGGCGCGCCGCGGAAAGGGGCGTTGGAGACGGCCCGGCAAGCATGAAAGGAGTCTGACGATGCATGGGAAACGGTACGTGTTGGCGTTTGTGACGTTGGCGTTATTGGGCGGCGTGGGCGCCGCGTGGGGGGCTGAGGCATGGAGCCTCAAGTTCGACATCGGCTCGGGGCCGCGGTTGGAAGCGGAGACGGCGTATGGTTACTACCCGGTGAAGGGGGCGGAGTGGACGGTGCTCGACATCGCGAAGGCCACCCCCCCTCGCACGACCGCCGGGGAAGACAGCACGGCGACGTGGACGGTACCGGGCGGGGACGGGAGCGAGCTGAAGGTCTCGGCGCACACCTATTTCTTCTGGTACGCGGAGGCGAACGCGCATCCGCTCTTCCACGGCTACGTGGACGATGGGCCAATCCCCAACACCGACCCGAATGGGCCCGGCGCGACCATCACGGTGGAGGGGCTGGCCGCGAACACGCAGTATGACGTGGTGATTTACCTGAGCGGGGACAGCGGGCTGGAGCAGAACGCCTTCCGCCCCATCCAGGTGAACGGGACGTGGCGCGTGCCGGGGCTCGGCGCGGAGGACGCCGGCGCGCTCACTAACTGGGGCACGCTCACGGCCGCCACGCGCGGGGCGGATCCCGCGCTCGGCGTCAACGCCCTGTCAATCCCCGGAATCACCCTCGACAACGGGACGCTGACAGTCGCGTTGCCCGCCGTCCCCAACATGGGCGGTTCCGTTGCCCGTGCCGGCGGGCGCGCCTGCGTCTCCGCCATCCAGCTGATTCCCATCGCCGCGGGGCAGGCGCTCCGCGACGTGGCGGCGGACGCGCCGTGGGCGGCCGTGGAGGCGTGGAAGACCGCCTCGGGCCCGGCCGACACGCCCGAGGGCGCGACCGACCTGCGCGTGCGTGCCTACGCCCCCGCCACGCTGACCCTCGGGGCCGGGCCGGAGGCGGGCATCGGTGCGGGCGCGACGCTCACGGCGGAGGGCACGGCGGCGCTGACGCTCGCGGCCGAGGCGGGCGCCACACCCTTCGCGCTCGATGGCGTCGTGGCGCGCACCGACCTGACAATTGGCGAGGGCGTCGCCTCCGCCCTGGGGCGCCTCGACATCCCCGTGCAAGACACCAGAAAGACCATCACCCTGCCGCACGGGCAGGTGCCCGTCTACGTGGCCTCGGGCGAGAAACCCCCGGCGGACGCCTATGCCTACGTGCAGGGCAATGGCAACCGCGGCTTCATCGCCCTCTCAGGCGGCACCCCCGAGACCCCCCTGCGCCTGGAACTGCCCGACTCAAGCGTGGGCATCTTCAACGGCGGCCTCGGCGAGCTGAAGCTGGGTGCCGACACCGTGGCCGAGCTCCACCTCGCCAACGACGCCTCCGGTGCCCACCGCAACTACGTGGTCAACGGCGCAGGCCCCGACCTCTCCACCCTGCGCCTCGCCGCGGACAAAAACTTCGGCTTCATCGAAGGGCAGCGCATCACCTGGCTCCGTGCCCTCACGGTGGAGACGCCAAGCAACGTGGGCCTGTGGTGGCGCGCCTTCTCGTCTTCGGCGGACGCCACGGTGAACCTGCGCGTGGGCGGCGACCTGACCTTCGAGCCGGTGAACTGGGGCGGCGCGACCGAGGCGCTCACCTTCGGCACCCTCTCCGGCGACGCCAACGCCCGACTGCTCACGGAGAACGACTCCCTGCACACGCTCACCTTCACGCAAAATGCCGACACCACCTACGCCGGCACCATCGACCCATGCATCAGCCTCACCGTGGCCGGCACGCGCACGCTCACCCTCACCGGCACGAGCGACACGGCCGGCAACCGCGCGCTCGCCGTGCTTGAGGACGCGACCTTGCGGCTGGAGGGCTTCCTCGCCGCCGCGACCACCACCGTGGAGGGCACCCTCGCCTGCGTGGGCGACAAGACGCTCGCCGGCGCGCTCACCGGCGCGGGGCGCCTCGTCGCCGAGAGCGGCACCCTCAACCTCGCGGAGGCCGACGTGAACGCCTTCGCCGGCACGGTCGAGGCCGCCGCCGGCGCAACCCTCGCGCTGGGCACGAACCGCCCGACCGTCGCCCCCGCCGCGGGCGCGACGCTCCGCCTGGCCCTCGCCGACTTCGAGGCGGCCGCCGGCGCGCTGCGCCTGCCCCTCGCGGAAGGCGCGGGTGTGCCCACGCTCGTCCTCACGGACTCAGCGGACAAAGCCGTCGCCTGCACGGCGACCGCCACCGGCACCGCGCTCCTCGTCACCTTCGAGACCGAAGGCGAGCGCGAGCAAGTCTGGCTGGCCGGCTCCGCGGATTGGGCCGACGGCCTGCCGAACTACGACGCGGCCAAGCCGACGCGCTTCCCCGCGCGCGACGTGCCCACGACCGTCACGCTCACGGAGGCCACCAAGGCCGACACGCTCACCGTGGAGGGCGACTACACCTTCGCGGGCGAGGCGAAACTTTCGGCCGGGCACTTCGTCTTGGCCGATGGCGCCACCCTGCGCCTGGCCTGCCCCTTCTCCGTGCGCACCGGCGTCGGCTCGGAGACTTCGACCCTCGGCGCGGGCGCGGGACTCATCCTCGGCGACGGCGCCGCCGACGCGCCCGAGACGCTCCCGCTCAACCTCTCCTCCACCAACACGAACGGCCCCACGGGGCTGCCGACCGCCGGCACCGTCACGCTCGACTACGGCTCGGAGGCCACCGTCAAGGCCAACCTCACGGAAGCGTGGGCGGGGCTGACGCTCGCGTGCGCCTCGGACGTCTGCCTCACCGGCGACAACTCCGCCTTCACGGGCGTTTTCGAGGTGCGCGCGGGCGCGACGCTCCGCGCCACCGGCACGCGCCTCAACCCCTTCGGCACAGGCACCGTGCGCGTCCTCGCGGGCGGCACGCTCGACGACACCCACTCGGGCAACACCCAGGCGCGCGTGCCCAACGTGGAGGGCGCGGGCGATGTGCTCCTCGGCGGCGGCAAGCCGGTCCTCGCCGGGCGCGTCGCCAACACCGGCACCCTCACCGTCCACACGGCGACGCTCATGCTCGCCGACGCCACCATCGAGGGTCCCGACGTCACCCTGAACGCGCGGCTCTATCCCTCCGACGGCAACACCACCTCCGCGCTCGTCATCGCCCCCGGCAAGAGCCTGCGCGGCGGCGGCACCGCCGAGGTGCCGCTCGTCTTCGCCGACGGCGCGATTCTCGACCTCACCGCCGGCACGCCCAAGGCCGAGGCCACAATCGCCTACCAAGGCGCCCTCACCGTCCGCTTCGCCGACACGGAAGGCGCCACACGATCCGTCGCCTTCGCCGCGGTGCCCGAGGGGCTGACCCCGGCGGCCCTCGCCGCCCTCGCGCAAAGAGCCGATGCCGCCGCGCTCGCCGAGGTGAACGCCATCGCGCTCCCGGGCGACGGCGCGACCGCCGCCGAGGCGGCCGAGGCGCTCGCCTGCTTCGCGGGCGAGGGTCTGGTCGTCGCCGACGCGGAGGCCGCCACCCTCGCCATCGGCTACAGGTTCAGCATCGTCGGGCTCCGGACGATCGGCGCGGACGAGGCGCTGCTCACGGCCAAGGCCGTCACCGCCGCCGGCGCGCCGCTCGCCTACGCCGAGGGCGCCACCCTCGCCGTCTCCTCCGCCACCACGCTCGACGGCGCGTGGACGACCGTGCGCACGGCCAAGCCCTGCGACGCCGAGGGGCGCCTTGCCGATGACCCGGCCTACGTGGCCCCGGGCGTCGGCGAACGCCACTTCCGCGTGCCCTTGCAGGGCCGGGACACCTCCTTCTGGCGCATCCGCGTGACGCCCGCCGACTGACGCGGGCGCAAAAAGCCCCCGACGTTTTCCGTCGGGGGCTTTTTGTTGTGCCGGGGGCAGGCTTACCACTGGGATTCGCGGGGCTCGTCGTCATGGCGGCCATAGCCGCCACGCCCGCCATAGCCGCCACGCCCGCGGCCGCCGCCATAGCCGCCACGGGCGGGACGGTCGCCATAGCCGCCGCGGCGCTCGCCGTAGGGGCGGCGGGGGCGGTCGCCCCAATCCCCGCGCGGGGGGCGGTCGCCATAGGGGCGGCGGGGGCGGTCTTCATGGGGCTTGGGCTGGGATTCGTTGACGCGCAGGGGGCGACCGTCGAGCTCGGCGCCGTTGAGGGCGGCGATGGCGGCGTTGGCCTCGTCGGGGTTGGGCATTTCGACGAAGCCGAAGCCTTTGGAGCGGTTGGTCATGCGGTCGAGCACGACCCGTGCGGAGCTGACCTCGCCATAGGCGGCGAAGGCGGCGCGGAGACCCTCGTCGTCCGTCGCGTAGGCAAGATTGCCGACATAGATATCCATTTGGGATACGTTCCTGATGAGTTGCCGCGGTCTGTGTTTTTGGCGCGCACGCCCCCCTCGGCACGGAGGGGTGGCCCGCGGGTTCACAACCCAAAGGGGACAATCCCCTCTCAAATCCACCAATAAAGTAGCCTATCCCGCAAGAAAAGGCAAGTCAATTCCTGACAAAAATGGCTTGTCGCGCCTCACTTGCGCACGAGGGTGAGGTAGTAGCGCCACGGGGGATGGACGAGGACGCGCGCCAGGAGGTCGCGCTCCGGGCGACGGCGCGCGAAGGGCATGGGGTCGCGGAAGGGGCGCGGCAGCACGCCGCGCAGGAGCCCGACCGCGAGGATTGCCGCCAGGAAAGGGAGCCCCGCGCGCGCCCAGAGGCGCGGCCCCCAGAGGTCGCACGCCGAGGCCAGCATGTTCGAGAGATAGCGCCGCCAGACCGTGCGGGGGGGCAGGGTGCGGGCGGTGGCACCTTCGTCGTGGCGGACGGGCTCGGTGGGCACGAACCAGCACTCCCAGCCGGCCAGCCAGAGGCGGTGGCAGAGGTCGATATCCTCGTAGTAGCAGAAGAAGCGCGGGCGGAAGAGCCCGCCGGCCTCGGCGACGGCCGCGCGCCGCAGCAGCGCGCAGGCGGCCTTGACGGCGAAGACGGGATAGGGGCGCGCGGCGTGCGGGCCGTCCGGCCGGCGGTAGCCGTGGTGATAAAGCAGGCCCAAGGGGGTGAGCCCCTCGCCGCAGGCGTCGAGCGTGCCGTCGGGGAGGATCAGTTTGGCCTGGGCGGCGGCGACACGCGGATGGGCGCGCAGGAAGGCGAGCAGGGTGGCGACGGGCGCGGCCGAGGGGAGGGTGGCGTCGTTGTTCAGCAGGAGCACGAAGTCGCCCTTGCACCGCGCCAAGCCCAGGTTGTTGCCGCCGGCGTAGCCCAGGTTGCGCGGGCTGCGCACCAAGTCCACGCCGTCGGGGACGGCGAGCGGGGGTTCCGAGCCGTTGTCCACCACGACCAGTTGCGCGCCGGGGAGGGCGCGTCGCGCGGCGGCCACGCACCGCCCGAGCAGTTCGGGGCGCCCCCAGGAGACGATGAGCACGGAGATTTGCCTGAACATGGCCGCCTTCGCGATGGGGGGCGCTCAAGCCCCGGCGCCGCGCGAGGCGAGATTGTCGCCGGTGGCGGGGTCGAAGAGACAGGCGCGCGCGTAGTCGGGGCGCAGGAAGCGGCGGTCGCCGTGGCGCAACGCGGTGTCGGGCGGCAGGCGCGCGATGAGCGGCGTGCCGTCGGGGAGCAGGAAGTGGACGTTGGCCTCGGCGCCCATGCGCTCGACGATCTCGACGGTGGCGGCGAGCGTGCCGGGCTCGGGCGCCTCGCGCACGCCGAGCGCCTCCGGGCGCACGCCCAGGAGCGTCGCGCGGCCGACGG
>CASEMQ010000059.1 GCA_949289005.1 uncultured Lentisphaeraceae bacterium
CCGCGCAGGACGCCGCCCGCCGGGCCGAGGCCGCCGCGGCCGCGAGCCTTGCGGACTATGAGCGCCGGTGCCGCGCGTTGGTCGCGGACTATCGCCTCAAACACCTCGCCGGCGACCACGCGGCCGCCTTGGCCGCGCTCGACGCGATCCTGGCCCTCGGCCCCGCCGACAGCCCCTACTGGGCCTGGGCGCAGCGCGAGCGCGCACGGGCCGCGAGCCAACCGGATGACGGAACGGCCCCCCGGGCGGAAGCCCGGCAGGAAGCCCGAAAGGAGCCCCAGCCATGATTCGCAAGTTGTGCGTCGCCCTTGTCGTCCTGCTCATCGCCCTCTTCGCGCTGAAGGGGATGGCCGTGCTGAAAGCCCGCCGCGCCATCGCCCCCGCCGTGCCCGCCGCCGCCCCCGCGCCCGCCGCCGTGGCCGAGGCGCTTGCCGGCAACGCCCTCCACGTCCACTACCAGCCGTGGCAGCCCTTCGCCGGGCACGACCCCATCTCGGGGCGCGATGGCTATTGCCTGGACGTCCTGCGCCGCATCTTCCCCGGCGCCTCCTTCGCTTACGACGAGTTCCCCTCCGACGCCGCGCTCATCGCCCACCTCGCCGACTCCCGGGAGTGCGCCACGGTCACGCTCGGCAAACTCCCCGAGCTGGAGGGCTTCCCGCAGTCCAAGACGCCCATCGCCCACTACGCCATCACCATCATCTCCCCACGTTCCGGCGACTGGGTCTACACCGGCCCGGACTCCCTCGCCGGCATCCGCCTGGCCTACTCGCGCTCCTACCTGGAGGTACCCCTCGTGGCCGAGCATTGGGCCCGTTGCCGCGACAATCCCGCGCGCAGCCTCCTCCTTCCCGACGATTCCGGCATCGCCGACTGGCTCGCGCTCGCCCGCGAAGGCAAATGCGACGCCATCGTCCTCACCCTCGCCGGGGAAAACTGGGACGCCGGCAACACCAACCTTGACATCCGCGACGACTTCCGCGACGCCGGGATTGTCGCGGAAGCCCCGCTCTTCCTCACCCTCTCGCCCCGAGACCCCGCCTTCGCCGCGCGCGTGCTCGCCGAGTTCGAGCGCGGCATGGCGCGCCTAGAGGCCGATGGCACCCTCGCCCGCCTCCGCGCGCTCTATTTCCCCCCTCCCGCCGACTGACCCCACTTTATCGGTGAGGGCAGAAATGTCCGACACCCCGCCAAAACCTTTTCGCTTGCCTTTTGGTTGGGGATGGCCTATAATAGACGTATCAATGTGAGAAAGCGGACAGCCGATGGATTTGAAGTATAGGCGAATTTTGCTGAAGCTGAGCGGCGAGGTGCTGAAAGGCTCGTCGCCGGCCTGCCATGACCCATGCGTGTTGGCGGACGTGGCCACGCGCGTGGCGGAGTTGGCGCGCATGGGTGCGCAGGTGGGCATCGTCATCGGCGGCGGCAACATCTTCCGCGGGCTGGCAGGCGCCGGCCAGGGCACCGACCGCGTGTTGGGCGACACCATGGGCATGCTCGCCACCATCATCAACGCCTTGGCCGTGCAAAACGCACTGGAGCGCCAAGGTGTCGCGGCGCTGACGATGACGGCCCAGCCCATGCCACAGGTGGCCCCCCTCTTCAACGCGCGCGAGGCGCGCGAACGCCTCGCCAACGGCACAGTGCTGCTCTTCGCCGGCGGCACCGGCAATCCCTTCTTCTCCACCGACTCCGGCGCCGCGTTGCGCGCCGCGGAAATCGGCGCGGACGCCCTCTTGAAGGCAACAAAGGTGGACGGCGTCTATTCGGCCGACCCGGCCAAAGACCCAACCGCCACACGCTACGACACCCTTTCCTACGAAGAAGCACTGGGCAAACGCCTGAACGTGATGGACGCGGCGGCCTTTGCCCTCTGCCGAGACAACGGCATCCCTATCGTGGTCTTCGACTTCCACGCCCCGGACGCCCTGAGGCGCATCGTGCGCGGCGAGGCCGGAATCGGCACCGTGGTCGCCGCGCCACTCCCCTAAACACTTGGAGGACTCCCCCCATGAACACCGCACAAGACGTGATCAAAGACGCAACCACCCGCATGGACGGCGCGTTGGCCTCGCTCAAAGAACGCTTCTCCGGCCTGCGCACCGGCAAAGCCTCGCCCTCGCTCGTGGACTCCCTCCAAGTGCCCTACTACGGCGTCCCCACCCGTCTGCGCGACATGGCCAACATCTCCACCCCCGAGCCCCGCCAGATCACCATCGCCCCCTTCGACCCCTCCGTGCTGACGGACATCGAAAAAGCGATCCTGGCCGCCAACCTCGGCGTGACCCCGCGCAACGACGGCCGCATGATCCGCATCACCATGCCCGAACTCACCGAGGAACGCCGCAAGGAAATCGTCAAAGTCGCCAAAGGCCTCGCCGAGGAATGCCGCGTGGCCATCCGAAACATCCGCCGCGACGCCAACGACACCATCAAGACCCTCCAGAAAGACGGCAAAATCTCCGAGGACGAGGCCAAGAAAGGCCTCGACGACGTCCAGAAACTCACCGACGCCAAAGTCGGCAAAGTCGATGCCGACACCAAGGCCAAGGAAGCGGAGGTCATGGCCGTCTAAGGCCACCCTCCCCACAACCACTCGCAAGCAAAGGAGCGCGGAAACATGGCAGAACCCCGCAAAATAACCATCAAGCTGCGGCCCGTGGGCGCCAAGCCCCCCGCCGCCAAACCTGCCGGTGCCCCCGCGGCCGCCGCGCCCGAGCCCACCACGCCCCCCGCGGCCGAAGCGCCGGTGGCTCCCACCCCGCCGCCCGCGG
>CASEMQ010000060.1 GCA_949289005.1 uncultured Lentisphaeraceae bacterium
CGCCCGGGCGCGGGCGAACGTGTCCTGCTCGGGCGCGTCCTGCCCATCCGCGACGCGGCCTACGCGGGCTGCGACGACGTGTGGGAAGAGGCGGGGACGCTCGTCTGCGCCTGGCGGCGCGCGCCCAACCCCGCGAAGTTGGAGGCGCGGCTGAGCGCCTACGCCGCCGCGCGGCTGTTGGAGACGGCGCGGGGCTTTGCCGGGCGTTTCGCGCCGCGCCTGCCGCGCCAACCCGCCGCGCTCGTCGTCCGCCGGATGGGGCGGCGCACGCTGGGGCAATGCCGCCGCGACGGCGAAATCCGCCTCTCGCCGGTGTTGGCGCAATTCCCGCCCGAGACCATCGAGGAGACCCTGGCACACGAACTCGTCCACCTGACCCACTTCAACCACGCGCCCGACTTCTGGCGCACCCTCACGGCATTGCTCCCCGATTGGCTTCCCCGCGCGCTCATCCATTACTGCCGGGAGTGACGGGCGCGTCGCCAAGGTCGTCCGCCGGGATCGGCAGGGGCTCCGGCGCGCCGGGCGGCGGCCTGTCCAGCCACAGGTCGCCGAAGAGAGCGGTCTGGGTGACGGAGACCTGGCGGAGGCGGAGCAACTCCAGAAGCGCGACGAAGGTGACGATAATCTCGCCTTTGGGCGCGTCGGGCGGGAAGAGCGCGTCGAAACGCAAGTGGGGCTTGGCGGCGATCGCGCCGAGGATGGAGCGGATCTTCTCGGGGACGGACCACCGGCGCATCTTGAGGTGGCCGAAGGAAACCGTCTCGCGGGCGCGGGCCAAGGCGGCGCGGAAGGCGGCCAGCAGGTCCTCGATGCCCACGTCGCCCAAGCGCAGGGGCGGGACGGCGGCGGGCGTCGCGTCGGGCAGGCGGCCGTGGGGAAAGGTCTCGCCGCGGAGCAATTCGCGGATGGCGAGGCGCTCGGCGGTTTCCTTGCAGCGTTTGTATTCGATGAGCTGGCGGACGAGGTCGAGCCGCGGGTCGGGGCCGTCGTCGGCCGCCTCGTCGCCCTCGGCCTCCGCATCGCGCGGCAGGAGGGTACGGCTCTTGATGAGCATGAGGGTGGCGGCCATGACGACGAATTCGCCGGCCAGGTTGATGTCGAGGCTCTGCCAACGGCGCAGATAGGCCAGGTATTGCTCGGCGATGCGCTCGATGGGGATGTCGCAGATGTCCACCTCCTCCTTGCGGATCAGGAAGAGGAGCAGGTCGAGCGGGCCCTCGAAGGCCTCGAGGCTCACCCGGTAGTCATCGAACAGCGGCAACGTGGCGTCGGCCATCGGTGGGGCAACTCACAACAAGGGCGGTTTGGCGGCGTAGCGGACGGGCAGGTCGGCCGAGGAGAGCCCCAGGCGCACCGTGCAGTCGCCCGCAGGCAAGGCCCAGCCGCCGGCCGCCTCGTCCCAATACCGGAAGGCCTCCGGCGTGAGGGTGAACGTGAGGATGCGCGATTCGCCGGGATCCAGGCGGACGCTCTTGAAGGCCACGAGTTCCTTCTCGGGCATTTCGTTGCCGTTGGTCATAGGCTTGGAGACGTAGCACTGGACGACGGCGCGGCCGGCGCGTTTGCCCGTGTTGGCGACGGAAACGGCGAAGGTCTGCCGCGTAGGGTCGCTCGGCGCGGGGGAGACGGCGAAGGTGGTGTAGGTGAGGCCGAAACCGAAAGGCCAGCGCGGCACGCGCCCAAATCGGTCAAAGCCGCGGTAGCCCACCCAGATGCCGTCGTGATAATACTGCTTGGCCTCGAATGGCTTGGCGGGGCGTTGGTTGGCGGCATTCACGCGCAGGCCCGGCCAAGCGGCGCTCTCGCCCATGCCATGACACGGCCAATCCTCCAGCCGCTTGCCCCACGTGTAGGGCAGGCGCCCGCCGGGCGCCGCGTCGCCAAAGACCATGTCCGCCAACGCCAGGCCGCCCTCGCCGCCGGCATACCACGTCACCAGCAAGGCCGGCACGCGGTCGATCCATTCCTCCACCGAGACGGGCGCGCCCGTGGTGAGCGCCACGACCACGTTCGGGTTCACCGCCGCCACCTTGGCGATCAGCTCCGCCTGCGGCCCCTTGAGCGCCAGGCTCGGCCGGTCTGCCGGCAACACCAGCCCCCACCCCAGCACCTCACGGTCCAGGCTATGATCCAGCCCGCCGCAAAAGATGACCAAATCGGCCTGCTTGGCCGCCTCCACGGGATCCATCGCCGGCAGTCCCGGCACGGACACCGCGTCCGCGCGGCCTTCGTGCTCGAAACGGAAACCCGGCGCGAAGAGGACACGCTCGCGCCCGAGCCGCTCCACAAAGGCCGCCAAGGGCGTCACCTCGCGGTCGGTATGGATGGCGCCCGAACCGCCGCGCTTGCTGAGCGGCGAGCCGTCGACCATCGAGTGGTACTGGTCGGCGTTCGGGCCGATGAGCGCCACCTTGCCGATTGTCTTCGCGTCGCGCGGCAGGAAGCCGCCCGCGTTCTTCAGCAACACGGCGCTCTCGACGGCCACGCGGCGGGCCAACGCGCGGTGCCCGGCCGAGCGGACGCTCCGCTCGCAGGCCGCCTGATCGGCCTGCTCCGCCGGGTCGTCCAGATCAAAGGCGCCCATGCGGAAGAAGTTACGCAGATTGCGGCGCGTGGCCTCCTCGGCACGCTTGGCATCGATGACGCCCGTGCGCACCTGCCCGACCTCGCGGGCGTCGCGCTTGGCGTCCACCTTGCTCATGCTCTCCATCGTGGAGCCGGCGTTGAGGGACTTGACGGTGTCGCGCCAGCCGCCCCAGTCGGAATAGATGGCGCCGTCAAAGCCAAAAGACATCAGCAGGTCGTTGATTTCGGCGCTGTGCGAACACCACTTCCCGCGCACCGCGTTGTAGCCGCCCATCACGGCCCAGCACTGCCCCTCGCGCGCCGCGATCTCGAAAGGCCGCGCATAGAGCTCGCGCAGCGCCCGCTCCGGGCAATCCACGTCGATCACCGTGCGGCACCACTCCTGGTCGTTCAGCACCCAATGCTTCATGCAGGGCGAGACCTTCACCGACTGCAACCCCCGGCAGACGGCCGCGGCCATCTTGCCCGAGAGCACCGGGTCCTCGCCGAAATACTCAAAGTTGCGCGCGCCCAGCGGCGAGCGCGCCAGATTGGCGCCCGGCCCCAGCAACATCCGCGCCGGCACCTCGCCCACCTTGTAAACGCCGCGCGTCTCACGACCCAACGCCCGCCCCACCTCCTCCACGAGCGCCTCGTCCCACGTCGCGGCATAGGCGATGGCCGTGGGGAAATAGGTGACCGGCCGCCCCGGCTCCGTGCGCGGCCCGTTCGGCCCATCCAGCGTGCGGATCTCCGGCAACCCGATGCGCGGGACAAGCCCCGAGCTCATCCCCCCGCACGCATGGCGCAGACGCGCCTTCTCCTCGTCCGTCAGCCGCGCCATCAAATCCTCGACGCGTTCCTCGATAGGCCGCTTGGCGTCGCGATACGCCGCGTCCGCGGGCGGCGGCGTGCCAGCCTCCGCCCGCTGCGACACGCGCGCCACCCCGCCCGTCGCCATCCCCTGCGCACCCACCGCCAGCGGCCAAACCGCCGCCAGCGCCAACATCGTCCGCGTCAAACCTCTCATGACCGTGTCAAACCTCTCTTTCACGCCACCATCGTACCACAGCCAACCCCGCGCGGCAAGACACTTCCCCGCCCCCTGCGCCCCACGGGACGCACCCCGACACTGCCCTGGCAACCTGCGCCTCGGGACGCAAAAGCAACCCGCCACCCGCTTGTCGGGCGACGGGTTGCCATTCGCTTGCCGGCGGCTTGCCTATTTGGCGGCGCGGGAGACGGCGTCGAGCTCAATCTCGAAGAGGAGGTCGTCGCGGCAGACGTCGGCGATGACCTCTTGGGCAAGGTTGGAGGGGAGATCGTGGTCGGCCAGCCATTGTTGCCAGAGGGGACGATATTCGGGGCGCTTGATGTAGGCGATGGCGCGGGAGGTGTTGCGGAAGTCCATGTCGCGAGTCTTGAGGATGGCCGCGACGACGTCCATGGTGAGGTCGATTTGTTTTTTGGGGTCGCCGACGTGGGCGGTTTCGCCGCCGAAGGCGATGCTGGCGGTGCCGGAGACGAAGACGGTGCGGCCTTCGGGGGTGACGATCTCGGCGGCGCGGCTGAAGCTGCTGCGGTAGTCGAGGGCGGGGCATTGCAGAGGGGATTCGAGCATGCCGCGGGTGACGGTTTCGTCGGCTTTGGGGCGCATGGCCAGGGCGCCGGCGACGATGGCGCTGCCGGTGACGTTGGCGCTGCCGATGCCGGTGCTGGCGGGCACGAAGCCGCCGAAGATGTGGCGGCTCTCGAAGAAGGCGTCGCGCACGCGGTTGAAGGGGTCGTACCACTCCAGGAGTTTGTCGAGGTAGAGCCAGGTGCGGACGACGTCGTGGAAGTCGAAGCCGACGGTATGGAGGGCGGCCTCGATGTTTTCGAAGACGGATTTGGCCTGTGCCTCGCGCGGGGCGGCGAGGTCGGTGGGGAGGACGCCGGTGAGGAGGACGTAGTCGGCGTAGGCGTCGTCGTAGCGCACGCCGACCTCGCGGCCGTTGAGGGCGATGCTTTGCGCGGAGCCGTTGGAGATAAGGGTGCGCAGGACGATGGCGGGGAGGCCGCCGGTCTCCTGGTTGCAGAGCCAGATGGCGGGCACGTCAAGGTCTTGCACGGCGGCGAGGGTCTCGGGCGAGCCCCAGCCGGCGCGGGCGATTTCGATGCCGCGCACGGTGGTCTCGAGCGTGGGCCAGAGGGCGCCTTTCAAGTGGGTCAGCATGGCAAACGCGCTCCTTGTCGATCAGAGGGAGAGGATGTAGAGCTCGAGGTCTTTGAGCTCTTGCTCGGTGAGGTCGGACGTGACGCCGTGCTCGTCGGCGGGATTGAAGGTGGTGAGCACCTCGCGCATGGTGCGGGCACGGCCGTCGTAGAGATAGGGGGCGGTGCGCCAGCATTCGTTGAGGGTGGGCACGTCGAACTTCTGGCCCATTTCGTCGCGGATGCCGAGGCCAAGGTCGTAAAGCGGCGACTTGGAGCCGTCGTTGGGGTCGGCGGCGGCGGTGAAGTGGAGGTCGGGCTTATGGCAACGGGCGCAGTCGGCCTTCTCGAAGACGGCTTTGCCGCGGGCGATGGCCTCGGCGTTGGCCTCGGTGGCGTAGGGCGAAGGCTGCTGGCGCATGGCGATGACGTAGGCGTCGATGCACTTGGCGTCTTCCTCGGCGGCATCGTAGAATTGGATGTGGTGGAAACCGGCGCGGTTGCAGTGGAGCATGTCCTTGCGGATGCCGGTAATCATGGTGGGCGGGGTGACGTTGGAGAGGTAGAGGCTCTTGGTCTGCTTGGGGTTGCCGATGCCGTCGTTCATGAGGTCCCAGTTCAGGCCGTCGGCGATGCCGTCGGGGTGGCACGAGGCGCAGCTCTGCCACTGCTGGAAGCACTTGGAGCCGTCGTTGAAAAGCATCTCGCCGCGCAGGACGGGGTCTTTGGCCAGGTCGATGAGCTTGCCGTCGGCGGCCAGGGGGATGGTGACGGGCTTGATGACGCGGTCGGTGTAGGGGACGACGGTGAGGGCGTCGGCGAAGTAGGAGACCACGTAGGCCTTGTCGTCGGTGACGGCGATGCCGCGGGGGCCGTCGGCCGTCAGCGGCACGCGGCGGCGGATGCCGGAAAGGAAGGAAAGGTCGTTGTGCACTTCGGCGGCGGAAGAGACCACGGCGGTCACGCGCTCGTTGCGGGCGGCCTTGTCGAGGCGCGCGTGGAGGGCCTCGCGGTCGATGATGTTCACCTCGCGCGAGCCGGCGTGGGCCACGAGGAGCCACTTGCCGTTGGGGGAGACGGCGACGCCCCAGGGGTTGGCGGCGCCGAGGTCCACGTCGTCGAGCAGGATGGTGTTCACATACTTGCCGGTGACGCCGTCGAAGACGGAGAGCGCGGCGGTGTTCATCCAGCCACGCTCGAGCTGGGTGGTGGGCAACTGGTAGCGCGCCTGGGTGTGGGTGAGGTAGATGAACTTGCCGTCGGGCGAGGCGGTAATGCCGCGCACGCCGGTGGAGCCGTCGGGCAGATGCACGTTGTCGAGCACCTTGAAGGTGGCCGTGTCGATGACGGTGACGCGCGCGGCCACGTACTTCACGGGCTCGGCCGCGTCGTCGGGGAGCATGTTGATGACGAAGAGCAGCTTGCCGTCCTTGCCCAGCGCGCAGCCGTTGGCCTCGCGCACGGCGGGCGCCTCGGCCAGGCACTCCAGCGTCTTGGCGTCGAACTTGCGCACCTTCGCGCCGAAACGGTCACAGACATAGACATACTTGCCGTCGGGCGAGAGCGTCGGGGTCATGGGGCGGTTGCCGGCGGGCACGGGGTCCTCGCCCTCGCGGAAAAGCACCCCCTCGTTGCCGTCGTCGGCCGTGTAGAAGAGCGTGCCGTCCTGCGACATGGCGATGCCGGTGACGGGGAGCGTGCGCTCCTCCCGGAAGAGCCCCAGGAAGCCGCCGACTTTCTTGACGGCCGTGACGGAGCGGAGTTCCTTGCCCTGGAAGTCGCGCACGGAGACCTTGCCCGCGCCGCGCTCGCCAATCACCAAGGCGTCCCCCTTGGGCGTCAGGCAAATCGTCTCGGGCAACAAATAGTCCGCCGCCTGTGCCACCGCCGCGGCACCCAACAAGCAAGCCATCAACATCAAGCGCTTCATTCGCGTTCCTCCGGATTGAAATAGACACGTCTAGTCTAGCATATTCCCGTGCCGCGCCGCCAATTCCAGGGCGCGTCCGCCCAAGTGCGTCCCCCGGTACGCACTCCCCCGCCGCGCGCTCAGCACGCGCCGCGGGCATGGGCGCGGCGGTAGAGATCCCAGAGGATGATGGTTTTGCCGTCGTCGATGGCGCCGGTTTCGATGGCACGGTCGAGTTCGACGGCGGTGAGGGCGAGGGGGACGAGGTTTTCGTCGGTGTCGAGGCGCTGGCCGTCGGGGGCGGCCTTGAGGCGGGCGTGGAAATGGTAGTGCACCTCGTCGCAGTAGCCGGGCGCGGGGAGGGAGCGGCCGAGGGGGGTGAGGGCGAGGACCTCGTGGCCGCTTTCCTCGCGGGTCTCGCGGCGGGCGGCTTCCTCGGGGGTCTCGCCGGGCTCCATGCAACCGGCGACGCACTCGAGGAGGGTCCGCTCGACGGCCTTGCGATATTGGCGGACGATCATGAAGCGGCCGTCGGGCAATTCGCCGAGGATGCAGACGGCGCCGCGGTGGCGGAGCACCTCGCGGGTGGTCTTGCGGCCGTCGGGCATTTGGATGTCGAGGATGTCGATGGTGAGGGCGCGGCCTTCGAAGATGCGGCGCGTGGCGAGGGTCTTTTCTTCCATGGGATCATGCATGGCTCACTCCTTAAAGGAAAGTTTGGAGGTTTGGAAGTTTGGAGGCTTGGAGGAGCGCCGGAGGTTGGGTCCCGGGCTGTCGCCTCCGGCGACGGCATGACTGTATCGACGACACCCGATTGTCGCCCCGCAGGGGCGCGGCCAAACTTCCACGCCTCCAAACTTCCAAACTTCTCATTCCATGTTGAGGCGGCGTTCGAGGGAGAGGGAGCGTTTGCCGCCGAGCTCGACGCTGCGGGCGTAGTAGCGGGCGGCGATGGCGCGGTCGGGGTCGGCGGTGGGGAGGCGGAGAAAGGTGATGGCCATGTTGAAGTAGGGGCGGGGGTCCTTGGGGTTGGCCTTGAGGGCGCGCTCGAGGATGCGCATGGCCTCCTCGGGGCGGTTTTTGGTGAGATAGGCGCCGGCGGCGACGAGCTGCCCGTCGAGGCCAAGGGAGCCGCCGCCCGGGACGAGGGCCACGAGCTCGAGCGCGTCGTCGGGGCGGCCTTGGAGGAGGCGAAGGCGGGCGAGGCCGACCATGAAGCCGGGCTCGTCGGGCCATTTGGCGGCGCATTCGGTGAGGCGGCGCTCAAGGGATTCCACCTTTTTCATCTCCCAGAGGTCGGCGCACCAATCCAAGGCGTCCTTGCGGGCCTTGGCGTCGGCCTCGGCCTTGGCTTTGGCCTGGGCGTCGCGCTGGGCCTGAGCCTCGCGTGCGGCGCGGGCTTTGGCCTCCTTTTCGGCCTGGGCCTGGCGGCGGAGGAGCTCCTCGGCCTCGAGTTTGCGTTGGGCGGCCTCGGCTTTGGCCTTGGTCTCGGCCTGCTCTTTGGCGATGGCCTTGCGGAGGGTGTCGACGGCGAGGCGGGCGTCGGCTTCCCCGGCGGCGGCGCGCTCGGCCTTGGCCTCGGCGGCCTGGCGTTTGGCGGTGGCGGCGGCGAGGGC
>CASEMQ010000061.1 GCA_949289005.1 uncultured Lentisphaeraceae bacterium
CCCGCCCCGTCGGCCACCCCCGCCCACGCCGCGCCCATCCTCCGCCGCGCGCAGATACTGACCCAACGCGCGGGGCTCTTCGATGACAGCGGCACCCCCGCCGCCCGCGAGGCCGCCGCCCGCCGCGCAATCGCCTGGGTCGTGGCCTATCGCGAGGCCGGCGCCCCGCACCTCGGCGATGCCCTCCTTACCGAGACCGTCCGCGACAGCCTGGAGGCCTGCCAAACGCCCACCGCCCGCACCTGGGCCGCGTGGCACAAAGCCTTCCCCGAGAACGACCGCATCCGCAACGATTACGCCTGGGCGCTCCTGGAGGCCGGCCGTGACCCGCACGCCGCCCTCGCCCTCGTCCGCGGCACCCGCCGGTGGGCCACCGCATCGCGCGACACGCTCGCCGTCGCGCAGCTCCGTTGCGGCCTCCCCGCCGAGGCGCTCCAAAGTATGCTCGCCGCCTTTGACGGCGCCACGGACGAAGAACGCCTCCTCTTGCCAAACCTCTACGACCATTTGGGCGACCTGCTCTGCGCCAACGGCCATTGGCAGGACGCCCTGCGCGCGTGGGGCGCCGCTTTGGCGCGCGCCAAAGCCTTGGCGTGCGCCGGGGCCGACGAGGCGGCTTTCGGCCTGCTCGGCTTCGACCGCGCCGCCACGAGGCGTAAGCGCACGGCGCTCAAAGTCTTGTTGCGGAAACGCGAGGCCGCGGCCTCCCCGGCCCAAGACGCGCCGAAGGGAAAAACGCCGCCACGCAAAGAGAACGCTTGACGGAAGCGCTTTCCTCGCGCTATACTGTGATTGTCAATGTGGTGCTAGGCCAAGCCTGGCGCGATGGTTTGCCGAAAGGAGCGAGAAATGAAAACATGGATGTTCTTCGCGATGGCGTTGCTGGTGGCCGGCGGCGCAACGGCGCAACAGCGTTCCTCCCGGGGCGCCCAGCCCGACCAGATGATCCGTATCAAGGAAATCACCGGCATGGGCGGCGACAGCGACTATACCACCCCCGCGCCCCAAGTCGACGCCAAATGGAAAAAGCGCATCAACCATACCGACAACTACGCCAAGGACGACGCCAAAGGCTGGCACTACTTCGAGGTCTCCTACCAAGTCGCCAACATCGGCACCGACTCCTCCGGCGCCAAGAAGCCCATCCTCGCCATCCCCGAGGTCGAGATCACCTACGCGCTCCTCTATGATATGCGGAAGTCCAAGAAGGCCGCCTCCGTCGCCCGCAACGCCTCGAAGGCCGGCGGCGCCATCGGCTGGGACAACCCCCGCCAGCTCTACTCCCTCTTCATCGAGACCATCACCTACACCACCATCACCCCAGGCCGCGAGCACTATGCCGCCGTCTGCGTGCCCCCCTCCGCCGTCGCCATCTACGGCGACCCCATGCTCTTCTCCGTCCAAATCAAGGTCGACGGCGTCCAGCAGGGCGAAATCATGACCGAGGTCGCCGGCGGCGCCTCGATCGACGGCAAGGACGTCCGCGCCATCCTTCAGGAGAAGGGCGCCGACGGCAAGGCCCACATGGCCGCCTGGTGGGAGCGCATCGAAAACCTCTCCGAAGGCGTCGTCCGCCGCGAGGGCATCCTGCGCGACCGCTCGATGACCCCCTTCGTCATGGCCGGCGACCAGTACTACGACCAGGTGAAGGCCAAGTAAGCCCACCCGCGAAACGGCGAGAGACGCTTTATGGAACGGATTCTGACACTCAACATCGGCGCGTCGCGCCTGGCCTTGGCCGAGTTCGAGGTTCGCCCCGGCCGTGCCCCGGGCCTCACGCGCTACACCTTCGGCGATCTGCCCGAGGGCGCCGCCGACGCCCCCGAAACCTTCGGCATCGAAATCGAGCAGACCCTGCGCGGCATGATGGCAGCCGCAGGCATCCGCCCGGGGCGCATCTACATCGCACTCTCCGGGCAGATGGCCTTCCCGCGCTTCGTCAAAGTCCTCGCCGAGAGCGAGGACAAGATGAACGAGCAAATCCGCTTCGAGGTCGAGCAGAACGTTCCTTTCCCCCTCTCCGAGGCCATCTGGGACGACGCCCTCATCGGCCAACCCAACGCCGGCGAACAGCACGTCATGATCGTGGCCGCGCGCGCCGATTTGGTGGGCGCCATCGCCAAGGGCCTCCTCAACGCCGGCTGCGAGCCTGAACTCGTCGACGTCGCCCCCGTGGCGCTCTACAACGCCGTCCGCTTCAACTATCCCGATGCCGAGGGATGCACGCTGGTGGTGGACATCGGCGCGCGGTGCACCAACCTGGTCTTCGTGGAGCAGGAGCGCATCTTCTACCGCACCATCCCCGTCGCCGGCAACACCATCACCTCCGAAATCGCCAAAGCCTTCGGCATCTCCCACGAAGAGGCCGAGCGCCTCAAGTGCGAGCAGGGCCTCGTGGCGCAAGGCGGCGCCTTCGCCGTGGACGATCCCGAGGTCGACCGACTCTCCAAGGTCATCCGCAACGTGATGACCCGCCTCAACGCCGAGGTCACGCGCTCCATCGCCTTCTACCGCAGCCAGCAGGAAGGCTCCGCACCCACGCGCGTCCTCCTTTCCGGCGCCTCCTCCCAGCTGCCCTACATGCAGAACTTCTTCGAGGAGAAACTCCAGGTCGCCACCGACTTCCTCAACCCCTTCCAGACCGTCTCCTACCCGGCGGACGTGGACGCCGACCAATTCGGGCGCGACGCCTTCTCCCTGCCCATCCTCGTGGGTCTGGCCCTGCGCCGCGGGCTCACCTGCCCCGTGGAGGTCAACCTCGTCTCCCAAGACATCACCGCCCGCAAAGAGTTCCGCCGCCGCCTGCCCTTCTTCGGCATCGCCGCCGCCGGCCTCATCTTCATCATGGGCATCTGGCTGATTTACGTCGGCCGCATGGGCTCCCTCTACGAACAGCAGGCCGACCGTATCCGCGTCAGCCTCGATGAATACGAAACGCAAAAGAGCCAATACGACAAGGTTGACAAGACCGCCAAGGACGCCGAGGCGCGCGCCGCCGCCTACCAAGCCGTCCTCGAAGCCCGCCAGACTTGGGTGCGCATGCTCGTGGCGGTCAATCGCGCCATCGCCGACGGCCTCTGGGTCACCAACCTCTCCGCCCGCCGCGCCGGCGACACCCTCCAAGGCCTCAACCTCTCCGTCTCGGTTTGGAAAGACCAAGAGGCGCGACTCTCGGCCGCCAACAAAACCATCGACGAAACCGTCGCCGCCAAACTGGCCGAGCAACCGGTCTTCGCCGCGGACGTCAAGGACATCCCCATCAGCAAGAAAACCCAGTTGCCGTGGATGACCTCCTTCGACATCACCGCCAACCTCCGCTCCGTCGCCAAGCCCCAAGAGACAACGGGCCGCGCCACCCGCCGCAACAGGAGGTAACCAAACCATGGATCCCAAGCAAAAACTCATCGCCGTCTCCGTCGGCGCGGTCTGCGGGCTTATCATCGTTGCCCTCGCCGTCCTGTTGGTCATGCAAATCGGCGCCATGAACGCCGCACGCGAGGCACGCGACAGCCTCGAGGCATCCATCAACAGCCACTACGCCGAAAAGCCCTATCCTTCCAAGGCCAACCGCGAAATCCGCAAGCAGGACGCCGAGGCCTACACCGCTTGGGCCGACCGTGCGCACCTCGCCTTCACCCACGGCCTCCAGGTGCCGCAGGGCGAATCCTCCTCGCAGTTCGTCTCCCGCATCGGCGAGGTCGTCCGCAAGCTGAACGAACGCCAGGCCCCCACCACGGTCGCCACCAACGCGCAGCAACCCCAAGTCATGGATTACTCCTTCGGCCGCTACGTCGTCCAAGGCGTCATCCCCAAAGACGCCGACGTGCCGCGACTTGCCGAGCAATTCGCCGCCATCGAATACGTCTGCACGCTCCTCTTCGACAACGGCGCGCGCACCATCACCGCCGTCACGCGCGAACAGTTCGACGCCGCCGCCCAGCCCGAGCAGGAGGAAACATCCTCCCGCCGCCGCTCCCGCCGCCGCCGCACCGACGAGGACGAGACCCCCGCGGCCGCCTCCGGCGCCGCCATCAGCCCCATCCTCGCCAAAGACGGCATTCGCCGCGAATCCTACGCCATCACCTTCACGGCCCCCTACACCGCCGTCGCCAAGACGCTGAACGAACTGACCTCCGGCCAACTCTTCGTCGCCATCACCGACCTCTCCATGCGCGCACCCGTCTCCGTCTCCGCGCGCGTCGACGAGCTCGTCAAAAAGCGTCAGGCCGTCAAGTCGAACGCCGCGCGCCGTGCCGCCGCCTCCCGATCGGCCACCGAGCGGCAGAAGCAACAGGCCGCCGCCGACAAACCGCTTTTCGAGGGCGCCTCCCCCGCCGAACGCCTGGTCTCCGACCCCGCGCACGCCATGCCGCTGGAGGTGACCCTGCGCTTCGACATCTATTCGGCCCCGGCCGCCGCGCCCGCCCCCGCCACCGACAAAAAGGAAGGGAACTGATATGGCCAAAGAGCTCCCGCCCATCCTGCGACAGTACGACCGCCTTGCGGCCGTGGCCGTCTTGGCCATCCTGCTCGTCTCGCTCCTCTACCTCATCCTTTCCGGCCTTCAGCAGCAAAAAGAGGTCGAACGCTACAGCGAGAACCTCAAACTGCGCGACCCCACCGATGCCCAACTGAAGGTCGCCGACCTCACCAAGGACGCCGCCCTCCTGACCGCCGTGGAAAAACCCGGCAAGGATGCCCTCCTTCCCGTGCGCACCGACGCCGAGGCCGCCAACCTCTTCACCCCCGAGCGCCGCCTCCTCTGCGTCAAATGCGCCCAGCCCATCCCCTGGCAGGCCGAAACGTGCACCTTCGCCGAGTGCGGCGCCGAGCAACCCAAGGAAAAGACGATCGACCTCTCGACCATCGATTCCGACGGCGACGGTCTCCCCGACCAGTGGGAAGTCGCCAACAAGCTCAACCCCCAAGATCCCAACGACGCGGATCTCGACGCGGACAACGACGGCTTCACCAACAGCGAGGAATACCTCGCCAAGACCAACCCCAACGACCCCAAGAGCCACCCCGGCTACGAGACGCGCATGGCCCTCGCCGGCATCACCGGCGACAAGGTTCCCCTGCGCGCCACCAACAAGATGGAGTTGCCCCCCTCCACGGACGCAACCGGCAAGAAGACGCGCCACTTCCAGATCACCTTCGTCTCCGTCTCGCAGGACGGCAAGGTTGGCACCACCAGCCTCCGCGCCAAAGACGGCGAGGAAATCGGGAAATCCGGCTTCCGCTTCGTCCGCTACAACGAGCTCCCCACCAAGCGCATCGAGGTCGGCCAGAACAAGCAAGTCCGCTTCATCAACGTCTCCACGATTGACCTGGAGCGCATTGCCGACGGCAAGACCGCGCAGATTGTCTTCTGCGACGCCAACAACCCCGCTTGGCCCGGCGAGCCGCTCCTCGAGCAAAAAGCCGAGATCACCATCGATTTGCCGGGCGTCGAGCCCGTCACCGTCGCACCCGGCGCGGTCTTCACCGTGAAGGGCGAAACCTACACCGTCCGTTCCATCGACGCGGAGGCCAAAACCGTCCGTATCGAGAAAAATGCGGAAAAGAAGGTTTTTGAGTTGAAATAATTCATGCGTTGGTCTATACTGTCATCACGATTTGGATACGGGCGAGACCCAAACTAATGCGGAGAAAACGTGCTATGACACACTTTGTGCGCTTTGCCATGGTCGGCGTAATGGTCGCCGGGGCGTCCTGTTACGCCCTCGCGCAACAGCAGGACGACGATCTGGATGCCCTTCTGGAAGGGCTCATCGAGGAACCTGCCGTCCAGCCGGCCCAACCGGCCAAAGACGGCCAGGCCGGGCAACCCGCGAAGCCCGCCGAACAGCCCGCCGAGGTCGTCAAGCCCGCCGCCGAGCCCGCGAAGCCCGTTGAACAGCCCGCGAAACCTGCCGAGGAGCCCAAGGCCGAGCCTGCCGCCGAACAGCCCGCCGAGGAGCCGGCCGTTGCCGAAGAGCCCGCGGCCGAGCCCGCCGCGGATGGCGCCAAACCCGCCGAGGGCGACGCGCTTCTGGCCGGTTTGGACGACGACACGGCAGCCTTGGATGCGGCGACCGATGAGGATCGCGCGCTCAACGAGCTGGAGATGCTTATCCGTCTCAAGAACCAAGGCTTGGACGTCCAAGCCAACGCCTGCCTCACCAAGGCGCGCCAGTTGATGACGACCCCGCCCGCCCCCGGCAAGGCTTTCGACCAATACAAGGCCGCCATCAAGATGTACCTCGACGCGAAGAAGTACTTCCGTGAGCACGAGGCCAACCTTCCCCTCAAGGCGGAGTGCGACGAGGGCATTCGCGAGGCCCGCTACCGCCAGGCCATCGCCCTCTTCGGCGACGATGAGTACGTCGCGGCGCTTGACCTCGCCCAACAGGTGCAGCGCGAAGGCCACCCCAAGGCCGCCGAATTGGTCGCGCGCATCCAGGAAGAGATGAACCGCCCGCCGGAAGTCCGCCCCACGCCCGTTCTCCCCGAGTACGCCAAGGAAGATTATCAGACCACCCGTCTGGCGGTGCTTGAGCGCATCAAGCGCGCCACCGTCTACTATCACCTGGCCAAGTACAAAGAGGCCAACGACCAGCTGGAACTCGTCCTCCGCGACGACCCCAACAACGAGGCCGCCATCAACCTCCGTGCGCGTATCAACCAACGCAAGGGTGCCCGCGACCGCCAGCTCCAAGCCTCGACCCACGACGCGATGATTGACGAGGTCGCGCTCAACTGGACCCCGCTCGGCGCCCTTGGCCGCAACTCCGAGGAACTCTACGCGCCGACCGTCTCCTCCGGCTCCAAGACCCCCGTTGACGACGCCGGCCAGAAGGAAGCCCAGGCCGTCCTTGCCAAGTTGCAGTATATCCGTTTGCCCGAGTTCTCCATCCGTCCGCCGAGCACCTTGGCCGACGCCGTCCAGATGTTCGCCGAGATGTCCCGCGCCTATGACAAGCCCGAACTCCCGCCCGAGGAGAAAGGTATTGCCTTCGTGCTGAACATGGGGTCGAACAAGGCCGCGGCCCCCGCCGCGGATGCCGAGGCCGATCCCTTCGCCACCGACACCACCTCCGCCTCCAGCGGTCTGCCCCCCATCCAGAACATCAACATGCCGTGGGTCACCCTCAAGGACGCGCTCGACATGGTCTGTGAGGTCACGGGCTCCAAATATATCATCCGCGGCAAGACTGTCGTCGTGGTGCCGAACTCCTACGTCGAGGGCGAGATGGAGACCCGCACCTATAACGTCATGAGCGGCCTCCTCGAGAAGATCAGCGGCGTGCAATCCGACCTGCAGGCTTCCTCTTCGAGCGGCGGCTTCGGCGATTCCGGCAGTGACGACTGGGGCAGCATGGGCACTTCCTCGCTCGAGTCCCCCAGCGCCGGCACCACCCCCGAGATGCTGAAGAGCTTCTTCCAGGAGCTAGGCGTGAACTTCGATGGCAACGCCCGCATCGCCTACCTCTCCTCCATCGGCAAACTCCGCGTCACCAACACCCCCGAGAACCTGGCCCTCTTGGAGAGCCTTCTCGAGGAACTCAACGTCACGCCTTACCAAATCGAGGTCGAGGCCCGCTTTGTGGAAGTGAGCCAAGAGGATCTCAACTCCCTCGGTTTCGAGTGGCAGCTGAACAGCGATATCGTGGGCACCGTCGGCTCCGGCATTGACTGGGCCTCCTCCCACATCCAGGGCAACGCCCAAGGCGGCAACGCCGCCGGCGGCATCGGCGCGGGCGGCTACCACGTCTTCCGCAACAACTCCCTGGGCGGCACGGGCGATGCCAACATCGCCATGCACGGCGGCTCCTTTAACAATGGCATGCGCTTCTTGGGCGATGAGACTACCTACGCCAACCGCATCAACCTCAGCAAGGCCACCCTCGCCCCGAACGACGAGTTTGCCTCCTTCTCCGCTGTCTTCGGCAAGATGGACATCACCATGATCCTCCACATGCTCGCCCAGCGCACCGACACGGATATGCTCTCCAGCCCCAAGGTGCTCGCGCGTCCCGGCCAGGAGGCCATGATCCGCGTCGTCACCGAGTGGATCTATCCCACCGAGTTCGACGTCCAGGAACTCGACGAGGCCGACAACAACTACGACAACAACAACTCGGTCATCGGCGGCGGCGGTGTCTCCGTCCAAGCGCCTCCCGTCAAGTTCGCCGTCGAGCCCCAGTCCTTCGAGAAGCAGGATGTGGGCGTCTCCCTCCAGGTCATCCCCGAGGTCTCCCAGGAAGGCCAGATGATCAACCTCCTCGTCAATCCCAAGGTGGTGGAATACCTCGGCGACTTCGAGTATGGCATGCAGGTGCCTTACATCCAGTATGGCATGACCGGCGGCGTCGTCACCTCCGCCACGGTGGAATACTACCAGGTCTCCATGCCCCAGCCGATGTTCCACTTCCGCGAAATCAGCACCTACCTCTCCGTCTACAACGGCTCCACCGTGGTCATGGGCGGGTTGATCACCGAGACGCGCAATTCCTTCGAGGACAAGATTCCGATTTTGGGCGACCTGCCCTTCATCGGCTTCCTCTTCCGCTCCACCGGTGAGTATAGCGAGAAGCGCAACCTCCTCATCTTCCTCACCGCCCGCCTCGTCGATCCCGCCGGCCGGCCTCTCAAGACCGCTACCGACGGTCGCATGGGCTCTGCCGCGATGAACGCGCAGGCGCCCGCCGAGACGATGGCGACCACCGTTCAGCAATAACGATGGCACTTGTGAGACGCGCGCCCCACCCGGGGCGCGCGTTTTTTTTTGTGCCGAACGCACGCCGCCTGGACTGCCAGGGGGATGTCGCTGATTTTGGCGGATGATAGCCGGGACAGCCAAGGGGAAATCACAATGGATACAGGGGGATGCCCAGGGTACAGGAGGCGCGGGCGTGACCTGCGCGGAATGGGGAAAGCCTGCCGGGGGAAGCGCAAGTGTCGCGGATTTTGGCGGATTGTGGTGCGACTACCGCCGTCGGGATTGCCAGTGTGAGTGTGCACAAAAAAAAGGCCGCCGGGGAGGGCGGCCTTTTTTGTGCGTGTCGTGCCGATCAGAAGAGTCGGTTGAAGGGCAGTGACCAGAGGGTGTTGCCTGTGGCCGGCTCGCCCGCGACGGGGGCGGCTTGCATTTGCAACACGCCGCAGAGGACGAGTGTGGCGATGATGGCCAAGCAGGCCGCCACGACGGCGATCACGGTGAAGATGCGTGCGCCCTTGCTCTCTTGCGCCGGGCCGAAGTGGACTTCCGGCAAGGGGGCCAAGTCGTTCTCGCTCAAGGGCTCGAGGGTTTCCAACTCGGGCTCGGCGGGCGTCGCGGGGGCATCTTTCTTGAGGGAGAGCGTGGTGGGGCGCTTGATTTTGATGGTCTTCTCCTCGCCGCCATCGGCCACAGGAGCCATGGGGGCGGAGGCGGCCGGCTTGCGGGCGGTCGCGACGGAGGGGCGTTTCAGCTTGATGGTCTTCTGGGTGGTGTTGGCCAGCGGTGTGTTGGTCTGGATGCCCCCGAGGACGGAATCGAGCGCGATGCGGGCGGTTTTGGATTTGGTGGCCTGCGCATCGGGCGCCGCGGGGGTGTTTTCCACGGGCTTGAGCTTGATGGTGGGCTCGTCGCCGGCGTTCATGGGCTGGCTCGCGATTTCGGGCGGCAACTCGATGCGCGAGGTTTGCCGTTTGGCGGCCTGTGCGGCGGGGGTACCTTCGGCGGCGGGCACCGGGGTGGGTGCCGCCGAAGGGGCCTCGGCCGTGGTCGCGGGGGGTGCGGGGGCTTCGGCCGCGGGTGCCGCGGGCG
>CASEMQ010000062.1 GCA_949289005.1 uncultured Lentisphaeraceae bacterium
CACCCCGACAGACCAACGCCAAAACCCCACCCAAGCGCGCCCCCTCGAACACGCCCCGCACGGCCAATCGGACAATCTAAACGTACCTCTAGTTTCATCGCTTCGTAGTATAGCAACCCACCGGCGAATGTGCAACTACCCCCCGAAATCGGGTGGGGCGCGGCACGCGCGGGGACGGTTTGGAACGCGGCGTATCCCACCTTGGGATACGCCGCGTCTCGAGGTGAGGTACGGCGTGTCCCGAAAAATGACCCCGCTCGCTGATTGAAAAAACGCATTTGGGCCTCGCCCCGCCCCGGAAGTTTTCGACAGGTTTTCGACAGCGCTTTCAACAAACCCACTGCGGGCTTCTTGCGCTTCTCCCCCAGCCGCCAACCCCCAGATGGCAATCGGACAATCTAGAGGTACGTCTAGATTGTCCGGGGCAAAAGGTCCATCAAACTCGCTTGGCGCAAGGCTTTGCGAGACGTTCCCCGTGTGTGTCCGAAAGGATGGCGACGGCATGACCGGCGGACGGCTCCCGAATAAAAACCGCCACACACAAGATATTGAGTGGCAACGAGAAGAAATGCCGGCGAAGCGAGGGAAACCGCGCCGTGTCCTTATCGTCACAAAAGGGGAGTCGGAGCGGGCTCGTGAGACTTTTGACGGTGTGGAGTTCGTGTGGAACGACTTTTCCGCAATCGGGTCATGCGATTGGATGGTGGTCTATGACGAGATGGGGCGGGATTGTGTCGCGTTGCCCGATGGCGCGCATGCCGTGTTGGTGACGGCGGAGCCACCGACGATCAAGCGTTATCCCCCGGCCTACACGCGCCAATTCGCGGCGGTGCTGACCTCGCAACCGCACCCGTTCATCCGGCATCCCGGCAAGTTCCTGCTCAATGGCGCGATGATGCCTTATTACAATCCGAGCCCCGTTTTGCCGCCACGAACGGAACTGCTTTCCACGGTCTGCTCGTCCAAGAACCAGCGGCATACCCAACATCACAAACGATTGCGGCTGACACGGGCATTGGCCAAATTGCTTCCCGAGATGACATGGTTCGGGCAGGGTGTGCGCCCGATCGCGCGGAAGGCCGAGGCTCTGGAGCCCTTCCGCTACACCATCGCGGTGGAGAACCATTTCGCCCCGCGCCATTGGACGGAGAAGCCGACCGACGCGCTTGCCGCGGGCTGCTTCCTGTTCTACGCCGGCGCGCCGGACTTCGGCGACTATTTCCCGCACGAGGCTTTTCGCGCGATTCCCGTGGACGACCCCGCGCGCGCCGCCGCCATCATCCGCGAGGCCATCGCCGAGGATGCCTACGGCAAAGGACAGACGGCCATCGCCGAGGCGCAGCGCCTCATCCGTGAGCGTTACAACCTTCACGCCCGCGTGCTCTATGCCATCACGCACACGCCCGAAGCGGCCATCCTCCAAGCCTCCGCCACGCGCCTCTTGCGCAGCCGCCACGCCTTGCGCCACACGTTGCGTGGCTTCCTCTCGGAAAGCTGGCAATGGTTGCGTTGCCTGCCGTCGTGGCGAGGTCTCGCCGGGCGGGCTCCGGAGGGCGATGCGCCATGAAGAAGATACAGCGCGTGCCGCTGGCAGATTATCCGTACGACATCGTCTTCTCCATAGGAAACGCCTGTGGGTGCGCATGGTACTTGAAGCGATGCAAACTGAGATTGTGTGCCGGCCCCTTGGACTGGGTGCGCGGTGCGGAGACGTTGGAAGAGCGGGTCGCGATTATTGCCAATCGTTTCCCGGATTGGCTGTTGCCCGAAAATCTTTCTCCGTTTGAAAGCGATGGCGCGCGTTTCATCACAACGGACAAGAAGTGTGGGATACGGTTCGTTCACGATTTTCGTTGCGCGATACCATTCCCGGAAGAATTGGCATTGGCCCAAGCCAAGTATGCGCGTAGACAGACACGTTTTTTCGATTTGGTCGGCCAAGCGCAACACGCGCTCTTGGTATGGTTCAACTGTCTTGTGCCTCCGGCTTCGGAGGAAACGCACCGTCGGGCACTTGCACAATTGCGGGGAGCGCTCGGCAATCAGGTGGACTTGCTTTCCATCGAGCATGACGCAACGCTTGCCATGGGTAAGTCGCACGTTGTCTCGATGGGCTCAGGACTCTTTCGTTTTCGCCTGAACATGGACAAGTCGGGCTCTGGCACGCCACAAGACTACATCTTTGGAGACAACCCAAAAGCAATCAAGGCCATTCTGTCACGTGTGCGGCTACGCCCGGATTTGGCCAAGCGTGTCCGACAACACGAATGGGCTTTTAGGGTTGGGCGAAGGTTGCGTTTTCTGCTGGCCTGTTTTGTGCCGAGTCGCCGATTGCGCCAAAAGATCCGCCAAAAGAGGTACTGACCGTGGAAACACCGAAGCGCGACGCGATTGTGGTTGCCTTTTGTGTGTCGGATTCGTTCATTCGGCACACGGCGGTGGTGATCGCGTCCATCTTGGCAAGCAATCCTGGCGAGCGATTTGTCTTCCATGTATTGTGTGGCGATTTGACGGACGGCAACCGGGCTCGGCTGGCAACGATGGCTCGCGAAAATGTCACAGTCGTTTGCCACAACGTCCGCTCGTCGCAAATCGCGTCATTGCCGATTTTCCTGGAGCATGTTTCGCGCGAGACCTATTACCGTTACATCATTCCGGACGTGATTGCGGCGCCGCGGGTAATTTATTCAGACGTGGACGTCTTGGTGCGCGGCCCCTTGCGGCCGTTGTGGGAGACGGATTTGGGGGGCAACCCGCTGGGCGCCGTTCGTGAGGCGTGCGAACTGCTTGGAAATCAACGTGAAATATGGACGCGTTACCGTCACGCCATTGGCATGACGGACGGCAATCCGTATTTTTACGCGGGGTTGTTGTTGATGGATTGCGACCGGCTGCGTGCCGAGCGTGCGAGCGCCCGCCTCTTCGAAGATACGCATTTGTGTGCCAAAACGTTGTCCCCCGACCTGTTCTCGGCGACGGATCAAGTGGTCATCAACCGCGTCTTCCAAGGGCGCATTGCGGCCCTTCCCGCACGGTACTGCATGACGGATCCAATGTGTACGCTCTTTCCCAAGGAGCCCATCGTCTTCCGCCACTACATGGGACATTATCAGAAGCCGTGGTGCAACGTGGCATGGAACCGGACATGGCCTGCCTATCTACGCTTTCTGCTGAAGACACCGTGGCGACACGACGCTTGGGGATTCGTGTGGGGGCACCTGAAGGGCATCGTCTGGAGCGTGCAGACCAAGAATGGCCACACTCGAGGCTTTTTGTTCGGCATCCGCGTCTATAAGCGCGTCGCGAAGGCAAAGGAGTGCTAAGATGACGCCGCGCGTCTCCATTATCCTGCCGTTGTATCGCGTCAAGACGTATCTGCCCGAGGCCATCGCCTCCGTGAAGGCGCAGACCTTCCGCGACTGGGAGTGTCTGTGTCTCGACGATGGCAGCGACAACGGCATGGCGGCTTTTGTGCGGGAATTGACGCGAGACGATGCGCGTTTCGCTGTGCGGGAGTTCCCCAACGCCGGGGTCGCGGCCACGCGCAACCGAGGCTTGGACTTGGCGCGTGGGGACTATGTCGCCTTTCTCGATCAAGACGATGCCTTCCATCCGCGCTTTCTGGAAACCCTTGTCCGGGAAATCGAGCGCACGGGCGCGGATTGTGCCATGACGCGCTTCCAATCGGAAGCGATTACATGGGAACCGGCTCCCGCCCATCCACGCGTCATCGACAATCCATGCGGCTGGCTCCTCACGCAAAGTCAGCTCATGGTCTCGATATGGACAAAGTTGTGGCGGCGTTCGGCATTGGGCGGCTTGCGTTTCGACACAACGCTCTTCGGTTCGGACGACGCGCTTTTCACCTTCACCGCTTTCGCGCGTTCCCGAAAGATCGTCTTCATCCCGAGTGCCTATCACTTCTACCGCCGGCATTCCTCCGCCGTCTCGGTCCAAGCGCCGCCGCGTTATCTTTTTGCCCAACTTCGCTTTTTGCGAAAACTCCCGGCCATTGTCCCGCCCCGCGACAAAAAGAAATTGAAGCGTTATCTCCTTAAAGGATTGTCGGATGTCGTGAAGTGTTCCGGCGGCGGTCGCTATCCGCAACATGTCCAACGTGCCGTGGTCAAGTGGATCTTGGTGATTTTACGACGCAACCACCTCTCCATTTGCGACTGGTCGTTTCGTAAATTGCTTCGTTGGCGGCAGTACTGCCAAACATGTGCGTTCACGTCCAAACGTGCCTGGCCATTGAATCCCAATGCAACGGTTCACACGGAAGATTGAGAATATTATGAACACGGCTTCGCCCGGATTGATTGTTTCGTTGACCTCCTACGGCTCGCGTATCCAAACGGTTTGGAACGTGATCATGCAGATGTTGTCCCAAACCAAAACGCCGGATTTGGTGGTTCTTTACGTCTCGCAAAAAGAATTCCCGACACTTGGACAACTCCCGGAATCTCTCCGCATCATCAATTCCCCACGCTTCCAAGTTCGCCAAGTGGAGGATTTGGGGCCGCACACAAAATACTTTTATGCCATGCAGGAGTTCGCGAACGATTGCGTCGTGACGGTTGACGACGATGTCGTCTATCCAACGGATCTGCTTGAACGGCTGTGGACCACGCATCATACCTATCCCGACACAATCGTTTGCGCCTTGGCCGTGACGTTGTGTTTCGCCAAAGACGGAAATTACGCGCCATTCTTGGTTTGGTACAAAGCGCCACGCCTTTTCAACTATGCATCGAGCTTTCTTTCCCCCTGCGGTGTCGGTGGCGTGCTCTATCCGCCCCATTGCTTTGACAAACGCTTGTTCGATTTACGGGTTATCAAGGAAGTCTGCCCCAAGGTGGACGACCATTGGATCACCTGGAACATCCTGGAGCAAAACAAGCACGTGCTTCAGTTGCCGGAACTTTGGCTGGGTGAGACGCTTGCCGGCACACAGGAAACCGGGCTGTTCAACACAAACAACAGGCGCGTATCGGACAAAAAGGGAGACAAACGGACGCATTACGACCTCCAATGGGAGGCAATCCTGAATGCGAAGAAGCCTCTCAGTGCTCAACTGACCAATCAGTGGTTCGCACAGTGGCAAAACAGCGTGTTTCCGCAACTGTTGGACTATTTCGACCCGCCGCACAAGATGCGAACATGGTTCATCAAACGGTGGAATCACATACTTTCACGGCTCCTGATAGGTGCTCGGTGAGGAGTTGCAACCATGGGACGGCTCCATTGCGATTCCGTTTGGGAACAACGGCTTGGCGTCTACGACGTCATTTACTCCATTGGTGCGGCTTGTGGTTGCGCGTTGTGGTTGCGTAAGTGCCACCTGCGGCAACATGCCGGCCCCTTGGATTGGGTGAAGGTTGATGGCGGGTTGTCCCGACGTGTGGAACTGATAGAGACGCGTTTCGCCGGATGGCTGCAAGACGACAACCTGGAACTGTTGGGCGAGGATGAACGAACACGAATCTATCGCGATGACACGCTCGGAGTCACGTTTATCCACGACTTCCCAACCTCCGTCACTTTTCCTGTTGCCTTAGAAAAAGCGCGCCAACGTTATCGCCATCGACAAGAACGGTTCTTCACGGACATTGCTCAGGCAAAACGCACATTGCTTGTTTGGTTCAGCACACAACTCCAAACACAAAAGCGTGAGGCGATCGATGTGTCAAAGCGTTTGCGTGCCACGCTTGGCTCCACTGTGGAGTTGATGATCGTTGAGCACGAGGCGACCATCCCCTGCGGAAGCATCTTCCCCGACTTCCCTGCCGATGGCGTATCTATCTTTCGTCTCAACCTGCGCACCGGGAAGAAAAACCTCGACCAAGATGTCTTGGGAGATGCCCCAGTCGCCATGCGACAACTCATGTCCCTGGTACGTCTGCGACCGGATTTGGCACGGCGTGTCTTTTGGTTCGACATCCGCAGGGAAATGATAAAGTTTTCCCGGCGTTTGCTCGCTTGCGTGGTTCCGTGCCGAACGTTACGCCGCAAAATCCGCGCACAAGACCGTGTGTAAGCGAACCTTGGGCATCGTATGCGTTCTGTCGATATCGGAGGCGCCCGGTGCCCGGCGGTGCGTGAAAAGGTTGGGGGGAATATGCTATCGTATGGGCGAAAGGATTTCTTGGAAGATGAAGTGTTTGCTTGGCGTGGCGGCCGCGTTGGCCGCGAGTGTGCCCGTTTTCGCGCAGCAAGGCCCCGTGGTGACCGCGCGGGACGATGCGCCCGTCGCCCCCACCGCAGAGGACGCGCAGTCCGAGGCGGCGGCCGAGGCGATGGCGGACGATGGGCGTGAGGCGGGTCGCTTTTACCTGGGCGGGGGCGTGGGCGCGATGCGCGTGCACCGCGCAAGCCACCCGAAGCCGGGGAGCGATCTGCGCGGGGTGCAGCCTTACGTGGTGTTGCGCCTGGGGTATGACTTCGCGGACAGCCCGCTCGCGATCGAGGGGTTCGGGATGCTGGGGCGCGCGGGGCGCCGGGCGCAGGGCGCGGGCGGCAGCCGCGCGCTTCTGGGGCTGGGCGTGGAGGCGCTGTGGCACTTCGACCGGTACGCGCGGTTTGACCCGTTCCTGGCGGGCGGCTTCGCCTATTATGGCTCGACGAACACGCCGGTTTGGCAGGATGGCAAGGAGGATCACCTCTTCGCGCAGGCGGGGGTGGGCGCCTTCTGGCATTTCTCTGAGCAGGTGTCGCTGCGCGGCGATTTGCGGTGGCACGTGGCGCTGGCCGACGACTTCATGCATTTCACGACGGCGGACGTGGGGCTGGTGTGGTATCCGGGCGGCACGGGGGAGACCTCGGCGGACACGGTGGCGCCTTTGGCCGAGCCGGGCGCGCCGATCGAGCCGGGCGCGCGGAAGTATGACGCGGCCTCGCGGCATGCCGAGAAGTTGCGCGACGTGACGCCGGTGGGCGCGGGCGACGCGATGCACCTGGAGCTGCGCGTGGGCTTCGCGAAGGACACGGCCATCATCCGGCCTTCCGAGCTGCCGGTGATGGACGAGCTGACGCGCATCGTGCGGGGCGCGTTGGAGGCGAACCCGCAGGCGACGGTGACGCTGCATGGCCACGCCGACCGCCAGCGGGGCTCCGACCATGCCTACAACCAGCGCCTCTCCGAGGACCGCGCCAAGAGCGTGCTCACCTATCTGGCGCAGAATGGCGTGCCGGCCGCGCGCATGACGGCGGTGGGGCACTCCTTTGACCAACCGCGCGACCCGGTGGACCTGGAGCATGGCACGCCCTCCAACCGCCGCGTGGAAATCGTCATCCAAGGCGTGGACGCGGCGACGCGCGACCGTCTCCGCGCCTTGCCCTAAGCGAGGTTGCGCGCATGGGCACGCTCCAGCGATACATTCTGCGTTCGTTTCTGGTGGCCGCGGGGCTGACGGGGCTGGTGCTCACCTTCGTGCTTTCGGTGGGCTTCCTCTTCCAGGTCTTCCAATTCGTGATGCGCGGGGCGTCCGGGGCGTTGGTGGCGCAATATATCCTGGCGTCGTTGCCGGAGGTGCTGGGCTTTACCATCCCGCTCGCGCTGATGGTGGCCTCGCTCTTGGTCTTCGGGCGGCTGAGCACCGATAGCGAGGTGGCGGCGATGAAGGCCTGCGGCATCAGTTTCCTGACGATCATGCGCGGGCCGCTGATCGTCGCCATCCTCTGCACGGGAGCGGTCTTCTATCTGCAGAACTATGCCATGCCCCGCGGACACTACGTCCGCCGCACGCTGGCCAGCCGCCTGGCGCTCGACGCCGGCGTGCAACTGTTGGAGCCGGGGCGCTTCATCGACGACATCGACAACGTCACCGTCTTCTGCGACCGCAAGGTGGACATGGAGGACCGCGACGGCCGCCCCTACACGTTGCTCTACAACCTGCTGGCCATCGACCGCTCGGAGGGTTTCCTGCGCGAGATCCACGCCGACCGCGCCGAGGTCCGCACCGAGGGCAGCGATCTGCTCTTCACCCTCTTCCAGGCCACCATCACCCCGCCGGCCAAAGACGTCCAAGGCACCGCGACGGTGGACAACTATCCCTACCGCTTCGAGAACGTGGTCTCCCGCACCCGCAAATACCTCAAAAAGCCCAAAGATTACACCTTTGGCGAGTTGTTGGCGGCCGAGCGCGAGGCCGCGCGGGCGGATCTCTCCGACGCGGCGGCGGCCAAGTGGCGGTGCAGCCTCCGCTTCCTGCTCAACTACCGGGCGGTCTGGGCCGTCTCCTGCTTCTGCTTTGTGCTGGTGGGCATCCCGCTGGGGTGCCAGGCGCAGCGGAAGGATTCCGCGCGCGGCATGGCGTTGGGCGTGGGCGTGGGGATCGCCTTCTTCCTCTTCGTGTTGCTCTCCGAGTCGCTCTCCGGCAAGCCGGCGGCCTTCCCGTGGCTGCTGGTCTGGGCCCCGGCGCTGATTTGCGTCGGCGTCGCGATGCGCCTCATCCCCAAACAACAATAACTTGCCAACGAAAGGTTCTCCCCGCAATGGCCATCCATCCCCTTGCCTACGTCTGCGCCGGCGCGCAAATCGACCCGACGGCCGAGATCGGCCCCTTCGCCTACATCGGCCCCGACACAAAAATCGGCCCGGGCGTCCACATCCACCACCATGCCACCGTCGAGGGGCACACCACCCTCGCCGAAGGGTGCGAAGTCTTCCCCAACGCCTGCGTGGGCACCAAGACGCAAGATCTCAAGTGGCGCCCCGGCACCGTGACCTACGTCGAAATCGGCCCCCGCACGGTCATCCGCGAATGCGCCACCATCCACTCCGGCACCTTCGACGGCTCCAAGACCGTCATCGGCGCGGACTGCCTCATCATGGCCTACTGCCACATCGCGCACGGGTGCGTCCTCGGCGACAACGTCATCATGTCCAACGGCGTCCAAATCGCCGGCGAATGCCTCATCGAGCACAACGCCGTCATCGGCGGCACCACCGCCATCCTCCAATTCACCCACGTCGGCGCCTACGCCATGATCGGCGGCGGCACCCACCTGCGCAAAGACGCCCCACCCTACATGGTCACGATGGGCGTGGAAAACCTCGTCGTCCGCGGCCTCAACTCCGTCGGCATCCGCCGCCACGCCAACGCCTTCACCCCCGAAGCCATCGCCGCCCTCAAGGATGCCTACCAATTCCTCTACTCCGAAGGCGCCACCCGCGCCGCCGCCCTCGACCGCATCGCCCGCGAACTCCCCCGCTGCCCGCAAATCGAGCACCTGCTGAACTTCTACGCCAACGCCTCCAAACACGGCGTCGCGTAAATCGGCGCGACCATGGCCTGAGGCGGACGGCCCGGGGCGATGGATGGGGGCACAAAAAAGGGCACGGCGCAATGCCGTGCCCTTTTTTGTGCCCTTGGCGCGACCGGGCGCGCCCCGCGGCCTCAGCGGGGGAGTCGCTCGATGGCGGCGTTCACCGCGCGGATGTCCCATCGGTCAAGCGGGCCGATTGCGTCGCCGAGCGCTTGGATGACTGCGTCGCGCGCGGCCTCGGCGGCGGCGCGGTCGTGCCGCGCCACGGCAATCCAGGCTTTGACCCAGCCGACGCGCGGGTCGGCCCGGAAGCCTTCGGGGAGGATTTTGTCGGCGATTCCCTCCGTGACGAGGCTCATGGATTTGTCATAGGCGGTCTGCGCCTGGCCGGGCTCGCCGTTGCGCGCGAGGGCGAGGGCGTAGGTGGCCCAGGCGGCGTAGTTCCTGGGGGTCATCCGAATGACGCTCAGGGCGATTTCCTTGGCTTTGGCGAGGTCGCCCGTGCGGGTGAGGGTGTCGGCGTAATTGTTGAGCAGCTCGACGTTGCGGGCGCGTTCCGATTCGCTTTCCATCGCCAGCGCGAAATAGCGGGCGGCGGTCTCCACGTGCCCATCCTCGAGACGCTGGGTGCCCACGACGAAGTTGGCGAGCGGGTTGCGGTCGTCGTCGCGCAGGATGGTGAGGGCGTCGGCCTCCGCCGAGGTTTTGTCGCCGAGGCGGCGGTCGAGATTGAGGATGTATTCAAGGATGCCGAGCATGCTGGGGCGGATGGCGTAGGCGCGGCGGTAATGCGCGCGGCTTTCCTCCCAGAGGGTGCGGGCCTGGGCCGCGGCATCGGCGCGGGCCTCGTCGCTGGGGATGGCATCGGGATCCATGGCGCGCGCGAAGGCGCGCTCGCCCCGAATTTGGGCGATGCGGCCTTCGAGGACGTGGACGTAGTAGACGTCGTTGTCCTTGGCGGTGCGGCGGAGATTGTCAAGGATGAAGCCGGCGGCACGCTCCAGGGCACGGTCGGTTTCCTTGGCGTCGTTTTTGGCGAGGGCGGCGTTGGCGCGCTCCATCTCGAGCATGCCAATCATGGCCCAGCCCATGGTGGAGTCCTGATGCTCGGCGGTATAGCGGCCGATGGCCTTGGCGGCGCCGTCCAGGTCGCCCACGGCCATGAGGTAGGCGGTGCGGTCGACGTCGATCTGCGCGTCTTGCTTGCCGGTGGCCTCAAGTTTGGAGAGCCATTTGCCGGCCTCGGCGGTGTTGCCGCGCTGCATGGAGAGGCGGGCCAATCCGCGAAGGGCGTCGGCGTTGTTGGGGTCGCTGCGGAGGGCGGCCTCGTAATTCTCGTAGGAGCGGCGGGATTGGCCTTGGCGCTCATAGACGGCTGCGGCGACGGTTTGCAGGGAGCCGAGGCGCGGGTCCCCGGGCGCGAGCGCCTCGCGGGCGCTGCGCAGGCCGGCCAGGATGGACTCGGGCGCGGCGCTGACGGCCCAATCCCAGCCCATGTTCACAAAGAGGGTGTAGTTGCGGATGTAACCGTGGCGGCGGCCGATGAAGCCAAGGTCGTAGCGCGGCGCGTGGCGGCGGCTCTGCGCGCGGATGAAATCCTCGAAAACGCGGTTGACCTCGACGCGCCGCTCGGGAATCTGGCCGCGGCGGACGCAAATGTCGTAAAGGTTCAGCTTGGCGGAGATGTTTTCCGGGTTCGTCTCGGCGGCGTAAAGGTAGCAGGCCGCGGCCTCGGGGAGGCGCCCGGCGTCGTCCAGGAAGGTGCCAAGGTTGTTGGCCATGAAGGCGAGATGGGTGCGGATGGAGCGCTGCGTGGCGGCGGAGAGGTCCCACCACGGCAGCTCCTCGGGTTCAAGGGTCTTGGACCAGCGCGCGCAGAGGGCATTCCAGCCGGCCACGAGGGCGTCGCAGGGCGGGTCGCCCTTCTGGGGGGTCGGCACGTAGAAGGTGCCCAACGGCATGGGGCGCTGCTGCGCGGCATACCAAACGTCAGCCAGGTCATAGACGGCGGCAATCTTGGGGGCGTTGGGCTGCGCCACGAAAAAGTCCTGCACAAAGACAAGGAAGTTGTAATCCAGCAAGTTCGTCAGGCGGAGGCGGTCGGCATCGCCCAGCAAAGGGTCCGTCTCGACCTGGCGGCGCAGCGCGGCCACGTAGGCCGCGTCGCCCATGCGCGAGGGGCAAAAGAGCGTCAGGGGCACGTGCTCGCGGCGCGCGACCAGGACAAGGTTCAGGTCGATCCAGCTGGTAGTGGAGCCCAAGAGATAGGAGCGCCCGGCCGCGGGGGTGCCCGAATCGGCCTTCAGCGCGGCGATCGTCTCGCCGGCGAAGCGATCGGCCATCGCGCGGTCGGCCCGCAGGAAGCGGAGGGTGTGGGTGCCCATCGTGACGCCGGCGGCGATGACCGCGAGGGGGAAGAGGAAGATGGCCGCCACGCGGCAGGCCGTGACGCCGGCGGGGATTCGCGCCCCCCGCTCCTGCTCCTCCTCCACGTTGGGATTGCGCGCGAAGAGCTGCACGAACCACCCCACGATGAGCATACCCGCGCAAACGGCCACCACCCACGCGGTCGCCACGGGCATCGCGCCGATGCCCAGCCACATCCGCCACGGCGTCGGGGCGAGCCCCCAATAGAGCCCGAAGGTCGCCGCCGTCAGCGTCAGCGCCGTGAAGAGCAAGCCCCACGAGCGCGCGTTGTCGAGCATACGCCGCGCGACGATCCAGGAGAGGAGCGGCACCAGCCCGGCACCGGCCAGATTGAGCAACCACGGCCCCGCCACAAAGCCGCGCAACATGCCCAGTTGCGCCAACAACACCGCCTTCTCCGTCGCCCACACCCCCGCGAACGAAAAGACCTCCTGCACGCGCCAACCGTTGAGGCAAACCCCGGCCAACACCCCCACCACCAACGCCACGAACCACAGCGGCAGATTCTTCGCGCTATGGTCCCACAGCCGCCACTCCATCGCCAACGCCCGCAGGAAGAAGAACGGCAGGCACACCAACACAAACGGGCTCTCCACCGTGGCCACGCCCAACACCAACGCAAACGGCACCAACGCCGCGCGATGCCCCCCGCCCAACGCGTAGGCATTCTGGAGCGTCACGCACAGCAACAGCCACGCGAAGCACCACAACCCCACCGACACCCCCGTCGCCGCGTACAGCCCCGGCAACGCGAAGAGCGTGAGCAGGCAGGCCACGTGCGCGGCCCAGGCCGAAAGCCGCCGCGCCGCCGCCACACCCACGCCCTCGCCCATCGCGTCCAACGCCCAGAAGCGCACCGCCAGCCACGTCAGCGCCAACGTCACCCCCATCACCCCCGCGCCAAAAAGGTTCAACGCCGCCATCGAAGGCGCCTCCCCGCAAAAGAGCCGCACCGCCCACCGCAACAACGGATACGCCTCGCCCGCCGAAGGCAACGCCCCCGTGAGCATCGTCAGCGCACCCGCGTTCTCCCCGGGAATCGCGAAGTCGCCCGCCCACAGCCACCCCACCGCCAACGCCGCCGCCACCCAAAAGAGCGCCGACAACGCCGCCACCGCACGCCCGCGCGCCGTCGGCGCCTCCGGGAATGGCCGCGAACAAAAGAAATCCAACAACATCGTGAACATAAGCCGCCCCTTCGCCAAATCGGTTCAGATACGCCCCCACCATACCATATCCCCGCGCCACGCGCAACCCCGTCCGAAGGCAAAACGCAACTTGAATCGTCCACTACCCCCGCTCACCCCGAAAGGCCCCCTGACCCATGCAAATCTTCCACGCCATCCCACGCCCCCCGCGCAATTCTATTGACAATCTACACTCTTCCACTGCGGCGCGCTTCCACACCCGACCCACTAAAAACTCTGAAGAGCCTCGCGCCCGTCACTTTTCTTGAACCGAGCGGCGGAAGGGGGCGAAGGCGCCGCACAAGGCAACCGCACGGACAAGTTGCGTCAGGGACTGGGCCTGCGGGAAGTGCGCAGGCACAAAAAAAGCCGCCGAAATCGGCGGCTTTTTCGCGGGGAGGCTTTCATCAGACGGCAAGACGGGCGAGAGGCGTGAGGAGCTTGACGCCGCCTTTGTCGACGACGAGGATGGCGCGGGAGGTGCGAAAGGTGACCCACTCGCCGCCTTGACGGATGCGCATGAGGCCGGGGGGGCAGGCGGCGATCATGGGTTCGTGGCGGGCCATGACGCCGAGTTTGCCTTCGGCGGTGGCGACCTCCACCTCGGTGATGTCGTCGCCTTCGACGAAGATGCCGGAGGGGGTCTCGATGCAGAAGTGGAAGGTGTTGTCCATGGGTTACTTCCCGGCGGTGAGTTTGCGGGCTTTTTCGCGGACGTCGTCGATGGAGCCGGCCATGTAGAAGGCGGCCTCGGGAAGGTCATCGCACTTGCCGTCAAGCACCTCGGCGAAGGAGCGGATGGTGTCCTCGAGTTTGACGAATTGCCCGGGGATGCCGCTGAACTTCTCGGCGACGTGGAAGGGCTGGGAGAGGAGGCGCTCGACCTTGCGGGCGCGGGCGACGGTCATCTTGTCGCTCTCGCTGAGCTCGTCCATGCCGAGGATGGCGATGATGTCCTTGAGTTCCTTGGCGCGTTGGAGGAGTTGCTGGACGCCGTTGGCGACGCGCATGTGTTCCTCGCCGACGATCTCGGGCGCGAGCATGGAGGAAGTGGAGGTGAGGGGGTCGACGGCGGGGTAGATGCCTTTTTCGACGATGGCGCGGGAGAGTTCGGTGGTGGCGTCAAGGTGGGCGAAGGTGGTGGCGGGGGCCGGGTCGGTGTAGTCGTCGGCGGGAACGTAGACGGCCTGCACGGAGGTGATGGAGCCGGCCTTGGTGGAGGTGATGCGCTCCTGGAGTTCGCCCATCTCGGTGGCGAGGGAGGGCTGGTAGCCGGCGGCGGAGGGGATGCGCCCGAGGAGGGCGGAAACCTCGGAGCCGGCCTGGGTGAAGCGGAAGATGTTGTCGATGAAGAGGAGGACATCCTGGTTCATCTTGTCGCGGAAGTATTCGGCGACGGTGAGCGCGGAGAGCGCGACGCGGGAGCGCGCGCCCGGGGGCTCGTTCATCTGGCCGAAGACCATCGCGGTCTTGTCCAGCACGCCGGCATCGGCCATTTCTTGATAAAGGGAGGTGCCTTCACGGGTGCGTTCGCCGACGCCCGCAAAAACGGAGTAGCCGCCGTGCCCCAAGGCGATGTTGTGGATGAGCTCCTGAATGAGCACCGTCTTGCCGACGCCGGCGCCGCCGAAGAGGCCGATTTTGCCGCCACGGCGATAGGGCGTGAGGAGGTCGATGACCTTGATGCCGGTGACGAGGATTTCGGCCTCGGGGTTCTGGTCGGTGAAAGCGGGAGGCTCGCGGTGGATGGGGTCGCGCCCATCGCACTGCACCTCGCCCTGCCCATCGATACCCTCGCCGAGGAGGTTCATGACGCGGCCGAGGGTGCCTTTGCCGACGGGCATGGTCATGGGGCGGCCGAGATCCTTGACCGGGGCGCCGCGCACCAAGCCGATGGTGGAGCCCATGGCGATGGCGCGGACGCGGCAATCGCCGAGGTGTTGGGCCACCTCGAGGACGAGGTTGAAGGGCTTGTCGTTGAGCAGGGGATTGGTGGTGCGCAGGGCGGTCTGCAGGCGGGGGCGGATGCCGGTGCCGAACTCGATGTCGACCACCGCGCCGAGCACTTGGATGACGTGCCCGATGTTTTCCTGGGGGGTCTGGGGGATGGAGTCTGCCATGGTGATACTTTCTCAGTTGAGCGCCTCGGCGCCGGAGACGATTTCGGTGAGTTCGTTGGTGATGGCGGCCTGGCGGGCGCGGTTGCGCTGGGTCTTGAGCTCTTTGATCATGGCGTTGAGGTTCATGGTGGAGTTGTCCATGGCCATGACGCGCGCGGCGAGCTCGCCGGTCGCGGAGTGGAGCATCGCGTAGTAGAGGGAGAGCTGGATCCAGAGGTAGGTGAGGTTTTCGAGGAGGCGGTCGTCGTTGGGCTCGATGAGTCGCGGGAGGGGCATGGGCTCGACCTGGACCTTTGGGGCCGGGGGGCGGGCGTCGGGGAGGAGGCGCTCGGTGCGGCAGTCGTTGGTCATCGAGTTGACGAAGTGGTTGGAGATGAGCCAGATTTCGTCGTAGAAGCGCCAGTGGAAGAGGCGCATGACGAACTTGGCCACGCGGTCGGAATCTTTGACGTCGGGGTGGCTGGAGGCCGGGAGCACGCGCGAGAGGCCGGGATAGTCGGCCTTGAGGATGCCGTAGGCCTTTTGGCCGACGTAGAAGTGGTCGATTTTCTTGGCGCGGGCGGCGTGCTTGGCGTGGAAGTCTTTGACGGCGCGGACGACGGCGGTGTTGAAGCCGCCGCAGAGGCCGCGGTCGGCGCTCATGACGACGAGGAGGATTTTGCTGTCCTTTTCCGGCGGGGGCTGGAGGAGGCGATGCCCGGCGAAGCGCGGCTGGAGCACCACCTGCGAGAGGGCAGCGAGCGAGCGGGCGAAGCCTTCGGGTTTGGAGAGCTCGCTCTGCACGCGGTGGAGGTGGGAGCCGGCGACCAGTTTCATGGTGCCGGTCACGCGCCCCATGCTGGCCATCGAGGCCAAGCGTTCGTTGTATTCGCGCAGGCTGGGCATGGCTTATTGCTTCTTGGCGTTCTGCTGGTTGGCGTTCTGCTGGAAGGGCGTGAGCACCTCGCGCATGAGGGCATCGAGGAGCGCCTTGAGCTCGTCGTCAAGGACGGGGCTCTTGCGGAAGCGCGCGTCGTAGGTTTGGCCGGTTTGCGAATCCTCCAGCGCCAGGTGGATGGCCTTGAGGGCCTCGGGCAGGCGGGTGACAGGGATGCGCACGAGCCATTTGTTCGTGCCGGCGTAGAGGTCGGCCACCTGCTCGGCCACGGACTTGGGGCTGCCGGGCATCTGGCGGATGGCGTGCATAAGCGCACGGCCGGTGGCGAGCTGCTCAAGCGTGCCGGCATCGAGATCCGACGAGAAGGAGGAGAAGGCCTCAAGCTCGCGGTATTGCGCCAACATCACGCGCAGGGGGCCGGCGACCTTCTTCATCGCCTTCACCTGGGCATCGCCACCCACGCGGGAGACGGAGATACCGGGGTTGATGGCGGGGCGTTGCCCCTCGTGGAAGAGGCCTGCCTCCAGGAAGATCTGGCCGTCGGTGATGGAGATGACGTTGGTGGGGATGTAGGCGGAGATGTCGTTGGCCTGGGTCTCGACGATGGGGAGGGCGGTCATCGAACCGCCGCCCTTGGCGTCGGAGAGTTGCGCGGCGCGCTCCAACAGACGGCTGTGGAGGTAGAAGACGTCGCCGGGGAATGCCTCGCGGCCCGGCGGGCGGCGGAGGAGCAGGGACATCTGGCGGTAGGCTTGGGCGTGCTTGGTCAGGTCATCGTAGATGACGAGGGCGTGGCCACCGCGGTTCATCCAATACTCGGCCATCGCGCAACCGGCGTAGGGCGCCAGATATTGCAGGGGCGCGGGCTCGGAGGCGTTGGCCAAGACGATGGTGGTGTATTCCATCGCGCCGGCTTCCTCGAGCTGTTTGTGGAGCGCGGCGACGGTGGAGAGCTTCTGGCCCACGGCCACGTAGAAACAGTGGACGTCGCCGCCCTTTTGGTTGAGGATGGTGTCGATGGCGATGGTCGTCTTGCCGGTCTTGCGGTCGCCGATGATGAGCTCGCGCTGGCCACGGCCGATGGGGGTGAGCGCGTCGATGGCCACCAAGCCGGTCTGGAGCGGCGTATCCACGTTGCGGCGCTCGATGATCGAGGCCGCCGATGCCTCCACGGGCATCTGCGCATCCGCCGAGATGGGCCCCTTGCCATCAAGCGGGCGGCCAAGGGCGTCGACCACGCGGCCGGTGAGCGCGGGGCCGGCAGGCACGGAGACGACGCGGCCGGTGCGGTGGAAGCGGTCGCCCTCGCGCACGTTGATGTCGCTGTCGAGCACGGCCACGCCCACCACGTCCTCTTCCAGGTTCAGGGCCAGGCCGGCGACGCCGTTCTCGGTCTCCACCAATTCGTTGTACATCACCCCGTCCAAGCCGTCCACGCGGGCGATGCCGTCACCCACGCTCAGCACCGTGCCGAACTCGGAAGTGTCGATCCGCTTGTCCGTCTCCTCCATGCGCTGGCGGAGGAGTGCGGAGAGCTCATCGGGTTTCAGTTGATTCTTCATTGCAATCCTTATTGTGCGAAGGCGTGGCGCAGGCGGCGCAGGCGCCCCTTCAACGATCCGTCAAACTGCGTGTGGCCCGCGCGCACCACCAGCCCCGCGCCCAGCGCGGCGTCCACCCGCACCGCCACGCGCGTGTTCGACCCATAGGCTTCCACGGCCCGGTCGCGCAGGGCGGCCTCGGTCTCCGGCTTGGGCGACACGGCAAAGACGATGTCCACGTCGATGCGCCCCTCCGCCTTGTCCGCGAAGCGCCGGAAGGCGCGCACCGCCGCCGGCACGGCCGCCATCAACCCGTGCACGGAGAGCGCCTCGAGCAACGTCAGCGTCGGGGCGGACATCGTCTCGCCCCACAACGCGTCCACCAGTGCCCGGTGCTCGGCGCGCGGCATGCTGTGGAAGGCCCGCGCCCACCGGCGAAAGACTTCCGAGCCCTCCCACTGCGCCTCGAGGGCGTCCATGTCCGCGCGCACGCGCCCCATTTGGCCCAAATCCATCGCGGCCTGGGCGAGGGCCCGGGCGTAGGGACGGATGGCTTCCTCATCGTTCGCCATGGGACACCTCAACGAAACCGCACGTCCGCGGCGATTTGGTCCTGATAAGCCTGGCGCTGCGCGTCCGTCAGCAACCCGGGCAACAAGCGGTCGAGCGCCTTGGCGATTTCGCCGCCGGCCTGCTCGGAGATGGCGCGCATCGCGGCGGCGCGTTCGTCGGCCATGTCGGCCTCGGCCTGGCGGCGCTTGGCGGCGATGGCCTCGCGCGCCTCGTTCTCCATCTCGGCCACGTGTTTGCGGGCGGCCACGGCCATGGCGTCGGCCTTGGCGCGGGCGTCGCGCTCGGCGTCGGCCACGGTCTGCGCGGCCTTGGCGTCGGCCTCCTCGGCGGCCTTGCGGGCGGCCGCCGCGTCGTCGAGCGACGTGCGGATTTCCTCCTCGCGGCTTTCGAGGTAGCGCAGGATCGGCTTCCAGAGCAGCTTGCCCAGCACCACGAAGGCGATGAGGAAGGCAATCCACGTGCAGAGGATGACCGTCTGGTCAAAGCCCATCACGTTGCCGGGCGTCTCCGGCTTCGGGGGCTGCCCGGTCGTCTGCGTCGTCTGCGCTTCCATACGCGAGCCTTGTTACTTGAGGAAGGCGACGACGACGGCGAACAGGGCCACGCCCTCGACCAATGCCGCGGCGATCAACATCGCGGTCTGCAGCTTGCCCGACATCTCCGGCTGGCGCGCCATGCCGCTCAATGCACCCCACGCCGCCAAACCAATGCCAATGCCCGCGCCGACTGCCGCAAGGCCCGCACCGATAGCACTCATGCCCATGTCCGTTTCCTCTCTGTCTGTGTCAGTGTTGGGGATGAACCATCATCCCGATGAAGACCGAGGCCAACATCGTGAAGACGTAGGCCTGCAAAAATGCCACGAAAAGCTCAAAGAAGTAAAGCACCGTCGCCACCAACACCGTCGGCGACGCCCACAGGCTCCCCACGATCGCCGTCATCGCCGCCATGATGTAGAGCATGATATGCCCGCCCATCATGTTCGCGAAAAGACGGATCATCAACGCGATCGTGCGCGTGCAGAAGGAAATCACCTCCATCACGAACATGATCGGCCCGAGCGGCCCCGGCAACCCCTTGGGCATGAAGGCCGCCCCCAACGCCCGCACGCCCCCCTTCCGCGCCGTCGCCCCCAACGCCGCCGCGAAAAAGACCAGCGCCAACGCGCCCGTTACGTTGATGTTGCCCGTGGCGCACGAGAAAAGCGGGATGAGCCCCAGCAGGTTCGCCAACAGGATGAAAAGGAAAAGCGTGCAGAAAAAGGGAATGAAGCCCCGCCCCTGGCCCTTGCCCCCGAAGTTCGGCTCCACCATCTCGTCGCGGATGAAGACGACATACTTCTCCATCAGCAACCCAAAGCCGCTCGGCACCCGCCCGATCTTCCGCCGCGCCGCCACCGCCACCGCAACCAACAGCAACGCCACCACAAACAGCATCACCGCGTCGAAATGGAAAATCGCCAACCCCTGGTGCCCCAGCGAGGAAAGCCAATCCGCGTGCGTTCCGGCGTCCGGCGTGCCCCAGTGGTGCAACACATGATGCTCCACATAATGCTGGAAAGCCTCTAAACGCTCTTGCATGCCGCAGTCCTCGCTCTAAGAATGGGTGCCAATATACTCGCTTTCCCGCCCCCTGTCAAGCCCTTTTTACATACCTTGGGGTTGGACATTTTTGTCCGGTCAGGGCGGACGTTTTTCGGAAAGTCAATCGTGGGGCGGGTTTTGAGGCGAAAAACATTTTGCGGGCGTGACTTATTTTGGGCAGACCTCCCCGAACGGCGTACGGGCCGCCACCACCTCAAAGAAGGGGCGATCGTTCTGCCGAAAGGCTCCGGCTTCGCCCGCATCCGCCGGCAACGAATCGCCCGCGTCCACAACCTGAAATCGTACCGTTTGTGCCCCTGCGGTTCGAGGCATAAAAGGGGGCGAAGCGGTTCCCGGGCGCTAGTGCGTTGGCGGGAGGGGAAATCGGGCGAGGATTTTCCGGGTGGCGGTGGTGAGGGGGAGCGCGGCGGGGTCGGCGCACCAGGTAAAGACATCGGGGAGCGGCGGGGGAGTGGGAGGCGGGGTGACGTGAAAGACGGTAAGGATTTGGCGAAAGTGCGAGAAGGTTTGGCGATGTTGGCCGAGACGGAGGGGGCGCATGGGAAGGGAAAAGGGCAGCGCGTCGAGGGCGGGGAGTTCCCAGAAGCCGGCAAGGAGACGTTCGCCGGGGTGGCGGGCAAGGAGAAGGCGTCCTTGGGAATCGCGCAAGAGGGCGACGTCGGCCTTGCGTTCGGGGAGGGCTTTGTGAGGCGGGGCGTGGGGAAAGTCGGCTTGGCGGCCGGTGGCGGCGGCCCGGCAGTCGGGGCGGAGGGGACAGAGCAGACAGGCGGGGGAGCGGGGGAGGCAGACGCGCGCGCCGAGATCCATCATGGCCTGGTTGAAGGCGCCGGGGTCATCGCTTTCGGCAATGAAGGGCGTGAGCCAGGCGGCAAGTGCGCGGCGAGGTGCGGGCTTGCGGAAGTCGCCGTCGAGGAGGTTACGTCGGGCGAAGACACGGGCCACGTTGCCATCGACCACGGGGATAGGCTCGCGGAAGCAGATGCTGGCGATGGCGGCGGCGGTGTAATCGCCGATGCCGGGGAGTGCGCGGAGGGCGGCGGCGGTTTGCGGAAGGCTGCCGCCGTGGACGTCGATGACCGCGCGGGCAGCCTTGCGGAGGTTGCGGACGCGGGTGTAGTACCCCAGGCCTTCCCAGGCTTTGAGGAGGGGGGCGTCGTCGGCGGCGGCAAGGGCTTGGAGGGTCGGGAAGGCTTCCAGAAAACGGGCGAAGTAGGGGCGAACGGTGTCCACCTGAGTCTGCTGCAACATGATTTCGCTGACCCAAACGGCGTAAGGGTCAGGGTGGCCGCGCCAAGGCATGGGGCGGGGATTGGCACGGAACCACGCGAGCAAATCGGCGACCCAGCGCGTCATCGCCTCAGAGGAAGCGCACCTTGGCGGGGTCGAAACGCGTGCGGGGCTCGGGCGACTCGGCGGGGTAGCCGGCGGCCACGGCGCTCACGGGAATGAGCGTGGGGGGCAGGGCAAAGCGGGAGGCGACGGCGGCGACGCGCTCGGCGTTGGGGTGAATGCCAAGCCAGACGCCGCCCAATCCCTGCGCGTGAAGCGCCAAGAGCAGGTTCTCGATGGAGGCCGAGACGTCTTGGAGCAGGTAGGAAAGTTCACCGCGGTTGGCGGCCGTGAGGTCGCCGCAGGCAATGAAACCCAGTGGCGCATGGCGAAGCATTTGGCCGTAGGGGAGGCAATCGGCCAGGGCGTCAAGGTCTGCGCGCTTGGTGAGCACGAGCCAACGCCACGGGTCGCAATGCATGGCGCTGGGGGCAGCCATCGCGGCCTCCAAGGCGGCGCGCACGACGGCCTCGGGCACGGGGCGGTCGGTGTATTTGCGGACGCTGCGGCGGGCAAGGAGGTCTTGGACGGTCATGGCGATGCCTTTCTGTCAGCGCAACTGACTCAGGAAGCGGATATCGTTTTCGTAGAGGAAGCGGATGTCGGGAATGCCATACTTGATCATGGCGATGCGCTCCACGCCCATGCCGAAGGCATAACCATAGACCTTGTCGGGGTCGTAGCCCACGTGCTCGTAAACGCGCGGATCGACCATGCCGGCGCCGGCGATCTCGATCCAGCCCGAGTTTTTGCAGACGCGGCAACCTTTGCCCTTGCAGACGTGGCAGGTGAAGTCCACCTCCACGCTGGGTTCCGTGAAGGGGAAGAAGTGCGGGCGGAACCGCACGCCGATGCCCGGCCCCATCATCTCCCGCGCGAAATAGGCCAACGTGCTCTTCAGATCCGCCAACGAGACAGGCTTGGTGTCCACGTAGAGCCCCTCGATCTGGTGGAAGTTCGCCGAGTGGGTGGCGTCCGTGGTGTCGCGGCGGTAGCAGCGCCCGGGATTCACGATGCGCACGGGCGGCGGGTTGGCCATCATGGTGCGGATCTGAACGGGGCTGGTCTGTGTGCGCAGGAGCGTCTCCGCGTCGAACCAAAACGTGTCGCTCGCATCCATCGAGGGGTGATGGGGCGCGGTGTTGAGCGCGGTGAAATTGTTGAACTTGTTCTCGATGTCCGGGCCGTCCGCAACCGAGAAGCCCAGGCGATGGAAGATTTCGGCGCACTCCTCGATCACACGGCTCACGGGGTGGATGACGCCCTCCCCGCGCCAACGCCCCGGGAGCGTCACGTCGAAGGCCGCGTGCGGCGCCTCGGCGGCCTGCGCCTCGGCCACGCGCCCCGCCAACGCCGCCTCGAAGGCCGCCCGCCAAGCGCCCAACGCCTTGCCGAAGGCCGGGCGATCGGCGGCGGGCACATCCTTCATCCGCTTGACCATGGCCGGAATCAAACCGTTCCGGCCCAGATATTTCACGCGCAGCGCATCCAACGCCGCCGCATCCCCGGCCGCCGCGAGCGCGGCCAACGAGGCGGCGTGTTCCTGTTGCAATTCCTGAAGCGTCATAATGGCGAGTTCCTCAAATCAAATCGCGCCTATTCTAGCATATTGGAGGCGTGAAAGTTTGGCAATGGCGTCCGGAGGACTTTGTCCGGGAACCGCGGCCCTTTGCGTAAACGTTCCCCGGGCACGATTGGGCGATGGGGTCAGCGGGCGAAGGTCGCACCCCAGCCGAGTTTGCGGGAGAGGGGAGCATAGGGGTTGCGCGCGGCGGCGGCGAGCAGGCGCACGGGGCGGGGGGCGGCGGCGAGACGGACGGCGTCGCCGGGGCGCAAGGGGGTGGCGGCCTGGCCGTCGGCATAGGCCGCGGCAGGCGTCTCCGGCGTCTCGGCGAGGCGAACCTCCAAGCGCACGGTGTCGGGGAGGACGAGGGGGCGGGCGCTGAGCGCGTGGGGCGCGATGACACTGACGACCCAGGCTCGCGCGGCGGGCGCGATGACGGGCCCGCCCACGGAGAGCGAATAGGCCGTGCTGCCGGTTGGCGTGGCCACGATGACGCCATCGCACAGCCAGTGCGCCACCGGGAAGCCGTCGACCGCCAACTCCAGCGCGAAGGCGTGCCCCCCCTCGCCACGGGAGATGACCACGTCGTTCAACGCGTTGGGCAGACGCGCCAGACACGCGTCGCCGCGCCAGACCTCCGCCGCGAGCGCGGTGCGCGCCTCCTCGACGTATCGCCCGGCGGCCAAGTGGCGCAGGGTGGCCTCGAAGCCCTCCTCGTTCACGGCGGTGAGATAGCCAAGCCGGCCGATATTGAGGCCAATGAGCGGCAAATCGACACCCGCGGCAGCCAAGGTGTGCGCGGCCGTGAGGAGCGAGCCGTCGCCACCCAGCGAGGCCACGGCCTGCGCGCCGGCGGCGGCGAAGCCGATCGGGGCGCAAACATGCGCACCGGGCAGACGCGCGGCGGCCGGGGCCTCCGCCAGCAGGCGAATGCCGGCGGCCTGCGCGGCATAGGCGAGCGCGTCGAGCCCCTCCTCGGCGCGGGGGCGCGTGAGGTTGGCGATGACGCCGAGGCAGACGATAGGCCGCATGGCGCGCACGTCAGAGGAGGACCTTGACGATGGCCTTTTTCACATGCGTGGCCGCGGGGGTGCGCTGGCCGGGCGCGTGCGCGTCCTGCGGGAAGAGCACGAAGAAGCCGTTCGCGGGGAAGGGGATCGCGGTGCCGGCGCCCGCCACGAAGCCGATGTCCGCCGCCGCGTCATAGGGCTTGGTGACGGCGAGGTCGGCCGTCAACGGGCGCCAGCCGATGGCCTCGTTGCCCGTGAAGAGGAACTGGATGTCGGCGTATTTGCGGTGAAACTCCAAGGGACAATCGGCGGGGTCGCGGGTGTCGTAGGCCTGGACGTTGGCGAAGATGGTCTCCGTGCCGTCGGGCGCGGTCTCGATGACGTGGTGGCCGGCGGGAAGCGCCGCGTTGGCCGGGTCGCGAAGCCAAGCGAAGGCCTTGGCAAAACGCGGGCCCAGGTCCAGGAGGTCTGCATGGTCAAGCGTGTCGATTATCATGGCAAGTCCTTTCAAGTCCTTTCGTCACGCACTATGATAGCAAATGAGCAGACGGAGAACAGCGGACAGGAAACAGGGTGCCCCTGCGGGGCGACGGGTGGGGCCGGGAGCGTTCGGTTCGCCCCGTATGGCAAATGGGCGATGTTTCCCCGGGCAGGGTTGGTTTGGGCAAAGTTCGGGTGGATTTGGTAGAGTAACGGCATGAGCAGGTTCAGAGCAAGGATTTGCGCGGCGGCGTGCACGGTGGCGTGTGTGCTGGCCGTGGGTCTGGCGCGGGGGGCGGAGCCCTCGGCGACGGAGACGGCGCGGCAGGGGGTGGACAACGCCTTGCGCGCGGCGGATGGCGCGTTCACGCCGGCGGTGCGCGCGGCGTACATCGAGTATGTCATCGCGGCGACGCAGGCGAAGTATGGTCCGAACAAAATCAACGCGGCGACGTGGAAATGGTTGCGTCAGCGGCCGGGGGTGTTGAGCGCGGCGGCGGCGGCGGAGTGGCCGGCGAACCCGAACGTGTTGCTGAACTTCCAACGGATGGGGTTGGCGCTCGGGCCGCAGTTGCTGGACAAGTGGCGGCAACTGGCGCTGGCCTACGCAATCCGGCATCGCGCGGAGCCATTCCCGATCGACCGCGCGAAAGAGGCGTGGAACCCGGCGCGGCTGGAGCGCCTGGTCTCGAACATGCGCAAGGGCGAGGGCGGCGACTTCGCGTTGCTCTCGGATGAGGACTTCCCGGAGGTGACGGCGGAGGAAAAGGCGCTCGGCGAGTGGGTGGCCGGCCCGCAATCGCTCATCTCCACGCGCCCGCCGCTGACCATCCCGGAGCTGATGGAGATGCCGTTGCACGAAATCAACATGATGGTGCGCAAGAAGCCGGACGACCCGCCCATGCTCACCAAGTTCCCGAACTGGGAGCACGTGGCGCTCGGCGGGCGCATCTACCCGCCCTATGTCGATTGCACGCCCACGCCGCAACGCGCCGCGCTCCTCAAGATTTGGCGCGACGGCCGCATCCCCGCCAAAACGAAAAATCGCCCGGACTTCCGCATGGCGCGCGCGGAGTGGCCCATCCTGCTCTACCTGGCGGATCTGGCGCAGATCGACGAAACGAGCTTCCTCTTCGGCCAATTCGTGAAGAACAAGGAAATTCCGGCCTTGGGGCTGGGCCAGGCGGCCGTGGCGGGCGACGGGGCAAACGTGAACACCAAGAGCCCGCAATTCCGCTTCGCCCGCAGCAACTGGCACCCCGACAAATTCATCCGCGTCTACAACGGCTCCAAGAAAGACCAAGGCGGCCGTTCGTGGGCGTGGGGGCTGAACGCGGTGAACGTGGCCGCCACGCCCGTGGCCGCGCCGCCCGACGGCAAGTTCTGGTTCACGGGCGAAAAGGGCGACTACGGCTACTACATGAGTTGCTCGGACAACACTTTCACGGGCACCGGTAGCAGCGCGCCGTGGTTCCTCGCGCCGCCGCTCACCGCCACCGGCACGGCCAACCCCGTGCAACATCGTTGGTTCATGGGCCTGGCCACCACCCTCAACCAAGGCCTTCAGGCCTATGAGGACGCGCGCATCGCGCGGGCCATCATCGACCTGCTCCGCCTCTCGCAGCCCCGCCGCGTGGCACTCCTGGAGAGCGTCTTCCTGCAAAACCCGTTGGATGGCGACACCTTCAACGCGCTCGCCGCGGAGTATCGCCAAATGAAGGACGCCACGGCCATGCTGCGCATGCTCACCGCCGCGCGCGCCTACGCCGCCGTGGGGCTCAAGCGCCCGGTCACCCCCTCCGCCGCCAAGAACGGCCGCACGGCCATGCTGAAGTATTGGAAGGCCCAAGAGCCCACCTACCAAGGGCTCCCCACGCTCCGCGTCGACCAATGCCCATGGTTCTTCCTGCTCTGCTCCGACGCGGCCATCCAATTCCTCCGCGACACCAACGGCAAGGACAAGGCGCGCTTCCGCGACGAGCTCGCCTATGAGCAGGCCGCCGCGCAAGGTTGCGGCGACAAGCCAATCGTCCGCGCGCTGGAGACCCTCGGCGGGCTGACGCGATGAACACGACGCTTCGCCTCCGCACCGGGAAAGCCGGGGAGCCGACACGCTTCCGCATTCTCCAGGTCACCGACACGCATTACGACCTGGACGACCCTGGCCACGCCGAGGTCAACACCCTGATCGAGGCCGCGCTCGACACGCTCCGCCCCGACCTCGTCGTCCACACGGGCGACGCCGTGGAACCGCCGCACGTGGAGGAGGGTTGGGCGCGTCTCACCGCGCCGATGGCCTGCCGCCGGATTCCGTGGTGCGCCGTGTTGGGTAACCATGACGTCGACCCCGCGCGAGGGCTCGGCCATCGCGACGTCATGCGCCTGATCCTTGCCCTGCCCGGATGCGTGGCGGAAATCGGGCCCGAGGGCTTGCGCGGCGGCGGCACCTACGCGCTGCCCATCCTCCCGCCCGCGGGCGACGCGCCGTGGCGGTGGCTTTGGTTCCTCGACAGCCAGGATTCCTCCATCCGCCGCGAGCTGCCGGCACGCGCCCGGCCGGGCGGCTATGGGTGGCCCACGCCGGGGCACGTGGCTTGGCTCCGCGCACGGCTGGCGGAGGCCCGCGCGCCCGGCCTGTGCTTTTGCCACATCCCGCCGCCGGAGACGCGCGAGGTGTGGCCTGGGGCCAAACGCCCGCTGCACGAGCCGCCCGTCAATGTCGGCTTGGCCTTTGCCTTGCTCGCGAGCCCGCGCGCGCTCGGGTTGGCCTTCGGCCATGCGCACGGCCACGACGAGGCCGCCGCCTGGCTTGGGCTGCCATTGCTCTATGGCCGCTATTCCGGCGGCCCCAACCGGCGCGAGCTGCCGCGGAGCGGCGTGCGCGTCATCGACTTGAAGCCCCATTCGCCGGGCTTCGACACTTGGACCTGGGAGCCCGCCGCCGGCGGCGCGCCCACGGCCTTCACCCGGGACAACCCATGCTGACCAAAGCCTACGCCGCGGCGGTGCTCGGCATCGGCGCCGAGCCCGTCGAGATCGAGGTCCACTCCGTGGCCTCCGAGGACCCACACACGCGCGTGGTGGGCCTGCCCGACGCCGCCGTCAAGGAGAGCATCGACCGCGTCCGCGCAGCCCTGCGCAACTCGGCCTTCACCCTCAAGCCCACCGCCGTGACCATCAACCTGGCTCCTGCCGACCTGCGCAAGGAAGGCCCCGTCTATGACCTGCCCATCGCGTTGGCGCTGCTGGCCGCGGGGGGCTCCGTCTCCCTGCCGCGCCTGGCCGAGGTGCCCGTGCTCGGCGAGTTGGCGCTGGGCGGCGGCGTGCGCAAAATCCGCGGCGCGCTCCCCATCACGCTCGCCCTCAAGGCACGCGGCTTCAAGGCCGTGATGGTGCCGGAGGCGAACGCCGACGAGGCCGCCTTGGTCGAGGGCATCGACGTCTGGCCCGTGGCCACGCTCGGCCAAGCGGTGGATTTGCTCGCCGGCAAGGCCACGCCCAAGCCCCACCGCGTGGATCGCGACCGCCTCTTCGCCGAGGGTCTGGCGGGCGGCGAGGACTTCGCGGACGTCAAAGGCCAGGCGCTCGCCCGCCGCGCGGTCGAGGTCGCCGTCAGCGGCGGCCACAACATCCTGCTCATCGGCTCGCCAGGCAGCGGCAAGACGATGCTTGCGCGGCGCATCCCCTCCATCCTGCCGCCGCTGACGTTGGACGAGGCGCTGGAGGTGACGGCCATCCACTCCGTGGCCGGGGCCCTGCGCGGCGGCGTCGTCGCGCGCCGCCCCTTCCGCGCGCCGCACCACACCGTCTCCGACGCCGGGCTCATCGGCGGCGGCACCCATCCCACCCCCGGCGAGGTCTCCCTGGCGCACCGCGGCGTCCTCTTCCTCGACGAATTGCCCGAGTTCCACCGGCACGTGCTCGAAGTGCTCCGCCAGCCGTTGGAGGATGGCGCCGTGACCATCGCGCGCACGTCGGCCACGCTCACCTTCCCGGCGGACTTCATGCTCGTGGCGGCGATGAACCCCTGCCCCTGCGGTTTCGCGGGCGACCCCAAGCGCGCCTGCCGCTGCAACGAGCCGGCCATCCGCCGCTACCGCGCCCGCGTCTCCGGTCCCTTGCTCGACCGCATCGACCTGCACGTGGAGGTGCCCGCCGTGCCCTTCGGCGACCTGGCGGCCAAAGGCGCCGGCGAGAGTTCCGCCGCCATCCGCGAACGTGTCCTCGCCTGCCGTGCGCTCCAGGCCGAACGCTACAAGAACCTCCCGGGCGTCCGCAGCAACGCCGACCTGCCTCCCGGCCAAATCCAGCGCCTCTGCCCCTTGGAGCCCGCCGCCGAGAGTGTCCTGCGCGCCGCGATGGACGAGCTGGGCCTCACCGCCCGCGCCTATGCCCGCATCCTCCGCGTCGCCCGCACCATCGCCGACATGGCCCGCGCACCCATCATCGCCCGCGAGCACCTTTTCGAGGCCATCCAATACCGCGCCCTCGACCGCGCCCAGTGGTGACACCCGGCGGCGAGGCGACCGGCCGGCGGCTTGACGCCCGCGGGGCGGGATGGTAAATTACCGCGCCGTTTTTGGAGGGACACCATGTTTGGCGTGCGGACGCAGGGCTTTGTCTTTGGGATTTTGGCGGCGGTTTGCTACGGGCTGAACCCGCTGGGCGCGAAGTCGCTCTACGCAGGTGGGTTGACGGCGGATTCGGTGCTGTTCTATCGTTACGCGATCGCGGCGGCGGCGTTGGGGGCGTGGCTGGTGTTGCGGGGGGAGACGTTCCGGCTGGCGGGGCGGGAGTTGCGGTGGGTGGCGATACTGGGGGCGTGCTTTGGGGTGTCGTCGCTGACCTTTTTCGAGAGTTTCACGGTGATGGATTCGGGGCTGGCGTGCGCGTTGCTGTTCGTCTATCCGGCGATGGTGGCGGGGATTATGGCGGCGTGCTTCGGGGAACGGCTGGGTGTGTGGCGCATGGCGGCGCTGGCGGGGGGCTTGGGCGGGGTGGCGTTGCTGTGCCGGGGCGGAGGGGGTGGTGTCTCGGCGATCGGCGTGGCGCTGGTGATGGTCTCGGCGCTGACCTACGCGCTCTACATCGTCTTCCTCAACCGGGCGCGCCTGGAGCTTTCCGTGGCGAAGCTGACCTTCTACGCGTTGCTCTTTGGCCTGCCCTTCATCCTGGGGCACGAGGCGTTGGGCGGGCGGTTTGTGCCGCAGCCGTTGGTCTCGCCGGGCATGGCGCTGTGGGCGTTGATGCTGGGGATTGTGCCGACGGTGCTGTCGTTGGTGCTGATGGCGGAGGCGGTGCGCCGCGTGGGCGAGACGCCGACGGCGTTGTTGGGCGCGTTGGAGCCGCTGACGGCGCTGGCGATCGGCTTTCTCTTCTTTGGGGAGGCGCTGACGGTGCGCGCCACGCTGGGGGTGGCGCTCATCCTAGGGGCGGTGGCGCTGATCACGCTCCTGCCGGCCGCGCCGAAGCGTCACCGCCGCCGCGCCTGACGCCCGGAGTCGTCGTCCGGGCGTTGCGGTCTGCGCGCCATGTCAGAAGCCCGGGTCGTCCTGGAGATAGGGGTTGAAGCGACGTTCGCAGGCGATGGTGCTGGCGGGTCCGTGGCCGGGGAGGATGGTCGTCTCGGGGGCGAGGTCGGCGGCCAGGGCGCGCACGGAGCGGTCGAGCGCGGGAAAGGAGCCGCCGGGGAGATCGGTGCGGCCGACGGAGCCTTGGAAGAGGGTGTCGCCGGTGAAGCAGAGGGGGGCGGGCACATCTTGCGTGAGGAGAATGCACTGGCCGCCGGGGGTGTGGCCGGGGGTGGGGATAAGACGCGCGGCGATACCGCCGCAGGCCCACGTCTCGCCCGCCTCCACGAGGCTCTCGGGGCGGCGCTGGTGGCAGTAGAGGGGCGGATATTGGTTGGCGGGGTGGTCAAAGGCCCACTTGGCGTCCTCCGCGCGCATGGCAACGGGCAGGCCCGGCCACCGCGCGAGCGCGTCGTCCAACGCGCCCAGGTGGTCGAAGTGCCCATGCGTGAGCAGGATGCAGACAGGCGTGACGCCGCGGGCGGCGACCTCTGCGGCGATGGCCTCGAAGTCCGCGCCCGGGTCGATGATCCACGCCTGCTTGGCGTCGTTCCACACCAAATAGCAATTCTCGGCCAATGGGCCGGTTTCGACGACGGAATAGGCAATCATGGCAAGGCTCCTTCCCTTAGTTGAGGCGCAGGCGGTAGCCGGGGGCCTTGGCGGTCGCTGGCTCGAAATCGAAACTGTCCGGCGCGAGTGCGCCGAGGTTCCCGCCGAGCGGGCGGCCGTCCAACCCGCGCGCGGGGCAATCGTGGCCGGCCGCGCAGGCGGCGGGCGCGGCGGGGCGGAGCGCGTCGCCCACGCCCGTCCGGTTGCCGCCGCCGTCCGAACCGTCGCCCAACGTCCCCGCGAAGGTGCAGTGCGTGGCTATACCGCCGGGCAGGTTCTGCGCGTCTTTGTTGAGGAAGACGCAGCAAGTGGCCGCGAGCATGTTGCCCATGTAGTTGTTGCGGCCGCCGGAGAAGACGCAGTTGCGGGCGGCCACCTGCGTCTTCGCGTCATCGGCGGGCCCGACGAAGAGGGGTATTTGCGCGTTGGCGTCCACCAAGAAAAAGCCATCGAGCGTCGCGCCTTCGCCAAGCCGCACGAGCGTACCGTACAAGCCGGCGGCAGGGACGAGGCGCGTGGGGGTGGCCAAGGGGTCGGTCACGCCGGTGGCCGGGTTGTACCCGCCGACGAGCGTGACGCCGGCGGGCACGACGAGCGTCTGTGCGAGGGCGTAAGTGCCGGTGGCGACGTGGACGGTCTTGCCGGCGTATTGGGCGAGATTGGCAAGTTGGGCGGGCGTGTCAAGGACGATCGGGGCAATCGGCTCAAGCGTGAAGTCCGCCACCGCCCCGCCGAAGGCGAGGGGATAGGGCACGGGCGGCTCGCCCGAGCCGTCGCCCTTGCCCCCGCCATCCTTGCCCTGCGCCGCCTCCCATTCGTTCTGCTTGGCGATGCGCAAATCGTCGTCGATGAAGCCCTCGACCGTCACGGTCCGCGTTTGGGCGACGTAGCCCGCGGCGGCGACGGTCACGGTGTAGGTGTCTTTGGGGAGAGTGGTGGGCGTGTAAAGCGCGGCGGTGTCCACGCGCGGCAGGTTGGTGAAGGCGTAGAGGCCGTTCGCGTCGGTGGCCGCCGTCCAAACGGTGCCGTTCGCGTGGGTGAGCGTCACGGTGGCGCCGGCGACGGGGGCTTGGCCGGCCGTGGCGACGCGCCCGACGACGACGCTGCCGAGCGCGGTGGGGAAGACATTGGCGTAGAGCGTGCGGAAGCCGTGGTCGGCGTAGGGCGCCGGCGTGCGCGCGGTCTCCCAGTCCCACCAACCATAGCCCTGGGTGCCGCCCCAGCCGTAGTTCACGTGGAAATACTCCGTGCCATCCGCATCCACGCCCCAACCATCCACCACGATCATGTGCCCCATGTTCGCGCCGGTGGTGTAGATGCCCGCGCACAACGGCGCACCCACCTGGAGCGAGACGCGCAGGAGCCTGCGGAGCATCCCCTCCCAGTAATCCGGCACCACGCCGTAATCGCGCGGCTGGGAGTAACGATAGCCCTCCGCAAAGCCCGTGTAGTCCTTGAAACGCTCCTCGTTCACCGTGGCCAACGCCAAATCGTCCGTGTAGGTCGCGTTGCCGATGACGCCAAAGTCCCACATCAGCCGCGCCACGGGCGTCTCCGTCTCGCCGTCCGCGCGCGTGACCGTCGTACGGTCGCGCACCGCCACCCAATCGAACGGCTCGCGCAGGAGCGTCGTGCGCGCCTCCGCCTTGCCCTTGAAAATCACCGTGCCCGACCGCTCCGGCGGCACCCAATCAGCCGCGGGCGTGCCATGGTTCAGCGCGTGATAGACCAAGATCTGCCCCCACGCCAAAGGGTCGCACCCGCAGCAAGCCGCCCGGGTGTAGACATTCATCGTCGCGTCCTGCGACCACCCCCTGGTGGCCTCGCACAAAGGCCCCACCAACACACGTGCCGGCCCCGCCCAAAGCGCACCCGCCGCCAACGTCACTGCCACAATGCTTGCAATCGCTTTCATGTCACCAGTATATCACAAACGGCCCCACCCCCGCTCGCCCACTCCCCAACGGCACAAGCAGCACCAGACCTTACCGCCCCGGTCGGACAAAAAATGTCCGACACCCTGCCTGTTCGCCGTTCACGGTTTGCCGTTCACGCATTTGCTATAATGTGGGGCTATCGGCAGGCACCCTTTCGGTCGTCGGGACACTTTTGCCCGGCGGATGTGTGGCGGTGGGTGTACGGCGATGGCAACACGTGAGGCAAGGAAGCGAACGCGATGATTACGGATGTGGCATTTGTCCTTTGTGCCGGGCTGGGCGAACGGCTCAGGCCGATGACGTTGGCGTTGCCCAAGCCTTTGGCGCCGCTGTGGAACCGGCCGTTGCTGGGGCACACGTTGGGGCGTTTGTCCGCGTGGGGCGTGCGGGAGATTTACGTGAACGCGCATTGGCTGGGGGAGCAGGTGGCAGCCTTCGCGGCGGGATGGCGGGGCGCGCCGCGGGTGCGTGTGCTGGAGGAGCCGGAGCGGTTGGGCACGGGCGGCGCGTTGCGTGGGTTGGCGCCGCATTTGGGTGGGCGCCCATTTTGGTTAGTCAATGGCGACATTGTCTTTGACGTGGGGCCGCAGGCAATCGAGGCGGCCTTCGCGGCCTCCGGGAACTTCGGCGCGGCATGGCTGGAGCCCGCGCGGGGGCCGCGCACGGTGGAGATGGATTACGCCGGGCGAATCACCTGCTGGCACTCGCCGACGCCGGGCGTGGCGCACACCTTCACCTTCACGGGCGTGAGCCTGTTGGGGGCGGAGGTCGTGGACTTCCTGCCGGGCAAAAAGGTCTGTTCGGTGGTGGAGGCCTTCGAGCGGGCGGCCTATGCGGGGAAGTTCGTGCGGGGCGTCTCGCCCAACGGCGCCTATTGGAACGACGTGGGCACGCCAGAGGCCTATCTTGAGGCGCACCGCGACGCGCGGCGTCTGCCGGCCCTGCGCGCATACGCGGCCGGCGCGGAGGACGCGCAACCCGACGAGGTGGCACGGGCGTTGAAAGCATTGGGCTGGGCCGCGGGCGACACCGTCGTCGCCCCGCTCGGCAAACGCGGCAGCGGGCGCACCTTCTGGCGGCTGGTCAATGGCGACCGCCGCGCGCTTGCCATCGCCTACGACGCCGAGTCGCGCCCCGAGAACGCCCGTTACGGCACCTGCGCCCGCGCGTTGGCGGGGCATGGCGTGGCCGTGCCACGCGTCTTGGCCGATTTGCCGGGGTTGTTGGCATTGGAGGATTTGGGCGACGAGACACTCGATCGCCGCGTGAAAGCCATCCGCGAGGCCATCGATTTCCCGCCCCCGCCCCACACGCACGGGGATGGGTGCGCCTGCGGCCACGCCCACGGCCACGCGCCCGAGTTGGCGCAGACGATGGAACTTTTGGCGGCCTTTCACCGCGTGCCCCGGGAGAATCTGGCGTTGGAGCCTCCCTTCGACGCCGCGCTCTACGAATGGGAGGTCGGCCTCTACGAACGCTTCGTGGCGCCCTTCCCCAAGACGGCGCGCGCGGAACTGCGGCGCGTGCGCGAGGCGCTCTTGGCGGAACCGCCCGTCTTGGTGCATCGCGACTTCCAAAGCAGCAACCTGCTGTGGCGCGACAAACGCCCGTGGGTCATCGATTTCCAAGGCATGCGGCGCGGGGCGGCAGTCTACGACCTGGCCAGCTTCTTCTTTGACCCCTATGTGGATTGGGGCGAGACCGCGACGGAAGATGGGCTCGCGGCCTACGCCCGGGCGGCGGGGCGCCCCATCGCGGAGCTGCGCCGGGCACTGCCCCTCGCCGGGATCCAACGCCTGACCCAAGCCATCGGGGCCTACCATCGCTTGGCCTCGGTGGGACAACGGCATTTTTTGGCCTACGTGCCGACGGCGCGGGCGCGGGCGGCGGCCTTGGCCAACGCGGCGGGCCTTCCGGCGCTCGCGCGGGTCTTCGGCGACGCGAACGCGACAACGGACGCCCCATCGGCGACAGAAAACCAAGGAGACGCATGAATCTCGCCAAATACACTCGGGTACCCTGGGCGGCAATCGTCTTTGCGGGGAGCTTGGCCTATTATCTGCTCACCGCCACGGCAGAGCCCTATCCGGGCGCCTCCGCGGACTTCATCGGCGCGCTCGCCTTCCCGGGGCAACTGCCCGGGGACGTGACCGAGCCGTTCGGCAGCGCAATCGCTTGGCTGGCGCACGCGTTGGGCGGCGCCAAGGGCGTGCTTTTGGCCACGGCCGCGATGGGCGCATGGGTGGCGGCCATGCTCTTCGTGGCGGCCGTGAACGCGGTGCGCCACGCCTGCCTGGACTTCGCGGAACTCACCCCGCAGGAGCAGCCCCGCGCACGGGCTGACATCGCGGCAACCGCGTTGCTCACGGGCTTTGGCACGGTGGCGCTGGCGCTCACGGCATTGCCGCTCTGGGCGTTGGGCACGCGCCCGCTCCCCGCGGCGGCGACGGTGGCGGTGGGGGCCACGGCGTTGGCGTTGGCCTCAAGTCTGCGCCGGCGGTGCGCCGAGGATTACGCGCAGGCGGTGGCGCCCTCGTTCCGCAGGCGCGTGGCGATGGGGTTGCTCTTCGCGATGGCGACCTTCCTGGTCGCGGACGACCCGGCCAACGTGCCGCTGACGCTTGCGGCGATTTTCCTGGGTGGCGGCATTCTGGTGCGCATGGGCGTGGAGGGGCGCCTCTCGTATGTGCCGTGGATCGTGCTGGGGCTGTTGGGCGGCGTCTTGGCGGCGGTGGGGGTGATGCCGATCTGGTTGCGGGCGATCGGCGCGGAGCCTGTGGCCAATCCCTTCCTCTTCTGGGCGCAACAAATCGGCCAACAGGCGGCGCCGGCGATCATGGGGCTGGTGATGGACTTCTCGGGGGCGGCGCCGTTGGCGCTGTTCGCGCTGACCGTCGTGCTATTGTCGGGATGTTTCCCGCGGGCGTTCCTCAAGTTCGGCTCGCCCCTTGTCGGGCAGGCGGCCATCGTGGCATTGGCGGGCTGCTGCCTGGCGCGCTGGCCGGGTGAACTGTGGGAGCCGATGGCGGAGCCGACGCCCTTGGCGGCGTTGGGCGTGGCGCTGGCCATGCTGTGCGTGGCGCTCTTGGTGGGGTCCTGGGTGCGGTGTTGGCTCGATGCGCACGTCCACTGGCGCCTGGGTTCCGCGCACACCGTGGCCAACCTCTTGGCGGCAGTGCTCTTGGGTGGGCTCGCCTGCGCGCAATTCGCGCTCAATCTCAACGACGGCGCCGGGCGCGCGGCGCGCGCGGCGCTGGACAAGGCGTGGGATCCGCTGGCCAAGGCCCTGCCGCTCACGCTGACGGCCTGGATCGACCCCGAGCCCGAGCTGACGCCCCTCTTCCTGACCCGCCTTCGCCAAGGCACGCCCATCCGGCCGATCACCGACTTCGCGCGTGCCATCCCGTGGCTCTCGATTGACGGCCGCCCTATTCAGGCCGCGCGGCGGGAAGACGTGGCGTTGGATGCCGCCGCGGCACTCGGCCCCGTGGCGTTGGAGCGATGTCTCTTCGCGCTGGACACGCGCGGCGCCATCCGCAAAGGACCGCTCGATCCCGAGGCGCGCCCGGCCGTCGAGGCCGTGGCCGCGCACATCGCCGCCTCGCGTTACGGACGCACGCCCGGCGGGCAACGCACCGTCAAAGGGCTCCAAGCCTTGGCCGCGCGCCTCTGCATGGCGCAGGCACAGCATCTTCCCCCGCGCGAAGCCGTGGCGGCCATCCGCGAGGCGCTCGCGCTGAACCCCGAAAACCAAGCGGCTTGGATGAGCCTGGCCGAGTTGGCGCGCCTGCCCGAGGCGGGCGTGACGCGCGAGGAACGCCGTGCCGCCACGGCCATCCACGAGGAACATCCGTGGCTCCGCCACCCCTCCCCCACCCAGGCGCACGCCTTCGAGCGGGAGTATGGGCCGGTGCGCACGCAGGCCTTCCGCTCCGCGCGGCGGCTCTTCGCCCTGCGCGGCGACGACCGCGGGCGCGCGCTCCGCAACATCGTGGGGCGCTACCGCGACGCGCCCGATACGCTCAGCGACACCGAGCGTATCGTGGCGCTCACGCAACTCCCCAAAGACGAGGCCGCGGCCCTGCTCAACGCCCGCGAAGCGCCCTCCGAGGCCGAGTTGGAATACTTCCTCTGCGCGTGGCCGTGGTCGCCGGAAGCCAACGCGCTTTACGCCAAGCACGCCAAGCGCCTGGCGGGCAACGATTGCCTGAACATGCTCTACGCCAACCGCTCGCGCGAGGTAACGCTCCAGCGCCTGGGGCACGTGGGCGCCTTCTTCATGCGCGACAATCGCTATGCCTACGCGCAATGCCACCTCGATTTCCTGTTGGCGCAGGGCGAGACGAGGGAAGCGTTGCACTTCGTCTCCGGCTTCACCCTGGAGCAAGCGTTGGAGGAGACGCCCTTCCTCCTGGAATACCTGCGCCTGCGCGTGGCAAGCCGCTTGGCCGGGCAAGCGCCCGACGAGGCGTTGCGCGCCGCGCGTGCCTGGCTGGTCTCCAACCCCGACCAGCCGGATCTCTGGGCTTTCACGATTGGCCTGGAACGCGACCCCGAGGCAATCGAGACGGACGTGCTCGCCTGTCTCCGGCGTTTTCCCGGGCATCCCTTGGCGCTCCGCCTGCGCGCCCAGACCCTCCGCGCCGCCGCCGGCGAGGCCGCCGCCCGCCGTTGGCTCGACCTGATGAAGACACCCTCCCCCGCTTATGCTGACCGCTGACTTCGATTATCCCCTGCCTGCCGAGCTGATTGCGCAGACCCCGCCCGCCGTGCGCGGCACCTCGCGCATGATGGTGCTCGACCGCGCCAAGGACACGCTCGAGCACCGCGCCATCGCCGACATCGGCAACTATCTCCGCCCCGGCGACCTGCTGGTGCTCAACGACACCCGCGTCTTCCCCGCCCGCGTCCTGGGCGCCTGGGAAGACACGGCCGGCGCCGCGGAACTCCTCCTCACCGACCCCATCGAGCCCGAACGCATCGAGGCAGGCATGCACGTCAGCCGCTGGATGTGCCTGTGCCGCAGCGGCCGCCGCGCCCGTGCGGGGCACGTCATCCGCCTCGCGCAAGGCCATCTGCGCGCCGAGGTGCTCGCGACGGGCGAAGAAGGGCGCGCCGATTGCCGCCTCGTCGCCGACGCGCCGCTCATGGACGTGCTCGCCGCGCATGGCCTCACCCCCGTGCCGCCCTATATCCACCGCGACCCGAACGACGCCGACGCCGCGCGCCTGGACCGCGAACGCTACCAAACCATTTACGCGCGCGAGGTCGGCGCCGTGGCCGCCCCCACCGCCGGGCTCCACTTCACCGAGGCCATCTTCGCCGCGCTCGAGGCCAAGGGCGTGCGCCGCGCCTTCGTGACGCTCCACGTCGGCCCGGGCACCTTCCGCCCCGTCAAGGCCGAACGCGTGGAGGAGCACCACATGGACGCCGAGCGCTTTCACGTGCCCGCCGCCACCGCCGAGGCCATCGCCCAAACCCGCGCCGCGGGCGGCCGCGTCATCGCCGTGGGCTCCACCTCGGTGCGGACGTTAGAGACGGTGGCGCAGGCCAACGGCGGGCGCATCGTCCCCTGCTCGGGCAACAGCGCCATCTTCATTCACCCGCCCTACCGCTTTTTGGCGGTGGACGCCATGCTCACCAACTTCCACCTGCCGCAATCCACCCTCATCATGATGGTGGCCGCGCTGGCGGGGCGCGAACGGATCCTCGCGGCCTACCGCGAAGCCGTCCGCCTCCGCTACCGCTTCTTCTCCTACGGCGACTGCATGCTCATCCTCTGACACCATGAACACCACACATCTCCACGCCTTCATCCTGGCCGGCGGCCGCGGCGAACGCTTCTGGCCGCTCTCAACCTACGCCCGCCCCAAACAATTCACCACACTCTTCGGCGGGACGCCGCTCATCGCCCAGGCCGTCGCCCGCCTGCAAGGGCTCGTGCCCGAGGCCAACATCGCCGTCATCACAAGCGCCGACCTCGTGCCCGCCACGCGCGAGGCCCTCCCCAACCTCCCGCCCGAAAACATCGTCGGCGAGCCCATCGGGCGCGACACCACCGCCGCCGTGGCCCTCGCCTGCGGCCTCACCCGCCGCCGCGACCCAAAAGGCGTGGCCATGATCCTCCCCGCCGACCCACTGATCGGCAACGTGCCGGCCTTCCGCCGCGTCCTGGCCGACGCCGCCGACGCCGTCTCCCGCGAACCCGCCATCGCCACCGTGGGCATCGCCCCCACCTTCCCCGCCACCGGCTACGGTTACATCGAATGCGGCGCCCCCATCGACGCGCCCGGCACGCCCCTGCGACGCGTCCGCCGCTTCGTGGAGAAACCCGACCTGGAAACCGCCAAACGCTATCTGGAGACCGGAGCCTTCGTCTGGAACGCCGGCATCTTCCTCTGGCGCGCCGACGTGATGGAGGCGGCCTTCCGCGCCCACGCCCCCGCCTGGCTCCCCCTCATCAAGCGCCCCGACGACGCCCCCGCCCTCTACCCCACCCTTCCCAAACTCTCCATCGACTACGCCGTCATGGAAAAAAGCGACAACCTCATCGTCGCGCGCGGCGACTTCGGCTGGGACGACGTGGGCAGTCTCCCCGCCTTGGCCCGCCAATTCCCCGCCGACGCGCAAGGCAACGTCGCCATCGCCCCCGCCTACGCCCTCGACGCCACCGGCAACATCGTCGCCGCCGAGGGCACCCCCCGCGCCACCGCCCTCCTGGGCGTAAGCGACCTCATCGTCATCCACACCGCCAAGGCCACCCTCGTCGCCGCCAAGTCCGCCGCCCAAAACCTCAAAGCGCTCGTCGCCACCCTCCCCCCGGACCTGCGCTGACGACCGCGACCGGCCGCCTCCCCCACCCCACCCATACGACAAATCATTCCTTTAAGAAGTTTTCCCGAACCGCATTGACTTTGCATTTGCGAAGTTCCAAAGCCCTGCGGATATGGTATCATTGTGGGCGTTTTGCAACCCTTGAATGGGAGATGTTAGAGCATGAAGCAGTACAAAGTCGGTTTGGTCGGCATTGGCGCCGTCGGCACGGAAATGATCAAGGTGCTCCGCCAGCGGAAGTTCCCGGCGTCGGAGATTCGTGTGTTGGCGACGCGTGAGCGCGACGAAGCGATTGCGGGGGAGACCTTCCATGTGCGGGCAACCGCCCCGGAAGCCTTTGAGGGACTGGACGTGGTGCTCTTCGCCGGCACGGAGGGCGCGAAGGGCGCCAGCAAGATGTGGGGCAAGGTGGCCACCGAGAAGGGGGCCATCGTCATCGACAACGGCGACGACTTCCGCATGGATCCCACGGTGCCGCTGGTCATCCCCGAGATCAACGCCGATGAGATGGAGCGGATGGTGCGCGGCGGCGCGCGCTTCATCGCCAACCCGAACTGCTCCACCATCATCACCCTGATGGGCGTGGCGGCGCTTCACCGCGTGAACCCCCTGCGCCACATGACGGCCGTCACCTTCCAGAGCGTCTCCGGCGCCGGGCGCGCGGCCATCGACGAGCTGGAGCTGCAAATGCGCCAGATGGCCACCGGCGAGCCCACCGTGCCCAAGGCCTTCGCGCACCGCATCGTGGCGAACGTCATCCCGCAGATCGGCGGCGCCAAGCCGGAGATGCCCGGCTTCACCACCGAAGAGGCCAAACTCACTTTCGAGAGCCGCAAGATTTTGGGCGCGCCCGGGTTGCGCATCGCCTGCACCTGCGTCCGCGTCCCCGTCTTCTTCGCCCACTCCATCGCCGTCCACGCGCAGTTTGAGCGCCCCTTCTCCGTGGAGGAGGCGCGTGCCGTTTTGGCCAAGGCGCCGGGCGTGACGCTGGTGGACGACTTGGCCGCGGCGACCTATCCCATGCCCAAGGACTTCGGCGGGCAGGACAACGTGGGCGTCGGCCGCATCCGCATCGACCCCTCCGTGGAGAACGGTTTGGCGCTCTGGTGTTGCGGCGACAACATCCGCAAGGGCGCCGCGCTCAACGCCGTGCAAATCGCCGAGGCGCTCATCGCCCGCGGCCTGCTGTGAGTCGGAGGCGCGCACATGATTGACCTTGACCCCACGGCCCCCTGCCCCTGCGGCTCCGGCAAGCCCTTCGCGGATTGTTGCGGGCCCATCCTCGGCGGCGCCGCCAAGGCCCCCACCGCCGAGGCGCTCATGCGCGCCCGCTACGCCGCCTACGCCACGGCGAACCTCGACTTCCTCTACGAATCCTCCGGGCCCGAGATCCGCCAAGAGTTCGACCGCGAGGCATCCCGCAAATGGGCCGAAGGCTCCCGGTGGACGGGGCTCGACATCCTCGCCGTCGACAAGGGCGGCGCGAACGACGACACGGGCACGGTCGAGTTCGTGGCGCACTACGCCGTCGCCAACAAGCACTTCAACCACCGCGAGCGCGCCGCCTTCCGGCGCATCGCCGGCGATTGGCGCTTCATCGACGGCAAAATCCTCGCACAACCGACCATCCAACGCGAGACCGCCAAGGTCGGCCGCAACGATCCCTGCCCCTGCGGCTCCGGCAAAAAGTACAAACACTGCTGCGGCCGCTGAGGCGCACGCCAAGGGCTCGGGGCCAAACGCTCCGGGCCCTTTTCTTGGTCTTTTCTCCCACTTCCGAACAGAAAGGTCGCCGACCATGCCCTACGAAAACGCAAACATCGAAACCATCGCCCGCGGCGTCTGCCTGCGCGCCGGCCACCTCCTCCTCTGCCTACCCGCCAAGGGCGGCCGCAGCTACCTCCCCGGCGGCCACATCGAGTTTGGCGAGACCGGCCGCCGGGCACTCGTGCGCGAAATCAAGGAAGAACTCGGCCTCGATGCCACGGCCGGCGACTTCCTGGCCGTCTCCGAGGATACCTTCGAGCAGAATGGCGAGCCCCACTGCGAAATCAACCTGATTTACCGCCTCGACATCCCCGACCTGCCGCCGCCCCCCGCCGCCCCTGCCGCCGCGGAAGGCTGGATCGCCTTCCGTTGGGTGCCCTTCGACGCGCCCTCCCTCACCGCGGCCAACCTGCTCCCCGCCCATCTCGTGCGCGACCTGCCCCGCCTCCTCGACACCCCCGGGCAACTCCTCGGCTGAGACGACAGAGGCGACACAAAAGCCGCGTCACACGAAGTCGCAGCAAGCGTTGGCGCGAAAGGAGAAGAAGGAGGGCTCCACGTCGGGGCGGCCCAGGATAATGTGGTCGCGGATTGGGATATTGAGCACGCGGCCGGCCCGGATCAACGTGCGCGTGGTCTCGATGTCGGCAGTGCTGGGACGCACGTCGCCGCTCGGGTGGTTGTGGACGACATAGAGCGAGACGGCGTTGAGGGCGATGGCGCGGCGAAAAAGCGTGGCGACGTCGATCAACGTTTGGTTGTGCAGCCCTTTGGTGATGAGCACGGGGCCGGGGCCGATCAGCGCGCGGCGGTTGTCCAGCGGCACCATCCAGAAACCCTCGCGCACCTCGCGCGCCTGTTCGCCCACAAAGCACGCCACCACCTGGCTGGCCACCAACAACGGCTCGCGCAACTTCCGCTTCGGCGGCGAGAAGACACGCGCGCCGAACTCCAGCGCCGCGAGCAAGGTGGCGATTTTGTCGTCGCCGATGCCCGGAAGTTTGCGGTCTTCCCGCTCGACGGAGGCGTTGTGCAAGCGCACCAACGCGCGCAAATCCTCGGCGGTGAAGTGCCGCATGGCGGGGAGCCCCTCGGGCCCCAACGCCTCGATAAGGCGGCGCGCCAACTCGATGACATGGCACTTCTTCACGCCGGTGCGCAGGAGGATGGCCACCAACTCGGCATCGGTCATCGCGGCGGTGCCCAGGCGCAAGAGCCGTTCGCGGGGGCGATCTTCCGGCGGCACGTCGGTCATCCGTTGCGTCGTCTCCTGCGCGGTAACCTCCCAAAGGCGGTTGTTGGCGGGCGCGTCCATTATGCATCCTCCCCCCACGCGGCCAAGACGCGCGCGGCAAGCGTCTCGGGCGTGTCCCCCGGCGCGGCGGCGACCCACTCGGTCGCGAACTGCGTGCGCAGGTAACTCTCCTGGCGGCGCGCCAATTGGCGCGTGCGGACGACGGTGCGCGCCTGCGCCTCGGCCACCGTCAGCGTGCCGGCGAGGACCGCGAGCGCCTCGGCGTAGCCGATGGCCTGCGCGGCCGTTCGCGACCACACGGGGAAACGTTCGCGCAACGCGCGCGCCTCCTCCAGGAGCCCCTCGGCATACATCCGCTCGACACGGCGGGCAATGCGCTCATGCAGAAGCGCGCGCGGCCAAGTCAACGCCACCAAGCGCGGCGGCGTGCGCGCGCCCCACGCTCCGGGCAAGGCGTGCCCGGATTCCAAAATCTCCAACGCGCGCACCAGGCGGCGCGGGTTGCGGTCATCGGCAATGGTGGCGCCATGCGCGGCCAAACGCGCCCGCAACGCCTCGAGCGAGAGCGCCTCCAATCCCGCGCGCAAGGCAGGGTTCTCGGGCGGCGTGGGCTCCAACCCGCGCAAAAGTGCCGAGAAGTAGAGCCCCGTACCACCCACGGCGATGAGCGGTGCGTCAGCGGCCTCGGCCTGCGCGGCGTGCGCGCAAGCCAGCCACGCACCGACGGAAAAGGGCGCGTCCGGGCCCACCACATCCAGCCCGCGATAGGCGAAGCGCGCCCGCTCGGCGGGCGTGGGCTTGGCGGTGCCGATGTCCATGCCGCGATAGACGAGCATGGCGTCGGCGGAGAGAAGCCGCGCACCCAGACGCTCGGCCAAGAGGTGCGCCACGGCGGTCTTGCCCGTGGCCGTCGCGCCCGCCAGGCAGAGCGTCCTCACGGCGCGGTCTCCTCCGGCGCGGGGGCGTCCTCGGCGCGCGCCCGGCGGTCGGCCCACGTTTGCAGGACGATAAGCGCGACGACCGCGACGCAAATGGCGCTGTCGGCCACGTTGAAGCACGGGAAGTGCGCATCGCCCCAATGGAAGTCCAAAAAGTCCACCACATACCCCAGGCGCACACGGTCGATGAGGTTGCCCACGATGCCCGCCAAGAGCAACCCGCCGAGCGGCGGCGCCCAGGCATGCGGCCCGAAGAGGCGCCGCCAGAACAGGCAACAGCCCACCACCGCCACCGCCCCAAAGCCCGCCAACCACAAATGCGCCCCCTGGAAGAGCCCCCACGCCGCCCCTTGGTTGCGCACGTAGGTCAACGCAAAGACCGGGAACACCTCCACGCTCTCACCCAACGCAAAGGCCCGCTCCACCCATACCTTCGTGGCCTGGTCGAACGCGAGAACGGCAAGGAAGACGGCGGTCGCGATGAAAAATGCGCGCATGGCTCAACGCACCTTGACAAAGAGGAGGAAAAGTATCGGCAGGAGCATGGCCTGCAACAGCAAAAAACGGATGACCACCTGCTGCCCCGACCATCCCAACACCTTGCGGCAATGGTCGTGCAACGGAAAGGTGAACGTGAAGAAAAGCCGCTGGAGCGGCGTGGGCGCGACCCCCGGGAGCGGCCGCGGCACCGGGTGCCCCGCCGCCTTGAGCACGCGCAGGCAGGCCAGCTTCACCAGCCCAAGCCCGCCATTGAGCAACGACACCGGCGCCACCACCAAGAGCACGCACAGATTGCCCGTGGCCAACGCCGCCACCCCGATCACCATCCCAAACATCCGCGACCCCGCGTCACCCATCAACAGGCTCGACGGGTAGCAGTTGTACCACAGATAGGCCCCCATCGCCCCCGCGAAAATGCTCACCAACACCGCCCACTTCGCCGCCGAGTCACTGTGCGGGATCAGCAAATATTCCGCCACCGTGGCATGCCCCACCACCACATACAGCATCGCGATCAGCGCCCCCAACGACAGCAACGTCAGCAAGCCCGCCAGCCCATCGATGCCATCCGAGCAATTCGTCGTGTTGATCGCCCCAAAGAGCAACAGCCCCGCCACCGGCACATACAGCCACACCGGCATCAACAGCTCCGCCCGCGTGAACGGCCACCACGTCGGCACCGCCTGCCCCCGGCACAGCAAATACGCGCACGCCAACGACACCACCGCATCGAACAGCCCCTTCCGCAGCCCCCCCCACGGCACGTCCGCCCGATCGTCCAGCCACCCCGAGAGCATGCACAGATAGACACACAGCACCACCCCCACATCCCACAACGATTCCCACGCGTAAATCGGGAAAAAGAGCGCCAACGCCGGCAACATCAACAATGCCATCGGGAAGCCCGCCCCCGTCGGCTTCCCCGCCGAGGCCGCGCCACCCGCCACCGCCACGCACGCGCCCTCCGCCGTCCGGACCGCCTTGCCGCGGTCACGCGGCAAGCCACGCGCCAACCGCGGCAAAAACAGCCACACCGCCAGCGCCGCCAAAAACGCCCCGCCGGCCAACATCACCAAGTGCGACTGCAACAAACGAAACGGGCCCCAAACGCCCCTCAAAAACTCGCCAAGGAAGTAAAGCATGGCCGCATTATAGCAAATGAGTGGGCAGAAGACAGTGAACGGAAAACAGGGCACCACCGTGGGGCGGCGGGCAATCGTCGCTTTTCGCAGGCCGGCCTGTCGCCCGCTTGGCGGGTGTCCTGTTTATCGTTCGCTTTTCGTGGTTCGAAGCGTGCGCGGTTTCCCCCGGGCACGATTGGAGCCCGGCGGGGTCAGTGGCCGTAGCTGGCGCCGCCGGAGGAGCCGGAGCCGCCGGGGCGTGGACGGCGGCAGGTGTGGCCGTTTTGGGAGAGCCAGTCGAGGGCTTGCGTGCGCCAGGAGGGGGTGTCCCAACGTTGAAGGGCAGCGCAATAGCGGCAGCCGGAGGCGGTGAAGCCGTTTGTGGCGTAGTCGGGCACGTGAAAGCGGAGGTGGCGCAGCCAGGCGATGTTGAAGCCGCGAATGCCGGTGTCGGCGGCATCCACGGGGATGAGGCGGACGTCGTCGAAACCGCCGAGGACAAGTTCGTGGAGGGTGGGATTGCCGTCGGCGACGGTGCCGAAGGGTTTGGCGGCAGCCAGCCAAGTGGAGCCGTCGCGGCTGACGCTGATGGCGGCGCTGGCGCCGAAGTAGTCGTATGCGTCGCGGAGGCGGCCTTCGATGGGCAGATTGCCGGGGCGCATGGCCTCCCAACGGCCCCATTTGGCGGGGTTGTAGGTGGTCCAGTGAACAAGGGTGGCGCGCTCGGAGACGGGTGGGCTCCAGGGTTCGTCGGGCGGGGGCGGGGGCAGGGTGGGATGGCCGAGGTCGTTGAGTTGGCGATTGAGTGTGGCTTCCAGCCCCTCGGCGGTGAGCAGGTCGTTGAGCGCGGTTTCCTTTTGGCCGAGGCGGAGCCCGAGGAAGGGCTCGGTGCTGAGGTCGGGCACGGGGCCGAAATCGCGGTGGCCGGAATAGTGTTGGAGGAAGGCGTAGGCGTTGAACCAGAACCAGCACCAGTCGTTGCCGAGCACGGCCTCGTAGAAGTCTTGGTTCACGAGCAAGGTGGGCGTCTCGGAATCCTCATAGATGGGGCTGGCGGGAAAGGCGCGGAGCGGCTCGCCGGTGGCGGCGCGCACCATCGCGCGGAAGTCCTCGTCCGCGCCCGGGAAATAATCGCGGAAGGCGGCCTCGTCGCCCAGTTCGCGGAGGAAGTCGTTGGCGCCCTCCAGTTCGTCGAGGTCGTTGGCTTTGGCCACTTGGTGCGCGGCCAGCACGCCGAGCACGGGGGCGACCAACTGGATGCGTTGGCGCAATTCGTGCAAGGCGGCCGCGGCCTCGATGTTCTGTAGGTCGTCCGCCAGCATGTAGGCCTGGATGAGGTTGAGCTCGCCGATGAGGTTCAGCCCGGCGGCCTGCCAGCGCGCCGCCGCCAAGGTGGCGGCGTCGCCGCCGTCGCGTGCGCGAAGCCGCCGCAACGCGAAGCCGCGGATGTCGGTGACCCACAGCGTCAGCGCCGCCAACGCCACCAATACCGCCAAAAGCAGGACGATGGCCTGCCCTGCCCGTTTTCCGATGGCCATCCGCCCGCGCATGGTCGCCGCCTCCGACTCAACGGGTCAGATAGAGCCCCGCGTGATCCTCGATGGCCCACGTGGTGCGCAACGTGCGCGTCTCCGCCGCCGGCACGATGCCAAAGAGTTCCCCCAGGCGCCACGGCAGCCCGGTGGGCATTTCGAAGGAGGCGGACACGCGCGTCTCGTCGGCGCTGCGGTCCACGTCATGCCGCAGCCCCTCCCAGCGCGCATAGTCCAGGATGCCGTCGGCCTCCGCCCAGTCCCGGGCCTGAAGATAGGTGCGCACCAACGCCAACTCGCCGTTCGCACCGTTCACGCCGCGCCCGCCGTCGGGCACCAACCGCTCGCCCGAGATGGGAATCATGCCCACGCGCATGGACTTGGCGCGGTGGAAGTCGTTGAACCCCACCGCGTCCGCCCGCGCCGCGTTCGCCGCGGCATTCTCCAACAACAACCGCGCCACGATTCCCGTGGCGAAGTCAAAGAAGAAGAAGAAGGCCGCCAGCGTCAGCAACAGCACGAAGAGGCTTTCGAGCAAGGCCTGCCCGCGCCGCGCGCGCTCACAGATTGCCGCTCTCGTCCAGCCGGCGGAGCGTCTCCGTGCCATCGTCCAGATTCTGGTAGGCATCCTGCGCCTCCGAGCCAACCTCCTCATCCAGGGCGGACGTCGCACCCGAGAACTTTTTGGCGATGGCCTTTCCGAAGAAGCCCACGAGCGCCAACAGCGTGATGGCGATTAACACCACGATGATGATGTACTCCACCATCGTCTGACCCTTTTTGCGATTTGGCAACCTCATGGCGCACACCTTTCCTTGTGTTCATGGATAATCCGACCCAAGCAACGTTGCCGTCCGTGCCGATTGCGACCTCACCGCCCGCACCACCAGACCCGCGGCCGCGGCCGCCCCCATCAGCAGCACCAGCACCAGCACGTATTCCACCAACGTTTGCCCGCGTCTCATGGCGCCATTATAGCACACCGCCCGCCACGCCGCGCAACACAAAAACGCCCGCGCCGATCGGGCGAAGGTTCGGTCGGCGATTGGCGCGCCGGCCGCGCCTCCCTTGCACGTCCTTCGCAGTGCGCGGCGGCCCGGGCGGTCAGTCTTGGCGTCGGGTGGGGAGCGGTGCGGCGGAGGCCGCTTTCGAATGAGGGGCCAGGCTATCCAGCGCCGCGCCCAGCCACGCGCGCGAACGGTCGCGCGCCTCCGTCAACGCCGCCTCGTTGTAGGTCACCGCCGGACCGGCCTCCAAGGAGCGCAAGGCGGCCGCCACGCCATCGGCCAGAAGCGGGCCAGAGGTGTAGCGCGACGCGAACTCCTCGATACGCGCGAACATGCGCCGCCGCGCGGGGACGACCGGGCGCAACAGGCGAACGTCCTTGCCGAAAATCGAGGCGAACATCAGCGCGTGGAAGGAGTCCGAGAGCACCCATTGCGCGTTGGCGAAGGCCTCCACGAACTCCCGCGGGCCCGCCGCGTAGCGGATTGTCACCGGCGAGCCAACCCGCCGCAACCTCCAGGCCGCCCGCCGCGCGAGCGTGCCCGGGCTTGTCTTCACCACGGCCGTGTCGTTCACGAGCACCTCCACCCGTGCCCCGGCTTGCCGCGCGAATGCCTCCAACGCCGGCCACGCGGCCTCAGGCGACTCCGAGAGGAAATAACACACCAGGCGCGGGGGGCCCGACCGCCGACGCACCCCCAGGCGTTCCCGCCACGTCGCCGCCGGCACCAGCTGCGTGGGATCCAGCACATGCGTCGCCCGGAATCCCAGCTCCCCGGCCAGGCGCACGCCCTCCGCCTCGCGCACGCCGATTGCCGCGAAGCGCCCCAGCCCCGCGCGGAACGTTTCCACCCACTCCCGCGGGATTGCCGCCATCCCGAAACTTGCCGCGTAGGCGATGGCCGGGAGCCCCACAGGCGCGCCTTCCAGAAGATACGGCCGCGGCTCGCCCCAATCCCCGCAATGCCACACCTGGTCGCTCCCCACCACCAGGCCATCCACCCCCAAATCCCGCCCCGCGACCTCCTCCCACGCGCAAAAGTGGAACGGCGTCAGCCGTAGCCGCCCCCGCACGAAACGCACCGTCCGCACGTGCCGCGCCAGGAGCCCCGCATCGCCGCACCCCGTCAGCCCGCGCACCAGCCATCGGTGCCATGCCCGCGGCGACCGTGACTTCAGCGGCCCCCAAAGCAATGTGTTTCGCGCGTTCAGCCAACGATCGACCACCCACACCTCATGCCCCAACGCCCCCAACGCCTGCGTCAGCGCCCACGCCTGCAACACCCCGCCATAATTCAATTGCGAATGAAACGTCAGCACGCCAATGCGCATTGCCAAAACCTCCGGGCAAACTACCAATGACAACCTAGGCCATCGCTTCGCTTGTCTACCTAATGAGCCCTCATTCTAGCATATCGCCCCCGCTTTCGCGCCGCTCGGCCCCGTCACGTTCGCCTGGTTTTCCGTTGGTTCGCCTTTTCGTTTGACGGATTGCGGGGGAGGAGGGCGCTTGGGGGGATGCCGTGGAGACTTCGGAAACGGCGCGCGAAGAGGTCGGGGGAGAGGAAGCCGACGGTGTAGGCGGCGGCTTTGACGGTGGCACATTCGCCGGCGACGATGCGGCGGCGAGCGCGTTCGAGGCGGCAGCGCTCGACGTAGGCGCGGGGCGGGAGGCCGAAGGCTTGGGTGAAACGGTGGGCGAATCGGGAGGGGGAGAGAGAGCAGTATCGGGCGAGGGCCTCGACGGAGAGATCGGCGCGGAGGTTGGCGTGGATGTGCGCGCGGAGGCGTTCGGCGAAGGCGGCGTCTGCGGGGGTGGGGGCGGTGGGCTCGGGGGTGCAGCGGAGAAAGATGTTTTCAAGGAGGTTCATGGCGAGTGCGTCGCCGCGCGGGGAGGCCTTGGCGGTCAGGCGGATGGCCTCGACGAAGAGGGCGCGGATGCGCCGGCGGAAGGGCGGGGGAAAGGGGGCGAGGGGGAGGATGTGAAGGCCGGGGGAGGCTTCGGGCCACCGGAAGAGGGGGGGCCAGGTTTCGGGCGGGCGGAAGTGGACCCAGGCGAAGTCCCAGAGGCCGGGGGTTGGGGCGGTGGCATAATCGTGCGGGGTGCCGGGGGTGTGGAGGGCGAGGGTGTCCGGGGGGAGGGGCGTGTCGCCTTCGGGGTGGCGGAGGAGGCCGAGGCCGGCAAGGGTGAGGAGGAGGAGGCAGTCGTGGGTACCTTCGGGGCGGCGGATGCGGTAGTTGGTGCGCATACGGTAGCGGCCGCCGATGAGGGTGGCGAAGTGTTGGCGGCGGATGCCTTCGGGGTCGTATGGGTTGGCGCGTTGCATGGTGGGATTGTAGCAGATTCCGACGGATGGTTGGCAGTTTTTGCGCGTTGCTTTCGCTTGGGTCCGGGGCTTGGCGGGATTTATAATGGTTGCGTACGCGACGAAAGGAGCCTGACGATGGGCGAGACAGGGAAGAGCATGGACGAGGCGCGCTTGGGGGTGCCATTGTTTTTGATTTGCCTGACGGCGGCTATGGGGGGGCTGTTGTTTGGGTATGACTGGGTGGTGATCGGGGGGGCGAAGCCGTTTTACGAGGCGTGGTTTGGGCTTTCGGGCGCGGAAGCGGCGTGGCGGGCGGGTTTCGCGATGAGCTCGGCGGTGTTTGGGTGTATCGTCGGGGCATTGTCGTTGGGGTGGATCCCGGATCGGTTTGGGCGGAAGCCGGCGTTGATTTGGGCGGCGGTGTTTTTCACGGTGTCGGCGGTGTGGACGGCGTTTGCTGTGGGGTATTGGGACTTTGTGGCGGCGCGTGCGTTGGGTGGGCTTGGGATCGGGCTGGCCTCGAACGTGTCGCCGGTGTATATCGCGGAGGTTTCGCCGGCGCGGTTGCGCGGGCGTCTGGTGGCGCTGAACCAGCTGACGTTGGTGATCGGGATTTTGGCGGCGCAGTTGGTGAATCTGATGATTTACAATCTGGCGCCGGTGGCGCCGGACGCGACGGTGGAGGCGATCCGGGAATCGTGGAACGGGCGGATCGGCTGGCGCTGGATGTTTGGCGCGGAGGCGGTGCCGGCGGGGCTGTTTTTGCTGTTGGCGTGGGTGATCCCGGAGTCGCCGCGGTGGTTGGCGACGCGCGGGGGCGGCACGGCGGGGGCCTCGGGTGGCGGGGTGCCGTGGCGGGAGCTGTTGCGGGGGCCGGCGTTGGCGCTTGGGGTGTTTTTGGCGGCGTTTCAGCAGTGGTGCGGGCTGAACGTGGTCTTCAATTACGCGGAGGAGATCTTCCGCGCGGCGGGCTATGACGTGGGGGGGATGATGCTGAATGTGGTAATCACGGGCGCGGTGAACCTGATTTTCACGGTGGCGGCGATGGCCTTGGTGGATCGGTGGGGGCGGCGGCCGCTGATGTTGATGGGCGCGGGTGGGTTGGCGCTGATTTACGCGGCGCTGGGGTGCAGCTATTGGCTGGGCCTGAAGGGGATTTGGGTGCTGGGGCTGGTGTTGGCGGCCATCGCGTGCTATGCGATGACGTTGGCGCCGGTGACGTGGGTGGTGCTTTCGGAGATTTTCCCGGGGAGGGTGCGCGGCACGGCCATGAGCGTGGCGGTGGGGGCGCTGTGGATCTCGTGCTATGGGCTGACGCTCACCTTCAAGCCTTTGAACCTGGCGCTTGGCGCGGCGGGGACCTTTTGGTTCTACGGCGCGCTGTGCCTGGCGGGTTTCGCCGTGATGGCGCGTTGGCTGCGCGAGACGCGCGGGCGGACGCTGGAGGCCATCGGCGGCGACGCGGAAGACTGAGACTTTTGATTTGAGGAGAACCGACATGACACAGAACGATACCGTCACCGTCACGCGCGCGCCGCTGCGCCTGCCCACCTATCCCGTGGGCGAGCCGGAGCGCAACCCGCTTTTCTTTGAGAAACGCGTCTATCAGGGCTCTTGCGGCAAGGTTTATCCCGTGCCGTTCGTGGACAAGGTGGGCGACCGTGCCCGCAAGCGCGCGTATGACGCGGTGACGCTGGAGAACGCGTGGGTGCGCGTGACGGTGCTGCCGGAGCTGGGCGGGCGCATCTACCTGGGGCAGGACAAGGCGAACCATGATTACGACTTTTTCTACCGCAACGACGTGATCAAGCCCGCGCTCGTGGGCTTGGCCGGGCCGTGGGTCTCGGGCGGGGTGGAGTTCAATTGGCCCCAGCACCACCGCCCGGGCACCTTCATGCCCACGGATGTCTTCATCGAGCGCGGCGAGGACGGCTCGGCCACGGTGTGGATGTCGGAGCACGACCCGCTGAACCGCCTGCGCGGCACGCATGGCGTCTGCCTGCGCCCCGGCTCGGCGGCCATCGAGCTCAAGGTGCGCCTGGCCAATCGCACGGAGCGGACGCAGACCTTCCTCTGGTGGGCCAACGTCGCCGCGCGCGTCCATGACCGCTACGAGAGTTTCTTCCCGGAGGACGTGCACTATGTGGCCGACCACGCCGTGCGCGCGATGACCGACTTCCCGCTGGCGCATGGCCGTTACTACGGCGTGGACTACGGCGCGCGCAGGGGGCGCAACGACCTGCGCCGCTATCGCGACATCCCCGTGCCCACCAGCTATATGGTCTGCCGCACCGACTTTGACTTCTTCGGCGGCTACGACCACGACGCCGGCGGCGGCTTCGTCCACGTGGCCGACCGTTTCATCGCCCCCGGCAAAAAGCAATGGACCTGGGGCAACCACGCCTTCGGCCACGCGTGGGACCGCGAGCTGACCGACGCCAACGGCCCCTACGTGGAGCTCATGGCCGGCGTCTACACCGACAACCAGCCGGACTTCACCTATCTGCGCCCCTACGAGACGCGCACCTTCTCCCAATTCTGGTGGCCCTACCAGGCGCTCGGCCCCGTGCAGAACGCCAACCGCCGCGCCGCGCTCCGCTTCGTCCGCGCAAAAGGCAAGCTGGAGGTGGGCGCGGCCGTGCCCGAGGCCCTCCACGGCGCGCGGCTGACCCTCTGGCAGGCGGGCAAGCCCATCTATCGCCTGACGCTCAACCTCGACCCCGGCACACCGTGGCGCGACACCTTCAGCCTCGCCGCCGATGCCGTGTCGCTGGAGGATGCCGCCGGCCGCACCGTCCTCGCCTACACGCCCCCGCCCGCGAAGGAGACCGCCCCCCGCCGCGCCGTGGCCACCGAGCCGCCCGCGCCCGAGGCCATCGCCTCCGCCGACGAGCTCTTCCTCACCGCCGAGCACCTCGAGCAGAACCGCCACCCCACCCGCGCCCCGGAGGCCTATCTGGAGGAACTGCTCCGCCGCGACCCCGGCGACGCCCGCGCCAACATCATGATGGGCCGCCGCCTCTACGCGCGGGGTTGCTTCCCGCAGGCCGCCGAGCACCTTGACCGCGCCATCGCGCGCCTCACCTTCCGCCATCCCAACCCCTGCACCGGCGAGGCGCACTACTACCTCGGCCTCGTCCGCTTCCGGCAGGAACGCGAGGCCGAGGCCTACGCAGCCTTCCACAAGGCCGTCTGGGACGCCGCCTGGTGCGCACCCGCCTACTATGCGCTCGCCTGCATCGACCTCCGCCGCGGCGACGCCGAGAAAGCCCTCGCCCACTGCGACGCTTCCCTCGACGCCGACCGTCGCAACGGCAAGGCCATCACCCTCCGGGCCATCGCCCTTCGCGCCTTGGGCCACGAGGCCGAGGCCGAGGGCTCCCTCCGCGCGCATCTCGCCGAGGACCCGCTCGACCATTGGGCGCGCTGGGAGGCCGGCGACCGCGCGGGCTTCCTCGCCATCACCCGCAACGATGCCCAGACCGCCCTCGACGTGGCCTACGACTATGCCGAGGCCGGCGCCTATGCCGCCGCCATCGACCTCCTGTGCGCCCACCTCAAGGCGCCCATCCCCGATTGCCCCGTGCCCAATCCGCTCGCGCACACGCCCCTCGCGCGCTATGCCCTGGCCTGGCTCCGCGAGCGTCAGCTTCCCGGCTCCGGCGCGGCCGACCTGGCCCTCGCCCGCCGCGCCTCGCCCGATTGGTTCTTCCCCTCGCGCCTCTGGGACATGGCCGTCCTCCGCTGGGCCTACTACCGCCCCGGCGACGACCGCAACGCCGCCTACGGCCTCGGCAACCTCTACTACGACCGCGGCCGCCGCGAGGAAGCCATGTCCTGCTGGGAGGCCGCCGCCAAGGCCGACCCCGCCTTCCCCACCGCCTTGCGCAACCTCGGCCTCGCCACCTGGAACGTCCGGGGCGACGGCGATGCCGCGCTCCGCTGGTATCGCAAGGCCATGAAGGCCGCCCCCGAGGATGCCCGCATCGCCGTGGAATACGACCAGCTCTGCGAAAAGGCCGGCGTGCCGGCGGCCAAGCGCCTCACCTTCCTCCTGCGCCATCGCGCCCTCGTCACCGGCCGCGACGATGGCGCCGTCCGCCTCGCCACCCTCCTCAACGCCGCCGACCGCCCGCAGGAAGCGCTCGACCTCATCCTCGCGCGCCGCTTCCATCCCTGGGAAGGCGGCGAGGGCAAGGTGCTCCGCCAATACACCGAGGCCCACCTCATCCTCGGCCGCCGCGCCCTGGCCGCCGGCGACGCCAAGGCCGCGCTCCGCCACGCCACGCTCGCCTTCGACACGCCCGCCGGCCTCGGCGAGGCCTACCACCCCCTCCAGGCCAAGGCAGACGTCCTCTTCCTCAAGGGCGGGGCGCTCCGCGCCCTCGGCCGAGAGGCGGATGCCCGCGCCGCCTTCCGCGAGGCCGCCGACGAGGAGGGCGACTTTGTCTCCATGGCCGTGGCCGAGCACTCCCCGCTCTCTTATTGGCGGGGGCGTGCCTTGGCCGCCTTGGGCGAGGTCGAGGCCGCCCGCGCGCTCTTCGCTTCCATGCGCCGCTATGCCGAGATGCGCCTGGGCACCCCCGCGAAGATCGACTATTTCGCCACCTCCCTCCCCCGCCTCCTCGTCTTCGACGAGGATCTCGAGGCCGCGAAGAACGCCGAGGCGCGCGAGCTCATCGCCCTCGCCGATGCGGGCGAACGCGGCCTGAGCGACGCGGGCGAACGCGGCTGCACGCACGTCGTCGCCTGCGCCCACGCCTGACGCCCACGCCCGAAGGCGCCGCAAAAAAGCCCCCGAGCCCTACGGCCCGGGGGCTTTTTTGCGCCATCGGCAACGGTCAGTCGGCGGTGCCGGCCATGCCCGTCTTGCGGGCGTAGGCGAAGAGGCCGCCGGCGGCGATGACCGGGGCGACGGTGTCGGCGGCGGCAAGGGGGAAGACCTTGCCGTCGGCGAGGCGGGTGAGGGTGCCGGCCGCGAGGTCAAGCGTGGCCTCGTCGCCGGTCTTGAAGGCTTCCCGGAGGCTTTCGGCGGTCTCGAGGGGATAGACCTCGCCGGAGGCGACGGCGTTGCGGAAGAAGATGCGCGCGTAGCTCTCGGCGACGACGGCCTTGCAGCCCGCCGCGCCGATGGCGATGGGTGCGTGCTCGCGGGAGGAGCCGCACCCGAAGTTCTTGCCGGCGACGACGATGGCATAGGGTGTGGTGCCGTCGGGGTTGGAGGCGAAGACGGGATAGCTGTCGGGGAGGCCGGCGAAGGCGTGGGAGCCCAGCTTGCGGTATTCCTCGGGGATGGTGGGCACCAGGTTCAAATACATCGTGGGGATGATGAGGTCGGTGTCGATGTTGTCGCCCAAGACGTAGACCTTGCCGGTGACCTTGAGGTCAATGGCCGGGCCGGCGGACTGCGCGGCGGCGGGGGCCTCGGGGTGGCCGTGGGTGACGGCGGGGGCGACGCGCGGGGGCTCGGGGCGGTCGATGCCCAGGATGGCCCACGGGCTCTCGATGTGGCCGGCGATGGCGGTGGCCGCGGCGGTGGCGGGGGAGGCCAGGTAAATCGGCGCCGTCTTCGAGCCCATGCGGCCGATGAAGTTGCGGTTGGTGGTGGAAACGACGACCTCGTTGCCCTTGGTGCGCGCGTAGGTGTCCACCGGGCCGCCGAGGCACGCGCCGCAGCTGGGGCGCTGGATAGGCTCGCAGCCGGCGTTCACGAAGATCTGCTCAAGCGTCTCGCCGTCGATGGTGAGCGTGGTGAGGTCGCGCATCACCCGGCAGGTGGCAGGCACCAGGCAGGTGCGGATGGCGACCTTGCGGCCCTTGAGCACCTTGGCGGCCCAGAGGAAGTCCTCCGTCTTGCCGCCCGTGCACGAGCCGATGTAGACCTGGTCCACCTTCACGTCGCGGCAGGCGCTCGCGGGGGCATAGTTGCCCGGCAGGTGCGGCTTGGCCACGCACGGCACAAAGGTCGAGACGTCGTAGACATACGTGGCCAGCACCGGCGCATCCGGGTCGCCGAGGACGACCGGCACATCCTGCTCGCCGGAATGTTCGCGGACGTAGGCGATGGTCTTGGCATCGGGCGGGACGATGCCGCTCTTGGCGCCGGCCTCGACGGCCATGTTGCAGAGCGTCATGCGCTCCTCCACGCCCATCGCGGCGATGGCCTCGCCCGTGAACTCCATCGCGCAATAGGTGGCGCCGTCCACCCCGATGTCGCCGATGATCCGCAGGATGACGTCCTTGGCCGTGACGAAGGGCGGGAGCGTGCCGTTGAGCACGAAACGCAGCGTATGCGGCACCTTGACGAGCAGTTTGCCCGTGCCCATCACAAAACCCGCGTCCGTGTTGCCGATGCCGGTGGCAAAGGCGCCGAGCGCGCCATGCGTGCACGTGTGCGAATCCGTGCCGAAGATGACCTGCCCGGGCTTGACGTGCCCCTTCTCGGGAAGCCCCACGTGGCAGACGCCGACGTAGTTGGGCGTGCCCGGGTCATAGAAATGCGGGAGCCCCTGCTCCTTGACGAAGGCCCGGTCGATGGCGATGTTGCGGTGCGCCTTCTCGTCCTTCGTGTGGATGTAATGGTCGGGCATGATGACAATACCCTCGCGGTCGAAGACCTTGGCCCGCTCGCCGAACTCGCGCTTGAAAACGCCGATGGTTCCCGGCCCGCACACATCGTGCGTCAGCAAAACGTCGGCCTTGACCCAAACGCTCTCTCCGGGCACCACCTTGTCCTTGCCGGCGGCACGCGCCAAAATCTTCTCGGTAATCGTCATCATAACCGTGTTCCTCTCGAATGGTTGCCCCGCATTATAGCAAATGGCCGATTGGCACGTGCCAATCGGCCATTTGCCATACGGGCGAACCAAACGGCTCGACCCCACCGCCGCCCCGCAGGGGCGCCCTGTTTTCTGTTTTCTGTTCTCTGTCCACTCATTTGCTATACTGACTCCGTTATGCGGAAGCGGAAGGCATGGCGGTTTGTTGCGGGCGTGGCGGCGATGGCCATGCTCTCGGGGTGCCTTTCGGTGAAGGAACGGCTGGACGAGCAGTCCGCGCGGGTGGCCGTGGGGGATTACGCGGGGGCTTACGCCAAGGCCGCGGACGAGGCGGCCGACGGCGGCGTGGACGGGACTTTCTGGGCGTCGGAGGCGGGGGCGTTGGCGTTGATGGCGGGCGATCCGGCAGGCGCGGCGACGCACCTTGACGCGGCGGACAATGGCTTCAACGACGTGGCGCGGCGCATTGTCGGCGCGGGCGCGGCGGATCAGGCGAAGGCCATCGCCGTGAGCGACTGCCTGTTGCCCTACGCGCCGGAGGGGCAGGAACGCGTCTTCGCCAACCTCTACAAGGCGCTTGCCTATGGCGCGCAGGGGCGGCCGGAGGCGATGCGCGTGGAGCTGAACCGCGCGCGGCACCGTCAGCAGGAGTGGTTCTGGCGCTGTTCGGAGGCTATCGCGGAGGCCGGGGACACGGCGGGGCTGGATGCCGCCCGGGCCAAGGCCGCCACCCAGGCCGCCGCGGCGGCGGCCGGTGCCGCGCCCGAGCGTCTG